>SHYS01000013.1 GCA_009692685.1 Dehalococcoidia bacterium
CGGGTAACAACTGTCTGCCCCGGCGCGCACCGCATCCAGGTTCTTCGTGTAGATTTCCGCCATGTCCATCCCGATCGCCATTGCACTCGGCGGCGCCGCCGGCTCGCTTGCCCGGTACGGGCTTTCGACGTGGATGACGTCGAGGGCTGGCGTGGGAGGGGCGGGGACGTTCGCGGTGAACCTCGTGGGGGCGCTGGCGATCGGGCTGGTACTGGGGGCGGTGGAGTCGAGGTTTGCGGAGACGCCGAGGTGGGTGACGCTCGGGCTGACCACGGGGATCCTCGGCGGGTTCACCACGTTCTCGGCGTTCGCGTACGACGCGATTGCGCACGTCGAGGCGGGGGATTCGGCGCTGGCGGTGGCGTATGTCGTCGGCACGGTGGTGCTGGGGATTGCGGCGGCGGCGGGCGGGCTGGCACTCGGGCGTAGTCTATAACCTTCGCGTGCGCCTCGGATGGCCGCGCTAGAAGGCGACATACTCGATGCAACACACACGACTCGGGCGGACGGGGCTGCAGGTCAGCCGGCTCTGCCTCGGCACCATGACCTTCGGGCTGCAGTGCGACGAGGCCACCTCGTTCGGCATCCTCGACCGCGCGGCGACCGGCGGCATCACCTTCCTCGACACCGCGAACGTCTACCCGCTCGGCGGCGGGCCGCAGACGGCCGGGCGCACCGAGGAGATCGTCGGCAAGTGGCTCGAGGGCAAGCGCCACGAGTTCATCCTCGCCACCAAGTGTCACGGCCAGATGGGGCCGCGGCGCTGGGAGGGCGGCGGGAACCGCAAGCACATCCTGGACGCCGTCGACGCGAGCCTGAGGCGCCTGCGCACAGACTACATCGACCTGTACCAGTTGCACGGCTACGACCCGAACACACCGCTGGACGAGACCGTGCGCGCCCTCGAGGACGTCGTGCGCTCCGGGCGGGCGCGCTACATCGGCGTCTCGAACTGGCTCGCGTTCCGGCTCGCGCGGGCGATCGGCAAGCAGGAGGCCGCGGGCTTCGCGCGCTTCGACAGCGTGCAGCCGCGATACAACCTGCTCTTCCGTGAGTTCGAGCGCGAACTGTTCCCGCTCTGCGAGGAGGAGGGCATCGGCGTCATTCCCTACAACCCGCTCGCGGGTGGCCTGCTCACGGGCAAGCACAGCCAGGCATCGGGCCCGCTGGAGGGCACGCGATTCACCCTCGGCAATGCGGCGCAGAACTACCAGTCGCGGTACTGGCACGACCGCGAGTTCGACACGGTCGAGGCGATCAAGGGTGTCTCGAAGGACTCGGGTATCCCGATGGTGCAGATGGCGCTGCGCTGGGTGCTCGCGAACCCAGCCATCACGGCACCGATCATCGGCGCGAGCCGCGCGGAGCAACTCGATGACTCGCTCGCAGCCGTCGAGGCGCCGCTGCCCGCCGACGTAAAGACGCGCCTCGACGAGATCACCGCGGACTACCGTCACGGCGACGCGGTCCGCTAGCGCTCGTCACCGAGCACCGAGGAGTCTCCATGGACATCGGCATCCACATCCCGAGTTTCCAGTGGCCAGGCGGCCCGCCGAGGATCGCCGCCGACCTCGCACGCCTCGCCGGGGCGGCGGAGGAGGCGGGGTGCGCCTCGGTGTCCGTGATGGACCACTACTTCCAGATGCAGGGCTTTGCCCCCGTCGAGGACCCGATGCTGGAGGCGTACGCCACCCTCGGCTTCATCGCGGCGAAGACGAAGACGGTCCGCCTGCGCACGCTCGTCTCCGGCGTCACGTACCGGCACCCCGGCCTGCTCGCGAAGATCGTGTCGACGCTCGACGTGCTCTCCGAGGGGCGTGCCGAACTCGGCATCGGCGCCGCGTGGTACGAGCGCGAGCATCGAGGATTGGGCGTCGAGTTCCCCCGGGTGGGCGAGCGCTTCCGCCGCCTGGAGGAGACGCTGCGCATCTGCCTGCAGATGTGGAGCGACGACAACGGCTCGTTCGAGGGCCGCTACTACCAACTCGGCGAGACGCTTTGCTCGCCGCGTCCGCTCCAGCAGCCACATCCGCCGATCATGATCGGCGGCACGGGAGAGCAGAAAACGCTGCTCATGGTCGCGCGCTACGCGGACGCCTGCAACTTCATCGCCCCGAACGTCTCGTCTGTTGCCCACAAACTCGAGGTCCTGCGTGGCCATTGCGAGCGTGAGGGCCGCGACTACGGCGGCATCCGCAAGACGATCCTCTACCGCAGCGACGCGCTCACCCAGGGTGACGCCCCTGCCGTCATCGACGAGTTGCGCGAGTACGCCGCGCTCGGCGTGCAGGAGGCGATCGTGATGCCGGTCGGGCCGCACGCCCTCGACTTCGTGAAGCGCCTCGGCACTCAGGTCATCCCGCAGGTCGCCTCGTTCTAACGCGCAAGCCGCTACCATCCGCCCGCACCGAGGTAGCGGGGGGCAGCGATGAAGCACCACGAGAGCACGTTCAAAGGCGCGAAGGCATTCAACATCTACTGGCAGTCGTGGCAGCCCGCAGGCACGCCGAAGGCCGTCCTGCTCGTCGCGCACGGGTTCGCGGAGCACAGCGGTCGCTACATGAACCTCGTCAACGCCGTGGTGCCGCACGGCTATGCGGTCTACGCCCTCGACCATCGCGGGCACGGCAAGTCGGATGGCGCACACGTCGAGATCGATTCGTACCAGCAGTACCTGGACGACCTCAAGACATTCTTCGACCTCGTGCAGAACGAGCAGCCCGGGCAGAAGATCTTCCTCGTCGGGCACAGCATGGGCTCCGCGATCAGCCTCGGCTACGTGCTCGATCACCAGGCGGAACTCGCCGGCCTCGTGCTCTCGGGCGGCGGCATCGCGAAGCCCGGCACGCCGCTCCCCCCGACACCCGAGGCGATGCCCGGCACCAACACTCGCCCACCCCTCGACACCGGCTTCCTCGCGCGCGACCCGCGGGTCGCCATCGACTACGACGCTGACCCGCTGAACTACCGAGGCCCGATCCCCGTCGCCCGCGACGAGGCGATGGCGCCGATGCGCCTCGCGATCCAGGAGCGCGTCGGCGAGATCCGGCTGCCGATCCTGATCATGGCCGGCACCGGCGTCCCCGACGGCGAGCGCAGCACCACGCTGCATCAGCACGTCGGCTCTGCGGACAAGAGCCTGCGCCTCTACGACGGCCTGAAGCACGAGATCTTCAACGAGCCAGAGCACCCTCAAGTGATGGCCGACCTCGAAGCCTGGGTCGCCGCGCGGCTGTAGGCCTATACCAACCCCTCGACATACCGCGCGATCGTGAGCGCCGAGGTGAGGCCGGGCGACTCGATGCCCCCGAGGTGGACGTACGCGCCGTCGCGGAAGATCAGGAAGTCCGGCGGGGTGTCGCCGACGGCCTCGATCGCGGTAACCGACCTGGCCGGGGGCGATGTCCTCGTCGCGCAGGGCGGGCAGGAAGCGCCGGCCAGCCGCGAGGAACGCGGCCCGCGGCGCATCGTCCACGCGGTAGTCGAGCGGTGCGCCGTCGGGGAGCCACTCGGTGTCGGGGCCGAGGTGCGCGATGCCGTCGATGTCCACGCTCAGGTGCATGCCCGCGCCGCCAGCCCGTGCCTGGTGGCGTTGCACGTCGGCACTGCCCGAGGGGATCGGATAGACCGGACGAGAGACGGTGCGACTGAACTCGGGAGTGACGAGGTCGTAGTAGCGGCCGCGGTTCACGCGCTGGCGTAGCGGTGGGAGGCCACGGGCGGTGTCGCCGTCGAGCGGGAGGCCTGCGAGCGCGGCGACCGAGGGCGCGCCATGGCCGGCTGAGTTCACGAGGATGCCCGCGCGTAGCGAGGACTCCGTGCCCTCGGCGTCCCTCAGGTGGACGATCGTGGAGCCCTCGGTGCGCTCGGTGTGCTCGAGGGCCGTGACGGTGTGGTGAAAGGCGAACAGCACGCCTCGGTCGCGGGCAGCGGACTCGAGGCTCTTCGCGAAGCCGGCCTGATCGATGATGCCCGAGGTCTCCGAGGACAGTGCGGCGACGGCAGCGATGTTCGGCTCCATCGCGCGCGCCTCGATGCCCGTCAGACGCTGGATGCCGGGGATGCCGTTCGCACGTGCGCGCGCCTCCACGCGGTCGAGCCCGTCGATGTCCTCGGGCGCGAGGGCGACGACCAACTTGCCGGTGTGCGCGATGCGGACACCGTGGGCCTCGCACCACTCGTAGACGAGCGGATTGGCTTCGAGGCAGAGGCGGTGCTTCAGGCTGCCGGTCTCATAGAGGAAGCCTGCGTGGACGATGCCGGTGTTGTGCGCCGAGGTCTCCCGCACCGCCGCCTCGTTCTGCTCGACCACGACGACGGTGCCTCGGACGGCTAGGCGCTCAGCAATCGCCAGGCCGACAACGCCCGCGCCCACCACCACGAAGTCAGCATCGAGATCGGGCAACGCCGCACTCCTCAGTAGATTCATGCGTGAGCGTCGCACGCAGGCCACCTGATTGCACCGTCACCCGCACGTCCGGGAGCCTCGCGTGGTTACATGGATATCAGCCTGACGAAGGAGCCCGCATGCGTGTCCGCTCGACCGCCCGAGCGACTGCCGCCACCCTCGCCGGTGCGCTGGCCCTCGTGCTGCTCGCGTGTGGAGACGGCGACGCGCAGGACGGTGGGGCAAGAGGGACGGACGGCGCGGGCGGCGGCAGCGCGACCTCGGCGCCGAAGGGCGAGGGCTTCGCGACCACACCGGCCGGGATCGCCACCGCCACGGCCCCCGCTGGCACGCCCGGTGCAACCTCGACTGCCACGGGCACGCCGCCGCCGCTGGCCACGCCGCGCGCGAACCCGCCGCGGAATGTCGGTACCGTCGATGCGTTCGGCGGTCGCCGGTTCGACAAGCCGACCGAACTCGGCGAGTACCCAGGCGGGTACTTCGTCGCCGAACAGGTGGGGACGATCCTGCGGGTGACGAGCAGCGGCGCGACCGACACGATCCTCGACATCCGCGACCGGGTGCTCAGCAGCGGCAACGAGGAGGGCTTGCTCTCCGTTGCCCTCGACCCCCGCTTCGACTCGAACCGCTGGGTGTGGACGTACTACTCGATGACGAGCCCGCGACGGTCTGTGCTCGTGCGGTACACCGCGGGCGCGAACGGCGTCATCGACAAGGCCAGCGCGCTGGTGGTGCTGGAACAGGCGCAGCCGTTCTCCAACCACAACGGTGGCGCGATCTGGTTCGGGCCGGACGGGCTGCTCTACCTCGGCTATGGCGACGGCGGCTCCGGGGGAGACCCCCAGGGCAACGGCCAGAACCTCGGAACACTGCTCGGCAAAATCATCCGCATCGATGTGCGCAACTCGTCGGCGGGGGAGGCATACCGCATCCCGCAGGACAACCCCTTCGTCAGCCGCCCCGGCGCGAAGGGCGAGATCTGGGCATACGGCCTGCGCAACCCCTGGCGCATGGCCTTCGATCGCGCCACGGGCACCCTCTGGGTCGCCGACGTTGGCCAGGGTGAGGTGGAGGAGATCAGCACGGTGCGCCGAGGCGACAACCTGGGCTGGAAGATCATGGAGGGCGACCGCTGCTACGGCGCCTCCACGTGCAACCGCACCGGCCTCGTCCTCCCGGTGACGCAGTACACCCACACCGGTGGTCGCTGCTCCGTCACCGGCGGCCCCGCCTACCGTGGTGTCGCCGTCCCCGAGGTCTCCTCGACCTACCTGTACGCGGACTACTGCTCGGGCGAACTGTGGTCGCTCCCGCTCGATGGTGGTGAGCCGGTGATCGTCGCGCGAGGGCTGAACAACGTGACATCGATGGCGACGGACTCCGCCGGACTTGTCTACATCCTGCGGCAGGGACGCGCGATCTCCACGCTCACCTCGCCGTAGCCCTCGGTCGGCAGGCGGAGTAGCCTCCGCGCATGCTCCCTGTCGTGCTCGCACTGTTCGTCGCCTACACCCTCGCCGTCGCGTGGCAGTCGAGGCTCGCCCTCCGCACGACGGAGCCCGCGGCCAAACTCCGCCAGGCCGTTCGCCTGCTCCTCCTGTCCAGCCTCGGCGTGCCGCTCGTGGTGGCACTCATCGTGGTGGCGTAGCCCGCGCCAAACCCGGATTGACGCGCCTCGTACGGCCTCGGGATACTGTGAGGACGATGAACACGCGGCACGCCCTCACCTTCTGCCCCGGTGGCGCCCTCGAGGGTGCGCGCCTCCTCCTTACCTAGGCGGCGTCGCGCCTCGCGCGATGTCGCCCGGCCCGCAACAACGCGCCGACATCAGCGCCACCCAACAGGGCTGGCGACCACCACACGAGGGCACCATGACCACCGAACAGACCAGCGACCGCGCACGCGCCGAGCGCTACCAACCCAACGAGATCGAAGCCCGCTGGCAGGATCGCTGGGAGCAGGACGACCTCTACCGTGTCCCCGACCACATCGAAGGTCGCCCCAACCGCTACCACCTCACGATGTTCCCCTACACCTCGGGCGACCTGCACGTGGGCCATTGGTGGGCCATGGCGCCATCGGACACGCTCGCGCGGTACTACCGGATGCGCGGGTACAACGTGCTGTTCCCGATGGGGTTCGACGCGTTCGGGCTGCCGGCGGAGAACGCCGCGATCAAGGGCGGCACCCATCCAAAAGACTGGACGGACGCCAACATCGTGCGCATGCGCGGGCAGATGCGGTCGATGGGCGCGATCTTCGACTGGGAGCGGACGGTCAACACCTCCAGCCCCGACTACTACCGCTGGACCCAGTGGTGGTTCGTCCAGATGTTCAAGCGTGGCCTCGCCTACAAGAAGGCTGCTCCCGCCAACTGGTGCCCCTCCTGCAACACCACGCTCGCCAATGAGCAGGTGAAGGACGGCCTGTGCGACCGCTGCGACAGCGTCGTCGAACAACGCTTCATGGCGCAGTGGTTCTTCCGCACGACCGACTACGCCGAGGAGCTGCTGGACAACGAAGGCCTCGACTGGCCCGACCATGTGAAGGTCATGCAGCGCAACTGGATCGGCCGCTCAGAGGGTGCCGAGGCCTCGTTCACCCTCGAACAGCCGGCATCCGACGGCATCGCGGAGATCCGCGTGTTCACGACGCGACCGGACACGCTGCACGGCGTCACTTTCATGGTGCTCGCACCGGAGCATCCGCTCGTCCTGCTGCTGACCACGCCTGAGCAGGCCGAGGCCGTCAGCGCCTATCAGGAGCGCGCCGCCCACGCGACGGAGATCGAACGCCTTGCCACCGACCGCGAGAAGGTCGGTGTGTTCACTGGCGCGTACTGCATCAACCGCCTCACGGGCGACCGCGTCCCGATCTGGATTGCGGACTACGTCCTCGCGTCCTACGGCACCGGGGCAGTAATGGCCGTCCCCGCACACGACGAACGCGACTTCGCCTTCGCCGGCCGCTATGGCCTCCCCGTGAAGGTCGTGATCGCCCCGCCCGAGTGGGAAGGCAAACCACTCGCCGAGGCGTGGACGGCCCCCGGCACCCTCGTCGCCTCGAAGCAGTTCGATGGCCTCCCCTCGGTCGAGGCCAAGCGCGCCATCGCGGCGTACCTCGAAGCGCAGGGCTGGGGCGGCACGAAGGTGCAGTACCGCCTGCGCGACTGGCTGATCAGCCGCCAGCGGTACTGGGGTGCGCCCATCCCGATCGTCACCTGCCCGGACTGCGGCGAGGTCGCGGTGCCCGAGGAGCAACTGCCGATCGAGCTGCCGTACAACGTCGAATTCCGCCCGACGGGCCAGTCGCCCCTCGCGCTGTCGCCCGAGTTCGTCGCGACGACGTGCCCGCAGTGCGGCAAGCCCGCGCAGCGCGAGACCGACACGATGGACACCTTCATGTGTTCCTCGTGGTACTTCATGCGCTACATCGACCCACACAACGAGACGGCGTCGATGAGCCGCGAGGCAGCCGAGGCATGGCTGCCGGTCGCCCAGTACACCGGCGGCTCCGAGCACGCGACGATGCACCTGCTCTACGCGCGCTTCTTCTACAAGGTCGCGCGTGACCTCGGCCTCGTCCCCGGCGATGAGCCATTCACGCGCTACTTCGCGCAGGGCCAAATCCTCGGCCCGGACGGTCGACGCATGTCGAAGTCACGGGGCAACGTCGTCGCACCGGACGACCAGGTGAAGAAGTGGGGCGGGGACTGTTTCCGCGCCTACCTGATGTTCCTGGGCCCGTGGGATCAGGGTGGCCCGTACGACATCGACGGCATCGTCGGCGTCTCGCGCTGGCTGAACCGCGCGTGGACCGTCGCCGTCGACCCGCCCACACGCGCCGTCGATGCTGTCGGCGGGCGCGCGCTGCGCCAGGTCGTGCATGCCACCCTCAAGAAGGTGGGCGAGGACTTCGAAGCGAAGCGATTCAACACCGCCATCGCCGCACTCATGGAGTTCACGAACGAACTCCAGCGTCTGCGTGATGCCAGCACCGCCGATGGCGACGCATGGGACGAAGCCGTGCGTACCCTCGCGCTCATGCTCGCGCCCGCGTGTCCGCACATTGCGGAAGAACTGTGGGCCCGATTTGGTGGTGCTGACAGCAGCGAGTCGGTCCACCGTCAGCCGTGGCCCGCCTTCGACCCCGCGATGATCGAACGCGACACCGTCACGCTGGTCGTGCAGCTGAACGGCAAGGTGCGTGGCCGCATCGATGTACCCGCGGGCGCCGACGAGACTGCGGCCCGCGCCGCCGCGATGGCGGACCCCCGCCTCGCAGAGACGCTCGCAAGCATCGAGGTACAGCGCGCGGTCTACGTGCCCGGGCGGCTGCTGAACTTCGTGAGCCGGTGAGCAGCGCTGTGAGGCGGCCCCTGGTCGCCCTCGTTGCGCTGGTCGTACTACTCACGGCAGCGGGATGCCTCGATCTTCCCGAGCGGAACCAGCGAGCGGCCGCCCCGGGTGCCGAGGCGGTCACGGTACGCGCCTCGGACGACCGTCCGTTGGACGCCCGCCTCTGGGTGCGTGATCGACGCCGGCTGGTCATCTACCTGCATGAGTACCACCGCACCCAGCGCGATTGGTGGCCCGAGGCGGCCGCCGGCGTCGCGGGCGACCCGTCCGCGCTGACGCTCGACCTGCGCGGGCACGGCGACTCCGGCGGTGACCACCAGGACTTCAAGTTCATGGCGGACGATGTCCAGGTCGTCGTCGCGTTCGCGCGAGCGCGCGGCTACGAGCGCATCGCCATCGTCGGCGCGGGCATGGGCGGCACCGTCGCCGCCCTCGTCGCCCGCGAGGAGTCAGACGTCAGCGTGGTGGGACTATCACTCCCGGCTGACTTCGCTGACCTCGAAGCGCTCGAAGCGTGCGCGGTGATCGGTCAGCGCCTCACCATCGTGGCGGCACGCGAAGACCTGAGCGCACGCGAGTCGCTGGAACAGATCACCCGGTGGGCGCACCTCGACCCGTCACGCGCGCTGCTGCTCCCCGGCCGAGCGCACGGCATCGCACTCCTGCGGGGCGACTCCGAGGTAGCGACACGACGGCTGACGAAGAACGCCCTCGACCGCGCGTGGCGCTGAGGCCCGTGCTGACGCCCCGCTGTTAGCGGTCGCGGTCGTCGTCGTCGTCGCGACGCGCCCGACGGAACATCGGATCGTCGTCCAGCGGTTCGTTCGCGAAGTCATCGATCACACCCGGTTCGGACGAGGTCTCCCGCGACGAGACAGGCCGCGTCCGTCGAGGTTGGAGCAAGTTCTCCAGGCCTGCCTCGGTCTCCTCACGGGGGAACGGGATCGGCGCGCGGTCGAACCGTGCCATCGTCGGTGGGGGCACCGACTCCAGCCGCTCGCGGTCGAATCGTTCGCGCTCCAGCCGATCGAGACGATCCTCGTGCTCGTCACGCTCCTCATCGCGCTCCGGGGCACGATCCGGCGTCCGGTCGACCGGACGCTTCACCGGGCGTTCCGGCTCACGCTCGACCGGCGGTGGCTGCACCTTGAGGGGCGGCGCCTCACGAATCTCGGCCCGTGGCACGGAGCGGGCGATCGACTGTGATGTCGGCTCCAACTGGTCGATGCCAGCCCGGACCGACTTCGTGAACGTCCCCAGTTGCCGCTCCAGCCGCTCCAGCAGGTCGCGCGCATACTCGTCCGCGGCGCGCATTTGCTCGCGCGCGATCGACCGTGACTCGTCGATGCGCTGGGAGATGTCGCTGTTCGCCTCGTCAATGCGATCCTGGAGGCGGCGTTCGGCCTCGCGCGCGATCTCCTCAGCGCGGGCGCGGGCGGCCAGCGAAATCTCGTGCGACTCCACCATCCGCGAGGCGCGCTCTTGCGCCTGCGCCTCGATCAGCCGGCGGTCCTCCTCGGCTTCACGCAGCACATGGTCGCGACGGGCGACGATTTCCTGCGCTTCCCGCACCTCATGCGGGATGGCGATGCGCATCTGATCGATGATGTCCAGCATCCGCCGGCGGTCAATGATCGCGCGGTTGCCGATCGGCATCTTCTGGGCGGTCGCCAGCAACTCTTCGATGCGGTCCACCAGATGCAACAGGTCCATGGCAGCCTCCTCGCCCGCGCGGGCGTGCGATCAGGACTGGAACTTTTTGCGCAACGCGTCATTCACCCCGGGCGGCACGAACTTGCTGACGTCCCGCCCGAACGAGGCGAGTTCGCGGATACGTGTCCCGGAGACGAACAAGTGCTCCAGCGCCGTCATCAGATAGACCGACTCGACGTCCGGCGCCATGTCGCGGTTCATCAGCGCCATGTCGAACTCGTAGGCGAAGTCACCCGCACGCAGTCCGCGCACGATCACGCTGGCGCCCTGCTTGCGCGCCTCGTCCACCGTCAACCCGGTGATCGCGGCGAAGCGCACATTCGTGAGGCCGGCGTTTCGTGCAGCCGTCTCGAACATCGAGGTGCGCTCTTCGATCGTGAAGATCGCGGACCGACTGGCCGCCACACCCACGACGACCTCAGCAAAGATCGAGGCCGCACGGGCCACCACGTCCAGATGGCCGTTGGTCACGGGGTCAAAACGTCCCGCGTACAGCGCGACGGTCATGCAGCCTCCTCCGCTCGAGCACGATAGATCGCCACCGCACCGGCGCCCTGCCGGCGGTCACGCCAGCACTCGCGCCCTGCCAGAGTCTCCGGCGGTGTGAGCCGGGCGTCATGTTCCACGACGATCATCGCGTCTGGCGTCAGCGCGCCCGCGACAGTCTGCTCGATCGCGGCCCACGAGGCGCCGTCATCATAGGGTGGATCAGCGAGTACGAGCGTGTACGGCTCGCCACCCATCGCCAGCCAACGCCCCACCCGCGCCACCACGACCTCCGCCTGCTCGTCGAACTTCGCTCGGTGAAGGTTTTCCCGCACCACCGCTGCGGCGCGCGCGTCGGACTCGACGAAGGTCGCATGCCCCTCCCATCGGGAGATGGCCTCGATCCCCAGCGCGCCGCTGCCCGCGTAGAGGTCGAGCACGCGCGCACCGTCGGCACCCGCGCTCGTGAGCATGGCGAATAGCGCCTCACGCAGCCGCCCGGAGGTCGGGCGCGTCCCCGCGCGGGCAGGCAGCCGCAGCAGCACACCGCGAGCGCTTCCGCCGATCACCCGTAGCACTGCTAGTTCCCCGCCGGGCCGGGCGGCCGTCCACCCGTGGGTGTCGCCGTCGACTGCCCGGAAGTCGGACGCGGACCGGTCGGTGTCGCCGTCGCATCCCCACCAGCATCCGCCTGCCCGCTGGACGTCACGCGGATCGACAGTTCTTGCCCCACAAACGCGACACCGTCCGACACGACGAGCCTGACCGTGTACGCGCCTCCCGCCTTCGGGGCGCGCCACACCGCGGAGAGCGCCGGGTGATCTTGGACCCAGCATGCCGAGGCGCCCTCGATCGTCCCGCCACCGCGCGCTTCCCAGCACGGGACGAGGTACGGCCCAAACGGGCGCTCCAACTTCGGAGGTGACCCCTGCGCGAACGCTGTCGCGGCATCCGCCACGTCCGCCAGCATCTCGTCCGTCTCGGCCTGATCGACAACCACCCCACCGAGGCCAGCGCGGCTGGCGAGGTCAAGCCGGAACGCCGCGGAGAAGCGGTTCTCGATCCAGACGGCGTGCGGCTTGCCGCCCTCGGTGAACTGGTATCCCACCGCCTTCGCGCCCTCGTCCCAGCGCAGGCCCCCGCCACTCCCCACAAGGAACGGCACACTCAGATTGACCGTCGTGGAAGTGCCGCCGGTGCCGCTGTCCGCACCGCGCTGGATGGCGCTCGCGAGGGTGAGCGCTTCCTTGCGCGACAACATCGAGCGCTGCCCCGGCACGGTCTCCTGCGACCGCCGGTCGAGGACGAGCGCCACCCGAGCCATGTCGACACCCACGTCGCGCGCGCCATCGAGTGTCGCGTCCACGTCGGCGTAGTAGGTCGCGGCGTCCACTCGCGGCATCAGCCACAGGCCATCCGCAACGCCGAGCAGTGCCTTCCAGTCGTACGCACCGCCATCACGACCAGACGCGGGCACCGCGATCAGGAAGCCGAGGCGTTCCGCGCGCAACCGCGCGCCTAACTCCGCGCCGAACCGCGAGACACCCGCGCGTTCCTCCCTCTGCAACAGCCCCAGGTCGACCAGTACTCCCGCCGCGCCGGATGCCTTCGCCGCGGCCACCATCGAGGTCGCGAGGTCGCCGCCTAACTGCGACCCAGCATCGCTCATATCGGTTCCGGACTCGACCAGCAAGTACACCGGCTTGCCACCGGCGGCTTTGACCGCAGGTGCCAGTCCCCCCTCGCGCAGCGCCACCGTCTTTGCGTCCTTGCCCAGCACGGCCGCGCGCACGGCGATCACCGAGGCCCCGGCGATCGTGCGCGCTTCAGGCGCCTGCCCCGCGCTCACGATCAGGCCAAGCGAGCGCGCGGTCGCCGTCGAACGCAACACCGCGACCGACTTCGGTGGGTACGGCAACTCGCCAGACGCGTGCTTCCCGTCCGCCGTGAGCGTCGCGACCGCGAGTCGTTTCCACCGCTCGTCTTCGTATGCGTAGAACGCGAGGTTGTTGCCGTCGTCGAGGTGTCCGCTCAACGCGATCTCGATCACCTGTGTGCCCCTCAGGTCGTTGGGCACGGCCAAGTCGTACAGCCGGCTCACGGCGCTCAGGCCACCCGGAAGCGCAGGCAGATCGCCACGCGACCGCGCACTGACGCCCTGGCCCGCGGACTCGTCACTCCCGCCGCGCCCGATCACGCGGATCGGTGACGCCGGGAGCACGAGGGCAACGACGACCGCCGCCACGAGCACCAGCACGCCCAACATCCGGAAGAGCCCCGCGTCCTCGTGCCCGCCGTCGTCATCGAAGTTGCGTGGCCGGCGAGGCGGCCTGCCACCCGTCCGGGCAAGGGTGTCGAGATCGGGGAAGCCGTCGTCCTCCGGGCCTGCGTCGAAACGAGGCCGTCCGGGCGGGACGGGACGGCGTGAGCGTGCCGGCATCGTCCGCCCCTACGACCGACGGACCGGCCGGGGCGTCACCGCGATCGGCCGCGCCTGGCCGTCGCGCACCACCGTCAGGCGCACTTCATTCGTCCCGACCGCTGCCAGCAGGTTGACGAACGGCTCAGTCTGCGACATCCGGGCGTTGCCGATGCCGATGATGACATCGCCCGGCCGGATCCCGGCGGCCTCGGCTGGGCTCGCGGGTTCGACACGCGTCACGACCACGCCCTCGCTCGGCCGTATCCGCAATTGCGCGGCCTCGGTCGCCGTCAGCAGGCGATGGTGCGTGTTGAACCGCTCGATGCCGATGCGCGGGCGCGGGTTTGAGCCGGTGCTGCGGATCGCCTCGATCACCGGCTTCAGGTCGTCGATCGCGTGACACAGGGCGACACCCTCCACGATGTCGCCGCTCGGTTGAGCGCGGACGATCGTCGTCAGCACGCCGACCACCTCGCCATTCGCATTGACCAAGGCGCCGCCGGAGTCGCCGTGGTTCACGGCTGCGTCGGTTTGGATCATCCCCTTGAGGATCAGCCCGGGCCGCACGAGTTCCACGTTCGTCGCCGAGACAACGCCGGCCTTCACCTGGTTCTGGACCGAGTTCACACCGCTCGCGATCGCGATCAGCGGCTCACCGGGGCGCAGTGCCGCCGAGGACCCCAGCACCGCCGCCTTCAACCCCCCCGCCGGGATCGAGAGCAACGCCATGTCCTGATACGGCGAGTCGTCCGCGATGAACGTCGCCTCGCGCGACTCGCCACTCGGCAGCAGGACACGCACGCGCGAAGCACCGCTGATCACATGGAAGTTGGTGAAGATCAGGCCGTCCTCGCCCAGGACGATGCCGGTGCCCGCGTTCGTCTGCTCCGTGCGGCCACCCGAGGAGTCCACCGAGGGCGGTAACTCCGCGATCACCGTCACCACCGAGGCGAGTGCGCGCTCGGCGGCCCTCGTCATCCCCGCCCCGCCCTGCGGCGCGAAGGGCGTCGGCGCGGGCGTGGCAGTAGAGACACCCGACACAGCACCAGGCGAACTGCCGCCCCCCGTCGCCCGCCCCGCGAGTCCACCCGCCACCGCCCCGAAAGCAACCGCAAGCACGCTCACCATGACGAGTACGGGCATCCCCACGCCTCGCGTGGGACGCGGCGGCGGAGGCGATTCGAGGTCGGGAAGGATGGAGATGGGGCACGCTCCCGCGCGGGCCGTATGCCCGGCACCCCGCCGACACTGAGTCTACCACTGAGATTCGACGGAACCGCTTCACAGATTCCTCACAGTTGGCCGGTACAGTTCCGCTTGCGAATCTGTTTGCGAGACAAACAGAGCATCCGCTAGCATCCTTCGTGACAGAGCCTCGCTCCTAGTCGATCTCTCGCCCGGCGACCCGTGAGGGCGCCGGGCTTCTGCTTCGCGGCTGCGGGCCACAGGGAGTTTCCCCATGACTGACGAACCCGTCCTGCTGACGAAGGCAGGATTCATCCGACTCGAAGAAGAACTGCTGGAACTACGCACCGTGAAACGTGCGGAAGTTGCCGAGGCGATCCGTGATGCCCATGAACTCGGCCCGGACCAATTGGATGCCCAGTACGAGGACGCCAAGAACCAGCAGGCCTTCCTCGAAGGCCGCATCGCCGAGGTCGAGCGGATTCTTGAGTCCGCCACGATCATCGACGAGGTGTCTGCCGCGAAGTCGAAGACCATCCAGATCGGCTCCACCGTGTCCGTCAAGGGCAAAGACGGCAAGGCCCGAAAGTACCAGCTGGTCGGCCCCACCGAGACCGACCCGACGCAGGGCCGGATCTCGCACAAGTCCCCGGTCGGTCGCGCCCTGCTCGGCAAGAAAAAGGGCGAGAAGGTCATGATCCAGACCCCCGCAGGCGACCTCGAACTCACGATCACGACCATCCACCAGTAGGCAACGCGGGTGCCGTCGCATGCCTGTGGTGCGCCCCGCCACCGACCTCGGCCGCGCATGACTACGGCATGAGCCACGGCTCCTGCGGCAGCGGGCTTCCCGTTTCGATCAGGGACTTCAGGTTAGACAGCACCGCTGCCCATCCCCCGGCGGCGGCCTCGTGCTCGGCCTCGTCGTCGAGATCATCGTGGGTCACCGTGAGTCGCACGATTTCTCCATGCGCCCTGAGATCGAAGGTGACCCGGGAAACAGCACCAGGCCCCGTCGCGTCAGGCGCTGCCCACGTCATCACCAGTCGCGTCGGCGGCGAGGCCTCAACGACGGTACCGACAACATCGGCGACCCGGTGCCGTCCGTACGTTGATGCTCCCAGCGGGAACCCAACTGCCAGTCGGAGACATTGCTGTGACCCCAGTATTCCGCCGTGACGGCAGCATCGGTCAGCGCATGCCAGACCGCCGCTGCTTTGCTCTTGATATAGATAACGTAGACAAATGCCGGTCGGTCAGCCATTGACTTCCTCCGCTCGACTCCTCACGTTGCTCAGCGCGCGAAGCCGAGGACGCTCAAACTTTCCGACCCACCGCTCCTGAATATCGTAGATCGGCACGGGGTTCAGGTAGTGGTATTTCGCGCGCCCAACACGGACCGTGGCAACGAGATTGGCTGCCTCGAGGATGGTCAGGTGCTTCGTGACCGCCTGTCGCGACATGCCCATGCCCTCGCACAGATCGGTGAGCGCCTGTCCGTTGTCAACGAACAGGCGGTCGAGCAACTCTCGGCGGCCTGGATCCGCCAGCGCTTTAAACACCTCATCCATGGAGCAACAATATGCAACTGTTTGGTTGCATGTCAATGCTCCCCTTGTCACCTCCCGGAGCCCGGGAATGCGCCTCTCCCCGGCGTATGCGTTACTACCCACATGCCATCTGAGCGCGAACTCTTCCAGCAGCGCCTCGACAAGCGCGCTCGTCTTCTGGAGGCGGGCGACCCCTACCCCGCGCGCGTCACGCGCACGCACACCGCGGCGCAGGCCGTCGCCGCCTTCGTCGACGCCGGCGAACCCGAGGGCACCATCGAGGTCTCCGTGGTCGGCCGCGTCACCGCCCAGCGGATGATGGGCAAGGCGGCCTTCCTCGACGTCCGTGACGCTACCGGGCGTATCCAGTTCCACTTCCGGCGCGGCCACCTCGAGCACTTCGAGGCGCTCTCGCTCGTCGACCTGGGCGACTTCCTGGAGGTCGGCGGCACGCTCTTCCGCACGCGCACGGGCGAGGTCACCGTGGCGGTCACCGCCTGGCGAGTCATCACGAAGACCCTGCTGCCGCTCCCCGACCAGTGGGCTGGGCTGAAAGACCCCGAGACGCGCGCACGCCAGCGTTACCTCGACCTCCTCGCCAACGAGCGATCGATGGTCATCGCCACGCAGCGGTCGCAGATCGTCAGCGCGGTGCGGCGCTTCTTCCTCAACCGTGGCTTCCTCGAGGTCGAGACGCCGGTCCTGCAGGACCAGGCGGGTGGCGCGGCGGCGCGGCCGTTCACGACCCACCACAACGCCCTCGACCGCGACTTCTTCCTGCGCATCTCGCTCGAACTCCACCTCAAGCGCCTCCTCGTCGGCGGCTTCGAGAAGGTCTTCGAGATCGGCCGCGTCTTCCGCAACGAAGGCGTCTCGTTCCGCCACAACCCGGAGTTCACGCTCCTCGAGTCCTACGAGGCGTACGCGGACTACGAGGACGTGGCGCGGATGGTGGAGGCGCTGATCTCCAGCGTGGCCGTCGAGGTGCTGGGAAGCACCAGCCTCGTCCACGCCGACAGCCCGGACGTC
This sequence comes from Dehalococcoidia bacterium, assembly GCA_009692685.1. The sequence continues at coordinate 17,152 of SHYS01000013.1, forward strand.
TCGCTTGCGCCGCCGTTCGCGCGCACGACGTACCGCGCGGCGCTCCTCGAACACACCGGCATCGACTACCGCGACTACCCGACGACCGAGGCGCTGACCGCCCTCGCGCACGAGCGCCGCGTCCCGTTCACCGAGGGCGCATCGTGGGGCACGATCCTTGACGCGCTGATGTCGACGTTCGTCGAGCCGAAGTTGATCCAGCCGACCTTCGTCTTCGACTACCCCACCGCGCTCTCCCCACTCGCGAAGAAGAAGACTGACGATCCCGATGCCGTCGAGCGCTTTGAGTTGTTCGCTCTCGGCTACGAGATCGCGAATGCCTACTCCGAACTCAACGACCCCGTCGATCAGCGCTCGCGCATGGAAGAGCAGGCCGCGAAGCGCGCTGACGGTGACGACGAGGCCGAAAGCGCCGACGAGGACTTCCTCACCGCCCTCGAACACGGCATGCCACCCGCGGGCGGTCTCGGCATCGGCATCGACCGCCTCGTGCAACTGCTCACCGGCGAACACTCGCTGCGTGAGGTGCTGCTGTTCCCCGCGCTGCGCGAGCGACCTCGCGAGACCGCCAGCGAGGACTCCCCGACCGCCACGACAGAAGGCCAGTAGGAGTGCCCGCCCCCGTCACGATCCGCGAGGACGTCCACATCCACGTCCCCGTCGCCGCCATCCACCGCCGCCTCTCCGACCCCTCGACGCAGGACGAATGGCTGTCCCCCCACTTCCAGCGCTACACCGCTGACTCCGACTCGTGCGCGTTCGTCCTCGCCCTCCCCGGACGGAACGAGGCCGTCCGCCTCCGCCGCGACGGCTCCGAGGCGCGCTCGATCCTCTACGTGCGCGACGGCGCGGGCGCCTTCGACTCCGTGACCTGGGCGATGCACGTCGAAGGTGCGCACGAGGTCCACCTCACCGTCGACGTGGCCTACCGCCCGGCGGCTGGCCTCATCGGCACCGTCGGTGAGGTGATGGTGCATCGTGCGCATCGCACCCAGGCGCTGCGTGACTCGCTGTGGAACCTGAAGCACCTGCTGGAGGCCGAAGCCCTCGCCGCACAGGCGTCCGAGGCGTAGCGATGCCTGAGGCGCGTCCTCACACCGTTCGCGCGCTCATCTTCGACATGGACGGCGTGCTCGCCGACACCGAGCCGATCTTCTTCCAGGCGACCGTGGCGGCGATCACGCCGCACTCGATGACGCTTGAGGACTACGAACGTTTCATCGGGACGGACGGCCTCGAAGACTGGCTGGCCGAGACCTACGGCCTACCGCTCGACCTCATCGACACGCACATCATCCTCGCCTACTTCGAAACGCTCGGTCGGGGCTTACCCGCATTCCCCGGCGCAGTCGAGGTCATCGAAGCCGCGTCGGCACGAGGGCTCGCGATCGCCGTTGCCTCCATGTCGGGCCACCGCGCGATCGAACTCACCCTCACCGCCACCGGCCTGCGCCACTACTTCCCCCTCGTCGTCAGCGCCTCCGATGTCGGCCGTGGCAAACCCGCCCCGGACATCTACCTCCACACCGCCCGAGTCCTCGGTGTCCTGCCCGACCACTGTCTCGTCATCGAAGACTCCGTCCACGGCATCGAGGCCGCCCTCGCCGCCGGGATGCGCGTCGTGCAGTCACGGCAGGCCACCTTCGTCCCGCCACCGCATGCCAACGCGCACGCCGTCATCGAAAGCCTCGAGGGGTTCAACCACGCATGGCTGGATGGGGAAGCGCTGGGCTAGGCGGCACCGACGCCACGGGGAGCCCGAGGCCCGCCGCAGTCTCTGCTTCCTCGCGCAATTCGTCGACGCGGCCGGCGTCGTTGGTGAACACGTATGCCGGATGCCGCTCGTACGAGCAGTCGGTGCCGAGTCGCGCGATGCGCTCGCCGATCCACTCGACGGCAGCCGCATTCGCGTCGGCGTAGGCCCGTGCCGTCGCCTCGCTGAACGTGCTGGTCAGGCGGCGGTAGATCAGACTGTGCTGCGCCGTGATCTTGGCCGATGAGCCGCCGGTGGTCTGCGCCCCATCGAGCGCGCCTCGATCACCGCCACCCGCCGCCCATGCGCCCGCAGGATCGAGGCCGCCGTCAGCCCCACGATCCCCCCCCGCCGACGACCGCAACGTCAACGGTCGAGTCTCCGCGCAACGGCGCATGCGATAGCCCCTCGCGCGCCGTCCACAAACTCACCGGTCGAGGCTGAGTGCCATCCATCGCGATCCTCTCGCAATCCCCCATGTTCGAACCCACCCTAGGCGGGCAAGGGATGCGGACAGACAACGGGGGCCAGGGCTGACGTCGCGGATGCGTGTCAAAGCGCCGCCCAAGAGGGCGGCGCTTTGGAGTCAAGACTCGATGCTTGGCCTACCTGCAGCGCACGATCATCGGCGTGTTCGCCGGGATGCCGGTTGCGAACATCGCATCCCACTCCGCGTTCATCTGGGGGACCAGCGCGGCAGGGATGTAGCCGACGAAGCGGCCGCCGGTAGTGACCCAGAAGGTCGCCGAGGTCGTCCCACAGCCTGCGCCGGAGACCAACTCAGCACTCGTGCCGCCGCCAAACATCACCAGGCTGATGCCCTGCGTCTGCACCACGCCTGACACGATTCGCCCTCGTGTGGCCGAAGCCGCGACGGTCGACACCGGGGGCGGCGTCGGCGTCGTGACTCGGGGGGGGGCGAGGTGGCTCGTGGCATCGGCGTAGCCGCCGCCGGGGCACCGGCGATCGCCGTGTTCGTCGAGGTCACAATCGGGGCGCCGCTGTACGCGTTCGCCTCGGTCGTCGCCGGGAAGCGGACGCCATCGAGGGTGTAGTCGCCGTCGAAAGGGAGGGAGGTGCCGCTGCTGCCGCCGAGGTTCACCGCGAGGTGGATGTGGGCCAGGCCGTTGTTGCCCTTCTGGCCCTCGGGCGCGACAGTACCGAGGAGCTGCCCCTGAATGATGGATGCGTTGCGCGCGTACGACTCCGTGATGATGTGACAGATCAGGACGGTCATCTCAGAAGCGCGGATCCAGGCGCAGTCCTGCGACGCGCCACCGCCGCCGAGGTCGAGCGCGTACGGGTCGACGCCGAGGTGGGTCGCGGTGTTGTAGCCCGAGGCCGCCTTCCACTGCGTCCCAGCGAGCGCCGGGAGCTTCAACCCCAGCGGCGCGGCTTCCGCATCGCGAGTGGCGAACGGGACGACGAGGGCTATCAGCAGCGTGAGGACAACCGCTACCGGCAGCAGCGTCAAACGATATGGACGCATGTGGACTACTCGCGCTTGCGCGCTGGTGGTGACCGGTACGCGCCCGCTGGCGCCCACCGAAGGGAACGGCACCTCGCCGGGATGCGTTCGCCGGGACGCCATAACGAATCTGCGGGGGGAATCTCAAGATGCATCTGGAATCTGTGCGGGGTACGCTCCGGCCACCCCCATGAGGAGCCTCATGCACCGCCATTTCACCGTCAGTGGCTTCGTCTCGATCGGCGGCCGCACTGCCCTCCATCGGCACCCGCGCCTCGGCATCTGGCTCCCCCCCGGCGGCCACATCGAGGCTGACGAGGACCCCGTCCAGACCGTCCTGCGCGAGGTGCTGGAGGAGTCCGGGTTGGCCGTCGAGGTCCTCCCGACCGGGCCTCGATTCGTCGCAGAGCCGCCGGCGCACCTCCTCGCGCCCGCAAAGATCGGCGTCTACGACATCCCGAAGGACGGCGGTCTGGACGAGCCCCACCAGCACATCGACTTCGTCTACTTCACCCGGCCCCTCGTGGCCGACCCCATCCTCCCGGACGATGGCCACGACTGGACGTGGTTCGACGCCGCCGCCCTCGACTCTCCCGAGGTGAATGCGGACGTGCGCGAACTCGGCCTCGCGGCAATCGCGGCTGCGGGGTAGGCTCGGCCCTTCGAGGATCCATCGAAGTCAGGGCGAAGGAGCAGGCCGTGCTCGCCATCCATGTCATCCGCGAACGCACGGACGAGGTCCGCCGCGCCCTCGCTGACCGCCACTCGGACGCCCCCCTCGACGCCATCCTCACCGCCGACGAGCGCCGTCGCGTCCTCCTCATCGAGGTCGAAGGGATGCGCAAAGAACGCAACGATGCCAGCAAGGCGATCGGCGCTGCCAAAGACCCCGCCGAGCGCCAACAGCTGATCGAGGCCCAGCGCGCCGTCGCCACCAACCTCGATGCTCGCGAGGGCGAACTGCGCGAGGTCGAGACCGACCTCAACGCGCTACTGCTCCAAGTGCCGAACATCCCCCACGCCAACGTCCCGATCGGCGGCGAGCCGGACGCCGTGATCGTCATCGAAGGCGACGGGCGCGACGGCTCCCAGCGTCGCGTCGACCCGCCCGTCCCGGTACACAGCGTCGCCACCCCCGCCATCGAGGCCGACCGCAAGCCGCACTGGGAGATCGGCGTCGACGCGGGCTACATCGACTTCGAGCGCGGGGCGAAGGTCTCCGGCGCACCCTTCTACTTCCTGCGTGGCGACGGCGCACGGCTCCAGCGCGCGCTCATCACGTGGATGCTCGATGTGCATCGCGAGCAAGGCTACGAGGAGATCTACCCGCCGTTCCTCGTGCGCGAGGCTGCTCTCGTCGGCACCGGCCAACTGCCGAAGTTCGCCGACACCATGTTCCGCGCGGAGGGGACCGACCTCTGGCTCATCCCCACCGCCGAGGTCCCAGTCACCAACATGTACCGCGACGAGATCATGGACGTGACGACGCTCCCCCTGCATCACGTCGCCTACACCGCCTGCTTCCGCCACGAACAGTTCTCCGCCGGGCGGGACGTCCGAGGCATCAAGCGCGGCTACCAGTTCGACAAGGTGGAGATGGTCCAGTTCACCGAGGAGGACGACTCCTGGGACGCCCTCGAACGCCTGCTCGGCCACGCCGTCGAGATCGTCGCCGCCCTCGGCCTCCGCTACCGCGTGATCCGCCTCGCCTCCGCCGACCTCACCTTCGCCTCCGCCATGACCTACGACATCGAGGTCTGGGCACCCGGCGCGCAGGAGTGGCTGGAGGTCTCCTCCGTCTCGAACTTCCTCGACTTCCAGGCCCGCCGCGCGAACCTCCGCTACCGAGGCGCGGACGGCCGCGTCCGCCACCTCCACACCCTCAACGGCTCCGGCGTCGCCCTCCCCCGCACCCTCGCCGCCTTCCTCGAAACCCACGCCCTCGAAGACGGCACCATCGAACTCCCCGCCCCACTCCGCCCCTACCTCGGCAGCCAGACCGCGCTCCAGCCCCCGAAGTAGGACAAGCGATCTGGTCCGCCGGACGACAACGGTTCCACTCATCAGTGTGCCGATCCTGATTCCGACGCCGGGGACGCCCGCTGTCACTCCGCCGACTGGGGTACCGTCAACAGGCGTTCCGTCGACCGAGGTCTCACCCCCGACGGTGGCGCTCATCCAGATCCCGCCACTCAACGTGCCATCGGGCGCACCGACTCCGGCCATGACCGGTAACGGCGGGTTCTCAGACGAACAGGAGCCGGGCCTTGGGGCCGCAGGCCTGCTGATCGCAGTCATCGCGATGGTGGGAGTGGCAGTGCGCCGCCTGAGTCGAGTGGGGTCAGGCCAGTAGTCAGGCGGTCCGATCATGGGCACGGGATCACGCGGCTGGCGCCGCGTGATCCCGTGCTGGCTGAATCCTCTAACGCGAAAGAATCACGGGCGTAGCCACGTCCCACCCGTTGGGGAATGACGCACGGAAGTCCGCGTTCACGAACGACGGAGCGCCGAGCACCAGGACTCGAAGGACTCCGCGGGCATCCGGCAGAGCCAGCCCAGTGACATCGGCGGCGCGTCCCCAGACCTCGAGTTGTCCAGAGTGCCACCTGGGAACAGCGCCAGCGCCAGACGCCCCTGGCCAAAGTCCGGCCTCGCGAGTGCCGCTGGCGCCGTAGTCGCAGGGTGCGACGGAACAGCCGGGGCCAATGCAGCGCCGTAGAGCGATCGAAGTACCTCGTACTCCTGCGCTGACGGCTTCGCCGTGCAGCCGCCCCGCCAACGGCCGAGCGCAGGACGGGGTACCTCACATCGCCCACGTCGGCGCTACGGCCCAATCCGAGCGCATGCCCCATCTCATGGACGACCACATCGCTGAAGCAGGTCGGATCCAGAACCCCCACGAGCGGCCCGATAATGATGTCAGCCTCGACGATGGT
>SHYS01000014.1 GCA_009692685.1 Dehalococcoidia bacterium
GATGGCACGCCTACGGGTGTGTCGCCGTCTGACGTGCAGGCAGCGAACAGCAGCGCGAGCGCGAGGAGCATCGATGCGTGGTGTGCGACAGGGCCAGATAGCACGGGCGATGTGCTCGCGTCGTTGGTGGCGACTTGGAGGGCGGGGATCCCCGTGGCGATCGCGAGCAGGATCGCGAGGTTGATGAGCGGGGTGCCGCTCTGCTTCAGCGGTGCGTTCTCGAGGAGGAGCCCCGCAAGGAACAGCGGGAGGCCGACGTTGATACCGACAAAGACGAGGTGCTCAACCCTCGGCGCGATGGCGTTGCGGAAGCGGCTGATCATCGCGAGGATCGCGTTCGTCATGACGCCGATGAAGATCGAGTGGTCGAGCGCGGGCAGCAGATGCCGCGGCGGGTTGAGTTCCTTCGAGAAGTACTTGGCGACAGGATCACCAGCAGGGTGATGTTCACAACGAGGAACACGAGGGCGACCGCGCTGTGCCTCGATGGACCGGTTGAGGTGAATGATACCGACATCAGTGCGGGTCGCACGCGGACAATCAGGATGATAAGGCCGATGATCTCGAACGGCAGGCTGAAGGTCACGAGCGCCACAATGTCCGCGAGCATGCCAATGATCACGAGTATCCCGCCTAGGAACGGGAGCCCGACCTGCAACTTGCCCGCCAGCGTGGCGCGACGGGTGATCGAGGTGCCGTCGAGTGCCCATTCGACGAAGGCCATGCCGACGGGGATGAGGAAGCCGACGACCATCGCGGCCGGGTGGGCGTCGAACGTGCGGTCGGTGATGGACTCGTTCCCGGCGAGCCGGAGGCCGAGGAGGATACCGAGGACGGCGCCAAAGACCGAGGTGGTGATGGCGGCCAGGATGCCGAGGTGGGGGACGCTGAGTATGCGCCCTCGCGCCTTGCTGAGCGTCCAGACGAGCGCGATGAGGATGACGATGCCGACGATGGTGCCGAGGGCCGGGCGAATGTTGTTGGTGGTGGTGAGGAAGGCGAGTGAGTAGGCGGTGATGCTGACAGGGGCAGCGATGCCAATGAACCGGACGATGCCCGCGTCCGAGCCCGCGGGGTCGCCCTGGGCGAAGAGCCAGAGCGCAGCGGCAATGACGCTGAGGGTGATCCCGCCGAGGGTCCCGACGTGGAGGTGGGTGACTAGCGCCTTGCGCTCGAAGGTGACGAGGTCGATCCCGTTGAGGATGCCGATGACCACGGTGATGGTGAACAGGACCAGTGCGGCGATCAGGAGCATGCGGATCTGAGCGGCGTGCGGGCTGGTCAGGGGTCACCTCATGTGTGGCGGTGCTGTGGCGACGGCCCCTACCGGCGTCAGGCGGCGCGCCTATATCGGATGTTGCCCGAACAGGTAGCCGTGGCCATACCTTAAGGGGGTCAGGAGGGCTCAGATTCACGGTGACAGGCCGCTTGATTTGCAGGCGGGCGTAGTATGCCCGCGGCGTGCGAGGAGGCGGAGCGATGGCAACTCAGGCGCCAGTCAGTGGAGCGCCTTCGAGTCGTCCGTCACGACCGCCGCTGTACTACGGCTATTACATCGTGGGCGCGTCGCTGATCGCGCAGCTGATCTCGGTCGGTGCGCAGAACTCGGTGGCGGGAGCGTTCCTGCGGCCGATGACGCACGAACTGGACTGGACGCGCGCGGAGTTCACCTACGGCCTGACGGTAAGCCGGTTCGTGGCGGCGGGCTCCGGGGTCTTCGTCGGCGTCTGGGTAGATCGGTATGGCGGACGTCGGCTGATGCTGGGCGGCTCGGTGTTCTTCTTCATATCGACCTTTCTCACCGGTTCTGTCACTGAGCTGTGGCAGTGGGTCATTCTGCGCGGCCTAGTGCTGACGGTCGGCGCGTCGTTGGTCGGCAACCTCGTTGTGAACGTGACGATGTCGAAATGGTGGGTAGAGAAGCGCGGGCGCATGATTGGGTTCGCCTCGATGGGGGTGTCGCTCGCCGGGGTGGTGTTCCCGCCGTTGACGTCGTTCCTGATCGAGGACTTTGGGTGGCGGACGGCGTGGCGGATCCTGGCGTTTATCTCCGTCATCGTGGTGATCCCGGCTGCGCTGGTGATGCGTCGCGCGCCGGAAGACTACGGGCTCAACCCGGATGGTCGGACGCCGGAAGAGATGAAGGGACGCGCAGGAGTAGTACTCACTGCCGACTACGCGAACTCGTTCACGCGTAAAGAAGCACTCCGCACACCTGCGCTCTACCTCATCGTGTTGTCGTTCGGCCTCGGTGGCGTCGGGCTGGGGACGATGCTGCTGCAGACGATCCCGTTCCTGACGGACCAGAGTTTCTCGTTGGCACAGGCCGCTTCGTATTCGAGCCTGATGTCGTTCTTCTCGCTGATCTCGAAGGCGTTTTGGGGTTGGATGACGGATCGGATGGCGCCGAACAAGTTGGCGGCGTTCGCGTTTGTGCTGTCGGGATGTGCGATCAGCGGGATCGTCTACGCGGCAGAGGCACACTCGGCAATCGCGTTGTTCGTGGGGTTCTCGGCGGTCGGGTGGGGCTTCGGGGGGCAGATCCCGTTGCAGGAGACGATCTGGGGCTCGTACTTCGGGCGGCGGTACCTCGGATCCGTGCGGAGCATTGCGCTGCCGATCTCCCTCCTCATTGGGGCAGGCGCACCGCTATTCGTGTCCTGGTACTACGACACCGTGGGGAACTATCACGGGGTGTTCCTAGGGATCGGTGTGCTGTGGTTCATCGCGGCGGGTATCGTGCTGTTGGTACGGAAGCCGACGAAGCCTGCGGCGGTGGCCATGCTGGCATAGCCGTTGCCGTGAAGGAGCCCTGACATGAACGCTGAACTGATCGTGTTACGCATCCTGCATGTTCTGCCGAGGGTGATCTGGGTGGGTGGTGCATCCCTCATGGCATGGGTGATCGAGCCTCAGATCCGCGCGGCAGGGCCGCAGGTACAGGGCCCCGCAATGAGTTCGATCGCCAAGAAACTGATGCCTGTGCTGGTGGGTTCGGCCGCACTCACGATCCTCATGGGGTTCGCCCTCATCATGCGCACGCCGGGCCATGAGGCGGCCGACCTGTTCTCGACATCATGGGGTTGGGCGATCGGCCTAGGGATGGTGCTCGGGATCGCGGCAGGCGACATCAGCTGGACCGCCGGGACTGAACTGAAGAAGATCGAGGCGCTCGGTGCGCAGATCAGCGGTGCACCGACCCCTGTGCAGGCCGCCGCGATGGCGGGGCACCAGGCGACGCTGCGGCGGAACAGCCGGATCGCCTCGATCCTCGGCCTGGTGGCGGTCGCGCTCATGGTCAGCGCGCGCTACGTCTAACCGATGCTGACGATCCGCGTACGCCGCTCGGACGGGACGCTTGCCTTCGATGTGCCGTTCGAGGAGGGCGTGGCGCTGCTCGCCGATCCCGAGGCCCTCGTGTGGTTCGACCTCGACGAGGAGGCTTCCGGGTCCGGCGCGGAGATCGAGCGCGTGGGTGCGGCGCTCGCGCTCAATCACCTCACAGTGGAAGACCTCACACACAAGGGCCAGCGCGGGAAATTCGAGCAGTTCCCCGGTTATTCCGTGCTCGTAATGCACGGCTTCGGCTACCAGCGCGCCGAGCCGCGTCTGGACGAGTACGAACTCGACCTCGCCATCGGTGCAAACTGGGTGCTCACCGGGCGCGATCCGAAGCTCGTCTGCCTGACGCCGAGCGCGGGTCTCGATGCCCATCTGTCAACGATGATGGGATCGACCGCAGACTTCCTGCTGTACGCGATCGCTGACCGCCTCGTGGACTCGATGTTCCCGGTCCTCGACGAGATGCTCGACGACGTCGACGACATCGAGGGCCGCGTAGTGGCTGACGACACCAACGGCCTACTCGAGCGGATCTTTGCGATGAAGCGGAACGGGGTGACATTGCGGAAAGTCGTCTCGCCGCACCTCGAGATCTTCACGCACCTCACATCACCCGCTTATGCGGTGGTGAAACCAGAGCATGTGATCTACTTCCGCGACGTGCATGACCACTTGATCCGCGTCTTCGAGGTCGTGGACTCATACCGCGAATTGATGACCGGCGCGCTGGAGGTGCATCTGTCGACAGTGAACAACCGGCTGAGCGACGTCATGAAGCGACTGACGGTGCTCACTGCGATGTTCCTCCCGCTGACCTTCGTCACGGGCGCATTCGGCATGAACATGGTGCAGTCGCCGGTCTGGACGGATCCGGCATTCTGGATCATCGGGGTCGGCATGCTGGGAATCGCCGCCAGTCAGTGGGTGTTCTTCCGGCTCAAGGGCTGGGCGTAGTCGCTACTTGAGGCGTTCGGCGCGGACTAGGAGACGGCTGCCGTACTCGTGGGTCTCGGCGTTGAACTTGCCGCTACACGTGAAGAGCGTGATCGAGTCCACCTTCACGTTGTTGCTCCAGTACTGACCCCAATCCGTCCCGGTCGCGCTGACCTCGCGCGCCCAGACCACCGAGTACTTCAGCACTTGTGCGTTGAGTTCGACCTCGATGCGGTCGCCGGCCTTCAGGCTGTCGAGGTCCCAGAACACAGCGGGCCCCGTGTAGCGCTGCCCGATGCTCTCGAACTCGCGGTTGAGGTCGGCGTGGGCACCGAAGACGGCATTCTTGCCGGTGCCGGGATAGCCACCGTTGCCGGGAAAGCCGGAGAGGTCGTACCAGGCGACATCGATCGGGCCGTAGGGCTCGGGCATCGCGTCGCCCTTGACGGCCCACGAGCCGACGGGTGCGTTCACGCCGATTGAGGGGATGCGCAGCCGCGCGAAGTCGGTGCCCTTTGGCTCGCCGTACTTCTTCGTCCACGCGGCGACCGAGTCTTGGATGCGCGGAGCGGCCGAGGCGCCAGCGACGGCCGCCGAGGCACCGCCCTTATTCGAGACGGAACGCACCGAGATTCCACCGCCACCGAGAACGCCCGTCGCGATCAGGATTGCACCGAGAAGTGCGCCACCCCCGACGAGGCTGAGGAGGGCCAACTGCATCTGTCGGGGCATCAGAACTCCGGGAAACCGATGATCAGTCTGAGCGAATCAGTGGATCTATCTTAGGCAGACCAGCACGAGCCGCAACAGCGACTGCCTGTGTATTTGTTGGTGCGTAGGGTTCCTGTGAATGCAACGCCCGAGGAGCCCCAGGTGTTCCGTGAGGCTGCTGGGCGGCCGCGATCTGCCGAGGATCAGTACATGGAAGACGTGATCGCCGCGCTTGCCGCGTCGCTGGTGCTGGCCTTTGTGGTGGCAGGGCCGAGGGCTCGCCGCTTGCCGCAGGCGGCCCCCCAGCCGTCCGAGGCGAAGCGCACGAAGAAGTAGGCCATCTCGATCTACCGAGGCCGCTTCGGCATCTTCATCCGGGTCCATGTCAGCCTGTCCGTGACGCGGTAGGGGAGCACCCGAATCGCGATGGCGCGGAGTCGCGCATCCCGTCCCACGAAGTAGCGCGTCTTCGGCTTGGGCGAACGCACAGCGTGCGCGATGGCTTCGGCTACGCGCTCGGGCGCGATGCCATTCCGCCTCGCCTTCTCGCCGGAGCGTCGCGCGGCTTCGATGTAGGGGGCATAGCGCTCGTGTGCGTCGGCGGGCATCTCGTTCATGATCTCGTCCGCGAGCGACAGGCCCTTGTCCCAGATGGGAGTGTCGATGGCGCCCGGCTCGATCAGGCTGACCGGGATGCCCCACGGCCTCAGCTCCAGACGGAGCGAGTCCCCGAACGCCTCAAGTGCGTGTTTCGAGGCGGCGTACGGGCCATAGAAGGGCGGCGCGTGCTTCCCGGCGATCGAAGTGACGGTGACGATGCGCCCCTTACCTCGGCGTACGAGTGGGAGGAATGCCTGCGTGACGGCGACGGTTCCGAATACGTTGACCTCGAACTGGTTGAGCAGCCGTTCGCGGCTGACGTACTCCCACGCACCGCTGACGGCGATCCCCGCGTTGTTCACGAGCGCGCTGAGGCCGCCGACACCGACTGCGTCGCCGACCGTTTGCATTGCCGAGACGATCGATGCCGCGCTTGTCACATCGATGATCACGGGGACGATAAGGATGCCGCCACGGCGCTGGAGCGCCTCGCCATCCTCAGCCTTGCGGACGCCGGCAAAGACGCGATGGCCGAGCGCCGCGAGGTGGAGCGCCGTAGCCGCGCCGATGCCGGTGGATGCGCCGGTGATGAATACGGCACCCGTGTTGGCGGGGGCGGCTGGTTTTGAACCGAGCCTCGGGATGGTGGGCCTTGGGATGGCAGGCATCGACTAGTCCAGCAGGACGGTGCGGGAGGTGAAGCGCCACGTGCCATCGACGCGTTGCAGAGTGTCTTCATACTTCGCAGTGGTGACGAGGGTCGCGGGCTCGCTGTTGCCGGTTTTCAGCAACTGCAGGTAGCAGAACATTCTCGCCTGATCTCCATCACCTTCGATGACGATGTTGTTGTTCCAGTGCCTGGATCCGGGCATGCGTGCCGCGAAGTCGGCGGCGAAGGCCTCAAGTTCGGCGGTTCCGGTACGCGTCCGACCGCCCGAGGTGAACGTGCCGTCTGCGATGAAGGTCGCCGCCCACGTGGCCGCGTCAGCGGAGTCGATGGCGTGGTTGTAGCGGGCGAGCAGATCCTGAATGTCCAGACGGTCAGCAAGCGATAGCGGCACGAGCAGCCTCCTCACGGGGCGGGAGAACGATCGTACTCGGCGGGATCGAGAGTGGGTTGGTGGTGCCGGGCTAGACGCTGACTAGGTGGAGATGGCCAGTGCGCGGGGCGGAGCACTGGCCCCCGCCAAGGAGGAGGTCTCATTCCGCGACGCCTGAGGCAGTGGCAGGCGCACCCTCGAGCGAGGCGGCGAGCGCTCGGAGGAGCGTCGCTTCCGCGAAGAGCCGGTCGGCCTCGCCCCCCCCGCTCGTGAGTTCATCGAGCGCGTCGTCAATCGCTAGGGTCGTGCGATCGCCTTCGAGGAGCGGCGTGACGTCCGTACGCCCGGCAGTGGTGACCTTGACGGTGCCGCCGAAGCCGTCGCCCCTGGCATGGATGGCCGTGGTGGACGAAGCGAGTTCGATTTCGACGCGGAGCGTCAGCGGATGGTCGGCTAGCGGCACTAGGGTGCGAGGCGTGCCTACTTGAAGCGTGCGAGCCAGCGGTTCGCGCGCTCGATGGACTTTGGCTCGTCCTTGTAGATGTTGTGGCCGATGCCGGGGTAGATCTCCAGCTCCGCGTTCGGGATGCATCGCGCCATGATCACGGAGCCGCCTGGAGGTGTCTGCGGATCCTTGTCCCCAACGAGGATGAGTGTGGGCGCCACGACTGACTTCAGACCCTCGTCCATGCGGTAGCTGGCGACAGCGCGATTGGTCGCGGCCATCGCACCATTGCCTGAGTCCTCGAACTCTTCCGCGCGCTTCAGCCAGCCCGAGGCGAGGGTGGGACCGACGCGACTCGATGTCGCGAACAGCAGCAGGCCCTCCACGCGGTGGGGGAAATCGATCGTGAAGCGCTGGGCGATCGCACCACCCATCGAGTGCCCAGCGATGATCGCCTTCGGGATGCTGAGGGCTTCCATGAGCGCGTCGAGGTCGGCGGCCCAGGTGGAGAGTGAGACGGGCCCGGCCTCGTGGCCGCTCTCGCCCATGCCTCGTACGTCGTACGCGAGGTGGCGGAATCCGGCGAACTGCGGCGTCGTGGTCTCCCATGTCTGGAGTTTGGAGCCGATGCCGTGGATGAAGACGATGGTCTTCGCGCCGTCGCCGGAGAGTTCGTAATGCTGGGCAATCCCGTTGGCGGTGACGGACGGCATCGGAGTCTCCCTCGGTCGGCGCCCCGGATGGGGTAGCGCGGGTGGGCGCGGGCCGGGCGGAGTATACGCACGGCGGGTCGGCAGGTGGGCTGGATCTGCGTGCTAGGATTCCACGGCTCAGGAGGCGGCCCGTGGCGGAGATCGACTCGCGCGAGTTCCGGAACTGGAGTGGCCACTTCGCCACGGGAGTCACGGTCATCACCGTCCAGGTGGGCAATGCCGTCCGAGGCATGACGGCGAACGCGTTCTGCTCGTTGTCCCTTCATCCTCCGCTCGTGCTCGTCTGCATCCAGAACGGGGTATCGATACACCCCTTCTTCGAGGTGGCTGAGTCGTTCGGGGTGAACATGCTGGCGTCCGATCAGAAGGTGCTCTCCGAACTCTTTGCGCAGCATGGCGAGCACTTCGAACCCATGGGCGGCGCACCGCACCATATCGGATCGCTAGGCGCGCCGATCCTCGAGGGCGTCATGGGGTGGGCGCAGTGCCGGGTGGAGGCGCGCTACCCCGGCGGCGACCACCTGATTGTCATCGGACGTGTCGAAGAAATCTCGATCGATCTCCCCGAAGCCGAGCCGCTGCTGTTCTACTCCGGTAAGTACCGTGCGATCGGCGAGATCCTCTAGCACGCTGCTCTCTCACGCCTCGATCGGGTCGACTGAGGGAGCCCGTCACCGACAGCGCGGGAAGTCCCCGATACGGAAGACGCGAGGGCGACCGATAGCCTGACTTCGCGGCGGACGCCGTCGCGAGGAGCACGTGTGGACGCACTGTCCCCTACCTCGGGCCCCGGCTCGACGAGTCCTGTCTCGCCGTACGAGGGCGTGCGCAGTGCGCCACCCCCGGCCTCTCAGGCGGCCTCGTTTGCTGCCATTTTCGAACGTCACATGGCCACCGCGCGCTCCGAGATCGCAGATGTGCGCGCCGAGATCGCCTCGCTCCGCGACGGCGTCGCGCTCGGCCTCGCGATGTCGCAGCGCTCGACTGGCTCGAAGGCAATGTCAGTGGCCGATGTGGCCACGCGGCTGAAGGCGATGTCGACCGGTGACGGTGCTGACCCGTATGGGTGGCGCCAGATGGCGCGCACCACCGGCGAGCAGGTGATCGGCAGCGGCTACGGTTCGATCTTCGAGCGGCAGATCCAGCAGGAGTCCAGGTTCGCTCCGGACGTCGTGTTCGGGATACGGAAGTCCTCGGCAGGTGCGGAGGGCATCGCGCAGTTGATGCCGCAGTTCTACCCGAGCGTGAACCGTGCTGACCCACAGGCCTCGCTGCTGGCGGGGGCCAGGAGCGTGGACCACTACCTGGGCGCGTGGGACGGGGATGTACGCAAGGCGCTCGCCTCCTACAACGCGGGGCTTGGGAAGGTGAGGCAGGTGGTCGCGGCACACGGCGAGTGCTGGGAGACGGCGCTGCCGCTCGAGACACGCCAGTACCTCTCGGCCATCGTTGGCGACATGCGTCCGGTGTTCGCGCGTTCCGCCAGCGGCGTGGCGCGCACCGCGGCGATCTTCGGCGGGCGCGGGCCGGGTGGCGTGCTCACGATGCCAGTCGACCGCACCGGGAGCCGCCTGACGGCTGGGGGCCTCGATCTCTTCGCGGTGGAGGGCAGCGCTGTGCGCGCCCCCGCCGACGGCACGGTGCATGTCGTACCGGGCGACGAGGGCTCCGTAGTGACGATCGACCACGGGAACGGTTGGCGCAGCACGCTGCGCGGCCTCGGTGGTGTCGTTCCCGAGGATGGCTCGACGATCCGACGAGGCGAGCCTATGGGCGTCGTGGACAGCGGTGATCGGGTGGCGCTGGGACTGACCCTCGACGGCCGCGCGGTCGATCCGCTGCGGTACCTGCTCGGGGAGCACTCGATTCCCGGTCGCGGGGGCAGATGCTACGATCGCGGCTCCATGGTGGGTGTGGCCTAGCGGTTAAGGCGTCAGGTTGTGGCCCTGAAGATCGGGGGTTCAAATCCCCTCATCCACCCCATGCGACTTCTGCCCGCCGCGCCCGACTCGACTGATTTGCCGTCACGGTTGAATCTAGTCGCGGGCGCGGCGGTGCTACACTCGGCTCCGAAAGCCCCACCTTCACCGAAGGACACAGACGTGCGGCGTGGATTCCTCGCCCTCCTCGCCGTGCTTGCGCTCACCCCGCTCGCGGTCGCCTGCAGTGACTCGAAGGAAGCGGGCGGTGACTTCGCCCTGACGGAGCGCTGGCTCCGCACCAACGAAGATCCGTCCGCGGACGTCGCGATCTTCGAGGCCAAACTCCCGGACAACCTCGTCGACCTCCTGAACCCCAGCCTGCCCCATGGCTCCAAAGATCGGCTGCAGTTCCCGGTCCACCCGAACGGGAAACTCATCGGTTCGTATGTGATCCGCCGGCCCGCTGTGGGGAACCTCATCGGGCTCGTCTATGACGTGCCCGAGCCGCTCGCTGACGTGACCAAGAAGGTCCAGGAGCAACTCGACGCTCGCCCTTGGCAGGTCGTGGGCGCCGAGGCCGATGGCACTGGGACGCTGATGCGCTTTGAGACGACGACCGGTGGCGACCGGCGCGGTCAGGCCCTCGTGAACCAGCGCCCGGGTACGCCGACGTACTCGCTGGTGGTGGACCGAGGCGGGAAGCAGACGACGCTGACCGTTGGACGCACCAGCGTGGTGCCGGAGATCGCGGGTTCGCTGGGCGACGATCTCACCGTGAAGCGTGTCGATCAGGGTGCCGCGAAAGTGGCCGGCCTGAAAGAGGGCGACAAGATCGTCAAGGTCGGGGGGGTCGACGTGAACGACCGCAAGAGCCTCGCTGCCGCGCAGCGCGCGATGGCTGCCGAGAAGACGCCGAGCACCAGCATCACGTACCTGCTGCTGGTGACCCCAGCAGTCGAGGCCGACGCACGCACGTTCTCCGAGCCGGCGAGCCTGACCCTGCCGGAGAAGTTCCCGGTAAAGACGTTCTTCGATGGCCTCGTTGTCATGGAGTACGAATGGGTCCAGCAGCCGGGCAGTTCTGGGTTCCGCGCCCTAGCGATCACGAAGGACAGCGGCACGAGCGTGGCCGGGAAACTGAAAGACGCCCTCCAGAAGGGTGGCTGGCAGATCGTACAGGACGTGCCGACCGGCGGGGCGACCCAGATGCAATTCCAGCACTCGGGCGGTCGCGCCGGTCAGGCTGAGATCGGGCCGTTCGAGGCGAACTCGGCATACACTCAGGTTGGATTCCAAGTGCAGTCCGGCCAGAGTGGGGGCGGCTAGCCGCACATCGCGGGGTCTCCCTGATCGCGAGTCTCACGTGGTTCGTGAATGATCGTTCCTGTCCTCACCACGCAAGGAACGCGTGGCGGGCAGGGAGGCCTGATGTCGCTACAGATCAACACCAACGTCGCCGCGCTCAACGCGCAGCGGAACCTCGCCAGTACCAACCGTCGCCTCGGCGGCCTGTTCGAGAAACTCTCCAGCGGCATGCGGATCAACCGCACTGCGGATGACGCGGCAGGCCTCGCCATTTCTGAGAAGATGCGCGTGCAGATTCGTGGCATGCAGCAGGGCCAACGCAACGCGCAGGACGGCGTCCTCCATGCTGCAGACGACCGAGGGCGCGCTGAACGAGGTCCACACGGTCCTCCAGCGCATCCGCGAACTTGCGGTGCAGGCCAGCAACACCACGCTCTCCTCCTCTGATCGCTAGGCGATCGGCGAGGAACTCCTCGCGTTGCGCACGGAAGTCGATAACATCGGCAACCGGACGCGCTTCAACGGCCAGCAGCTGCTGACGGGCGCGCTCGCCGTGAACCTCGACACCGCGAACTCGACGGCGGACACCGTCACCTACGCGAACGGCGGCGCCACGACCTCGGTGGCCTCGATCGACGTATCGAGGGCTGACGCGGGCGAGACGTACACGTTCTCGGCGGCCGGTGCCGTACTCACGATGACGCACGACGACGGCAACGGCTTCGTCCGCACCGAGATGGCGACGATTCAGGCGATGGGTGCCAGCGGTACGTAGGCGATCATCTTCGAGAAACTCGGCGTCACGATGAACCTGACGCATGACGCGAACGCCGCCAACCACACCGGCGCGGACATCGCCAACGCGTTCGCCGCGACGACGGTGGTGACTTCCGGGAACGGCAATGCCGCCTTCCGTGTGGGCGCGGACGTTGGCGACGACATCTCGCTCGCTTTCCAGGACATGCGCTCGAGCGCACTCGGCAACGCGAACAAACCCGACCTCCTGATCCCGGACAACGACGCGGTCTCGACTGTCACGAAGGCGAACACGCTGCTGCAGGCGACGGACTCGGCGATGGCGCAGGTCTCCCTGTTCCGGGCGAAACTCGGTGCCGTGCAGAACCAGATGGACACTGCCGTGAACAGCCTGGCTGTGTCCGTGGAGAACCTCTCCGCCTCCCAGTCGCGCGTCCGCGCCGCCGACATCGCCGAGGTGTCCAGCAAGATGGTGGCGCAACAGATCATGCAGCAGGCTGGCGTGGCCGTACTGGCGCAGGCGGCGGACGGCGAGCGACTGCTCATTGCCGATCTGCGAGGCCGTGCGCTCGTCATCCTCGACCCCATGCGACCGGATGCAGCCCGCCGTATCCCCGTGTCCGGTGGTCCGCACGAGGTGTTGCGACTGCCGGATGGCCGGGTCGCGGTGTCCCTGGAGCAGGCCGGCGCCATCGCCGTCGTCGACCTCGACAGCGGCGGCGTGGAGACTATCGCGACGGGCGGGCTCCCGCATGGCCTCGCGCTGCAACGCGATGCCGAGGGCGACCGGTTGCTGGTGACCGACCGGGAGCACGATTCCCTACGTCGCTTTGTCATTGGCGGCCCGGCTGTGACGTGGCGTGAGGTGGCACTAACGCACATGTCCGGTTGGCCGCACGCGGTCGTGGCGCGCGACGACGGTACCTTCGCTGTGGCCCGCGCGCGCGATGCGGTGCTGCAGATCGGTGGGCGCGAGATGGGCGTGTCGTCGCTGCCGGAGACGGTCGCACTGTCGCCAGACCAGGCGCGAGTGGACGCAACGGTCGGTGGGCGAACGGTCCGCACGATTTTCTCGCCAGACGGCTCACTCGTGGCGGCAGCACTCTCAGCGGCCTCTGGCGTGGCCCTCGTCGACCGCGAGGGCGGCGTGCGTACTGTCCAGCGTGGCGGGGACGTCGGACGGCCTCGCGTTCTCTGCGGACGGGACACGGCTGTATGTGGCGGACATGGCCGGTGGTCGCGTGACCATGGTCGAGGTGGCCTCGGGACACATACTGGCGATCTTCTCGGTAGGGATATCCGCGGGCAGCCTGCTGGTGCTGCCTCCCGCGAGGTAGCGCCGCAGTCCGACGCGTGTGCGACAATCGCCGCCCACTCGTTCCTCTTACGGACGGAACCGCGCGACGATGGCAGTCGAGGGCACCTGCTCGTCAGGCGCGGGATTCTTGCGCCGCGGTTGCGGGCGAGAGTCCGCGGGACTCTGCGTCTACTGCGCGGCGCCGTTCTGCACCGACCACGGCTCGCTGAACGCCGATTACTACCAGGTCTGCAACCGCAAGCCCTGCCTCGCGAAGTTCGCGGACATCGCGGCCCATCAGCGGTGGCTGGACGCGCACCAGCCGCCTACCCGGATGTCGATGTGCGCGGAGGACGGCTGCCAGGAGCGGATGCAGCACTCCTGCCAGCGCTGCTGGCTCCGGTTCTGCGACACGCACCTCATCGACAAGGCTGTGACGGAGTTCCGCCTCGAAGGCCGCGTGCGCACGGTGCAGTTGATGTGCCCGCACTGCGCGGAGCGCCGAGTGCTCTGGGACTAGCCGTCGCTCGCCTCGAACTCGTCTAGACCAATCGCGCCATCGCTAGCACCGCCTCGCCGGCTGGCGTGCTGGCGAGTACGCGCCCCGTCGCATCGATGACGAACGCCCCGCCTGAGCGCGACGTGGAGCCGGCCGCCACGATCGCGAGGCCGTCCTCGATCGCGAGGGCACGCGCCGTCCCGCACACGGGGACGGCCGCGTCGCCTGCGCACCACACGACGACGCCCGCGCCTGCGGGCGCCCCCAGGGCCAGGGCGTTCGGCGCCGCTCATCAGGCCCACCGCGCCGAACGCCGTGCGGATGCTGATGGACGGTGAGGCACCCGCGCTGAACCCGGCGGTCTGCTCGTCGCGGTCGAGGACGGACTGGCGGTGGGTGGCGAGGATCTGGCCGCCCTCGATGGCGTATGTCGTCTTGTAGGTCGCGCCATCCGCGCGCTCGGCCAGACTGGCGAACAGCGTGACGCCCGAGTCCTGAGTGAGAGCCTGGAGGAAGGGTAGCGTTTCCGTCGCGGTGACGGCGAGCGGGTCGGTGCCGGCGAGGTCGGGCAGCACGACGAAGTGCGCGCCAGCGGCGACGGCTACGTTCACCAGCGCGCGCAGCCGCTCCATCGACTCGACGGCGGACGGGTGAGGGTCGAAGGCCACTGCAGCGACGGTGGCGCGCAGCGGTTTACGCGAGGCGGCGGCGGCGTCCATTGCGGGGAGCGTGGCGAAATCGATCGCTGGGCCGGGTGCAGAGTCGACACCGATCGCGGTCGACACGGTACCGGGCTGGTCGGCGGGGGCACGCACACTCCACTGGCCGGACGGGTCGACAACCCCGGCGCCGCCGCAGAAGCGGACGAGGCCGGCCTCGCTCCCGGACTTGCCGCCCGCGATTGCCCAGGCGCCGAGGAGTGCGGCGCGTGCCGTGAGCAGGTCAGATTCCACGCTCGCCTCGGCGGTGGGCAGACGGCTGGTATCGCGCGGCGCGGCAGCGGCGACCAGCAGGTGGACACCGGCGAGCCCCCGGATCAGGTCGCTCGCGCGAGGTCGCGGCCCACGATGAGGCCGATGCGCACGCCCTCGATTTCCGCGGCCGCGGGACCGCGACTGCGCGTGAACCAGCCTGAGGCCGTGCGCTCGCCCGCGTGCGCGAGTTCCCGGCCGTCCGGCCCGAAGAGGATCAGTTCGTTGCGGAGCGCGCCGTCGTCGTCGCGCCGGACGACGCCCGCGGCGATCGCGTACCCGGTGCGCCAGCAGCGTTCTGCCAGCGCGGCGAACCAGGTGTCCTCCGAAGGCAGGTCGCGCGCCGCCGCGTGGGAGGCGCGGCTGGCGCTACCCCTGACGCACGGGGTTACGCAGGATCCCGACGCCGCCGACCTGGACCTCGCACGTGTCGCCAGCGACGACCGCGGCGGTCTGTCCGGGGGTACCGGTGTAGATCAGGTCGCCGGGCTCCAGCGTGACGTAGCGGGAAAGGTGGGCGATGCACTTGCGGACGGAGTGGATGAGCAGGCTGGTGTCGGAGTCCTGCTGGGTGCGCCCGCTGATTCGACCGGCGACGGAGATTGCCTCCGGTGTCAGGTCGGTCTCGATCCAGGGGCCGACCGCGGCGAAGGTGTCGCTCGACTTCGCGCGCAGCCACTGCAGGTCGCTCTGCTGCCAGTCGCGTGCGGACACGTCGTTTCCGGCGGTGTAGCCGAAGACGTGCGCGTCCACCTGCGCCTCCGTGAGGCCCTTCGCCTGGCGACCAATGACCGCGACCACCTCGGCCTCCATGTGGACGTTGGTGCTGTCAGCCGGTAGGACGATCGCCTCCCCGTGGGCGATGAGGGACGAGGGTGCTTTGAGGAAGCCTTGAGGGTCACCGGGTGCCGGGCGATCCCCGGCGTGGCTTTTGTAGTTGATGCCGATCGCGATGATCTTCGTCGGCACGCACGGAATCAGGAGGCGCGCTGCCGAAAGTGGGACCGCGCGGCCCATCTCGACCGGTCGGTCGAAGACTCCCCCTTCAAGGAGATGCGCGGTGTCGCCCTCGATCCGTGCTGTGTAGATGCCGCCCTCGACCTGCACCCGTGCGATCTTCATCCGGTCACTCCCGCTCTTGAGCACTCTGCTATCGATGCCGCGTCGCCGATGCTACCGCGCGAGATGTCCCTCGGGAGTCTCTGCGGCCAGCTCGAGGATCGCGTTCGCGAGGAGCCCATCCGCGATGGCGCGGACGATGAGCAGCCCCGCCAGCGTGTCCCCAGACTCCGCGTCCCAGGGCGGCAGTAGCACCCGCTCCCACTGTTCCGAGGCCAGCCCGGCCACCGCCTCGAGCATCGCGAGGCGCCCGGCGTCGATGTCGGCTCGGACCGCCGACCAGTCCGTCACGTCGACGGCGCTGGCCTCGATCGGTGTGGCGACCGTGTCGCTGGCGGCGAGCGCAGCGAAGAAGACGGCATGCGCGCGGTCACGTGCGGCGTGTGCGACGAGCATCGAGGCGACGGATCCGGCGCTTTCACCCAGCGCCGCAAATTCCGGGATCGCCAGCGCCAGCGCCAGCGCGCCCGATCGAGCGTCGCAGGTGTCGAGCGCCGCGACCAGTTGGCGGCGCCCATCATCGAGTGCGGCCCACGGATCGAATCGGGCGAAGAGGTCGTCTGAGTCGATGTTGGAGCGGGCGTCGTGCGTCATATGGCGAGTCTACGCAGTGCGCGTGATGCGGGGCGCATGCGAATCAGATGTCGCGCGAACCTCGATCGATGCGTGCGAGATCCGATCAAGGGGGTGTGATCGGTCCGAATCGGGGTCCGGCGGCGGGTAGAGGGGTGGAAAAAAAAGTTGTCAACTTTTTCCACGTTATCCCCCGAAAAAATATTGTCAGTACGCACATTCGTGTTAGCATTTCGTTTGTCCGGGGCCTCGTGACGGTGAGGTGTAACTGATGGTCACTGCGAAAAAGCCCGCTGCGAAGAAGCCGGCAGCCAAAAAGCCTGCTGCCAAGAAGTCGGCCGTGAAGAAGCCGGCAGCCAAGAAGCCCGCGGCGCGCAAGCCTGCGGTCAAGAAGACAGCGGCCCGAAAGTCGGCGGCCAAAAAGCCCGCCGTCAAGAAGGCCGCGGCGAAGAAGCCTGCTGCAAAGAAGGCGTCGGCGCGCAAGCCCGCCGCCAAGAAGCCGGCGGCGCGCAAGCCCGCCGCCAAGAAGGCGTCGGCGCGCAAGCCCGCCGCCAAGAAGCCGGCGGCGCGCAAGCCCGCCGCCAAGAAGGCGTCGGCGCGCAAGCCCGCCGCCAAGAAGTAGCAAGAACCACTCGGGCCCCCTGGACAACGGA
Source organism: Dehalococcoidia bacterium (assembly GCA_009692685.1). Next base: position 16,880 of record SHYS01000014.1, read on the forward strand.
CACACCCCCGGCATTCGCCGGGGGTGTGCTCGTCTCTGCCGTCAGTCGCGTCCGGCCTCGATGTTACGATCCCGCCCGCCACCATGCCCGGCCATCAAGGTCCTTCCGCTACGGTCGGGGCGATCTCCTGACGAGGTTCGAGTGCTCCAGCGCCAGCCCTACAACGACCTCCACCTCTTCAACTCGCTCACCCGGCGCGTTGAGCGCTTCGTGCCGCGCGACGAGCGGGTGGTATCCATCTACGTCTGCGGGATCACCCCGTATGACGTGGGGCACCTCGGTCACGCGCTCGTCTACGTCGCCTTCGACACGCTGCGCCGGTGGCTGGAGTTCAACGCCTACGAGGTACGCCACATCCAGAACATCACGGACGTGGACGACGACATGGTGCGCGTCTCGCGGCGCCTCGGCCTCACGATCCAGGAACTCACCGACCGCAACCAGCAAATCTACCTCGACGAGATGCGCGCGCTCGACGTCCTGCAGCCCGAGGCGTACCCCCGCGTGTCCGAGACTATCCCCGAGATCATCGAGACGGTGCAGCGCCTCATCGACTCCGGCTTTGCCTACGAGGTCGCGGGCTACGTGTTCTTCGATGTCACCCGCACACCGCAGTTCGGCGTGCTGGCGGGCCTAAGCGGCCAGGCGCTGCTCGACTTCAAGAGCGACTCGATGCCCGAAGAGCCGCAGCACCTAAAGCGGAACCCGCTCGACTTCCTCATCTGGCAACCCTGTACGGACGAGGGCGCCACCTTCGCCTCGCCGTGGGGCGCCGGTCGCCCCGGGTGGCACATCGAGTGTTCCGCCATGGCGTGCCGCCACCTCGGCGACCAGATAGACATCCACGGCGGTGGCAAGGACCTGCACTACCCTCACCACGACTCCGAGATCGTTCAGTCCGAGGCGGCGAGCGGCCTGAGCCCCTACTCCACGTTCTGGCTACACAACGGCACCATGGGCCTCGCTGGCCAGAAGATGTCGAAGTCGCTCGGCAACCTGGTGAAGGTCAGCGACCTGCTCGGCGAGGGCCACACCGGAAACGGCATCCGCCTCTCCCTGCTCGCGGTGCGCTGGCGCGATGACCGCGATTTCGACCGTGCGGTGCTCGCAGCATCCGAGGAGACCACGCGGCTGCTTGAGCGTGCGGCAGCGGCGCCCGGTGGTCCTGCGGACCAGCTGCGCGTGCAGCCGTACCGCAACGCGTTTCAGGCAGCGATGGACGACGACCTCGACACCCCCACGGCGATCGAGGTGCTGCGCGACCTAGCGCAGGCCCTGCTCGCCGGCCGCGTGGCTGGCGAAACCGGGACACCGACGCTGATCGAACTCGCTAGTGTGCTCGGTGTGCGCCTGCGCGCCGAGTAATCACATCTCCCGGCCGCTAGAGCCCTCGCCCTCCCGCCCGTAGCCTGTACCAATGAGCCGAGACGCCCGCCTCGCACGCCTGTCGCGCGACCACCACCACGCGCTGACGCTCGCGCTTCGCATCCAGCGCGAACTCCCGGCGGCCGAGCCCCGTGAGGTGGCCGCACTGGTGCGCGACGTCCTCCGCTACTGGGACGAGGCGCTCGTGCCCCATCTCGCCGTCGAGGAGCTCGCACTCTTTCCCCGGCTCGCGGCCATTGAAGAGGGCGGACTCGCCCTCGCCGGCCGTGCGCAGGGTGCCCAGCGCGAGTTGCAGGGCCTCGCCACCGAAGTCCGAGGCGCGAACGTGGCGCCGCGCACCGGCATCCTCGCGCGGTTCAGCACGGCACTCGCTGCCCACATCCGCTGGGAGGAGCGCGAGATCCTCGAGTGGGCACAGGCTCACCTCGACGACGCGGCCCTCGATGGTGTTGCGAGCGCCGTCGCGGAGGCGTTGCCAGCGCAGGCGGTACCGTGCCCGGTACCGCATCTGGCGTAGGTTCGCGCGCCCTGAGTCGTTGCCGGATCGAGTGGTGGCTGTGCTACTCAGGCACTCCCGGCATGTCGACCGGCGGGTAGTACGGCTTGTCCTCGAGGGCCCTCGCGCGGACGCGTGCGAGGTATTCGGGGCCAGCAGCGATGCCGTTATCCAGTTTCGTCGCAGTCTGCCGCCACATCGCCCAGCTCTCCGGGTGGAGGCGCTTGGCCTCTTCGAGGCATGTGCGACCATCGGCGTCTCGACCGCTGGCCATTAGGTGGTGGCCGAGGCGGAATGTGGCGTGTGCCTCTGCGACCTGCGAGTCATGGGGTTGCCTCCTCGCGCGGGCTTGGTCATCGCTGAGGACATATGGGCTGGCCGCACCGTTCGCTACCCAGTCGCGGATGGCGCTGAGGTAGTGCAGACGCGTGGCGCGCGCGGTATCGGTGACCTCCTGAGGGACCGTGCGCGTGACCAGATCGAGCCGGTCGAGGGTGTCGTAAGCACCAGCCACCTCAGGCGGGCGACGATTCGTCCCTGTTCGTTGATCCACACTGCCTGTGGCACGTTTACGAGGTTGTAGAGACGCGCGACGCTGTGCTCACGGTCGATCTCGGGTACGTGGATGAAGCCCGTTTGATCCAGGGCTCTGGGGCCCCGGGCTCGCTGTCCAGCGCGACGGCAATGACGGTGAATCCTATCGGGCTGAGTTCTTCGTAGAGACGCTGCCACACGGGCAGCGTCTCTACGGCAGCCTCACCATGAGGGGCCTATGTGGCCAGTAGCACCTTTCGCCCGCGGTAGTCCGACAGGGAATGCATCCTGCCACTGGCGTCCGGCAACGTGAAGTCGGGAGCTTCGAGACTCTCGATGCGGGCCGCCTGTTCGTCGGACGGTTCGCCCAGCACCCAGATGTCGCCCGCCTGTGAGTGTGTGACGGCGCCGCCGCGGTAGCGCCAGAAGGCGGCCACGTTGACCCGGCCGTCGCGCGTGAACTCGTGTTCGCGGCCTTGAGGGAGAGGGAAGCAGAGGTCGTCCCGGCAGAGTCCTTCGGGCTTGAGTTCGAATCCGGTTGCCACATTCAGTGCGGTTGCAGCGAGCCAGAGGTCGTGACCCCGGACATCCGCATCTGCGAGGCCAACGACCCCAGTCTCCGTGAGGAGTGTGATCTGCCCGGGGGCCATCGCAGCCTCGATTCTGTCGGGTGCATGAGCGGATCGGACACGCTCGCGGCGATCCTAGCGCTTGGCGGCTGCCTTCTCCGTGCTCACCTCGCGGACGAGGTCCATGAGGCGGCCGAGGGACTCCATGCGTTCCGCGAACGTGTCGCCGTGCAGGCCCGGGCGGAACGTGGTGACGCCGGCGTCGCGGTAGTCGCGCAGCCGCTGCTTCACCATCGCCTCGTCGCCGATCAGGTTGGTGCCGATGACGAGGTCGAGCGGGACGTGGGCGCGCGCCTCGTCGCGCTTGCCGGAGAGCCACAGGCGCTGGATCTCCTTCGCCTCGTCGGCGTAGCCCTGGCGGGAGTAGGCGTTGTTGTAGAAGTTGTGCTGCTTCGATCCCATCGCGCCGAGCGAGAACGCGAGGCCGGGGCGCAGCGTCTCCGCCGCCTTCTCGACGTCGCTCGTGAACCAGACTGTGCCACCGACGGCGACGTCGATCTTGCTGAAGTCGCGCCCAGCCTTCCGTGCGCCCTCCCGGATCGGGTCGAGGAACTGCGCGGCGTGCTCCGGCAGGAACGAGGTGCCGAGCCACCCATCGGCGAGTTCACCCGTCAGTTCGAGGTTCTTCGGGCCGAGGGAAGCGATGTAGATCGGGAGGTTCGGCGTCGCCGGCGCGCCAGAGCGCAGCGCTTTGCCCTCGCCGCTGCCGCCGTGCGAAGCGTCCAAGGGCAGGTGGTAGAACTCGCCGTCGTAGGCCACCGTCTCGCCGTTGAAAACACGACGGCACACCTCGATCACCTCGCGTGTGTGCTGGATCGGCTTGCGGAAGGGGATGCCATGCCAGCCCTCGATGACTTGCGGGCCGCTCGTGCCGAGGCCCAGCATGAAGCGTCCGCCGGACATGGAGTCGAGGGTCATCGCGGTCATCGCGACGAGCGCGGGTGTGCGCGTGCCGACCTGCAGGATGCCGGTGCCGAACTTCAGCGTCGTGGTCTTCGCCATGAGATACGCGAGCGGCGTCGCGCCGTCGTGCGCCCACGCCTCGGCGCTCCAGAGCGATTCGACGCCCATGCGCTCGGCGTCGATGGCGAGGTTGGTGACCTCGTCCCAGTCTTCGATGGCGTAGCGGTGCAGTCCGACTGCGACCTTCATGGTGTCCCCCTCATGCGCGTCTCTGCTGAGTACACGCACGGTGCAGCATACCGGCCCCGGGCAGATCAGGCCGGGGCAGCGTGCTCCGCGGCCGCCAGGACGGCGTCCCATGCCACCTCGCCTGTGAGTACCGCTAGCATCTCCGACGGGATCGGCGCGTCTACCTCATCCGTGGTGACGGCGTACAGCACGTCGCCGTCGAGGATGGAGTGGAAGGGCTCGATGGCGCGGGTCATCGACGAATGCACCTGTCGGCCGAACTGGCGCAGGGCGGTCTGGTCCATCTTCGCGTTGGTGACGACGGTCGTGAGCGTCGTGTGGCGCGGCCGGAAGATTGGCGGCCGTGGCAATGTGGGCGGTGCGGAGCCGCCAGCGAGACGCCGCTCGACTTCGGGCAGGATGCGCACCGTGTCGGGATGCCTGTTCCCGCGCACGGTGTGTCCTTCGCGGTCGACGATGCCGCCGAGTGCGTTTACCACCGTACACACTAGGATTTTCACGCCCCCGATCTCGCGGGATGCGGCGCCCTGGCCGCCGTGGAAGAGAAACGAGCCGATACGCGCGCATTGCGCGCCACCGCGGGACCCGAGGGGGAACAACCGTCGCGCAATGCGCCCGCTGCGGTGCGCCCGAGGAAGTAGTCGGGGTAGACGCTCGCGTCGCGCCTCGTCGGTCCGAAGTCATAGATGATCGCGCCGGAGACGGGCTGGAAGCGCGAAGTCGGATCCTCCGGCGCGCTCACCGGAGCCATCGCAGTCAGTTCGGCGCCGCCGCCGGCCTGTGCCTCCAGTCCGTAGATCGATCCGCCTGACATGACGATCGCGCGGTTGTAGTCGTGGTCGCCGATCGTGGCTGGCCAGCCGCCCTGAATGTCGATCGCGGTGCGGCGAGGCCGCTCGAAGGCGACCACGGTGCAGCCGGTCGGGCCCTCGCTACGCCGACGCCGACGCTGACGCCGGGGAAGTCGAAGGCGAGTGCGGGTACTCCGGAGAAGTCCGTGCGCGGGGTCTATCGAGGGGCGGCCTGCGGTTCCACGGGAGCATCCTACGGCCTGCTCGCGCACCGTCGCCTGTGGCAGTGGCACACGACGGCCCGCCGTCCTCCAAGGGTGGCGGGCCGTCGGTGTTGCAAGTGGCGAGAGCGCGTGGAGGGCTACTTGCCCTGATCCCGCTCCTTGGCGCGCTGGAGGGCGCGGACCAGCATCCCTTTCTCGGGGATCGGCTTCCAACCGGCCATCGTGTTGAAGTAGCGGACGCCGGCGGAGCGCTCGTCCGGTTCGCGTTCCATGTACTCGACGTCGAAGCCGTCGATGCGGATCGTCGGTGAGCCGAGGCACTTGGTGGGGAGCGCCTCTTCGTCGTTGCGGATCATGGTCTCCTCGACCGGCTGGTCGGGGAGGCCGGCTTCGGCGAGTGATTCGCGGAGCAGTTTGCGAATGTCGTCGTGGTATTTCTTGCCGAGTTCGGTCAAGACCATCGTGACTTCCATCGTGTGTCCCTCCTGGGGTGCCGGCCTGCCTGCGGGCCGGAGCCTGGGCGGTGGCCGGCGGGCGCTGGCCGTCAGTCGGTCGGGGGTGGTGTCTCCCCGCCGGGCGCATCCTCGCGCATGGGGGCGGTCTGCGCCAGTCGGTAGCGGAAATCGCAGTACGCGGCTCCTTGCATGATGGTCTGGCTGCGGTCGAGGTGGAGGCCGTCCGAATAGCCCTCGGACAGGGCGAAGTCCCGGTTGCAGGAGAGCAGGAAGCCGAGGTCGGCAGCCCGCATCCGGCGGTACATCTCCGCGAAGCGGCAGCCGACGACGTTGAAGTCGAGGCGCTCGGCGTCTTCGCGCAGCGTCTCGATCGCGAGGTCGCCCCCCGCGCCACCCCACGAGTCCTTCACCTGCACGAATCCGCCGAGGTCGGTACGACCGAGGGCGGCGGCCACATCCCGCCCCTGCTGCCGCGCGATCTCCTCGATGGTCTCGCGGGCGATGGCGTGCGCGCG
>SHYS01000015.1 GCA_009692685.1 Dehalococcoidia bacterium
GGTGCGGCGTACGTGTTCCTGCGCACGGGTACGACCTGGGCACAGCAGGCCTACCTCAAGGCTTCCAACACCGAGGCGAGTGACGTCTTCGGCTGGTCAGTCGCGATCGCTGGTGACACCATCGTCGTCGGGGCATACAACGAGGACAGCAACGCCACGGGGGTGGGCGGCGACCAGACCGACAACAGTGCCCCCAACTCTGGTGCGGCGTACGTGTTCCTGCGCACGGGTACGACCTGGGCACAGGAGGCCTACCTCAAGGCTTCCAACACCGGGGCGGGTGACTACTTCGGCTCCTCAGTCGCGATCGCTGGTGACACCATCGTCGTCGGGGCAAACCTCGAGGACAGCAACGCCACGGGGGTGGGTGGCGCCCAGGCCGACAACAGTGCCCCCAACTCTGGTGCGGCGTACGTGCTCCTGCGCACGGGTACGACATGGGCACAGCAGGCCTACCTCAAGGCTTCCAACACCGGGGTGAGTGACGTCTTCGGCTACTCAGTCGCGATCGCTGGTGACACCATCGTCGTCGGGGCACTCTACGAGGACAGCAACGTCACGGGGGTGAATGGCCTGAGCAACGAGAATGCCAACGCCTCTGGTGCGGCGTACGTGTTCCTGCTCAATTCAGCAGCCGCTCCGACTGTGACGAGTGTCGCTGCGACGAGCGGTGCACTCGCGGGCGGCACTGCCGTGACGATCACTGGTACCGGGTTTACAGCCACACCGACGGTGACGTTCGGAGGCAATGCTGCGACGAACGTCGTGAGAGTCAGTGCCACAAGCCTGACCGCCACGACCCCCGCAGGGACTGCAGGCGCAGTCAACATCGTCGTCACCAACCCTGACACCCAGACTGGCACCGGCACCGGGCTCTACACCTATGTCGCAGCGCCGACTGAGACGAGTGTTGCTCCGCCCGAAGAAGCCCCGCCGCCACCAGTCACCACGACCACCCGGAACACCGCTGAGATCACTCCTGGTTACATCACGGTCGTGATCTGTAATGTCGTGAACACCACCACGGCCGGAAACGAGGATCTCGGCTCAGTCGTCAAGATCACGGTTCCAGCAGCAGCGGTTCCAAGTGCAGCATCGGTCGTAGTGCAGTCAGTGAACTCGCTGCGTGAGCTTGCTACTACGGCGCCGCTGAGTAACGGGAAGATGATTGCGGCCTTCACAGCGCAGATGCTGGACCGCTCGAAACAGCCGATCACCGCGAACTTTGCGAAGGCCGTGACGATCTCGATCACACTGCCTGTAACGGCGCTGTCAGGTGTCGCTGCAGGCGATCTTCAAATGAGCTACTGGTCGGGCATCGAATGGGTCGTTACGCCGTCTTCGACGCTGACGAACAGCGACGGCTCAGTGAATCTCAGCGCTGATGTGATGCACTTCGCGGTGTATTCCGTCATTGCGCGTAGCCAGAGGTGGTCTGGAAACCTCGCGCTTCGTGGGTTGTCGTTGATGATCTGGAACGGTCAGGCTGCGTCGTTGCCGGTTGCCATAGAGGCGCTCTCTATGAAACCTGCTGCGGTCTGGATGATCGATCCCCGATCTGCTTCTGGGTGGCTGACCTACGTGCCTGGTGCGCCGACCTTCGTGAACACGTGGACAGCGATCGCACCAGGTCAGATAGCGATCGTGAAGACTGGCGACTGATCGTAAGCGGCTTCGGTATTTGGCTCTGGCCTGCGCGAGCGAGGTGACACTGGCGCCCGCGCCTGCCGAAGCCCCCAGCGCCCCGGCTTGGCCCTTCAGTGCTACCAGCAGACCTTCCACTCAGGGGGTGCGGCTCGAGCATCTGCAGGGCTCGGGGCGCGACTACCGACCGCTGGCGTGAGGAAGGCCAGTACAACCAGCGCCAAAACTGGGGCTCGCCGCCAACGAAGCCACAACATGCTTCGCCCCCTTAAGCGGCGAGCGCCTACGCGTCCAATCACACGAGTGCAACGCACTTTCGATGCGACGGGGCACGTCGGGCCTCGCGAATCTAGTAGGCGACCTCGATGGGGCGACACCACCCCCTGGATGTCGCCCCATCGAGGTCGAGTACGTCAGATACAGCGTCAGAACTCGTGTCTAAAACGCCGAGCACCTACTCCGTTCTTTGAGTAGGCGCTCGTTTCGTGTGGGGTGCCGAGGTATTGGCTAAGATATTGTCATGAGCGGTTCGGTAGCACGACGACCGCGTGCCCGGGGCACGTCGGCTGGCCTTCTTGGTTCACGACGTTCATCTCGAGGAATACGCGGTTCTCACCGTCCTCGACGCGCTTGTCCGTGATCTTGCCGGTCACGGTGAGCGTGTCGTCTTTCTGGTTGATCGCGCGGAACTGGAGGCCGACCTCGCGGATGTCGGCTTCGTCACCGATCCACTCGCGCAGTGCGTTCAGCATGTACGTGTAGCGCAGGTTGCCCATCCCGAACGCACCGCGCTCGTTGAGGGCAGCGCGGCCAGCAGCGTCGTCCATGTGGATGTAGACGAACTCGTCGTTCACCGCGGCGTAGCGGTTCCAGTTCATGAAGTCGGTCGTTCGGGACCAACCGGGCATGTCGTCGCCGACCTTGACGTCTTCAAAACGAACGTTGATGGGCATGTGTGTCTCCTTGATGCGCCCGCGAGGGCTAGTAGCGGATTCCGGTGGAGATACGCGTCTTCACGAGTTCACCTCGCTGGTTGCGCCACTCCATCTCAGTCTCGGTGAAGAGCGTGAGGCCAAGGCGCGTCGTGCGCTCGTTCCAGTCCTTGAGGCGCGTGCGCGAGGTGATCACGTCGCCGGGGCGCATCGGCACTCCGAATGTCTCCACCTGCCCACCGTTCATGCCTCGGCTGCCGGCCGCCGTGCGAGGCCCGCTGGCCTCGCGTCCCGCTGGGCGCTCGATCGGCCAAGCGAAAGGGTTGAAGTCGTGAGGGGCGATGATGCCCTTCCAGCGAGTGCCGTTCGCGTAGTCGGTGTCCCAGAACAGCCGAGGTGGTTTCTCCGGCCAGTACGAGGCGATCCCCCATTTCCGGAGGTCCGATTCGGACACCGGCGGGGAGACGCGCTCGTTCTCCCACGCGCCTCGCTTCTCCTGCATATCAGCGGTGACGAGTGTCTCTACTTCGGATGTCATGAGCAGGTTCCCTTCATTGCTTGGCGCGACCAAACCGCATGCTGGGTTAGGCGAGCACGAGTGTAATCAGGCTTGTCACGCGACTCCACTGGCGAGCATCGAACAGGCTGCCACTCTCGGATCGGGTGAACCCCGATGCCGGGGTGAGGTTACCCGTCGCTAGCGTGTTTGGCATGGACTGGCGACTTGGGTACCTGCTGCGCGCTGCGCTCCTCCTTGCCGCTCTGGCGGGGGGTACCGGGACGGTTCGTGTCGTCGCGGCGGCCCCGGCCCCACGGTGACGGTGGTTGCTCCCGCGAGCGGACCGCTGGCGGGTGACGTCGCGTCTGCCTTCGTCACGATGGTCGATCGAATCCACGGGAAGACGGCGTTGATGATCCCGAACTTCGGGGTGAAGTCAGTAGTGATCGGCTGACTAGCCAGCAGGGTGGAGGCGAAACGGAGGCGCCTACCCGATGGGGCATATTCGCTCCCCAAAGTGCCGAGCGGCGCGTGGGCGAATGGGCGTTTGTCTTTCAGCGTTTCCCAGTCCATCCGGTCGTTCACGCTCAGCGTCTGCACCAGCAGTCCGCGAGTTTCAGCGAGCGCCTTCTGGGTATTCCGGGTCGCCTGTTCAGCCTCTGCTTTGCCGTCGGCGACCTGTTGGCGTCGGGCGTCGGCGTTACTCGTCCGAGCCCACTTCGCTTCCCAGCGGGCGAGTTGGACAGCGAGTTTGTGCTGAAGGATGTTCGGATCGCGGTCGAACAGCACTCTGTGTTCGTGCAGACCGCTATGTCGGATCTCTACCTGGAGGCCCGAAACACGCCCCGTACTCGTGTAGCGGTGCGTTATCGAGCCAATCGTCAGCTCTGCTGAAGTTGTGCCCGGTCATTCTCGGCTTGGCTGAGTCTTGAAGGTAGCCGCGTGATTTTACTCGTGGTGTATAAGCGAGTTGGAGGAGTGCTGCGGCTAGCGCACCTAGTCCCTCAGCGCCTCCGCCAGCAGTTCTGCCGTGTGTCGAGGTCGCCGCGTCGAGAAGTGCTCGACCTGCTGGCGGCAGGAGATGCCGGTCACCAGTACCTCGGCATTCACGGGGGATCCGTCGACGGCGGGAATGAGCGAGCGCATCGCCATCGCGCGTGAGACGTCGTAGTGCTCCGTCTCGAAGCCGAACGAGCCGGCCATGCCGCAGCACGCGGAGTCGACGAGCGTGGTGCTGAGGCCGGGGACGAGGGCGAGTGCGGCCAGCGTGGGCTCGGCGCCGACGATCGCCTTCTGGTGGCAGTGCGCGTGCAGCACGGCCGGTCGCTCGAGCGGACGGAACAGCGAGGCGACACGCGAGTCCTCTGCAGCCAGCCGGGAAACGAGTTCATCGAGCAGTACGGCAACACTCGCAACCGTACGCGCGTCATCGGTCGGCACGAGCGAGACGTACTCGTCACGGAGCGCGAGGAGGCAGGACGGCTCGGTGCCCACGATCGGGATGCCGGCGGCAGCGTACCCGCGCAGCTGTTCGATGTTGGCGCGAGCGAGGTCGCGTGCGGCGGCGAGTTGGCCGGAGGAGAGCAACGTGCGTCCGCAGCAGGCGACCTGCTCGACCACGCGGACGCGGTAGCCGAGGGCTTCGAGGACACGCACGGCGGCGCGGCCGACCTCCGGATGCTGGAACTCCGTGAACGTGTCGACGAAGTAGATCGCGTCGCCTCGATGGCCGGGTGCGGAGGCCGCTCGGCTGGCGAACCAGCGGCGGAACGTCGCCGCCTGAATGCGTGGCAACGGGCGCGCATGGTGGATGCCAAGGCCTCGCTCCAGCATCCAGCGCGCGGGCGGCAGCGCGCCCAACGCCTGCAGCGGCGCGAGCAGCGGTCCGAGGCGCACCGCAAGCCTCGACAGTTGGGGCATCGCACCGACGAGGCGGGCGCGCAGCGGCAGGCCATGCTGCGTGCGGTGCGCCGCGAGCACTTCCTGCTTCAACTTCGTCATGTCGACGCCAGAGGGGCACTCTGCCAGGCACGCCTTGCACTCCACGCACAGGTCGAGCGCGCCCATCAGCCGCTCGCCCGTGAGGTCCTCGGGCGGCAGCGCGCCGTCGAGCACGAGACGCAGGAGGTTGGCGCGGCCTCGGGTGGACTGCTCTTCGTCGCGCGTGACCATGTACGAGGGGCACATGCCGCCCTCGTCCTTGCGGCACGCCCCCTGGCCGTTGCATTGCTCGGCGGCGCGCGCGAAGCCCTGCTCGTGCGACCAGTCGAGGATGGTTGGTGGCTGGAGACTGTGCGTCGCCGGGCTGAGGCGCAGGTTGTCGCTAAAGGCGGGCGTGTCCACGATCTTGCCCGGGTTGAGGGTACCGAGGGGGTCGAAGGTGCGCTTCACCTCGCGGAACGCCTCGGTCAGCCGTGCGCCGAACATCCGCTCCGTGAAGACACCGCGCAGGATGCCGTCGCCGTGTTCGCCGGAGAGCGATCCACCGAACTGCAGGACGAGGTCGGCCACCTCGGTAGCGATCGCCTCCATCGAGGCGAGTCCAGCCGCGTCCTTGATGTTCGCCATCGGCCGCAGGTGCATGCAGCCGACCGAGGCGTGGCCGTAGTACGCGGACTCCGTGCCGTGCCGGTGTACGAGGGCATCGAACGCCTCGATGAAGTCACCGAGGCGCTCGGGCGGGACGGCGGGGTCTTCGACGAAGGCGACGGGCTTGGCGTCGCCGCGCACGGACATCAGCAGCCCTAGGCCCGCCTCGCGCATCCGCCACATTCGCGCCTGGGAGCCAGCGTCCAGTGCGAGGACGACATCGCGCGTGAGGCCGCGCGCAGCGAAGTCCTCGGTCAGCCGTGCGAGGCTTGCGGCGACCTGCTCGGCGGAGTCGCCGTACATCTCGACGAGCAGCAGCGCGCCGGGGTCACCGATTACGAAGTCCACGAGGCGCGCGTAGCCGACGCTCTCCCGGCAACGCTCGATGATCGTCGCGCCGACAATCTCGACGGACGAGGGGCCGTGCTCAAGTGCCGCCATCGTGGCGCGGCAGGCGGAGGCGACGGTGGGGAAGTGCAGCGCGGCGACGCCCTTTGCGTTGGGGATCGGCGCGAGTCGCACCTTCGCTTCGGTGACGACTGCCAGTGTGCCCTCGGACCCCACGATCATCCGGGCGAGATCCATGCTGTCCGCGAAGGCTTCGCCCGGTACGAACTCGTCGAGGTTATAGCCGGAAACGCGTCGCTGGATCTGCGGGAAGCGCTTCGCGATCTCGTCCGCATGCTCGGTGGCGATGCGTGCGACGCCTCGATAGATCGCACCTTCGAGGGTTTGCGCCGCCCGCTTCTCGCCAAGGGCACCGCCGGTCAGCCGCTCGAACCGCGTGGTGGTGCCGTCAGAGAGGACGACATCGAGCGAGAGCACCTGGTCGAGTGTCTTGCCGTAGATCACGGAGTGGGCACCGCAGGAGTTGTTGCCGATGCCGCCGCCGATCGTCGCGCGGTTCTTTGGTGACGGGTCGACGGCGTACATCAGGCCGTATGGCCTCGCGGCCTTGCTCAGCGCGTCGACGACGACGCCGGGCTGCACACGCGCCCACCCCTCGGCGGCGTTGATCTCGATCACCCCGTCCATATGCTTGGACATGTCGAGCACGATGGCGTGGTTCACGCCCTGGCCGGCCAGACTCGTCCCGCCGCCCCGAGGCAGGACGGGGACGCCTCGGCTGGCGGCGACGCGGACGACGTGCTGCACCTCCGCCGTCGAGCGGGGGAACACCACCGCGATCGGCTCCATCTCGTAGATCGAGGCGTCGGTGGCGTAGAGCAGTCGGTAGGGGCGATCCACCCGCACGTCGATGCGGCCCCCCTCGAGGCCAGCGGCCAGGTCGTTCGCGAGCGCCTCGATGTCGCCCGGGGGGCCGTGGAGGATGTCCAGCGCACGGCGGACGGAGAGGTGGGCAGAGGCAGCCGCGCCCTCGATCACGGGGCGGATGGCGGGGCGCGTGGGGGCTGTGGAGGTCACGGCGCGAGGGTAGCATGGAGATTCCGGGCGGCTGCCAGGGTTCACCTCCAGAAAATGTCCGCGGACTAGGGTGTCAACCTGTCGATCTAGACGCAGCCGAGCGTCGTATTGATGAACGCGCCGCTGAGGCGTCGTACGAAAGAAACCATGATGAAGTACCTGTTGATGATCTACACGTCCGAGGCTGAAGACGCGAAGCGCGCCTCCGACCCCGCCGTGGATGCGGCCGTGATGGCCGAGTACATGACCTACACGTAGGACCTGAACAAGTCCGGCAAGATGGTCGCGGGTGGGGCGCTCCAGCCGATCGCGACCGCCACCACGGTCCGCATCCGCGACGACAAGACCCAGACCACGGACGGCCCTTTCGCTGAGACGAAGGAGCAGTTGCGCGGGTTCGACCTCATCGAAGCCAAGGACTTAGACGACGGGATCGTTTGGGGAGCCAAGATCCCTGGGGCCAACTGGGGCTCGATCGAGGTTCGCTCGATCATCGACTTCGGCAACATGTAGGTGGCGGTTGGGGGTCGACGTGTTGGACGCATCGCCACAGCCGGACGCCGCCGCCCATGCCCGCGAGGTCGCTGCGCTCGCCTTCTCCTCAGAGGGCGGTCGCATCCTCGCCGGCTATGCGCCGCCGTCGCCCGCGACGCCGCTGGACATCGCGGCGGACGAGCGCGGGGACTTCTCGACGCGGAGGTCGGGGAGCCAGTGCAGCCACGTAGGCAGGTACCAGTTGGCGTCACCCAGCAGCCGCATCGTCGCCGGAACCAGCACCGTCCGCACGATGGTGGCATCGAGGAACACGGCGACCGCGAGGCCGAGGCCCATTTGCTGGAACATCACGAGGTCACCGAGGGCGAACCCTCCGAAGACCGCGACCATGATCGCCGCCGCGCCGGTGATGATGTTCGCTGTGCTCCGGAGGCCGAACGCCACCGACTCCGTGTTCTGGTGCGTCTCGTCGAACCGCTCGCGGATCCGGCTGATCAGGAACACGTGGTAGTCCATGCTCAGGCCGAACAGGATGGTGAACATCATCAACGGCAGCCACGCCTCGATGGCGTCGACTTTGCCGAAGCCGAGGAAGTCTGGGGCCCAGCCCCACTGGAAGACCGCGATGAGGATGCCGTACGAGGCACCGACCGACAGCAGGTTCATGATGATCGACTTGATCGGGACCACGATTGAGCGGAAGACCAGCATCAGGAGGATGAACGAGAGTCCGAGGACGTAGGCGAACACGATCGGGGTGTACTGACCCACCTGATCGAACAGGTCCATGTGGAGCGCCGTCGCCCCGCCGACGTAGACCGTCGCCCCTGACCCATCGAAGGCCGCCGGGACGATCTCGTTCCGCAGCCGGCGGATCTGGTCCTGCGCCTGTGTGCTGGGGAGGTCGCCGGTCAAGACCACGGAGAGGGTGGCCAACTTACTGTCCTCACTGAGCACGGGAGGACGGCTCAACCGCATCTCCGGATCCTGCGAGACCTTCTGCTGGAAGTTCACGATCGCGACCTGGACGGACGCCGCCTTCACGTCCGGCGCCTGGATCACGATGGACGTGGGGGCCAGGAAGCCCGACACGAACTTCTCGTCCAGCACGGTGAACGCCTGACGTACTTCGTACTGTTCAGGGAGCGAGGACGGGCCAGAGGCACCGAGGCGGATACGCGTGTAGGGGATCGCGAGGACGATCAGCAGTGCCGCCGACCCGGTCACCATCACCACGGCGTTCTTCATTACGAAGTGCGCCGTCCCAGCCCAGAACCCCGTGTTGTCGTCGATAGACATCGTTGCGGCG
This sequence comes from Dehalococcoidia bacterium, assembly GCA_009692685.1. The sequence continues at coordinate 8,894 of SHYS01000015.1, forward strand.
TTGGCCGAGGCCGCCTCATGACGGGTGACCTTTCGCACGATCGAAGGCGCGAAAATAATCGCGAACGTGGCGATGGCCAGGACGCCGCGTGTTGGTCCCGGCACCGCGACGACGCCGACGCCACAGGCAAGGGCAGCGAGTCGCTGCCACTGTGCCGGGTGGAGACCCTCGATGCGGTCGCCGAGCAGCCGGAGGCAGGCCGGCAGGAGCGTCAGCGTCGCCAGCACCGCGAACACCACGACGATCGACGCGCCGATACCTAAGGCGATGAAAATCGTGTTCGGGACCAAGATCAGGCCAGTGAGTGCGATAACTACCGTGGCGCCTGAGAAGACGACCGCACGGCTGGCGGTGTCACCAGCGACGGCGATCGATTGCATCACATCATTGCCGGCGTGGCGCTGCTCGCGGTACCGGGCCATCGTGAACAGGGCGTAGTCGATGCCGACCGCGAGTCCGATCATCGTCACGACGTTTGTCACAAAGAACGACAACGGTGAGATCTGGGAGATCAGCGTCACGGAGGCGATCGTCAGCATGATCGCCACGATGCCAAGGACGACCGGCGCGAGGGCCGCTACGACCGCCCCGAACACTACGATCAGGATGACGAAGGCGATCGGGATAACGTACAGCTCAGCCTTCAGGTCCTCTTTGGATGCTGTCTTGAACGCCTTGTTGGCACTGATGAAGCCGCCGCGCAGGATGGTGAAGTCCTTGTTGTCGCGGAAGGGCAGGATCGCCTCGTCCAGTGTCGCTACCGACGCGATGGCTGAGTCGACGTCACCGAGGATGCGCGCGTTCACCAAGGTGGTGTGGCCGTCCTTCGAGATGAGCGCCACCTCGGCGCCCGGCTGGACCGCGGCCAGTTCGTAGACGTTCGAGGTCTGGGCGGGGTTGATCTTGTCCGGGTGCTGCCGGAGCGCCGCGGTGATGTCCGTGACGAACTTCTTGAACTCCGGCGTCTGCACCGCATACTTCTCCGAGGAGATCACGAGCGACTCGAACAGCGGTTCGCCCTGCCATTTTTTCAGCAGTTCGCGTGCTGTCTGCGAATCCGGGTTGTCGGTGAACGAGATATCCGTGGTGAAGACACCGCCGACGATTCCCGAAGACACCATGAGCACCACGGTCGCGACCACCCAGATCCCGATGACCCGCCATGGATGTCGCGCGCTGACTGCCGAGAGTTTGCCTGTGAGCCCCAAGTCTGAGGTATTCGAACTCGTCATGACACGCCCACCTTTTCGGCGTCCCCCGACGCCTTCTGCTGAATCATCAGACTGATCACGAGTTGCATCAAGAGGCGCCATGCCGCGGATGCGCGCTCCATGTCGCGCAATGGCATCGAGAGGGCGGAGAGCCCGACGATGGTCGAATGCAGGAGGAGCGCCAGCGCGTCGGCGTCGGCATCCGGGTTCGCTTCGCCCGCGGCCTGCGCCGCGCGGATGATCCCGGCAAGGTCGCCGAGGGTGTTCCGGAGCGGCTCCTCGAGGCGTTCGCGCAAGGCCTCGTCACGACGGCCCGCAAGGTACGACTGCGAGGCGCAGGGTGCAGTCGTCCTGCCACCCCGGCATCGTGAGGCCTTCCGCGACGTGTTCACCGAGCAGACGGAAGCCCTCGCCCGGAGTCGGCGCAACCTCGGTCACCTGCACCATGACCTCGTGGTACATGCGCATGCATTCACCGACGACGGCGGTGATCAGGTCGGCCTTGCCGGGGAAGTACCGGTAGCGCGTGACCGGTGCGAGGTCGCATGCGGTCGCGATCTCCTGCATCGTCGTGGCGGTGTAACCCTTCTCGATGCAGGCACGGCCAGCGGCCGCCAGGATCTCTTGACGACGCTCCTCGAGGTAGCGGTCAGGCACCTTCGCCATCGTTAGCGGCGGTCGGAGTGCGCCGGCAGGGGCAACTGCGCGCAGAGCGCCTCTTGGTAGTCGCGCCTGGCCTCGTCATAACGAGGACCACCTCGGCGGATGGGAAAGAGGGCGGAGTAATAATCGCGGAGACGCATCGACGGTTCCTTGGTGTGGGGGGGGGTGATCCCACAATCACATTGAGCACGACTCGTTCATTCGGATGAATGAAAGTTCAGCGTGATGAATCACGGTTCAGTATTGGCAAGCGGCCAAGGGGTACACGTCTGACGATCTGAATCTGGAACGCCTACTTCAGGCTGGCAAGGATCTCCGCGTCCGGGTCGAGATAGGGGAGCAGCGCGTCCATCAGGTCGGTTTTCGACTCTAGCGTGCGCCCGAGGCCGGACAGTAGCCCCATGACCCGCGCGATCAGGATGACGTCACCGGGCACGTCGATGAGCGGGTTGGCACGCAAGACCTTCCCCAGTCGCTGGTTCACTTCTGCGACCATTGCCTGGTCGGCGTAGGCCTTGCCGGAACGCAGGACGTCGCCGAGGAAAGCCTCGCCGAGGGCGGTGTAGGTCTCCGCGTTCTCCTCGCGGGTGCGGAAGCCCATGTCGCTCATCGTGGCGGAGATCGCCTCGGGCTGCTGGGCCACGATGGCGCTAGTGAGCACGATCATCTGCTGGCGGAACTCCTCCGGAATGCGCTTCGTCAGCCCGAAGTCCACGAGCGCGATCCGCGCCTTGCCGCCCGGTGTTTTCGAGGGCAGCACGAAGACATTCCCCGGATGCGGGTCGGCGTGGAACATTCCGCGCCGCAGGATCATCTCGTTGAACAGGTCGATCAGCGTGTCAGCGACCGTCGGTGGGTCGACTCCGGCCGCCCGCAGCGCCGCGACGTCGCTGATCTTGATGCCATCGATGAAGTCCATCGTGAGCACTTTGCGCGTCGAGAGCGCCCGATGGATCCGAGGCACCACCACGTCGTCGCGATCGGACAGCATTACGCGGAGTTCCTCGGCGGCGTTGGCTTCATGGACGAAGTCGACTTCGTCGGGCGCGGAGCGGCGCATCTCGGCGGCGATCGGGCGGAAGTCGATGATGTTCTCGAACCTCGACCACACGTTCGCGAGGAAGGTGATCGCCTGGAGGTCCCACTCGACGATGCGGTCGATCCCGGGGTATTGCACCTTCACCGCGACATCGGTGCCGTCGTGCATGCGCGCGCGATACACCTGGGCCAGCGAGGCTGCGGCGATGGACTGGTTGTCGAATTCCGCGAACAGCCTGTCGACGGGACCGCCCAGTTCGCGCTCGATGACCGGACGGATCTCCGCCCACGGCCTCGGTGGCACCTGGTCATGTACGAGCGACAGCGTGGTCACGTACTCGTCCATCAGCACGTCGGCGCGGGAGCCGAGGAACTGACAGGTCTTGATGATCAATCCCTGCTGTTTGATTGCGCGATGCACGACTGCCTCGGCGGCATGGAGGTGGAAGCGATGCGTCGCCTCCGTCATCGCCTCGACGGCCTTCCGTCGGCGCTGCAGGCGCAGCCAGCGCCAGCGTACCCAGAGCCCGGCCACCGTCGCGCCCAACGACACGAGGCGTCGCAGGCGCCCGTACGGCGGGTGGATCGATGTCTCGCGCATCTGGCGCAGCATGCGCTGCTCACCGGGAGAGGGGGTCGAGGTCATCGGCGCGCTCCACCGAGGGCGTCCCGCAGGCTGGCGGAACCGCACGCCCTTGCCCTTCCAGAATAGCAGCGGCCCACGGAGAGGCATCGAGGCGTGCGTGGTAGCCTCCGCGCGTGGCGTTCTTCAACCCATTTCGTCCGTCATACGTGCAGGATCCGTACCCGGCGCTGGCGCGTCTGCGGGCGGATGACCCGGTCTTCCGCAGCCGTGAACTCGATGGCTGGGTACTGACGAGGCATGCCGACTGCGCCTATGTCCTGCGCGAACAGGCCCTCTTCGGCAACGACCCCACGACTGCCAGTGGGGGCATGCGCAGCCACGTCCAAGACGCGCGGGCGAAGTCGCCCCTCGGGTCTGCGCCCACCCTCGGTGCTGCCGACCCGCCGATCCACCCGCGCCTGCGAGGGTTGATCGGCCGGGCCTTCACGCCTCGGATGGTCGAGGAGGAGCGCGCCGTCGCGGCCGAGATTGCACGTACGCTACTCGACGAGGTGCCAGCCGGGCAGCCGTTCGAATTCATGGCGCACCTCGCCGAACCGCTGCCCGTGATCGTGATCAGCGACCTTCTGGGCCTTGACGATGACGAGCGTGGGCCAGTACGTGAGTGGGCGCAGGCCCTCGTGCGCGTGATCGCCGGAGGCGAACTGCCCCCCGAGGCGTACCGCGAGGGTGAAGCCGCGAAGGCGGGGCTCTTCGACTTTCTGCGGTCGTACACAGAGCGTCACGCGGGCGACACGGGCAAGAAGGTGATCTCGATCCTGGTGGAGGCCGAGGCACAGGGTGACCGGCTCTCGCTGGACGAGCTCCTGTTGTTCACCGTGTTCCTGTACACCGCCGGCAGCGGCCCCACTGCCTACATGCTCGGTAACGCACTCGCCGCGCTTCTCGCGCACCCGACAGCCCTCGATGCCGTGCGCGCCGACCGTTCGCTCATTCGGAACGCCATCGAGGAGTCGCTGCGCTGGGACAGCGCAATACAAGTGCTCCTCCGCTTCGCGCGCGAGGACTGCGAGGTAGGCGGACGCAAAATTGTGCAGGGAGACACGCTGTACGTGATGGTGGGGGCCGCGCATCGCGATCCTGCCGTGTTCACCAGTCCGGACACTTTCGATATCAAGCGACCGATCACGAACGCACAGTTGCTCGCCTTCGGAGCCGGGCCGCACTTCTGTCTGGGCCAGCCACTCGCGTTCGTGGAAGGCGAGGCGGCACTCGGCGCACTTCTCGACCGCTACCCGCGGCTGCAGGCTGCCCCCGGCGGCATGGAGCGAGGTGGCACGTTCCTGCTGCGGGGCCACCGGCGTCTGCTCCTCGCCGGGCGATAGCGAGGCCAGGTGTGGCGTACTTCAACCCGATGCGCTTCTCCTACATCGCTTGACCCGTACCCGGCTCTCGCGCGCCTGCGCGCGGAAGCCTCCGTGTTCTTCTCTGAGCCGCACGAGGCGTAGATTGTCACGTCGTACCCGGAGCGCTCGCCGGGTCGCGTAGGCGAGCGAATTCGAGGCCAGCGCGCGCGCCAGTTACTCGGCGACACACCGCGCATCGGCCAGAGCGACACGTGCATCGACGCTGCGAGGACGTCGGATTCTCGCCGGCGCGACCGTCCTCGCGCATGTCGCCGCCGCGAACCGCGACCCGGCCGCGTTTCCCGACCCCGATCGCTTCGATGTCGCCCGTCGCGGCGAACGGCACCTGTCGCTCGGCATGGGCGCCCACTACTGCATCGGTGCGCCTCTGGCGAAGGTCGAGGCGGAGGCCGACTCCCGAGCCCTACTCACGCGCCTTACCTCGATCCGCCTGGTGGCACGGGTGGTACTCCCACGCGGCCCGGACTGGATGCTGCAGAGCGCTGGCGCTGTGCAGCTTGAGACGGGGGAACTGCTGAGGAGATAGTGCTGCCGTTCTGCGGTAGGCTGGATCCATGGCCGCAGGCGTCTTCTTCAATCCCTTCGTCCCGTCCTTCCGCACTAACCCGTACCTCCAACTCGGGCGGCTGCGCGAGGGCGATCCGGTCCACCGCAGCGAAGCACTGCAGGCCTGGGTACTGACCCGCTATGACGACTGCCTGCGCGTGATGCGCGACGCCGAGACGTTCTCTTCCGACGTGATGCAGGCGGGCGGCTCACTGGCGACGGCGCTGCGCGAGCAACGGCGCGAGACGCCCCTCGGCGAGACGCGCACCGTCCTTGGCTCTGATCCCCCGACGCACACCCAGCTGCGCAGCATCGTGAACCGCGCGTTCACGCCTCGACGGGCGGCGGCGCTCCGCCCTCACATCGAAGACGTCACGGCCAGCCTACTGGCGCAAGCACCAGACGAGGGAGAGTGGAACCTCATGCGGGGTCTCGCGCAACCACTGCCGGTGATCGTAATCGCCGAACTACTCGGTGTACCGGTCGAGGATCGCGACCGCTTCCGTACGTGGTCGCAAGCACTCGCGGCGACGACGAACCTGCTTCAGGACGCGCCCACGAGACACGGCGCGGTTGCCGCGGCGAAGGAACTGCGCGAGTACCTCGAAGCCGTAGTCGCGGAACGCGTGGCGGCGCCTCAGGACGACCTCATCTCGGCGCTGCTGGAGGCGGAGTCCGAGGGCGCCCGGCTCACACGGGAGGAAGTGCTCGCGTTCGCCATTCTGCTGCTCGTGGCCGGGAACGAGACCACGACGAACCTCATCGGCAACGGGACGCTGCTGCTCACGGGGTACCCGGAGGCACTCGCCGCGCTGCGCGCAGATGCCGAGGGCATCCCGACGGCGGTCGAGGAGATGCTGCGATACGACAGCCCGGTGCAGGGCCTTGCGCGGTTCGTCGCCCGGGATACCGAGGTCGGTGGCCAGGCGATCGCGAAGGGCGATGTCGTCCTCTGCATGCTTGGTGGCGCGAACCGCGACCCGAGGCAGTTCATGGACGCCGACCTCTTTGATGTCACGCGGGCCGAAAACCGCCATCTCTCGTTCGGGCAGGGGATCCACTTCTGCCTCGGCGCACCGCTGGCACGGCTCGAGGCGGACGTGGCTTTCCGAGCGCTGCTCGCGCGCTGGCCCTCGATGCGATTGGCGGACGGCGGCCTGGAGCGCGGCGGGACGTTCCTCTTGCGTGGCCCCTCGCGAGTCACGCTCGCTGTCGGGCGCTAGGTGGCCGCCGGCGCAGAACTCGCTCGCGCGCGCCTCGTGGAGCGGATCGCAAGGATGAGCGTGACGACGGTGGCGATTGCGCAGGCGACGCCCATCGGCCCGCTGGGCCCGTACATCTTGATGAATTTGCCGAGGATCAGCGCTGCGAACGGCTGGATCCCGCCAGCCATTGAATAGAGCCCGAGCGCCCTCGCACGATGTGCGGGGTCGGCGTTCAACTGGATCAACGCCTGGTTCAGCGTGCTGAACACCGAATGGACGACACCCGCGAACACCAGGCAGACGAGCGCTGGTGTGAACGCCGTCATCTGCGCGAACACGCCGACGAGGGCCATGTAGGCCGCTCCCGACCAGAGCATCGAGCGCTCGCCGCCTCGACCGGCCGCCACGTACCAGAGTCCGCCGAGCGACCCGATACCGACGCCGGAGAATAGCCACCCCTGCTCGATCGCCGTGCCGCCCATGTTCTCGCGCACGAACACCGGCATGAACCCGATGTAGGGATAGACGAAGGCACCCGTCAGAATCGTGATTACGAAGCAGATCCGCAATGCGGAGTTCTCCCTCACGTGCCGGAAGCCCTCGGCGAGCTCGACGAGGACGCTAGAGCGCCTCGCGACCGGGGTGTGCTGGCTCTTGAGTGCGGCGACGAAGAATACTGCGGTGACGAGCAGCACTGCCTGGACCGCGAAGGCGAGGTCTGCACCTCGGAGCCCCACGATGATGCCCCCGGCGCTCGGGCCGATGACGCGCATCGTGTTGCCGGTGAGGCCGTTGAGCGCGAGGCCGTTGCGGAGCAGGTCGCGTCCGACGGTGTCGTAGACCAGCACGTTGCGGACGGTGTTGTTGATCGCCTGACCGATGCCGAAGCCAGCCGAGACAACATAGAGCAGCGTTAGTGAGGAATGGTCGGTGAACACCGCACTCGCGATCACGACAGCGACCGCAGCCTGGCTGAATGCCGAGGTCATCAGCAGCCGCCGAGCGCCGATCCGGTCGGCCATCGGTCCCACGAACGGCGAGATGACGAGGACGAAGATATCGGCGAGGAAGTTCACGCTGGCAAGCGCGAGGGCTGACCCGGTGATGTCGTAGACCACCCAGAGGAGCGCCACGCGCTGGATCCATTGACCGAGCTGCATCGCCATGCCGGCCGCCATGATCAACCGGAACTGCCCGGAGCGCAGCGCCGTAAACCGTCCGACTGGCGGAGGTGGCTCGTCTGTAGTGGTGTCGGTGCCGGCCATGTGGTCCGTCCCGCTTGCTGCCAGCCGCCCGCAGGTCAAGCGGGGAGCTGCCAAGCCTAGGCGTGAGCGACCTCGGCGTCTCGCTACGATCGAGGGCGAGGAGGCCTCCTGTGCCGATCGATCAACGCTATGACCCCGACAATGTGTTCGCGCGCATCCTGCGTGGAGAGATCCCGAGCGACCGGGCCTACGAGGACGCCGAGTTCGTCGCGTTCCGTGACATCCAGCCGGCAGCACCCACGCACATTGTCCTCGTCCCGCGCGGCGAACCGCCGACGTCCGCCGCGAGTCTGCGCGATGTCGATGCTACATGGGTGGGTCGGATGGTCGTTGTGGCCTCGAGGATCGCGGCAGCCGAAGGGCTGGACGGGGACGGGTACCGGCTCGTCGTGAACTGCGGGGACGCCGCCGGCCAGACCGTTGGGCACTTCCACCTGCACATCCTCGGTGGGCGGGCCCTCGGTCCCGTCGCTTAACACGCTCGTAACCCGCGGGCGGCGCGCGCGTGACCGTTGCAAGATGGCGGCGCTGGGGGCGTGCTCGTTTGGTGCGTCCGGGCGGGGTGACTGGCATGACGGGAGTCGCTGCCGTGTCAACCATTGAGCGACCGCTTCCGCTGGCCGCTGCCGACACGTGGCAGTTGGTCGACGCGCTCCTCTACTCCGTATCCCACGATCTCCGCTCGCCCCTGCTTAGCCTCACCCTCTCAGCCGACCTCTTGCGGGATGTCGCTGGTGCCGTGCCCGAGGGCGGCGCTGGTGAGGCCACGATGGATGGCCTCCGCTACGGCGCGCGCGACATGGACGCATGATTGAGGCGCTCACCGTACTGTCGAGGGCAAGGCGTCACACCTTTGATCACGACCGCGGCCCGCTCGGCCTGATCCTCGGCGGGCACCCGTCATGTCCGATGTCGATGACCTTGTGCGTCGCGTGGTCGCCGTCGACCCGATGGTCGTGCGGGAACTCCTGGATGAGGTGACCGGCCGGGGCCCCGTCGAAGTGCGTGCGGTCATCGAGGGTGACTAAGCAATGCTCTCGGCACCCGTGGTTGCGGACATTCCCTCGTTCGAGGGGAGGCCGCTCATCGCGCTGGTGTCCTCGCTTCGGACGTACGCCGGGAGCACGGTGGGACGCCTCGCTGCCTTGCAGGTACTCCTCGACCGCCAGGGGGCGGCGTTTTCGATCGAGGCCGAACGTCTGGTGATCTGGCTCCCGCTTGGAGGACCAAGATGATCGCTGGACAGGCGAGATCGAGCGTGCCACTCGGGCAGAGCGTCATCATCGTGGGTGACGAGATCACGCTCGCCGTGGTGATGCGGGTGCTGGTGCTGGAGGGGGGGCCTGGCGCGCGGGTGAGCGTTTTCACGGAGACCCGCGACCTGGCCCCGCGGTTACTGGAGGTGCCCATCGGCTCGGTCGTGCTCATGGATCGCCGCCTGGGTGGCGTGGAGTCCTACGGGATGATCGCCACGCTGATCCAGGCGCGCCCCGATGTCCGCGTCGCCATGCTGTCGGCGTCCCTGGGGCCTGAGGAGATCAGGCGCGCCCGTCGCGCCGGGGCCTTCGCCGCACACGAGAAGCCCGCGGCGCTCAGCGAGTGGCGCCAACTGCTGGCTTAGGTGGTACCTCCGCCGGTCGATCCAGCAGCCCGTTCGGGCCCTGCCGTCGCCTAGTCCGCTCTGTCGAGGGCACACGCTACGATCGGGGCGAGCAGGGGCCTGTAGCTCAGCGGCCTAGAGCAGTCGGCTCATAACCGATCGGTCCCAGGTTCGAATCCTGGCGGGCCCACCACTCATGCCGGTTCGATGGCACACGGAGGATGCATGCGCGATCGGGTCAGGGATGCTGTCCGTGCTTACTCGGCACAGCCGATCGACCTCGAAGGCCGGCGGGACGCCGCTGTCCTCCTGCTCCTCCACGAGGTGGACGGCGAGGAGCACATCCTCCTGCAGGTGCGGACCTCCACCGTGCAGCACCATCGAGGCGAGATCTCCTTCCCCGGCGGCCGTCGCGACAGCACGGACGCCACACTTCTCGATACGGCGTTGCGCGAGACACACGAGGAGATCGGAGTGCCGCCCTCGATGGTCGAGGTCTTCGGCATGCTGGATGACACGGAGACGCGCGTTTCGAACTACCGAGTGCGTCCGTTCGTCGGCGCGGTCGCTCCCGGCTTCGACGCCTTCCTGCACGCGGAGCGCGAAGTGAGTGCGCTGCTGCAGGTCCCGCTCACGCATCTCATCGATCCGGTCTCGCATGTGTGGAAAGCCGTTGAACAGGGCGGCGCGACGATCGCGATGCCGGCGTACCAGTTCGGCGAGCATGTGATCTGGGGTGCGACCGCCCGGGTCCTGGCCCAACTCCTCGGACTCCTCGAAGGCGCGGCAATCGAGGTGGTGCGCGAATGACGGTGATCCTCGTGCGCCACGGCGAGTCGGAGGGGAACCTCCGTCGCGTCATGCAAGGTCAACTCGACCTACCGCTCACCGAGGCCGGTCGAGAGCAGGCGCGCCTCGTGGCGGCTCGTATCGCCTCGATGCCGGTCGCAGCGATCTACTCAAGCCCGCTTTCGAGGGCGTTCGAGACTGCCCAGACCATCGCGAGGCAGCACGCGCTGACGGTGACTCCGGTGGCGGACCTTCAAGAAGGCGGTTGGGGCGAGGCGCAGGGCCTGACCTGGGCGGAGGTCTCCGCGCGCTGGGACGTCTCCGGCGAGCGCCCGCTGGCCGAGGTCATCCCCGGCGCTGAGACTCCCGATTCCCTGCGTTCACGCGCCGCAGCAGCGGTGGATGCTCTGCTCGATCGCCACGCCTCGGATCTAGCGGTGTGTGTCAGTCATGCCGGGACTATCGCACAGTTGATCGCCCACCTCATCGGGATGCCGGAGGGGCAACTCCCGCGTCTGAGCACCGGCAACACCGCCGTCACCATCATCGAGGGCTCAGCGGACCTCCCGATGATTCGACTGCTGAACGACATGTGCCACTTGGACGGGCACGCCCAGCCATATCACGCGACCAGCTGGCGGCTACGAGAGTAGCGAGCGGCCCGCGACTCGGCGAAGTGAAGGGCCTCGGCAGCCTCGCAGATGAGGCCTACCCGTCACCTTCCACGGCCATCAACGCATCGGTGTCTTCCAGGAGCAGTTCGATCTCCTGACGACTCTCGGACACCACCTGCCAGCGGAAGCCGCGGAGATCCTGCAGCCGCTCCGCCAACGGGATGACGTCTTCGTAGTCCACCGCGAGGTGGAGGGTGCCACGATAGAACCGGCGGACACGGGTATCGGTGACGCCCCGAATCACTCGGATCGCGCCCTGGAAACTCGTTCAACGCGACGAAGGAGTGGAACGGGTAGACCACCAGCGTCAGGTGCGCCACCAGCGGTACCGCGCCGCCGGGGCGGCCCTCGACTGCGATCATGTCCGGCTGATATACGGCTTTGACGAGCGCGGGGTGATGCATCTCCGTCACGGGCTCGACGGTGATTGACGCGAGGGTCGGCGCAGGCGCGATCGCGATCGGCGCGGCCACCGGTATTTCGAGCGGGGGGCAGTACCGGACGGCTGGGCTCCACGGAGTGGACCTCGGGCTGCGGGATCGGCGCCGGGTGCGCGGGCATCGGGAGCACCGGCATTGGCGGGGCGGTGTAGATCGGGCGTGCAGGTGCGACGTCGGCAGGTGCCACCATGGGCTGCATGGCGGCTGAACGGGCGATCGTGAAACCAGCGCCGACGGGCGTCGTCTCGCGACGCGGACTGAATACGCGGAAGCGCGTGCGGTGCGGAAGCACCGGCTCCGTCTCGACCCGTGCGACCTCGACCGAGCCGCCCTCGACGCGGCCTTCCACGTAGGACTCGCTCGCATGGGTGCTGATTAGCCAGCCGCGGACTTCCTGCAGGGCGGCGACCACCTGCTGCGTGGAGGCGGCGCGCACTGCAAACCACGCGTCAGCCGGCTCAGCGCGCGTCAGCGACACTTCCGCCAGCACGTCGACATCTTCGAGGGTGAGCGCGAACTCCAGAAGGTCACGCTGGTCACGGAAGCCGCCGAGGCGCAGAACGATGGCGCGTGGGCTGTTCTCGCGAGATGGGAACGGGATGGGATCGCGTCCGGCTGTGGGTGCATCGGTGGACGCGGGGACCTCGGCTCGCGGTGCCGGCGCCCGGGGCGATTGGGGCGCTGTACGAGGGTGCCGGAGACGGCTGGTCGGCCTTGATCGATGGACGCCGCCCGGGTTGTGGCGGCGGGCGCGCTAGGGGTCTGATACGTGCAGATGCAGGGGCCACCGGCGATGCAGCCCGTACAGCAGTAGGCGGCGCCATCGAAGAAAACGGGCTGCGCGAGGAGGGGTTCCTCGCAGTTCGCGCAGACTTCTGCGGTGTTCATACGGAGAGGCTCGCACCTACGAGGGAGTGGAATCAGTCGAGCGCTCGTTGAGACTGAGTAAACGGGACGCAAATCTCTCAAGGGTGCCACCCCGAGTTATGGTCAACTCAGATTCGAAACGGCCTCGTCCCACCGATTTTGCATGACTACCGTCTCGAGGGGTGGACGGTGGTTCGGCCCATACCGTCGGTCGGGCCATCCGAGGGGCACGATGGCCGCCGCCTCCCATCCCTCCGGAATCCCCAGAATTTCGTGGAACCGGTCGCGCTGCAGCCGGAACAGCGTCGTCATTACCGTCCCGAGGCCCAGCGAGCGCGCTCGAAGCATCAAATTTTGCACGGCCGGGTAGATCGAGGCCCCCGTGGCGATGTTCGGGCGTCCCTGGACGCCGATACAACACACGATCAGCACTGGCACCTGTGTCCACGGCTGACGTCCGTCGGCTCGGTCGGGAGCACCCGCGCCGTACACCTGCAGGAAGCATTCCTCGTAGACATCGGACATGACGGCTTTCTGTGCCGGGTCGCGTACGACGATGAACCGCCAGGGCTGCGCGTTCTGCGAGGACGGCGCGTGCGTTGCGGCGCGAAGCACTTCGGAGACGATCGCTTCATCCACTGGCGTGTTCGCAAACGCACGCACGGCACGCTGGTGCTCGAAGAGCGAAGCCACATCGTTGATCGGCTGCATCCATGTCTCCCTGCTGCGGAACCTGCTCGTCTACGCGCCTTCGAGGTAGGCGATGGTTACACCCTCGCCGCCCTCGGGCTGTGGTGCGGTCTCGAACTTCGTGACGAGTGGGTGTTTGCCCAACGAGTCGCGCAACACGCGACGCAGGGTACCGGTGCCCTTGCCATGGATGATCCGCACGCGGCCGCGTCCGGAGCGCGCGGCGGCGTCTAGGAACTGGTCTACTAGCGGTAGCGCTTCGTCCACGGTGCGCCCGCGCATGTCGATCTCGACCGGCGCTGGCGGAGCGGCGCTCACGCCCATCCGGCCGAGCACGACCCGGTGTGCCTCGTCCGGGATCTCTGTGCGCTCGACCTGCTCCATGCGCACGCGGGTTCGGAGCGCACCCAGTTGCACCTCGAACTCTCCGTCGTCGCTCGAGTCGGTGAGTGCCTCACCGGGCTGGGAGATCCCACGCAGCCACACCACAGTGCCCGCCTCCACGAAGAGATCACCGCGTGCCATCGGTTCCGGGCGCGCCTCGGGCAGCGCCTCGACCTCACGCGTGGGGATCGGCTCGACGCGCGCCACCGCACCGCGCACGCGCTCGAGGTCGGCCTTCGCCTGTTCCAGACGGGCGGACTCGACCTCGCGACGTGTGCGGTCGACTAGGCGTTCCACCTCGCGCAGTTGCCGACGAGCGCGCTGTCGGGTCTCTTCGCGCACGTGCGCCAGGTCGTACCGCGTCTCCCGGATCTGCCGTTCGAGGTCGGTGCGGAGTGTCTCGGCGATCGCGGCGTCTGAGGCGGCACGTTCGGCGCGCTCCTCGGCGGTCGTCAGTTGCGCGCGGAGGTCGCCGAGCAGCGACTCCATCTCGCGCGTCTCGCTCGACAGCCCCGCGCGTGCCCTCGCGATCACGTCCACCGGCATCCCGAGGTTGCTCGCGATCGCGAG
>SHYS01000001.1 GCA_009692685.1 Dehalococcoidia bacterium
GGTGAGCCGGTCGAACCACATCGCTCCCTGCAATGATTCGAGCTACCGCTCCGAAGCTGTAACGCGTGTCATCGATGACGGCGTGTGGTTCCCTGCGGCAGGCTCACCACGAACGGGGATGGCGCACCACGAACGGACGACCACGCACAAGGCGAGACGAGAGCGTACGAGGGCGGTACGGTAGAAGGGATGCGTCCGCCCGACCGCACCCCTCGAACCTCGCCGCTGGAGAGCGTCAGACGCTGGTGGTCGACGCAGAGCGGCCCTGCGCGCGCGACAGCCATCGGTGGTGGCGTGATCATTGTCGGCGCGGTCGTGGGCGTGATCGTGCTGCTGACGAGCTTCAGCGTCGAGGGCGGCAGCGTGAGCGTCCGCAGCGCGAAGGGGCGTGGCATCGTGCAGCCCGCGGCGCCCTCGACGCCCGCGGGCGTGGGGGCACGCGGGCGGAGCGGGGCTCGAGGCGCCGCCGACGAGGCAGACCGCCCGCAGACCGAACTCGACCCGAAGAGCCGCCTGCCGCTCGTGCGGAGCCTGGAGGGGATGCGCCAGTACGGCGACCCGCCGGGCGCGGACTATGCGCGCCTGAAGATCCCGTCACAGGGCGTGAACGCCGCGGTGGCGGCGCTGAAGGTCGACTCAGACGGCAACATGGGTTCGCCGGCCGGGCCCGCCGATGTGGTCTGGTACAACCTGAGTGTGTGGGGTCTGGGTGGCACGCCGGGCGACGGCGGGAACGCCGTCTTCTCGGCTCACGTGGACTACGACGACGTAGTGCCATTCGCCAACGTCAGCTACCAGGGCGTGGGAGTCTTCTTCAACCTCAGCCGCCTGCAGCAGGGCGACATCATCGAGGTCGAGTACCGCGGCCAGGCGTTGCGTTACGCCGTTGAATGGCGTCGCCAGTTGAGCGAGGACAGCGACTGGACTTCAGTTTTGTCAGCAACTGGTGATCGAGACAGCATTACGCTGATCACATGCAGTGGCGACTTCGACATCAGCAGACGGACCTACGACAGCCGCACGGTGGTGCGGGCGGTGCGCCTGTAGCCCGTCTGGTACTTCGCCTGGTGCCTCGCTCAGCAGGTGCGCTGGCTGTTGCCATCGGCGCGCTCACGCTGCTCCTCGGCGCCTGTGGTGACGAGGACAGGGGTGGCGCCTCGACAGCGCCGCCAGCCGTGCCCGGCGGACGCGAGCTCGCGGGTGTCGAGGGCTGGATCAACACCGCGCCCCTCACCATCGCCGGCGAGCTTGCCGCCAATCGAGTGGTGCTGGTCGACTTCTGGACCTACACCTGCGTGAACTGCATTCGCACCCTGCCCTTCGTCGAGGCATGGCACGAGCGTTACGCCGAGTATGGGCTCACCGTCCTCGGCGTCCACACTCCGGAGTTCGAGTTCGAGGAGCAGCGCCCCAACGTGCTCGCCGCGGTGGAACGCCACGGCCTCCGCTACCCGGTGGCCCAGGACAACGACTACGACACGTGGGACGCCTTCAACAATCGGTTCTGGCCCGCGAAGTACCTGCTGACGCCCGGACGGGGTGTGAGCTACCAGCACTTTGGCGAGGGGCAGTACGAGGAGACCGAGCTCGCGATCCGCGCCGCCCTCGAACGCCTCGGCAGAGACCTCTCAAAGGTGCCGCTCGTCGCAGTGAAGGCGCCGGCGGTCGAGTCCGGCGAGGCGGCGCGCCAGACCGTCGAACTCTACGGCGGTTACCGCCACAACTTCAGCGGACGGGGTGGCTCTGCCGGCCAGGCGGAGTACTACCTCGAGCCTGACGTCGCGCGTACTTACATCGATCGCGGGGAGCGGGCACCTAACAAGTGGTATGTGCAGGGCGAGTGGCTGACCGAGGCCGAGTCGATCACTCATAATCTGAAGACGGCGAACTTCGAGGACTACATCGCACTGCGCTTTCAGGGTCGCAGCGCGAACGTGGTGCTGCGACCGCAGGGCCGACAACCCTTCGAGGTGCAGGTGGAGCTGGACGGCAGGCCGTTGACGCCGGCGGAGGCGGGCGCAGACGTGACGTTCAACGCGGAGGGACGATCGCTCCTGGAGGTGCGTGAGCCGCGCCTGTACAACGTGGTCCAGCTGGACCGTTTCGCTGAGCGCGACCTCACTCTGCGTGTCAATTCGATCGACTTCGCGGTCTACGCGTTCACGTTCGGCTCGTACACAGAGGGGCCATGAGGCCGGATTCGAGCAACCCCATCGGTCGTCACACGAGGCTGGCACTTCTGCGGAGCGGAGCGCTGCTGCTCGTTGTCGCGATCGCGACCTTCGGCAGCGGCTGCGCCGTGGCGCGCCTGGTGGCGCGTTCGCCTGCGGCGCCGTCGCCGGTCTCTGAGACGACCGTCGTCCCCGGCGGCGTCACCACCATGCTCGTGTCGCCGCGCGGCGCCCTGGACGGCCCCTATCCGCGCTATCGCGACCTCGAGAGCGGCCTCGGGACCGTGCTCGGTACGCCAGACCTCGGCGTGGGCCGGGGGCAGCGGGTGTCGTTCGTCCTGTCGGACGCCGAGGGCCTCGTGCGGCTGCCGGTGCTCCAGTTCGACCTGTACCAGTTCAGCGATGGCCCCACTGGCCCCAGCGGCCCTGCGGTGGCTCACGGTGTGGCGAAGTTCCACTCCTTCCCCGGCGACTCGCGAGGGCTCTACAGCGCCAGTGTGGACCTGCTCACGCCGGGAACGTGGGGTCTGGGCCTCCGCGTACCGATGTCCGACGGCACCGTCGCCACGACGCTGTTCGCTTTCGAGGTTGTCGCCGACGCGAAAGCGCCGCTGGTGGGTGAGCGCGCGCCACACAGTCGCAACCGCACGCTGGCCGACGTCGGCTCGCTGGCCGAGCTGAGCACCGGTCCTGCCACGGACCGCGGGTTGTACGAGCGCAGCATCGCGGCCGCACTCGACGCACACAGGCCGCTGGTCGTCGTGTTCGCGAGTCCCGGGTTCTGTACGAACGCACTGTGCGGCCCGCAGGTCGAGCAGCTGAGCGAGCTACATCGCGACTACGCTGGCGCAGCGAACTTCGTGCATGTGGACATCTACGAAAACCCTGCCGCGGTCCGAGCGCGCGGCCTCGATGTCGGTGTGCGCTCGCCGCTGCTCGCGGAGTGGGGACTCGAGACCGATGAGTGGACGTTCGTCATCGATCGCGCGGGGGTCGTCGTAGCCCGCTTCGAGGGCTTCGCTCCCCGGGTGGAAGTCGAAGCCGCGCTCCGCGCCATCATCGACAGGAGCTAACGGGCGGCGCCTCGTCAGCATGCTGACTTTCGAAATCAGCGAACGAGTCAAATCGAGAAGCGGTCCGGCTCCGGGGCCTGAGCTGCACGGCTTTGTGCGTGCGAGCGGTCGCGGCGGAGGCCGCGAGGAACTGTAGTCAGCGCGAATGATGGCGGAGAGGGTGGGATTCGAACCCACGAGGGGGCGTTAACCTCCTACACGCTTTCCAGGCGAGCCCGTTCAACCGCTCCGGCACCTCTCCAGGTGGACACTGCGCGGGCCGAGGGCGCACGAAACCCACTCGAGACCCCGCGCGGCCCTGAGGGGTGGTCAAGCCGGGCAAAGTCGCCTGGCGGAGAGGGCGGGATTCGAACCCGCGAGGCTTATCACCTGCCGCTTTTCGAGAGCGGTGCCTTCAACCACTCGGCCACCTCTCCACGGGGCAGTATAGGTTTGGGGAGAGAGGCGAACAAACCGAGGCGCGAGCGCCCGGGGAACGCCGTCCGCCCGCCGCCGCCGGGCCTACTCAGCCTGCGGCGCGGTGGCGAACGGCGAGGCCGGAGCGGATGGATCGACCGGGGCGTCCTGAGTGCCGCGAGGCCGGACGCGATTGAGGTACTCCTCGTGCAGCTGCTCCTCGGCGCTACGGCGCTCGGCCGTCACATCGGCCAGCACCTCGCGAATGAGGGCATCGAGGTCGATCAGGCGCTCGCGCAGTTCGTGCACTGGCTCGCGCGCAGCCTCGGGCAGCTCCTCGATGATCCCGGGGTCGTCGATGAGCTTCCGTGCGCCGAGGTATGCACCAGTGGCCAGGAGGCCGAAGACGAAGAGTTTGCCGAGCATCCGTTACTGCTTCCTGCCGCGTCCTGCGAGGCGGGCGATCGAGGCGAAACCGCGGCGCACGCCTCGAACGGCAGCGATGGCCTTGATGAGCGGGCTGACGGCGTGGTCGGCGTAGAACTCGGAGGCGCCGCGTGTGTTGCGCGCCGTCTTCAGGAGTTCGTCGAGGGTCGGTCGGAGCGGTTCGTCCATGAGCTGTTCGGCCTTCCTGGCGAGGCTCCGTACGGCGAAGAAGAGCCCGGATCCGACAGCGATGAGGACCGTGCACAGCAGGATTCCCATGACCCCGTACACAATGACGACGACATCGCGGAAGTCGGCGAGCGTGGGGTCGAAGTAATAGCCGCCCAGCATCGCGACCACGACCAGCAGCACCACGAACAGCAGCGCCGGTATCGCGACCTTCATTGACTTCCGCCTCCTGTGGGCCCGCCGGCAGTACCGGAGTTCACGCTACGAGGGTACGGGGGAGCGCCGTGGCGCGACAGAGGCACGCCGCTCCCCCGAAATCGGCCTAGCGACGGGACTCCTCAATAGTGCCTCCGCCGAGCACCTCGCGCCCGTCGAGGGCGTAGAGCACCGCCGCCTGCCCGGGCGCCACCGCGCGCACCGGAGCGTCGAAAGCAAGCTCGAAGCCCGCATCGTCGCGGTGCGTGACCTGCGCGATCGAGAGATCGGCGTGGTAGCGCACGCGCACGAGGACCGATGCGCCTGCCTCGGGCGAGGCGGCGACCCAGTGGGGGTCCGAGGCCCGCAGCCAGCTCCGCGCGAGGTCGTCCTGAGCGCCCACGACGACCACGTTCCGCACGGGGTCGAGGGCGGTCACGAAACGCCGCTCGGGCGGCATTGCTGTCGCCGGGTTCGAAAGATCGAGGCCGCGTCGCTGCCCGACGGTGTAGCGCGAGATTCCCTGATGTGAGCCGAGCTCGTTACCCGCCTCGTCCTCGATCGTCCCGGGACGCGCTTCGACGCCACGCGCGGCGAGGAGTGAGCGGTAGTCCCCGGACGGTACGAAGCAGATGTCGGCGGAATCGGGCTTGTCCGCGACCGAGCGCAGGCCGAACTCGGAGGCCAGGCGGCGCGTCTCGCGCTTCGGTAGTCCGCCCAGCGGGAAGAGCGTGCGACCGAGGGCGTCCTGGTCCAGCGTATAGAGCACGTAGGACTGGTCCTTCGCCTCGTCTTCGGCCGCCCGGAGGCGGAAGACATCGCCGTCGCGCTCCACCGAGGCGTAGTGCCCCGTAGCGAGGTAGTCGCAGCCCATGGCCAGAGCGCGGTCGAGGAGCGTTGAGAACTTCACATGCTGGTTGCAGGCGAGGCAGGGGTTGGGCGTGCGGCCGTTCGCGTAGGCGTCCACAAACGGCGAGATCACATCACGTTCGAACTCGCGCTCCATGTTGAGGACGTAGTGCGGGATGCCGATGCGCCGCGCCGCGTCCTGCGCGTCGCCCACGTCCTCGATCCCGCAGCAGGTGCGCCGCGAAGTCAGCACGAGGTCATCCGCCTCGGTGTAGAGGCGCAGCGTCACGCCCACAACGTCGTAACCCTGCTGGTGGAGCAACGCCGCGGCCACGGCGGAGTCAACGCCGCCGGACATCGCCACCAGGACTCGAGTGTTGCTCATGGCGCTCCGATGTCGCATTGCAGGCTGAAAGCGCCCGCTAACCCTTGATGCTACTGGCTGGCGAGGGGCGAAGCACCGGGGGGGGGGGCTCGGTCGATGGCGCCGCTACCCGGTGTACACTTAAGGTCACATTACGAGGCACCAGAGCCCTCGCGAGGGCGTTCGGGAGAATCAGCTGACCATCGCTCTATCGGGAATTGAGCTGGCCCATCGCGTCGTCGATGTGCTCGCGGACCACCTGGCCGAAGATATCGTGCTCCTCGACCTGGGGGAACTGACCGCGTTCGCCGACTACTTCGTTATCGCTACGGCCGACAACGAACGTCAGATGGCTGCGATCATGGAGGCCCTCGATGAAGCGGCACACGCCGAGGGCGTGCGCTCGCAGGCCGAGGGCGGTCAGGAGAGTGGCTGGGTGCTCATCGACGTGTCGGGTGTGGTCGTGCACCTCTTCAGTGCGGCGCAGCGCGAGCGCTACGCCCTCGAAACGCTGTGGTCACACGCTCGCGAGGTCGTTCGAGTCCAGTAGTGGTCGGCCATTGTTGGCTCGACCAGATTGTCCCGGCGAGGGCGCGTAGTCCCCGTTCGTGGTGAGTCTGTCGAACCACACGCCGTCCTCGATGGTGTACGGGTCGGGTTCGGATGTCCGGCGGGTGCCATCGAGGTCGGCGCGGCCTGCGACAGGTTCAGGCCGAACGGGGACGGCGATGGTCTGCCGGATGGGCGCAAGGCCTTGCCCACTACACGGAGACGCTTCGCCCTCGGGTGGGCGGGTGAGCGTGCCTCGCCGCTCCTAATCGTCGTTCTCTGGTGCGTCTGTATCGCCTTCCGATGCAGGCTCCGCGCCGTCCTCGGTGCGGCGGCGGCGGCGGCCACCCCGACGGCCACGACGCCGACGGCGTGGTGCGTCGGGGTCGACCTCGCCGTCGGCGGAAGCAACTGCGTTCTCGCCCGGCTCCTCGAGGCTGCCCTCGATATCCGCGTCATCCGCAGGCTCAGTCCGCGAGGGAGCGCGCGTCGAGGTCGGCGTGAGCACGGCGACCAGGTTGTTGTCGAGGCGGGCCTGGCGCTGTCTGATGGGCGCCTCAACCACCTCGTCCAGCTCGGCGGGGCGAACCGCTGAGCCGAACTGCGCGCGCAGCGCGTCCGTTGTGATCTCGACGACCTCACCGGTGTTCTCCAGGCGCAGGCGCGCGACGCCGCTGAGCAGGTTGATGCTCAGGACGCGGGCGCGGCCGACCGGGGTGGTGACGTTCTTGCCCACCTTGGGCAGCCCGCCGCGCAGTTCGCGGTACTGGTCCACCTCGAACGACAGGCAGCACAGCAGGCGGCCACAGACCCCCGAGATCTTCGAGGGGTTGGGCGCGAGATCCTGGTCCTTCGCCATCTTGATCGAGATCGCCGGGAACTCCGTCATCCACGTCGAGCAGCACAGCGCGAGTCCGCAGACCCCGAGGCCGCCGATCGACTTGGCGCGGTCGCGGTCACCGACCTGCTGGACACGCACATCGCACGCCAGGAGCTCGGCCGACTGGCGGCGGAGCCACTCGTGGTCGACGCGCTCCGGCGCCGTGAACGCCAGATCGGCACGGTCCCCCGCCAGGTTGTACTCGATGGAAGCGACGCGGATGCGGGGGTCAGACCGCGTCGCTACGGCCTGCGCGCGCAGGATGTCCTCCAGCGCGCGACGCTTGTTCTCGCGCCACGCCTCGACGTCCTCCGCGGAAGCCAGTCGGTCGATGACCCGCAGCGGACCGGGGTGCTCCGATGCCACGACCTGGTCCGAGGAGATCACGACCCAGCCGAGGCGCTCACCGCGTTCCTCGGTCACGATCACGTAGTCACCTACGCCGAGGCGTAGGTCACCTGGTTTGCAGTATGAGACCGGCCCGGCCTCGGCGAAGCGAATGCCGACGATGGCATCGTTCATGGTGTTACCGCCCGTCCGGCTAGGCCGGTCGGGCCTCCTCTCGATCTGCGTTGGTCGGTACGGCGCCCATGCGGGCGCGCGGAACGTCTAGCAGCATCACCTCGAGGGCGAGCTGCGGGTTGGTGTTATCGAGCAGGTGTTCGCGGGCTGTCTGGACGGCCGCCAGGGCCCGCACCGCCTCGCGAGGTGTCCACGGGCCCCCTGCGCCCCCCGCGGATCCGGTCTCCACAGACGCATGCAGCGCGTGACGCCACCAGTCGCGCCAGCCATCGAGCGTGGCCAGCACGCTCTCGCGTTCGCGGGACCAGCGCCGCCCCAGCGTCGATGCGTAGTCGAAGCGCTCGTTGCGCCCTGCCGCGACGAGCCGCTCGATGTCTGCGGCCGTGGTCTCGCGCAGCACGGCCAGCGAGGGGTCGCTGAGCATCTGGCGCGCCAATCCATAGCGCCCGCCGGACAGCGTGGCCGCCTCGGTCGCAGCCCCGGGCGCGACGCCGCCTTCGATAAGCGCCTGTGCGAGGCGGGCGACCGGCAGCGGGCGCAGGGTGAGTTCCTGGCAGCGCGAGCGGATGGTCGGCAGGAGCTCCTGCACGTCCCCCGCCGTCAGCAGCAGGAGCGCGGTTGAGGGGGGCTCCTCGAGTGTCTTGAGGAGCGCGTGCGCGGCCTCCGTCTGGAGGTCGTCAGCCGCGTCGATGATGAAGACGCGGTAGGGGGAGCGCAGCGGCGACACCGTCGCCACGCGCTCGAGGCGGCGCACCTGGCAGACGCGCAGGCGCGTCGAGCCGTCGGCGACGTGGTCCTTGTGATCGCGCTCGTCGCAGATACCGCCGATGGTGATGTGCTCGACGTCTGGCCACGAACCGGCCTCGATCTGGCGGCACGGGCGACATTCGAGGCAGGGATCGAGGGCGTCCTCACCGACGCGCGCCTCGCAGCAAAGCGCCTGGGCGAGCCTGCGGGCGAGGGTCGCGCGCCCCACGCCGCGAGGCCCGGAGAACAGGTAGGCGTGCGACAGGTGGTCGTCACGGATGGCCCGCCGCAACGAGGCGATGGCGTGCTCCTGACCGATCATGCCCCAGGCGGCCGTATCGCGCACCGGCGTCGAGGCGAGAGCGTCAGGCTGGTGGGCTGTCATCAATCGACGTCCATCGCCATCAGGTCGGCGGCAGTCTCGCGGCGGCGCAGCAGTCGAGCGCGTCCGTCCTCGACGAGCACGACTGCGGGCCGGTAGGCGAGGTTGTAGTTCGAGGACATCGCGAGCTGGTAGGCGCCCGCGGCCGGAATCGCGATGAGCTCGCCCTGGTGGAAGCGAGGCACCTCGGCATCTCGGATGAGGATGTCGCCCGACTCGCAGTACTTGCCGGCGATCGTCACGGTCTCTTCCGGCGAGGCGAGCGGACGCTCCGCGGAGAGCGCTTCGTACCGCGAGCCGTACATAGCGGGGCGGATGTTGTCCGCCATGCCGCCATCGACGGACACGAAGGTGCGGATGCCGGGCACTTCCTTGCGTGCGCCGATCGTGTAGAGGGCGACGCCAGCACGCCCCACGATCGAGCGACCGGGCTCGACGCTGGTGACCGGCATGGGGAAGCCTCGCACGTCCGCCTCGCGCTGCATGACGCTCACCGTCGCGCGCGCGTAGGCGGCCATTGCTGGCGCCTCGTCGTCGTTGCGGTAGGCCACCGCGAAACCGCCGCCGGGCGACCACTCTGGTACGTCCACACCGAGGCGGTCGCGACAGACATCCGCGATGAACTCGGCGAGCAGCTCTGTGGCCAGCACGTAGGGCTCGGTCTCGAAGATCGGGCTGCCGAGGTGCATGTGCAGCCCTCGGAACTCCAGGTGTGGGGAGTCGACGATGACGCGGATCGCGGCCTCGGCGGCGCCGGTGACGATCGGCAGCCCGAACTTGGAATCGAGGATGCCGGTGGTCGTCTTCTCGTGCGTGTGGCCGTCGATGCCCGGCGAGACGCGGATCATCACGCGTTGGGTGCGACCGGCGCCTGCGGCCGCGGCCTCGACGAGGGCGACCTCGCCGAGGTTGTCGATCACGACGCAACCGAGTCCGACCTCGGCGGCGAGCCGCAGTTCAGCGGGGGTCTTGTTGTTGCCGTGGAAGTAGACGGTCGAGAGGTCGACGCCGGCGGCGCGCAGCACCTCGATCTCCCCGCCGGAGACCACGTCGAAGCCGAGGCCCTGGTCGGCGATGAAGCGTGCGAACGGCCGGTTGAGGAACGCCTTAGAGGCGTAGAGCACCCGCGCCTCCGGCTGGACGGCGCGGAAGCCATCGAGGTAGGCGCGGCACTGAGCACGCAGCGTGGCGGCGTCGTAGACGTAGAGCGGCGTGCCGTATTCGCGCGCGAGATCGAGCGCGTCGCTGCCACCGAGGGCGAGGCGACCCTCCTCGGTGAGCGAAGCGGAGATCGGAAGCACGTGCGCGAGCGGGAGCGTTCGCGCGTCGGTGGTTACCACGAAAAGCCACCCCGAGGGGCGGAGTGCGAGTTCGATCGAAGCCGCGCCGGCACTCACAGCGGCGCTGGCAGCACCTCGATTATGGCACGGTTAGTCGTATCGAGGCCAGCAGGCGGCGGCCCCCTCTCCGCTTGTGGTGAGCCTGTCGAACCACGAGCCAGGCTCCCGCCTCCCACTCGTCCTTCGACAGGCTCAGGACGAGCGGGAGGGGCCCGCGCGCCTGCCGCGGCGTCTCGATACCATCGGCGCATGATCTCGAAGGCCACGTTCGACCTCAAGCCCAGTCGCGTGCGGACCATTCGCGCACGACTGCTCGAGTGGTACGAGCGCACGGGGCAGGACTTCCCCTAGCGGACGGCGCGCGACCCGTACCTCGCCCTCGTGGCAGCCGTGTGCGCGCGGGGCTATCCACGGCGCGCATCTGCCGCGAAGAGCACGGCGGCGCGCTCCCTCGAGGTGCCGCCGAACTGCTCGCGCTGCCGGGGGGTTGGGCCTTTCACCGCCGCGACGTGCGCTGTTTTGGCTTTGACGAGGACGCCGTCGCTATCGACACGAACGTGGTGAGGTTGCTCGGCAGGCTCATCGGCGGCGACCTGCAGCCCGCGCGAGACCCCGCCCACGCAGATCGAGGCGTGGGCGCGTCGATTGTTGCCTGCTGGTGACGCCGCCCGTTGGAATCCGACGGTGATGGACTACGGCGACCTCGTCTGCCGCGCGCGCCCTCGCTGCAGCGAGGGCGTTGTCGCTGGTCTCTGCGCCGCGCCCCCCGCTTCGATGCGGGCGAGGCAGCGACCCCAGTACGCGCCAAGGGAGCCTTCGCCGGCTCAGCCCGCCAGTGGCGCGGTCGCCTGTTGCGCGAGCTGCGCGCCGCCGAGCGGCCGCTGCGGGTCGGTGCGCATTCTCGATGCGGCCGGCGCGGGCGTCGATAACGCCGCGCGGGTCCGAGCGCTCCTCGCCGGGCTGTGTGCGGAGGTGATGGCGTGGTCGCGGGGCGGCTGGTGCGGCCTCGGCCAGCGCCGCGAGATCGGCGAGCGCGGCGAGGTGGGGGCGCGCACAGGCTAGACTCGGGCCTCGATGAGGCTGCAGCAGCCAGCGGGAGAGCGAGCGGAGACGAACGATGACCAAGCCCTTGGGGCCCCAGCGGGTCTACGCGGACGCCGAGATCGTCATCGACGCCCTGCTCGGCCTCGGTTCGATGGGGAACAACGTCTATCTTCTGCGGCCGGCCTCAGGCGGCCCGGTGCTCGTCGTGGACGCGCCGGAGGGCTCTGAGGCCACCATCGAGGCCCTAGGCAGTGCTGAGGTTTCCGACGTGGTCCTCACGCACTCTCACCGCGACCACTGGGCGGGCCACGAGGCGCTGCGCGGCCTCGTCGGCGTCCCGATCTCTGTAAGCACGCAGGAGGTGAACCTCGAGGCCGTGGCGGCGACCGGGCCGCTCACCCGCCTCGATGACGGCGCCATCCTCGAGGTGGGTTCGTGCCGCGTGCGGGTGATTCACACACCGGGCCACACGCCCGGCTCGATCTGCCTGCTGGCGAACGGAACGCTGATCACCGGCGACACGCTCTTCCCCGGCGGCCCGGGGTACTCGAGGGATCATGGGGCGCTATTGCAGGAGATCCTGTCGATCACCGGTCGATTGTTCGTGCTCCCTGACGAGACGCTGGTGCTGCCCGGTCACGGTCCCGGCACCACGATCGGAGCAGCGAGGGCAGAGCACGCCGCCTTCGCCGCCCGCGAGCACGCTCCGGACCTCCACGGCGACGTGCTGTGGGCGAGTTCGTAGGAGATGCGGCAAGGTGGCTGACGAGCGTCACGTCGAGGTCGTTCGCCTGCGGAGCGTCTCGACCTGAGTGGGGCCAACCTGCAGTGGGGCCAACCTGCAGGCTACGTCCCTCGTCGACGCTGACTTGAGCGGCGCCGAAGCCGGATACACAGTCTTTGCATTCACGGCGCTCGATAGGGCTCGCGGGCTTGCAAACCTCAACCACGCAGCGGAGAGCAGTATCGACGAAGCCACGCTTCGCGCGTCGCCGGACCTCCCGCTGGGGTTTCTGCGTGGCGTTGGCCTGAGCGACGAGCCGATCGATCTCTATCGCTCGTGGGGTAGAGCGGTCCGCTACTACTCAAGCTTCATCTCGTACTCGCGGGCCAATCACGACTTCGCGAGCCGCCCCTACGACGCCCTGCAGGCATCCGGCGTCCGTGTCTGGCTCGACTCGCATGATCTGCCCTGGGGGCCCGCACGAAACGGGACATATGCGACGCGATCCGCCTGCACGAGAAGCTCATCGTCGTGCTGTCGAAGGAGTCGCTGGAGAGTGACTGGGTGGAGACGGAGGTCGCGGAGGCGCTGCGCAAGGAGCACGAGTCCGGCCGTGACGCCCTCTTCCCCGTCCGCATCGCGGACGCCATCGTTGACTCGTCGCAGGCGTGGGCGCGTGACCTCTGGAACAAGCGCAACGTCGGCGACATGACGGAGTGGTCGGAGCGGAGCACATTCGAATCTCAGTTCGCGACGATGCTACGCTGGCTGCAGTCGGATGGCACCGTGAGTCCGTCACGCCCGCCGGGGAAGCGCCGCCGGAAGTGCAGGCCGGAATCTGACGGAATGACACCGGCCCCGGTCATTACGGGCCCCGACTGCCATCACATCGCAGTTTGACCCCCCTCGATGCCGCACGTAACCTCGACGGTCATGCGCACAATCCACACGCTCGAAAACGGCCTGCGGGTCCTGATCACCCCCATGGCCCACGCCTCCTCGGTGTCCGTCTCCGTATACGTCGGCGCCGGAGCGCGTTATGAGGCGGTTGCCGAGGCCGGGCTCTCGCACTTCGTCGAGCACCTCGCCTTCAAGGGCACCACGAAGCGGCCTCGACCGCAGGACATCTCCATCGAGATCGACTCCATCGGCGGCACGATGAACGCCGCCACCGACCGCGAGTACACCGTCTACTACACCAAGGTGACGCGAGAGTTCGCCGAGCGCGCAGTGACCATCATCGCCGACATGCTGCGCAACTCGCTCTTCGTCGGCGAGGAGATCGAGCGCGAGCGCGGCGTGATCCTCGAGGAGCTGGCGGCCGTCGAGGACTCGCCCGACGAGCAGGCCGGCCTCCTCCTCGACACGATGATGTGGCCGGGGACGCCGCTGGGCCGCGACATTGCAGGTACGCCGGAGTCCGTGGGAGCGATCTCGCAGGAGCGCCTGCGCAGCTACTTCCACCAGCAGTACGTCCCCAACGCCTGCGTCGTCTCGATCGCCGGCGCCATCGATGAGGCAACCGCCATCGAGCAGGTGCGCGCCGCGTTCGGTGACTGGGAGCCCGGCGTACCCGCGGACTGGCTGCGTGCCGGCGAGTCGCCCCGCGGCGACCGCTCCGGCAAGATCGTGAAGTCGACGGAGCAGGCGCACCTCTCCCTGGGCGTGCGCGGCCTCGCCCTCGACCACCCCGACCGCTACGCCTCGGACGTGCTCTCCGTGATCCTCGGCGAGGGCATGTCGTCGCGACTGTTCCAGCGGCTCCGCGAGGAACTGGGGCTCTGCTACGACATCCACTCGTTCGCGTCACATCTCAGGGATGCCGGGACGTTCGGCATCTACGCGGGGGTCGACCCTCCCAAGGCCCTCGAGGCCGTGCACGAGATCGCCCTCGAACTCGGTCGAGTACGCCAGCCGGTCACGGCCGCCGAGCTGGAGCGCGCGCAGTCGCTGATCCGCTCCCGGGTGCTGCTGCGCATGGAAGACAGCCGCGCCGTCTCCAGCTGGTACGGCTCACAGGCCATCCTCGAACAGCTGCAGCTGACGCCCGCCGAGGTGATCGCGAAGGCCGAGGCCGTGACCATCGAGGATGTGCAGCGCGTCGCGCAGGCGCTAGTCACCGATACCGGCCTGCAGCTCGCGGTGGTCGGCCCGTTCGAGGGCATCGATCTCTTCGCCGGCATCTCCGTGGGCGCGTAGCTCCGAGGTGACCGCGACGTCGGACGGCACACGGCGCCCCGAACCCGAACGCTTTATCATCGCCGCGCGCCTCGAGGCAGGTGGCGAACCCTCGAAGTACCTGCTGGTGCGCTGGCGCGACTGGCCGCCGCCTGCGCTGCTCTCCGTCGAGGCGCCGGCGCACTCTGAGGCCGCGGCCGCCGCGGTCGAGGAGACCATCGCCTACCGCCTCGGCGTGCGCTGCATCGCTGGCGCACTCCTCGGCGAGACGCGCACGCCCGCGCGAATGCGCCAGGGCGCTCGCGGCGGCGATGGCATGGGCTGGCTGCGTGCCGCGGCAGTACGGGTCGAAGGCGAGCCCGTGCCAGACGCGCTCCTCGAGGAGGTGCTCGCGCTCACCATCGATGAAGCACTGGCCGCTCTCACTAGCGACGTCGAGCGCCAGGTCTTCCTCGAGGCCGCTGGCCTCCTCGGCGACACGCCTTCGGGGTAGGTCGTAGAACCCAGCCGCCGAAGGGCGCGGCGATCCGCCCTCACGCTCGTGCTGAGCCTGTCGAAGCATGAGCTCAGCGCACGACCGCGGCTCGTACTTCGACAGGCTCAGCACGAGCGTGAGGAGTCAGTCCGAGTAGCGGAGTCGATACGCGCGAACCCACTCGCGCGTATCGACTCCGGGTAGGGGCGCAATGCCTTGCGCCCATCGGATGTTCGAGGGTGACTGGCTCGCCGAGAACACCTCGGTTCCCCGCGTACGTTGACATTCGACGCCATGCGGGCTGCGAGGATCGGAGACAACGAAGAAGGCCGCCCCCGTGGACGGCCTTCCGGCTAACTGGAACCTATGGGAGTACCGAGGCTAGAAGCCCATCCCCATGCCCTGGTCGGCGCCGGGGTTGGGGGCCGGACGGTCGTCCGGGATCTCACCCACGACCGACTCGGTGGTCAGCATCAGCGCCGACACCGAGACCGCGTTCTCGAGAGCCACACGGCTCACCTTGACCGGGTCGATGATGCCCAAGACGAACATGTCGCCCATCTTCTGGTGGAGGGCATCGAAGCCTTCGTTCTTCTTGGCGGCACGCACGTCCTCGACGATCACGGAGCCTTCGAGGCCCGCGTTCTCGACGATCTGGCGCAACGGGGACTCGAGGCAGAGGCGCAGGGCGCGGACGCCCACCGCCTCGTCGGTCCCATCGAGCTCTACGAGGAGCGGGTCGAGCGCGGACTGCACGCGGATGAAGGCCACGCCGCCACCGGGGACGACGCCCTCATCGATGGCGGAGCGGGTCGCGGAGAGCGCGTCCTCGACGCGGAACTTCTTCTCCTTGACCTCGGTCTCCGTGGCGCCGCCGACCTTGATCACGCCGACGCCGCCGGCGAGCTTGGCGAGGCGCTCCTGGAGCTTCTCGCGGTCGAAGTCAGAGCTCGTGTCATCGACCTGCGCCCGGATCTGGCGGATACGCGCCTGGATCGCCTCGTCCGAGCCGACACCCTCGATGATCGTGGTGCGGTCGGCGTCGGAGACGACGCGTCGCGCACGGCCGAGGTCGGCGATCTGCGTCTGCTCTAGGGTGCGGCCCATGTCCTCGGTGACGAAGGTGCCGCCGGTGAGGACCGCGATGTCCTCGAGCGCGGCCTTGCGACGGTCGCCGAACGAGGGTGCGCGCACGACGAGCGGGTTGACCGTGCCGCGCATCTTGTTGACCACGAGGGTCGAGAGCGCATCACCGTCACAGCCGTCGCAGAGGATGACCAGGTTCTTGGTGACCTGCAGTACCTTCTCGAGGAGCGGCAGGATCTGGTTCACGCGGTCGATGGTCGCGTCGGTGATGAGGATGTATGGGTCCTCGAGGTCGGCGACCTGGCGATCCGCGTTCGTGACGAAGTAGGGGGAGAGGTAGCCGTTCTCGATCTGGAGGCCTTCGACGACCTCCGTCTCGAAGCCCATCGTGCGGCCTTCCTCAATGGTGATGACGCCGTCCTTGCCGACCTTCTCCATCACGTCGGCGATCAGGGCCCCGATCTCGGGGTCGTTACCGGCGATCGAGGCGACAGCCTGAACAGTGTCCTTGCCCTCGACCGGGATCGAGAGGTCGCGCAGCGCCTTGACGACGACGCGCAGGCCCTTCTCCATGCCGGTGCGAATCGCCATCGGGTTGGCGCCGGCGGCGATGTTGCGCAGGCCTTCGTGGAAGAGCGCCTGCGCGAGCACGGTCGCCGTTGTGGTGCCGTCACCGGCGATGTCGTTGGTGCGTACGGCAACCTGCTTGACGAGCTGGGCGCCCATGTTGTGGAAGCGGTCGCGGAGCTCGATCTCCTTGGCGACGGTGACGCCGTCCTTGGTGATCACGGCCGGTCCGTAGGACTTGTCGAGGACCACGTTGCGGCCTCGCGGCCCGAGCGTGATCTTGACGGCGTTGGCGAGGACATCCACGCCGTGGCGCAGCTCGCGGCGCGCGTCCTCGTCGAAGCGAATGCGCTTGGCGGTCATGGGTGACTACTTTCTCCTCGAGGGAGCTGGCGGTCGAGGTTGCCGCGGTGCTCGGCGTCGGATGCGACGCAGGCACCGGTCGAGCTGCCTCGGACTAGCGCTTGCGCCGCGCCGCGGCCTTCGCCGGGGCGGCGGCCTCTTCGAGGCGCGCGAGAACGTCCTGGAAGCGGATCACGATGTAATCCTCTTTGTCGACCGTGACCTCCTGACCGGTGTACTTCTGGTACAGGATGCGGTCACCGACGGAGAGCTCGATTGCCTCCACGATGCCGGCGTCGTTCATCTTGCCGGGGCCGATGGCCTCGACAATGCCGTGCTGCGGCTTCTCCTTGGCGGAGTCCGGGATGACGATGCCGAAGGCGGTGACTTCCTCCTGCTCGACGGACTTCAGGACGATGTGATCGGTGAGTGGCACGACCTTTGTAGCCAACGCTGTTCTCCTCGCTGCGACGCTTGCTCGGACTGGCTGAGCTGTACGACTGCCTGATGGGACGTTGTTTCGACTGAACCCACTGAACCGGAATAAACCGTTCGGACCCGACCATCAGGCGCGCGGCGACGAGGTGAAACCGTCGCGTACCGGCGACCCGAGGCGAATCCGCTCGAATCCAGACTGTGGTTCGCTACGTTAGCACTCCCATCAAGAGAGTGCCAGACCCACCGTCACCTGACCGAGGCCCTCAGCGGTTCGAGACATCACGCTCATGCTGAGCCTGTCGAAGCGCGAGCCGAGCGTCCTGCGGGCGGCTCATTTGCGCGGAACGCAGCACCGAGCAGCGCACCTCGATCGAGCGCAGTCGCGCAAGCGGGGGCAAGGGGGTGCAGCACCCGTGTGGCAAGGGGCGGGAGGGCGGGCAGTCACCCCGAAGTGGTGTCAACTTCCGCGTGCCGGGGTTCTGTACATGATTTCATGTAGGACGTCGCATGGAGGCGTGAGCGAGGAACGAGCCAGCTGCATGCAGCAGGCCGGGCAGGATGGGAACCCACCAGGCGACGGCTGGGATGCCGCGCGCGTCCGCAGCCTCCGTGGCCACCTTGGGGACACCAAGCGCGAGTTCGCCCAGCGCCTCGGGGCGCGGCAGCAGACCGTCTCCGAATGGGAGACCGGATCGAGCAACCCTCGAGGGATGGCGCGGCGCCTCCTCCACATGGTCGCCGAAGAGCGCTGCTTCTACTCGACAGAGCGAGACGCCGAGGACGGCGCCGCACCCGCCGCGGGCTAGCGACTCGAAATGGCGAAGCGCCATGCCAGCGAAGGCACCGCAAGGATCCGCTTCCGGCCTCGACTCCGATCTCGACGCTGCCCGACACCATGCCTCGGCGGAGCTGGCGGAGCACGAGCTGACCGCGCTCTGGCTGCTGGGTCGGATACCCGCCGCGCTGCTGCCCCGGCCGCTGCTGATCGCGCTCGCCGCCGCCTACGAGGACGTGACGCTGGCCCGGGCGACGGCGCGCCTGGCGGCGGAATGTCCGGCGCCGCGTCCGTACGGCCGCACGCGCAGCCTCGACGGGCTGCTGCGTGGGAGCGCGGTCGCGGGGGGGGGGGGCGAGCGCGGGACGCCGGGGTGCGCTGTGGGCGCAGGGGCTGCTGCACCTGCAGGACCTCTGGTGCACGCGCGGCGCCTGCGGCGCCTGCCCCCTCTCCGCGGTTGAGGTGGCGTCACCACACGACACGGCGACCTTCGATGGTGGAGCCACTACCCAGCTCGTACCGAGCTCATGGTGAGTCTGTCGAACCACGCAGTACGAGCCGACGGGTCGTCCCGCGCTCATGGTTCGATCGGCGCACCACGCGCCGGGAGACCGCGCGGTGGGATCGAGGTGGGGTGAGCCGGTTGACCTCGGTGGTTCGGTAGGGGCGCAAGGCCTTGCGCCCCTACACGGAGGCGCTTCGCTCGATTCCCGCTCGTACCGAGCCTGCCTACGCGTCAGGAATCCGGCGAGGCGTGCGAAAGCGAGCGCTGCCTCGCGAGGCCGTCGGCGCGATATCGAGGGGCGTCGCGGGGTCGACCGCTGCGTCGAGGTGGTGGTAGGCCGCGGCCGCGATCATCGCGGCGTTGTCGGTGCAGAGGGCGGGCGGCGGAATGTGCACCGCCAGGCCCACCTCGAGAGCGCGTTGGCGGACCCGTTCGCGCAGGCGTCCATTGGCCGCCACACCGCCAGCGACGAGCAGCGCGCGCGCACCGAGACGTTCGGCTGTGCGTACCGCTTTCAGCGAGAGCACGTCGCAGACTGACTCCTCGAAGGCCCACGCTACCTCGGCGGCCGGGGGCGCGTCGGGGCCTTCGAGCAACTGGCGAACCGCCGTCTTCAGGCCGGAGAACGAGAAGTCATCGCTGCCGCGCAGCCAGGCGCGCGGCAGCTTCAGGCGGCGCCCCGTGGCCTGTGCAGCCAGCGTAGAGACCGGCGGGCCCCCCGGGTACGGCAGGCCGAGCAGGCGCGCGACCTTGTCGAAGGCCTCCCCCGCCGCGTCGTCGCGTGTCCCACCGATGCGTTCGAAGCGGCCATCCTCGAGGAGGAGCAGCAGCTCGGTGTGGCCACCGGAGACCACCAGAGCGAGCGCGGGGAGCTCCGGCGGTGTGGCGTCGACCGCGTCGGCGTCACACAGCCAGTTGGCGCGCACGTGTCCCTCGATGTGGTCGGCGGGGATCAGCGGCAGGCCTCGGGCGAGCGCCAGCCCGCGAGCCGCGTTGAGGCCGACCACAAGGGCGCCGGGGAGGCCCGGTCCTCGCGTGACCGCCACGTAGTCGATCTGCGCCCAGTGCGTCTCGGCGTCGGCGAGCGCCTGGCGCACCACGGGGACCAGCGCGCGCAGATGCTGGCGCGCGGCCACCTCGGGCACCACGCCACCCGTCTCGCTGTGCAGGGCCACCTGCGAGGCGACCACGTTCGAGCGGATGCGCCAGCCGTCATCGACGACGGCGGCGGCCGTTTCGTCGCACGAGCTCTCAATGGCCAGGATCCGCACGCGGCGCGTCGAAGTCGTCATGCCTCCAGCCTACCTCGCGCGTAGTCGCATGGTCTGTCCTCGGGGCGTGGCCTCAGGGCGTGGCGAGCGGGTCGAAGGCGTAGACGCCGTTGGAGGTGAGTACGTACATCGTGCCGCCCTCAGCCGGGAGCGCGATGCTCTTGAGATCGAAGAACGCCGGGTGACGCAGCTGGCCGGTGAAGGCACCCCCGCGATCCGAGACGACGACCCGGCGCGCTTCCGGGTCCGCGACGTAGAAGCGGCTGCGCTGCACATCTTCGGCGATGGCGACGGGCGCCGCCGGGGCCCGGTCGATCCCGCGGAGGAGCGCCGGTAGCTCAGCGCTCAGCCGGAAGTGTCGCACCGCCGGCCCATCGAGGACGAAGACGTCCCCGTCGACGAGCAGCGCGCGCGCATCCGTGAACGTTCCGCCGCCGAGGAGCGCGGTGCGCTCGGAGTCGTAGCCGGTGCCGGCGGGGATGTAGCGCCACACCTCGTTGGCTCGGCCGTCGAGGACGTAGAGGTTCCCGGCGTACGAGGTGATGGCTGTGGTCGAGCGGAGGTCGGCGGTACCACGCAACGTGAGGCGGGCGGGCGGTGCACCGGCGGTCACGCCCCAGAGCGCGCGCTCGGCGTCCAGGACCAGCAGGCGGCTGCCCTGCTGGTCCCAGGCAGTGGTCATCGGGTCGCGCGCGACCAGACCGTCGTAGCGGTCCCCGGAGCGATACACCTCGCGAGGTGGAGCGGCGCCCGCGGGGTCGAAAACCGAGACGCGACCCCGTCCGCGGTCGACGATCCAGAGCAAGTTAGCGCCTGCCAGCAACGAACCCTGCAGGGGTGCAGAGATCGCTCCCTGGAACGCGAGGACGGTCCGTAGGTCGCTGACCTGGGTCACGCGGTCGAGCGAGGCGGCGAGTTCCGCGGCCGAACGCTCCAGCTCCGCGACGCGCGCATCGCCAGAGGGCGCCAGCCCTCGTGCCTCGGCGAGTGCAGCCTGTGCCAAGGTGAGCGCCTCGCGGGCGCGCTCCGGATCCTGCTCCTGGGCGGCGCTGTTGAGCTGTGCACGCGTCAGCGCAGCCGCCTGCACGAAACGCGCCTCGCGGTCCTCTCGCAGCAGCCCGGGCAACGTCCCCCAGGCGATAGCGATGAGGAGGAGCAGCCCGCCTAGCCCCGCTGCGCCGCGCCTCCAATCGAGGAGCGCGGCAGGCAGGATGCCTCGGCTGCCGGCCGTGCGCTGGCGCAGCCGCGGCGCCGCTCGATAGGGCCGCGGCTGCGGATCGCTGGAGGATTCGACTCGTACGGGCGCTGCCTGCTCGCGAAGGCCGGGGACGCCGCGGCCATCGTCAAGAGGAGCGTCCTCGTCCTCGTCGGGGATCTGCGGGAGGTTGGCGATCAGAACGGCGGTCATCTCCTCGAGGTTGCGCGTGGCGAGAAAGAGGTCGGCAAGCGCACGCTCCGGGCCCACCTGCAGCGCGGCGCTAATGGCCTCGATGCCGATCGATTCGGCGACGTTGCTGGTGAGGAGCAGCAGGTCGTTGTGCTCAAGGGCGATGCGCGTGAAATCGGGTTCGACGGCGTCCGTGCCGCCGAGGGGCTGGCGAGATGCCGGCTGGCGTTCGAGCGGCCGCACGAGTTCGCCGGTACGCACAAAGACGGTGCCCGGGCCGAGCTGCGCGATGGTCGCTTCGCGGTCGCGGATGGCGACGCAGGTGATGCCGACGGCGACGCGATGCTCGCGGAGGGAGCGGCGGTTCCACTCGGCGAGGTTGGCGTGCGCCTGCCGGAGCGCGCGCAGCAGCCCGCCGGTGAGCGAGAGGGACTCGCGTCGAAACAGGGACGCGATGGCGTCCGCAACCTCGTGAGCGAATTCGGCCGAGCGCTCATCGACGGGCTCGGCGAGCACAAGCAGTCGAATCGCATCGTCGTCACGGACGCGACGGCGCTCGACGAGCCACGGCCCGTGCTCCAGCACTTCGCCGTTCGCGATCGCGTAGCGGCCGACCCAGATGCCCATGCACCGTCCGTAAGGTGTCGCTCCGAGTGCCGGCCCGCAGTGTGATCGCTGGGCGGTGTCGCCAGACGACGCACGGCCGGCCCGCCAGGGGCGTGCGTTGGGGGCGCACGTAAGCGCGCCGAGCGAACGCACCGATGATAGGCGGCTGTTGGGAGGCGCGTCGACGTTGATTCTGTGCGGCCGACCCGCCTAGCATCGAGGGACCGAGGGGGACGCGATGGCTGGCGATCCAGAGTTCTATCGAGCGCAGGCGAACGTGGTCTACGAACGGGCGGGTGGGCAGTTGCGCGAGCTGTTGAAGAGCGTCGCGCGCGACCTCGACCCGTTTCCGCCGTTCCCCGGCTCTCTCTTCACGCTGGGGATCGAGGTGGACGGGCCGGTGCCTGGCGACGAACACGGCTGCGTCATCCTGGGCGAGGACGGCGAGCTTTATGAGCTGCAACTCGGCGTGGACGTAAACGCGCTGGCCGCCGGCGCCCACGAACCCGCGCTCGCTCGCGAGGAGACTCGCGTGGTCCTCGAGGGGTTGTCGCCCGGCCAGTACCTCGGATATGCGCAGCGCGCCCTCGAGGAGGCGCTCGCCGAGCTGGAGCGGCGAGGCTAGCGGCGCCCACTCAGCCTCAGTTCGTGGGGCGGACGTCGCCAGCCGCGATCCACGCGCGAATGCGCCGTTCGAGCGCGTCTACATCGATGTCGTCGAGCACCGTGGTGCTGATTCGGATCAACGAGACCACGTCGAGTGGACGGCTGTCCCGTCTCAGGATGTGTTCGATGTCATCCGTTCCAGCCCTGGCACGAGGCGCCTGCGTCGAGGGTGCGCGGAGCGCTCGCGCCGGGCTCCGACGGCAGAGCCTGACGATCAGGAGGTCGTCGACCCGCGGCCGGAGCGGGCCCTCGATCAGGGCCGGCTCCCCGCTTTCGAGGGCGCCGGCAGCCTGCGCCAGGAGCAATTCGCTGGTCTGCGCGGTCGGCGTCCGCTCAAAGCTGTACGCGCGCCGAGCCAGCGGCGGAGTCGCCATCAACGATGGCGTCGCGCACATCGTCGCGGGAGCATCGCGGCATCCCGAGCCTGTCGGCGAGGACGTGCGCGCGGTTGGATTTAGCGGCGTCGGCCGGGCCGCTAACAATGACGAGCACGGGGACTCTGCCCCCCGGCCGTCATAGTCGCCTCACACTAGGACGAGATTGCTGCGGTGCACCGCTTCCTCGCCGTACTCGTACCCCAGGACGTCCGCGATGCGATCGGAGCGCAGACCGCTGATGCGCGTCAGGTCGGCAGCGCTGTAATTCACTGTACCACTGGCTACGTGACGGCCGTCGCCGGCGACGACCTGCACCACATCACCGCGGTCGAACGAGCCTTCGACGGCGACGACGCCCGCCGGTAACAGCGAACTGCCGCCCGAGGCGAGGGCGGCCACGGCACCGTCATCGATGACGATGCGCCCGCGCACGGGGAGCCCCGAGAGCAGGAAGCGACGCCGGCTCTCGACGCGATCTCCGCGTGGGACGAAGTGCGTGCCGATCCGCTCACCGAGGCAGGCGCGCAGGATGACACTGGGGGTGCTGCCATCGGCGATCACGACGTGCGTGCCTGAGGCGGTGGCGACGCGCGCCGCCTGCAGCTTGGTGACCATACCGCCCGTGCCCAGGGCGCCCGCGCTGCCGGCCGCGCGCTCGATCGCGTCGTCGATGGCTTCGACGGTCTCGATGATGCGCGCCGACGGATCGATGTTCGGGTTTGCGTTGTACAGACCGTCCACGTCAGAGAGCAGCAGGAGCAGGTCGGCATCGACGAGGTTGGCGACGAGCGCCGAGAGGTTGTCGTTGTCGCCGATCACCGAGTCGGCGATCTCGTCGACGGCGACCACGTCGTTCTCGTTGACCACGGGGAGCGCGCCGAGCTCGAGGAGGGCGAGCAGCGTGTTGCGCGCGTTCAGGTACCCGAGACGATCGGCGAGGTCATGGCGCGTGAGCAAGGCCTGAGCGACGACCACACCGTGCGCCTCGAAGGCCTGGTCCCAGAGCGACATCAGGCGGCTCTGTCCGATCGCCGCCAGCGCCTGCCTCGAGGTGAGTCCGCGCGGGTCTGGGAGCGCGCGCACGCGCTGACGTCCGGCGTGGATCGCTCCGGAGGTGACGAGGATCGGCTCGCCACCATGGGCGCGGAGGGCGGCCAGTTGCGAGGCGAGCCCGGCGAGCGTGCCCGCGTCGATAGTCTCGGTGCCGCCGGTAAGCAGGTTCGTCCCCGCCTTGACCACCACGCGCCGGTAGGCGAGAGGCGCGTTCGGCGCGGCATCGAGCGGTGGCACCGGTGGGGGCACAGCGGACTCCTGGCCATGTTCTGGCTGCGGAAGCGGTAAGCGACTGCCTATAGCATGATCGAGGCAGGCAGTTGCGTCGAGGCGGCCGGCGTGGCACGGCTTCGAAGGAGCAGCGTGGAGACTCGTGCAGCAGCATAGCCCGCGCCAGAACTGGCCCCCGCCCACACCGCCAAGCACGGCGCGCCGGCCGATCTGGCTGACCGTCGGCGTCGTGCTGCAACGAGCGGCGCTCAACTTCAACGAGGATCGAGGGAGCCACATGGCCGCCGCGATCGCGTACTACGCCCTCTTTTCCATGTTCCCGCTGGTGACGCTGGCCGTATCGGTGTTCGGGATCATCATGCGGGACGACGAGCGGCGCGCGCGCGTCGTCGAGGCGCTGGTGACTGCCTTGCCGGTGGAGCCCGAGGGCGTGACGGACTCGCTCTTTGCGGTGGCCAGTCGCGGCCCCACGCTCACGCTCGTGGCGGCCCTGGCGACGATGTGGTCGGCGAGTGCGCTGCTTTCGGTGGTGCGTCGCTCGTTGAGCGTGGCGTTCGCCTCGGAACAGCCGCGCCCCGCGCTGCGGGCGAAGGCTATTGACATGGTGCTGGCGCCGGTTCTCGGTGCGGCGTTCCTGCTGTCGCTCACCATTACGGCGTCGTGGCGCGTCCTCCAGCAGACTGCGGAGGGCAGATTGCCGCTGATTGGCGCGCGACTCGGGTGGGCGTGGGATCTGGGCGCAACAGCACTCCCCACGCTGGTCGCCTTTGGCGCGTTCCTGTTCGCGTTCCGTGTGCTACCCACTCGGTCGGCATCGCTGCGGTACCTCTGGGGCGGCGCGCTGTTCGCGACCGCCGGCTTCGAACTGGTAAAGCAAGGCTTTGCGCTCTACATCGCGCGTTTCGCGCAGTACGACGTGGTGTACGGGTCGCTCGGGGGACTCATCGCGCTGCTGTTCTTGGTGTATCTGAGCGCGAACATGCTGCTCGCCGGGGCCGAGGTGGCCGCGGAAACGGCTCACGTGTTGCGAGGCGAGCCGCGCCGCGGCCGGGCGCGCCATCCGGCGCGCGAGCAGCGCTGGACCGAGGCGGTGTGGGCGTTCCTGGTGGGACTGGTGATGGCGCCGGGCGAGACGGCGGGCCCGGCGATCCCGCCCAGCGAGACCCCAGAGGCCGGCCTGCCCGAGGGCGACGCGGGCTCGTCGCAGACGAAGTAGAGCGTGGTGTTGGCGGGCAGGGTGGTCGGATAGATCGCCCGCCAGCGTTCGTTGACGGCGGCTGGTGCGCCATCGACGTAGGTGATCCAGTTCCCGTTGACGACACTCGAGTAGGTGCAGCTTCGCGTCGCGCCAGCGGCTCGTGTGGCGGCTGACAGGTCGGCCGGCGCGGAGGCGGTGAGCACGACGCCGAGGCTGACACCGGTCGACCTGAGACCGAGCACGGAGGCGAGCGAGCCCGGCGGGGGCGCCGGCGTGGCGGCCGCGGTCGGCGTGGTCTTCGGAGTGACGGCGGCAAGAGCCGTCGAGGGCGCCGCGGCGGCCTCGACGTTGGTGGAGGCGAAGGCCACCCCGCCGTGCGCGTTGTCCTGGAGCGTGGCCGGTAGCTGGACGCCTTCGAGGGCGTACATACCCGCGAGGGGAATGGTGTCGCCGAAGCCCCGGGCGGTCGTGCTGAAGTGGGCGGCGATGTGGATGTGGGCAAGGCCGTTGTTGCCGGCCGCGCCTGCCGGCGCCACCACGCCGATACGTTGACCCCGTACAACTCGCTGGCTGGCACGCAGGCCAGCCTCGGGAAAGATGTGGCAGAGCAGGACCGCCACGCGCGACGCGTCGCGGATCGTGAGGCAGTTCGTTGAGATCGAGAGCGTCCCATCCGTCGGTGCGAACACTGCCGTGCCTGCGGTCTCGGCATCGTCGCGTACGACGTCGATGGCATACGGGTCCGTACCCAGGTGCGTCGCGGTGTTGTAACCCGCCGCGATGGACCATCGCGTTCCCGCGGGCGCCGGGAACGCGAGCCCTTCGGCAGCCGCGGTGGGCTGCGCTGTCGCCAGCCAACCGCCAAGGAGCGCCGTCGCTGTCAGCAGTGCGGCGCGCACGAGCGACCTGGGTGGGGGCGTCGATTGAGGGGGCACAGGAGATCATCGGTGGCGCGCCGCCGCGGAGCACAGCGGCAAAGCGCATGGAGAACGTCAGGAACCGCGTGCTTGCAGCGAAGATCCGCCGCCGGAGTGCTCCGGCGGCCTGCCGTACGTTGTGCCTTACTCGGTGTCGCTGCCGGTGAGGCCGGCGAGCCGTGGGGCGTCCTGAGCGTCGGGCGTGTTCCTCCGGGGCCGAGCTCCGACCTTGGGAGCGCCGCTGCGCCAGCGGAACACGCTGCGTTCGGCCACGCCCAGCTCCGCGCTCAGCCGGAGTGCGGTGTATCCGTGTTGCGTCATCCAGAGTCGAAGCTCGTCGCCGGTCATGTGTCCCCCGTGGACATCCGAGGCTAGCGGCCGACCCCCTGCGCCGGCGCTCATCAGGTGCATGGACTTCGTCTGAGTGCTGACACGGCGAGAGCCCGGCGAGAGCCCGGCGAGGTGATGGCGAGGCGACGGCGAGAGTCGCGCTAGTGGAACACCGCGGGCGGCTCGCCATCGCCCCACCAGTCGATTTCGGGGCGGAGGTCGATGCCCGAGTGGTCGTGCACGCGGCGCTGCACCTCGGTCATGAGTTCGGCGACATCGCGGGCAGTGGCAGCGCCGTCGTGGACGATGAAGTTCGCGTGCATCGTGCTGACCCGTGCCCCACGAACGTGGAGTCCTTTGCAGCCGGCCTCCTCGATGAGGCGACCGGCGTAGTCACCAGGCGGGTTGCGGAAGATCGAACCGGCGTTGCGTTCGGCGGTGGGTTGCGACACCGCGCGTGCTTCGAGGAGGCGGCGCATCTCCGCCTCGATCTCTGCCCGCGGTCGTGGTTCGAGACGCAGCGTCGCCTCGACGACCGTGAGCCCACTCGCACGCAGGCTGGAGGTGCGATAGCCGAACTGGAGCTCGTCGCGGGCGAGGACGCGGAGCGTGCTGTCGTCGAGGACCGTGACAGCCTCGACGAGCGCGCCGAGGTCGCGGCTGTCCCCGATGCCCGCGTTGCTCTGCAGGGCCCCGCCGACGCTGCCCGGGATGCCGATCGCGAACTCGAGGCCGCCGTGGTCGTGCTCGGCAGCAGCGCGTGCCAGTGCCGGCAACATCACGCCCGCGCCGGCCACCACCAGAGCGCCGAATCGCACCTCGCTGCAGGCACGGCGCAGCGAGAGTACGAGACCGCGGACTCCCGCGTCGGCCACAAGGACATTCGAGCCGCCGCCCAGCACCAGTACCGCCAGCCCCGCAGCCCGCGCCCAGCGCGTGAGGCTCGTCAGCTCATCGAGGGTCGCGGGCGTGGCGAAGAATTCGGCTGGTCCGCCGAGGCGCAGATACGTATGGCGGGCGAGCGGTTCCTCGCGCACCACATCGATGCCAGCGGGCGGCGAGAGGGGCGAGGGAGAGGGGTTCACCTCTCGATGGTAGGCCGCGCGGTGCTAGCCGCGGCGCGTGCGTCATCGAACCTGGCTGTCGCGATCTGGAGGCCGGTCGGTAGCCCGTCGGAGTCAAAGCCGTTCGGGACCGAGATCGCTGGCTGGTGGGCGTGATCGAAGACGCCGGTGTTGCGGAACTTGAGCGGCGTGGCCGGCTCCGAGGTCAGGTCGAGTGCGATCGCCTCGGCGACCATCGGTGAGGTCGGCAACACATAACCGGCGAACACCGCGAGCCCGGCTTCGTAGTGCGCCTCGATCTGCTTGCGCGCCTCAAGTTGCTGGGCGTAGTCGAACGCCTTCACCTCCAGGACGGCCTAGAGGCGGCTGCGCACCGGCTCACCGATTGAGTGAGGCCGCTTCGCGAGCACGCCATCGATGTAGCTCGCCGCCTCGACGGCCAATAGTGAGGTGACCAGCCCGCGCCAGTCATCGGCGAATCCGGCGACCGGCTCAGCCTCACCGACCTCGATGCCGAGCCCGTGCAGGACCTCGAGCGACGACTCGAAGTTGGCCAGCACCGCTGGCTCGCAGCCCTCGACCAGGGAGGGAATGACCGCGAGCCGGAGGCCGCGCACCGGGATCGCGGGGCCGTTGACGTAGGCCTCCGCCGGATGGTTCGCGGAATCGATATCCCGTGGGTCAGACCCCGCGAGCACACCGAGCAGGATGGCGCAGTCCTCCACCGTCCGCGCCATCGGTCCAGCGTGGTCCAGCGTCAGCGAGAGGGGGACGATACCACCTCGACCAACAATGCCGTACGTCGGTTTGTGGCCGGTGACCCCGCAGAACGCTGCAGGGATACGGATCGAGCCACCGGTGTCGGTGCCCATGGCGCCGAGGGTCTGTCCAGCCGCGAGCGCCGCGCTGGACCCGCCCGAGGAGCCACCAGGCACCCTGTCGACGTGCCACAGGTTATGCGTGGCGCCGAAGTGGACGTTGTTGGTGGTCCCACCCATCGCCAGCTCGTGGGTGTTGGTTTTTCCGAGCAGGACGGCCACCGCCTCGCGGAGGAGTCGCACCGCGGTGGCGTCCGCCAAGGGTACGCGTTCGCGGTAGGCGCCCGTGCCCGCAGCGGTGACCACGCCCGCGGTGTCGTAGAGGTCCTTGACGGCGATCGGGATGCCGTCCAGCGGACCCAGTCGTGCGCCGGCCTGCGCCCTCGCCTCGGCGGTGCGTGCCTCCGCGAGGGCGGAAGCGCGCATCAGCCGCACGTAGGAGTTGAGGCGTTAGTCCGTCTCATCGATGTGCGCGAAGACCGCCTCGGCGAGCGCGACGGGCGAGAGCTCGTGGGAGGCGATGCGCCAGCTCGCCTCCCACGATGGTCAGGTAGCACGGCTCGAGGTCGGCCATCTCAGGAGCTCCCCTCGAGCTGTGCCCGGTGCATCCGGCTACGCGGCGGCCATCTCGTAGCAGCCGTCGAGGAAGCCGTAGAGCCTGTCGCACGCCGCCTCGACGGCAGCGACGACGCGGTCCTCGTCGTGCCCCAGGCCCTCGATGAGCGCCATCTCCGTGCCCGAGTGGGCGACGTCGGCGACGAGGTGGACGCTAAAGAACTCGAACTGCTTCGGGCTGAAGCCGTAGTGCTCGCGCAGGCCACGGATCTTCTCCCAGGCGATATCGGGCACCTGGCCCTCGTAGGCGAACATCGCAGCGAGGGCTTCGGCGATCGGCGCCTCGCGGCTGGCGGTACGGAAATGATCGACGAGTGCGCGTGTCTCCGTGTTCGGCGTCGACGCCTCCACCTCTGCGCGCGGCACGCCGAGGGCTTCGGCGAAGTCGAGCCAGAGCGCGCGGTGATTGCGCTCGCCGTGTTCCTCGTCCCAGAGGTTGTCGAGGATGTGCTGGCGGACCTCCGGGTCCTCGGTGCGTGTGTGGATGGCGCTGAGGAGCGTGGGGAACGCCGCCTCGAAGTGGAAGTACTGGCGCGCGTACTCCTGGAGCCGCTCGATGGGGAGCGTGCCCGCCGACCAGGCCTGGTAGAACGGGTGCTTGAGGAGCGAGCGCGCCGCGAGCACCTGCTGGATACGCTCCTCGAGGGTGGGGTGGGTGGTCGTCATCGATCCTCCTCGTACGCCAGGCTGTTCGGTGGAGCCATCATAAAGAGGAAGCTCGATACGAGCGCGCCGGTTTGACCGCCTCCGCCCGGCCTTCGTACGCTCGATGACATTCGGCCGGTGCGCGAGAGGCGCCGCTCTGTGATCGATCTTGGCCTAGTAGACGCCGTGGACGCCCAGGCCCTTGGCCCGGCGGGTCAGCGCACCTTTCGCCTGCGCGCGCGGGCGGGACAAAATCGCGCGTCGCTGTGGATGGAGAAGGAGTCGCTGGCGACACTGGGTCGAGCGATTTCCCAGCTCCTCGCCGACCGCTCGCAGGAGCGAGGCCAGCGCGCGCCAGCGGTCCCCGCAGTCGACGATTTCGACGAGGGCGACATCGAGATCGCCGTGGCACGTCTCGGCATCGACTTGCGGGAGGGCCCCGAACGGGTGGTCATCGCCGCCGACGACCGCGAAGACCTAGAGCGCGGGAACGTGCCGTCGTTCCGCATGGAGATCACACGCGCGATGGCGCTCGCGCTGGTCGAGGCGATTCCGGGGATCGTGAACGCCGGGCGCCCAGTCTGCCCGCTCTGCCAGCGCCCCCTCGAAGAGGGCGTCGACCATTTCTGCCCACGAACTAACGGGCACAGCAAGGACCTGGAACTACCAACGGAGCGCCTCGAAGGACGCTAGCTGCCCCCGGCTACGGGCCTATTGGCTGTGTGGTGGGCGGACCAGGAGCACCGCGGCGTGCTCAGCGTGACGCACTACATGGTCGGCGACCGAGCCCAGTACGGCGCGCCCGAGCCCGGAGCGGCCGTGTGTGGCCATCACGACGAGGTCGCACCCGAGGCGCTCGGCGGTTTCGACAACCGCGGTGCCCGGGACGCCCTCGGCAATCTCGACTGACACATTCGCGACGCCATGGGCGCGGAGCTTGCCCGCGGCGGCGTCGAGTTCGGCCTGAGCTGATGCGCGCTGGGCGACGATGACCTGCTCCGCGATGTCACCGCTGATCGCACCGGGCATCATCTCGAATCCGGCCGGCGTGGTCTGGGCGATGATGTGGGCCACCGAGTCGACGACGCGCATGACGACGACCTCGGCGCCCGCGCCGGCCGCGATCTGCGCGGCGTGCGGGATCGCACTCTCGGAGAGTGCCGAGCCGTCGAGGGTGAGCAGGACCCTTTTGTACATCAAGCCTCCGGTGTTGCCTCAGAATCTATCTTACGGCGAAGCATACGCGGCACCGCCGGGCAACGCTCGCTCCTGCGCTGCTACGATTCTTGGCGCCATCAGATTCGCGATGCATCCTCAGGAGGCCCTCGATGGCGTTCGACCCACGTCACCGCAGCCAGACGCTCCTCGATGGCCCTGACCGAGCAGCGGCGCGGTCGTACCTGTACTCGGTAGGACTCAACGCCGAGGACATGCACCGCCCTCTGGTAATGGTCGCGCACGAGTGGATCGGGACCATGCCGTGCAACTTCGGCCAGCGCGAGTTGGCGCAGCACGTGATGGCGGGCGTACGGGCCGCAGGCGGGACCCCGATGGAGGTGAACACCATCGCGATCTCCGACGGCATCTCGATGGGCACGGAGGG
Organism: Dehalococcoidia bacterium; assembly: GCA_009692685.1. The sequence goes on from SHYS01000001.1 coordinate 30,999, forward strand.
CATGAAGGCGTCGCTGATCTCGCGCGAGTTGATCGCCGACTCCATCGAGCTGTGCGCTGTCGGCTACTCCTTCGACGCCGCGGTGATCATCGTGGGCTGCGACAAGACGATCCCCGCGGCGGCGATGGCCCTCGCGCGGTTGAACCTCCCGGGGCTGGTGCTCTACAGCGGCTCGATCGCCCCCGGCATTTGGGAGGGTCACGACGTCACGATCCAGGACGTCTTTGAGGGCGTGGGTCAGCACGCGGCCGGCAACCTCTCGGATGAGCGGCTCGCCGCCCTCGAGGCGGCGGCGTGCCCGGGGGCCGGTGCGTGCGGCGCACAGTACACCGCCAACACCATGGCCACGGTGATGGAGTTCATGGGCCTCTCCCCGATGGGTTCTGCGACTGTGGGCGCGACCGACTCGCGGAAGTCCGAGGTGGGCCGCCAGGCCGGCGAACTGGTGATGGACGTGCTCAGGCGAGGCGTGCTGCCTCGCGACCTGATCACGCGGAAGTCGCTGGAGAACGGCATCATCTGCGCCGCCTCGACGGGCGGTTCTACCAACGTCGTCCTGCACCTCCTCGCGATTGCGCGCGAGGCGGGCGTGCCCCTCGAGATCGACGACTTCGACGAGGTCAGCGAGCGCACGCCGCTGATCGGCGACCTCCGGCCAGGCGGGCGCTACGTGGCGCTCGACTGGGACCGCGCGGGCGGCACGCCGCTACTGGCGCGACGGCTCCTGGAGGCCGGCAAGCTGCACGGCGACGTGATGACGGTCACGGGGCGCACGATCGCCGAGGAGTCGCGTGACGCCATCGAGACCCCCGGCCAGGACGTCATCGTGCCGGTCGACCGCGCACTGAAGGCCACGGGCGGCCTGGTGATCCTGCACGGCAGCCTCGCGCCGGCCGGATGCGTGATCAAGGTCGCGGGGCACGAGCGCCTCACCCATCGCGGCCCTGCCCGTGTCTTTGAGCGTGAGGAAGACTCGCTCCAGGCGGTGCTGCGAGGTGAGATCAAGGCGGGCGACGTCGTTGTCATCCGCAACGAAGGCCCGAAGGGCGGCCCGGGCATGCGGGAGATGCTCGGCGTGACGGCCGCGATCGTCGGCTCCGGTCTTGGTGAGGACGTGGCCCTGCTGACCGATGGCCGCTTCTCCGGTGCGACCCGTGGCCTGATGGCGGGACACGTCGCCCCCGAGGCAGCCTCCGGTGGTCCGATCGCCGCAGTACGCGAGGGCGACATGATCTCGATCGACATCCCGAACCGCCGCCTCGACCTCGAGATTCCGGAAACGGAGCTGGCGGCACGGCTGGCGTCGTGGACGCCTCGACCGGCTAACTACGAGGTGGGCGTGTTCGCGAAGTACGCGAAGCTCGTGACGGGCGCCGAGGAAGGCGCGATCACGAGGTAGCGCGGGCGACGGGGCGGCCGCAAAGCCGCCCGGCGCACGGAGGCTCGCATGATCCTGGTTGCCGGGGCGGCCGGGCGCGTGGGTACCGGGCTGATGGTGCATCTGCTGCGGCAGCCCGAACGCCCGCTGCGCGTGTTCGTGCGGCGGGAGTTCGACGCCGTGCGGCTCCGCGACCGCGGCATCGAGGCAGCGGTCGGCGACCTCGTGGACGGCCGTGGCGTCGATGCCGCGATGCGCGGAGTGCGGACACTGGTCTACCTGGTGCACGCGCTGGACAGGCGCGGGGACTTCGTCGCGAACGACCTGGAGGCCGCGCGGAACACGACGCTCGCGGCGCGCGCGGCCGGCGTGGAGCGGATCATCTTTCTCGGGCACATCGCGGCCGAGCCCGAGGTGTCCTCCCGCTACCTCGTCGGACGCTGGGCCGTCGAGCGCGCTCTGGTCCAGTCGGACATCCCGTGCACGGTCCTGCGGGCGCCCACGATCGTGGCTAGGGGCAGCGCGCCGTTCGAGCTTGCGACGTTGCTTGCTCGACGCCTGCCGGTGGTGCCGGAGTTTCGCTGGTGGCGCACGCCGATCGAGCCGGTTGCACTTGCGGATGTGGTGGAGGCGCTGGCGCGGGCCATCGACGACGACGAGCTAGATGGGCGCTCGTTCGACATTGCGGGTCCCGAGCGGATGTCGGTCGGGGCGATGGTTCGAGGCTGGGCGAGCGCCGCCGGGCGGCCTCGCGCTTACGTACCACTCCCCGTGGACGGGCTCTTTGTGCAGCGCTGGGCGTCATGGGCGCTCGGGGGCTACCGGCCACGCGAGACGAGGCTGTTGCTGGAGACATATCTGGAGCGTCAGGTGTGCACCGACCCGTCGAGGCGGTTTCCGCTGCCGCACCGGCCGCTACCCTTGAGACAGGCGCTGGCGCAGGACTCCTGAGGTCGGCAGGAAGATACGAGTAACCACCTACGACTCGCTCCTCCGAAGTCGAGCGGATTCCGACATTATGAGCGTGTCGATCCCCGATCGCGGGCTACCGACGAAGACGCACCAATCGAGGACTTTCTCATGCCGTACATCCGCATCTCGCTCATGGTTCCAAAGGTCGGTCTGGTCAACGACGCAGGACGCTTGCTGGATGCCGTGTCGCTGCACTGCGAGTGGCAGCCGGGTTTCATCAATGACTATCGCCTGGAGCCGGGCGACGACTCCGGCCTCATTGGTCGTGTGACGATCTGGGCCGACGAGCGCAGCGCCGACGAGGTAGCGCGGAGCGAGCGGATACTTGCGCTGCGTTCTTCGCTCAACGAGGTGGTGCGCAATGGTTCCCACTAGGAGTGCGGCTTCTGGGGCTATGACACCTCGAACCACGCCGAATCGAGCGGGCGCACTGCGGGCACAGAGCTCGTGCTGGACGACGTGATGCTCTCGGTGGAGCGCATCATTGGCGGCGCCGCCTAACGCCACGGGCGCGATCTCGAGGCGGCACGTCGCGGACCGCTTTCCTTCAAGTCCCTACTCAAGCTCGGTCATGCGATCGACCGTGATCTGGCCGTCCGAATAGCCTCAACCAGCCGCGCGGCGGTCGAGGATCGCCAGCCCGTGCCGGTAGGCGAGCACGATCTCGGCTGCCCACTCCTCACGTCGGGGCAGCGCGGCGTGGACGCGAGCGCGGACCTCGTCCTCGGTGGGGCGCACCTCGCGCTCGGCGCTCGCGACGTACTCGGTGAAGCGGTACAGCCGCTCCCAGTCTGCCTCGTGCATCATGAAGCGTGACGGCGAGCCGCCCACGACGAAGTCGAGGTATTCGGAGAAGTCCTCACGCACCGGGGCGCGTCAGCCCCGCGGTGCGCCGGGTGGATCGAGGACGGCGTTCCACGCCGCTGCACCAAACCCACCATCGACGTGAATCGTCTGCCCGACCAGCATGGGCGCTTCATCTGAGCATATCCACGCCACGACGCTCGAGATGTCGTCGGGGTGGACGTTGCGGCCTGCGGGGACGTGCGGGCGGACGCGGTCTGAGACTTCTGAACGATAGGAGTGTTCGCCCTCAGAGCCTTCGACCCAACCGGCGGATACCGCGTTCACGCGCACCCCTCGAGGTGCCAGCTCCACGGCGAGGTAGAGCGTGAGGCTGGCCAGCGCGGCCTTGCTGACCGCCACCGCTGAGTAGTCGGCCATGTAGTGGAACGCTCCGGGGGAGAGCAGGTTCACGATCGAGCCGCCGCCGCGGGCCTCCATCAGGGCGACCGCCGCCTGCGAGGCCTGCCACGGTCCGAAGACGTTGACGTCCATCGTCTCGTGGAGGTGCTTGGGGCGCTGCTCGATAGCCGGGCGCGGCCGCTCCAGCCCTCGCGCAGCGTTGTTGACTAGGATGTCGAGGCCGCCCGAGGCACCGACCTGTGCGAACAGCTCGCGGAGTGCCGCCGCGTCGCCGACGTCGGCGCGAATTGCCTCGGCGGATACGCCCGAAGCGATGCAGTCACGGACCGTGGCGTCGGCGCCTTCTTGCGAGCGCGCGAAGTTCACAACGATATCGCAGCCCTCGGCGGCGAGGCGGAGCGCGATGGCGCGACCGATTCCCCGCGAGCCACCAACGATGACGGCGCGTTTGCCTCGGAGCGATGGGTACATGCCCGGGAGTATTGCGTGCGGCGGGTCTCGCGGCTACGGGGCTTCCCCTAATGGGTCCCCTCGCGGAGCCGTCGAATCTGCGAAGCGTGATCGAGGTCGTGTTGCACTAGGCGTGCGAGCAACCTCCTCGGCGTGCGTGTCTTGCCTTCGGGTGGTGCGAACTCGGTATCGAGGTCGGTGGTGCTCAGGCGGTGTGCGCGGGCGAGCAGCGCACCTCGAGTCTGCGTCAGCCAGGCACGCAGGAAATCCGGCGTTTCGAGGTGTTCGGGTCGCATGCGTGGCTGCCAGGGCGCGAGCAGACGCCCGCCGAGCGTCTGGTCGATCAGCAGGCGGAACCAGTCATCGAGAAGCCCGATGTGCCAGAGGATGTCGCGGACACTCCAGCGGGCGTCATCGAGGTCATCGCTGGTAGTGACTGAGCCAGCCGGCGGCCGGACGAAGGCTTCCGGCGATACGCCCTCGATGGCCGCTAGGAGCACCGCGCGCGACTGTGCGAGGTCGGCGATCGGCGCCTCGACGTCAGCGGTCACCCCTCGGCGCCAGCGATGCGCAGCAGCGCTTGCAGCCGAGTGGTGCGTGCGACGGCGTCGCGCAGGGCGTCGATCTCGGCCTCGCCGATCATCAGGGGCGAGCGCTGGAACTGGCCACGTGGGTTGAAGTGGGCGGAGCGGATCGAGACCGTGCCGGCGGCCTCGCCATCGCTGTACTCCATGAGCTGGATGGCGGGGACGTGGTGTTCACCATCGAAGGTGGCTTCCTCGACGATCTGCCCCGCGCCACAATGCATGGTGAAAGGTCGCGGCACGTGTCCGGGCATCGAGGGCCTCCGTTATTCGACGAGCTTCCTGAGGAGCGCCTTCAACCGAGGCGAACGGTCCACCTCGCGCTTCAGGCGGGCGAGTTCGCGCTCGTTCACAATGAGCGGGCGTCGCTCGAGCTCACCATCGGGGCTGTAGGCGGAGAAGCGGATGGCGAGCTGGCCTTTGCGCTCGCCCTTCTCGTACTTGAGGAGTTCCAGCGAGGGCTGATGCAGACCGCCCTCGATCGCGGCCTCCTCGAGGATCAGGCCGCTCCCCCAGGGAAGCTGGAAGGCGCGGGGCACTCGGCGCTCGGACATCGTGACCTCCCAGGTCGATAGCGCTACTTTCCGCGGCCGGTGGTCGCGACTTCCTCGAGGGCGCGGCCGACCCGCGCGACCGCCTCGCGCAGTTCATCGGGGGTCAGCGCGGAGTAAACGAGCCGGACACGGTCGTTGCCGCCGCCGTTTGGGTAGTAGGACTGGCCCGGCGTGACCGCCACACCGTGACGCTGGCACGCCTCGAAGACCGCGCGGGCGTCGAGGCCGGGGCGCAGCCACAGCCAGTGGAAGAACCCGCCAGCGGGAGAGCGGAACGTGACGTAGGGCTCGCAATGCTCGACGAGTGCCGCCGCCGAGGCGTCGCGGCGCTCGCGGTAGAGGTCGCGCAAGCGCGCGACGTGCGAATCGAACGTGCCACCCTGGAGGTAGGCCAGCACGGTGTGATGCACGAACGGCGAGGCGCCGTTGTCGAAGCGCATGAAGTTGAGCCGTTGCACGATGCGTGGCTCGGCGACCACCCAGCCGACCCGCAGGCCGCTGGCGATCGTCTTCGAGAACGTGCCGACGCGCAGGATGCCCTGGCCGCGCGCCACCTCGAAGAGCGAGGTGGGCGGCGGACCATCAAGGTCGATGCCAGCGTAGGCGTCGTCCTCGACGATCAGGGTGCCGTACTCGCGAGAGAGGGCGGCGAGACGCTCTCGGCGGTCGAGGGGCAGCGTGGCCCCGCTCGGGTTGTCGTACGTGGCTACCACGTAGATGAGCTTCACGCGACGGCCCGCAGCGTGCTGCTCCCGCAGCGCCTCCTCAAGGGCATCCATACGCAGTCCGTCGTCGTCCTGCGGCACATCGAGGATGGTCGCGCCACGCGCCTTGAAGGCGCGGATCGCGCCGGGGTAGGTCGGCGCGCCGGTGATCACGAGGTCGCCCGCGCCGACGAACGTGGCTGCGATGGTGTCGATGGCGGCGGCGCTACCCGAGGCAAGCGTCACCTGCGTCGAGGTCACCTCGAGACCGGTCTCGGCCGACTGGCGGGCGGCGATCCAGGCGCGCAACGGCTCGTAGCCGGCGGCGCCGCCGTAGGTGAGGGCATCACCCGCGTTCGCCTCCAGTGCCCGACGCGTCGCCTCGGCGAGTTCACGCCAGGGCAGGCTCGGGCGGTCCGGAACGCCGGCGTTGAGGTCGTAGGGCAGGGGCGAGAGCGATGTGGGCGGATCGAGCGCGCCAACGGCAGGCGCGAGCAGCGCATCGATGTCGAAGCCGGGCTCCGAGGGCTCAGGCGGCACGTCACTCACAGTGACGCGAGGTTACACCGGATTCGATGTGGGGCGCGCGGCGGCGGTATCCTGAGCGGATGCGACGCCACCTAGCCCCCGCAGGCAGCCTCGCGATGATCGAGGCGGGTTGCGTGGCCGTAATCGGCGGTGGCATCGTGGTTGGTGAGTGACGTGGTGCTGTGGCTGGGCTGGGCAGCCGGAGTGGCGGTAACCGTCGCGCTCTATCCGCAGGTGCGACGCGTCGCCGGGGCGCCTGTGCTGCTGCGTCCGCTGCTGCTTGTTGCGCTCGGAGGCGCGGGCTTCCTGGCGACAGCGATCGCCTTGGTGCTGGTGCTCGTGTGGACGGGCGTGGTTCTGGACCTGCCAACGCCGAGCCCTAGCGTACTCAATGGCGTGCTCGATCTCACATTCGCTGCGCCGCTGATCGGGGCGGCGGTCGCGTGGGAGTACGGCTGGGTACCGCTGCTGGTCAGTCTGGCCGCGTGGCTGCTCATCGAGGTTGAGCGAACTATTGCGAAGCCTCCGGCGACGTGATTCACATGCGCGAATTCGACTAGCATCCCGGCCGTGATGCCGGTGCGCCCGTGAGCGACGCCCATCAGAGGGAGCCATCGATGCCGGGACCGCTGTCAGGGATCCGCGTTCTCGAGTTCACGCAGGTAATCGCGGGGCCGTTCGGTTGCATGTTGATCGCCGACATGGGCGCGGAGGTGATCAAGGTAGAGCCGCCGGGCGGCGAGACCTGGCACCTGTTCAACCAGTGCATGCCCGGTGAATCGAAAGCGTACCGGAGCTGAATCGAGGAAAGCGTTCACTGGTTCTCGACATGGCGGACCCGCGCGCGCAGGGGGTGATCCATCGCCTCGTCCCAGATATCGATGTGGTGGTGATCAACTACCGCCCCGACGTTCCCGCGAAGCTCAAGATCGACTACGAGACCCTGCGGGCGATCCGGCCCGACCTGATCTACGTCGACAGCACCGCGTTCGGCCGCAAGGGCCCGATGGCGCTTCGTCCGGGCTACGACATCGTGGTGCAGGCCGTGACGGGATTGATGGCGGGCGAGGGGAAAGTGGCGCCAGACGGCGCGCCCGAGTAGATCCGCGCGACCGCCATCGCCGATTACGGCACGGGACTGGCGATCGCGTGGGCGGTGAGCGCCGCGCTCTTCCATCGAGAGCGTACGGGCGAAGGCCAGCTCATCGAGTCGTCGTTGCTCGCGACCGGCCTGGCGTTCCAGAGCGGCTCGGTGATGGAGCACCCGATCGCGGACGCGGCGTTCCGAGCGCCGGCACGTGCTCGACGGCACGAGCTGGCGGCACAGGGTGCCGAGTACAGCGAGCTGCTGGCCGTACGCAACCCGATGACCGCGCTCGGCGGGAACTTCTATTACCGGCCATATCGCACCAGAGATGGCGCGATCGCCATCGGAGCATTGTTGCCCAGCCTCTGGGCGAAAGTGCGTGCTGCCCTCGACCAGGACTTCCTCGGTCTGGCCGACACGGAGCGAGACGCGCACAACCCGGACTGGATGGCGAACGCGAACACGAAGCTGGCGGAGATCGAGGCGCAGGTCGCGTCCCGGACTACGGCTGAATGGCTGGAGATTTTCGAGCGCGCCGGGGTCCCGGCGGGCCCCGTCAACTTTCCAGAAGATATGTCCACCCACCCGCAGGTACTGGCGAACGAGTACGTGATCGCACTGCAGCACGAGCTATCGGGTCCACAGACGCAGGTCGCGCCGATTCTGAAGTTCTACGGGACACCAATGACCCCGAGCGCGGCGGCTCCGCCGTTAGGTCGTGATACCGAGACCTACCTGCGTGAGGTGAGCATCGACGCGGCGGGGATCGAGGCGCTGCGGGCCGCAGGTGTCGTGGGGTAGCTACGCTGGTCTCCGACCGCAGGTGACCCATCGAGGGCGCGTCCGGTAGCATGCCGTCGCGCGGCTGGGCCGCGCTCGCTCGCTTATCCCGCTCTGGCCGGAGGAGACCTCGATGCCCGGACCACTCGAAGGCGTTCGCATCCTCGAGTTCACGCAGATCATCGCGGGGCCCCTGGGCTGCATGCTGCTGGCCGACATGGGCGCCGAGGTCATCAAGGTCGAACCCATCGAGGGTGAGCCGTGGCGCCTGACGCAGCAGTTCATGCCGCTGGAAGCGAAGACCTTCCAGTCGTTGAACCGAGGCAAACAGTCGCTCTCCCTCAACCTCGCGCGGCCGGAGGCGCAGGAGGCGATTCACCGCCTCATCCCCACGATCGATGTTGTCGTCAGCAACTACCGCCCGGACGTGCCCGGCCGCCTGAACATCGATTACGAGACGCTCTCGAAGATCAAACCCGACCTCATCTACCTCGACAGCACGGCCTTTGGACGCAGGGGCCCGTGGGCGAACAAGGGCGGGTACGACATCGTGGTACAGGGCGCATCGGGCCTGACCGCCGCGGGCGCGCGCTTCGACGAGAACGGCAATCCCATCCTGCCCGGCCCCGTGGCGACCGCGGATTTCGCGACGGGCTACTCGATCGCCTGGGGCGTGTGCGCGGCGCTCTTCTACCGGGAGCGCACCGGCAAAGGGCAGCTCGTGGAGACCTCGCTGCTGGCGAACGCGCTCACGTTCCAGGGCGGCTCGGTGATGTCGCTGCCGCCGGCGGACACCCTGCTGCGCCAGCCGCTGCTCGACTATTTCGATGCCGCCCACGAGCGAGGCGCCACGTACACCGAGATGGTTGAGTACCGGCGCACGATGCTGGCGGGCCGTCAGGTAGGCAACGTCTACTACCGCAACTACCTAACGAAGGACGGCGCGATTGCCGTCGGCAATCTGTCCGCGTCGTTGCGCCAGAAGATGCGCGATGCACTCGGGATCGACTACGACCCTCGAGACCATGACCCGAACTATGACCTCCGCGACCCGAAGAACATCGAGTTCGGCACCGCCCTGACCGCCCGCGTGGAGGTGATGATCGCCGGACAGCCGACGAAGCACTGGGTCGACCTGCTCGAGGGCGCTGGCGTACCAATCGCCGAGATCCTGTTTCCCGAGGAGATGGACCGGCAGCAGCAGGTGCAGGAGAACGGCTACATCATCGAGCTGGCTCACGACCTCAGCGGGCCGCAGACCATGGTGGCGCCGCCGCACAAGATGAGCGTCTCGCCGCCGACGGTGACGAGCGCGTCGCCGCCGCTGGGGCGGGACACGGACGCCATCCTCGCGAGCGCGGGATACGCACCGGCGGAGATCGAGGCGCTGCGGGCCGGGGGAGCGATTCGATGACACAGGCAGCACCTGAGCAGCTCGTCCTCACCTCGATCGGGGGAGGCGTGGGTACGCTCCGCCTCAACCGCCCCGACAAGCGCAACGCGATGAGCGCTGACCTCGCGGCCCAGTTGCACGCCGCCATCGAGGCGCTCGACGCCAATGACGAGGTGGTGGCGATAGTCGTCACCGGGAGCGGCGGCGCGTTCTCAGCCGGCGCCGACATGAACGAGTCACTGGCTGCGTACGAGCGCGGCGACCGGCGCTTCAACCCCGCCGCGGACGCCGCGGCGCGGGTTGCCGCCTCGCCGAAACCCACCATCGCCGCCATCGAGGGCCCGGCGTACGGAGCGGGTGCGCTCCTCGCGGGCGCGTGCGATATCCGCATTGTCAGCGAGACGGCGCGCTTCCGCTTCCCCGGCGCCGAGTATGGCCTCGTCGTCGGCGCAGTCGCCCTCCCGAGGCTGGTCGGTGCCGCCCTCGCCAAGGAGCTCCTGTTTTCGGGACGCGTCGTCGACGCGCAGGAGGCGGTGCGCATTGGCCTCGCGAACCGGGTCGCCCCCCCGGACCTGCTCGAGGCAGAGGCGAGCGCGCTGGCCAGCGAGATCGCGCAGGCCTCGCCGCTGGCCCTGGGCTGGATCAAGCGGGTCGTGAACGCGTCAGTGAGCGGGGCGGATGCCGCGGCGCTCGAGCACGCCTCGGACCTGCTGTTGCGTGGCGGGGCGGACAACATCACGCGCTTCTCGGCGGCGACGCAGCGGGTGACGGGCCGCGGCGGGAACTGATGGCGGCTACGACTGCCTAGGAGCGCCAGCACGTCAGGGAGTACTTGCTGAAGCAGGGCGAGGCGCTGTCGTGACGGGAACTCTGGCTCAGGGTGGCCGCAGCGCGGCTCGGGTGCATCGAGGCGTTGCGCGACGTCACTGTCGAACAGGCGCGGTTCTGGCCTGCCCCGGACGAGTGGTCGATCCTCGAGGTCGCGGCGCACCTGTCGGACAACTCGGCGGCCGTGCTCTCGTGCATCGAGGCACTGGCGGCCGACCGCCGCGTCCTCGGTGGCCCGACCATCGAGGAGTACATCGACCCGGGTGACACCGAACTCGCCGGATGGCGCGACCGACTTGTCGAACTCGGCCTGCGACTTTCTGCGCTCGTCAGCCGGTTAGCGGACGCGACCTCGCTCGAGACCACGCACGCACACGGCTACTTCGGCGAACTACACAGCGAGGCCTGGTACCTGTTCCAGCGGGTGCACGACCTCGATCACATGCAGCAGATCGCAGGTATCAAGGCCGCGCCGTGGGAACCCATCGTCCTGACTCACTCAGACCGCCTCGGTTGCCCCGTGCGCTCCTGTATCATCCGCCCGCGCGCCGGGTGCGGCGGAGTGAGGGAGACGGGAGCACGAGGATGCACGAGCAAATGGTGGTGCAGCGGCTGACGGAGCGCGGACTGCGGATCGGCACGGCGGAGTCGACGCTTGGCGGACTGATCGGACACCTGCTGACCAACGTGGCCGGCTCCTCCAAGGTGTTCGAGGGCGGTATCACGGCCTACGGCCGCCGCTCGAAGGTCGATGTGATGGGCGTCAATGGTGACGAACTCCAGACTGCCGGTTCGGTGTCCGAGTACGCCGTGCGGAACATGGCCCTCGGCACGCGCGAACGTCTCGGTGTGGACGTGTGCGTATCCGAATCGGGCGTCGCGGACCGTCGAGCGCAGAGTTCGACGCGCGAGGGCCCCGGTGGCATCTATTACATCGGGATCGCCGCGCCGAACGACTACGTGAAGGTCGTACGCATCGAGTTCGATGGCGACCGCGAATCGACGAAGCAGCAGGCGGCGGACGAGGCGTTACGCCTCGTCCTCGAATACCTCGACTCGACGAAGTAGGAACGAGGAGTCTCGATGAGTTCGGCAGCACGAGGTCTGGTGGGGTTGGATGTCGAGGCGCTCGCCTGTCTCGGAGGAGGTGGCGCAGCGCTGGCGCTCGCCGGGCGCGAGCCGTTCGTGCTCACCGGTGACCGTGCGGTGTGGGGCCGCGACCGCCCGCTCAACATCGAGCACGTCCGCCTCGAGTTCTCGTTCGACGTGGCCCGGCGCATGCTGCACGGCGTGGTGACGACCACGTTTCGCCCTCGTATGGACGGCCTGCGCGAAGCCGTGCTCGATGCGAAAGAGTTGACCATCGAGGCGGTCGAGGACGCCGAGGGTCGCGCGCTCCCGTACACCTGCGCGGACGAGGCGCTGCGCATCGACCTCGGCCGCCTGCGTTCGGCACGGCGTTCGATCACCGTGGTGGTGCGCTACTCAGCGACGCCTCGACGCGGGCTGTACTTCAACGCGCCAGACGCGGGCTATCCGGACCGCCCGATGCAGATCTGGACGCAGGGCCAGCCTGAAGACTCACCATACTGGTTCCCCTGCTTCGATTACCCGGGCGAGAAGTTCACCACCGAGCTGATCGCGACCGTGCCGCAGGGCTGGTACGCGCTCTCTAACGGCCGGCTCGAATCGCAGACCGCGGACGGCCGGCGCCGGACCTCGACGTTCCACTGGGTGCAGGACGTGCCGCATCCCGCCTACCTCGTCACCCTCGCCGCCGGGGAGTTCGATGTGGTTGACCACGGCGCGGTGGACGGCGCGCCGGTGCAGTATCTCGGCGCTCGCGGATCGAGGGCGGACCTGCAGCGCGCCTTTGGTCGCACGCCGGAGATGGTGCGCCACTTTGCCTCGAAGATCGGGGTGCCGTACCCGTTTGCCAAGTACGCGACGGTGGCGATCCACGACTTCACGTTTGGCGGCATGGAGAACACTTCGGCCACCACAATGACGGACGCGCTGCTCCACGACGAGCGAGCGCACGAGGACTTCGTCGAGGCTGCGGACGGCATCACTGCGCACGAGCTGGCGCACCAGTGGTTCGGTGACCTGCTGACCTGCCGGGAGTGGGCGCACGGCTGGCTGAACGAGAGCTTCGCGACCTACTTCGATGCGCTGTGGATCGAGGAGGACCGCGGCTGGGACGCCTTCCGCTACGAGATCCTGCAGGACGCGCGCACCTACCTGGCCGAGGACTCCGGCGCGTATCGGCGTGCCATGGTGCAGAACGTCTACCACGGCCCGATCGACATCTTTGACCGTCATCTCTACGAGCGTGGCGCGGTCATCCTCGACATGCTGCGGACTGAGCTCGGTGACGAGGCGTGGTGGGCCTCTATCAAGCACTACGTGGAGACGCATCGCGGCCGCGACGTGGTCACGCACGACTTCCAGCGCGCCATCGAGGCGGCCACGGGCCGCAACCTCGACTGGTTCTTCAACCAGTGGGTGTGGAAGGGCGGCCACCCCGACTTCAAGGCCGCGTACGCCTGGGACGCCGCCACGAAGCTGGCGACGATCACCCTGAACCAGCAGCAGAAGGCCGACGACGCGCTTACCTCGGTGTACCGAGTTCCTGTCGAGATCTTCGCGATGACGCCGCGAGGCGCGCGTTCCTTCAACATGCAGGTCACCGAGGTGGCTCATACCTTCGTCTTTCCCCTCGACGCTGAGCCGCGCTGGGTCGCCATCGACCCCGCCGGACGCGTGCTCAAGACCCTCGACTTTGCGCCGGGCGAGGCCCAGCTAAAGGCGCGGCTGACCGAGGACCCGCAGGCGGTGGGCCGCATCGAGGCGGCGCGCGGCCTCGCGAAGCTCGGATCACCGGCCGCCATCGAGTCCCTGCGAGCCGCACTCCTCGATGAGACGCAGCAGGCGTTCGTGCGTGCCGAGGTCGCGAGCGCCCTCGGCGAGACGAAGGCCGAGTCGGGACGAAACGCCCTCATCGAAGGGATCAAGACCGAGCCCTCGCGGGTGCGGCGTGCCGTCGCGACCGCCCTCGGCAACTTTCGCGACGAGACCGCCGCGAAGGCACTGGCGACGCTGCTCGCCGGTCGTGGTGACCGCTCGTACTACGTGCAGTCGGCTGCTGCCGCGGCCCTCGGCAGTACGCGGCAGCCGCTGGCCTTCGAGGCGCTGCGTCGCGTCCTCGACCGTCCGGCGCACAACGACGTGATCACCGCGGCCGCGTTGGGTGGATTCGCGGCGCTGCGCGACCCGCGCGCCATCGAGCTACTGCTCGACTACACGCAGTGGGGCCACCACCAGACCGCGCGCCGCGCCGCCACCGAGGCGCTCGGTCGCCTGGCCCCCTTCGCCGATGAGCCCACGCGCCTGCGTGTCCGCGAACGCCTCGAGGAGCTGCTCGACGACCGTGCACTGCGCGTGCAGCTGGCGGCGCCCGACGCGCTCGCTAACCTTGGCGACGCGCGGGCCGTCGGGGCGCTGGGTGCGGCGGGCGCACGTGCTCTCGAGGGCCGTGTCACGCGGAACGCGCGCGTCGCCGCGCGCACCCTCGGCCAGCGCGCCGACAAAGGTAGCGAGGTGCAGGCTCTCAAATCGGACGTTGACAAGCTGCAGCAGGAGAACCAGGGCCTGAAGGACCGCCTGACGAAGATCGAGGCGCAGGTCGAGACACGAGGTAATGGCGGCGCAGCGGCGCAGCGATCGACGACTAACGCCACGAAGGTCGTCTCGAAACCGACGCCAACGCACGCCGTGCGCGGAGCCGCGAGGCGTGCGCGATGATCGAATCTCGTGCAGGTCTGCGCGAGGGCGCGATAGGCGCTCGGCGCTGCGCCGTGGGGAGCGCGAGGGGGCACAGCTCCTCGCCAGAACAGGGCGGGTGGGCGGGCAGCCACCCCGGAGGGGTGTCGTTCATGGCACAGGAAGAGCGCGGTCCCGTCCACGCCCCGGAGCTCGATGGCGGCGACTGGCTGCAGGGCGGCCCGGTGCAGATCCACGGTCACGGCAAGCCGGTGCTGGTCGGCTTCTGGGACTGCACCTGCGTCAACTGCCTGCGCACGCTGCCGTACCTCAAGGAGTGGCACCGCCGCTACGAGGCGATGGACCTCACCGTCGTCGGGGTGCACACACCGGAGTGCTCATTAGCCCGGAACGCCGAGCATGTGCGGCGTGCCATCGTGCACCTCGAGCTGCCGTACCCCGTTGTCCTCGATGCGAGCGGAGCGATCTGGCAGGCGTATGCCAATCGCTACTGGCCGGCCAAGTACTTCATCGATGCGCGGGGCTACATCCGCGCGACCCACTTCGGCGAGGGTGGCTACATCGAGTCCGAGCTGGCGATCCAGACACTGCTGCGCGAGCAGATCAACTGCGATCCGAATGCCGCGTTCCCGGAGCCGAGGGCGCCCCTCCGCATCGAGGACGTGCCTGGAGCGGTCTGTTACCGCGTGACGCCCGAGCTCTACTGCGGCTTCCAGCGCGGTGTGATCGGCAACGTCGGGGAGGTTTCGCCGGACCGGCCCCAGAACTACCTCGATCCGGGGCGGCACCTCGAGGGCATGTTCTACTTCGAAGGCGAATGGCTGCTCGGCGGCGAGAACTTGGCGCGACCGTTCGGTGCCGCGCGCGGGAAGCCGAGTCGAATGCACCTCGGCTACATGGGTGCGGACGTGAACCTCGTGCTGCACCCGCCGCTGGCGGGCGGAGGCGCGACACTGCGCGTACTCTGCGATGGCGCGCCGGTGGAGGCCGCGCATGCGGGCGACGACGTCCGAGGTGGCGTAGCCACGATCGATGTGCCGCGGATGTACTCGCTGGTGAAGGATGTCGACGTACAGCACCACGACCTGGTGCTGGAGACCGAGTCGGACGGCCTGGCGGCGTTCGCGTTCACTTCCTGCGTCGTCGGTCAGCCCGAGCCGAGACGGTAAGTCCGAGGAGAGCCGATGGGGATTCGCCATGCCCGTCGTTGAGTTGAACGGCATTGAGCTGTACTACGAGTCGCACGGCGAGGTGGATGGCCGCCCGGTCGTCACCTTCCTGCACGGGGCGGGCGGCAACCACATCTCGTGGTGGCAGCAGGTGCCCGTCTTCAGCCAGAAGTATCGCTGCATCACCATCGACCATCGCGGATTCGGGCGCTCCACGGACCCCGAGAAGCTCGGCTCGACGCGTTACATCGAGGACCTCGAAGCGCTGCTCGCGCACCTCGATGTGGAGCGCACCGCGCTCGTGGCGCAATCGATGGGCGGGATCGCTGCCTTCGGGTACGCGGTGCGCCACCCAGAGCGCGTGACCGCTCTTGCGATGGCGGACAACTGGGGCTGGTTCGACTGGCCGGAGCTGCGCGAGCGCTGGAACGCGCTGCGTGACGAGCGATCAGAGGACCCGCCGGCGCCCGGCGGCATGGGCAAGCGCTACCGCGCGGAGCACCCTCGCGGGGTGTTCCTGTACCAGCAGATCGGCGCGCTCAACCCGCCCCGAGATCCGGGGACGCCGTTCCTGAGCGGGGGCGGCGTGACGAAGAGCGACCTTGCGCGCCTCAGCATACCGACGCTGTGGCTCGTGGGCGCTGAGGACCCGACGGTGCCGCCGGAGATCATCCGGGAGATGCACGCACTCACCCCCGGCTCGACATACCTCGAGGTACCCGGGAGCGGCCATTCCGTCTATTTCGAAGATGCCGCCACCTTCAACCAGCACGTGGGGGCGTTTCTCGAGCAGCACGTTTCTGTAGTGGGAACCGCTGTCGAGGGCTCGTAAACGCATGTGTAGTGGGATGCCCTGTAGCCACTGGCGCCTCGATGCCCCCACAATGATGGTCAACGACGACTACCGGGCGACCTCGGAGCCAACGTGCGCAAGCTGAACGTCTTTTTCGATGTCGATAACACCCTCATCATGTGGAACGGCAAGCTGCGGAACCACACTCGCGAGGTCTTTGAGCACCTCCAGGAGGCCGGGCACACGATCTACATCTGGTCCGGTGTCGGCATCCGCCGCTGGGACATGAGGCGTCACGAGCTCGACCACTTCGTCAAGGACTACTTCATCAAGCCGCTGGACGACCACCACGCGCGCCTCGGGTCGCTGGGTGTCACGGTGCTCCCGGACTTCGTGATCGACGACCACAAGACCGTGGTCGACGCGTTCGGTGGCTACCACATCTCCGACGTGGCGAAGCCCGACGACGCCGAACTCCTCGAGGTGCTGCGCCAGATCCACGCCATGGCCAACGGCGACCTGGGTGACCTCGAAACGCCGCTCACCGACGAAGCGGTCGAGGTAGACCAGCCAGCCGGCTAGGCGGCGACGAGGGCACCTCGGAACCACGCGACACGGCGGGCGAGGGTGA
Organism: Dehalococcoidia bacterium; assembly: GCA_009692685.1. The sequence goes on from SHYS01000001.1 coordinate 47,839, forward strand.
CTGGACCACCCAGGCTGGCGAGCACGTGTGTGTCGTTCTCTTCCGCTTTCTCGATGAGCCGTTCGTCATTGGCAAAGAGAACCCAGTCGTCGTAGCCGAGCATGCCCGCGATGCGACGGCCCGTGTTCACGGCCTCACTGATCGGGTTCTCACCCGGGCTGTGGTGGGCGTTGATGGCGGTCGTCAGCTCCTCGGGGAGCGACCACGAGCCGGCCGCGACGATGCCAGTCTCGATGTGATCAGTGCCGAAGACCTCGCGTTCCGCTTCGATGGTCGTGGTGCCGCCACGGGCGAGTTCGACGCCCCGCGCGTATTCGACCAGGGCAACGGCGGCCATTGCCAGGCGGCCGACATCGTGCAGCATGCCCGCGGTGAAGGCGGAGGAGCGGACTTCCCCCGCGGGCGACGCCGCCACCGCGATCATGCCGGTCGCCGGCAGGTGGTCCCAGAACCAGCTGAGATCGACAGACTGGCTCAGGCCATTCGACTGCGCGCGCAGGAGCGTGGCGACCAAGAGCGAGCGCGCGTTCCGAAATCCGATGCGCACGATGGGCGTCGGCGACGCGCACGATGGGCGTGTTGGTACCGGACGCCGCCGAGTTCGCGGCGCGGAGCACCGAGGCGGTGAGCCCAGGATCCGCCTCGATGATTGCCGCTACCTCGGCCATGGAAGAGTCGAGGTTCATCAGCAGTGCCATCGCGCGAGCGTGGGCACCGGGTAGCGGCGGCACAGGGACGTGCGTGACCATCGGCATCCCGTGTTTCCAGACCGGCGAGTGCGCCGGCCCACACTCCGATCATCGACCGCGTTCTCAGGCCGCGCGTTGAGGGGCTGGCGTATACCTGATGCTCGGCTGACTGGTGGCTGCTGCCGCAGGGGGTCGAACGGCAGTGGCGCTAGGAGGCGAAGCGTCCCGCGCCGGAGCCGAGGTGCGCTCGTAACGCCTCCGAGATGCGTCGGCGTTCGAGCATCGCCACGGCTGGTACCGGCGCCGTGCTGGCGGGATCCGCGGAATCCGCGAAGTTCGCGAGGGCGATCGCCGCCCTCGAATCTCGCCCCATGCGCAGGAGCGGCTCCACGATGGTCCAGAGCGAGACACCCTCGTGGCGTTCGGGTCGTGTACTGGCGTACACCGCCCAGTCGAGGGCGCGCTCGCGCACGTCATAATGTGAAAAGAGGCGGTACTCGGGGTCCCAGCGCTGGGTGTCCTCGAAGCAGCGCGCCGCCCAGTCGATGGGCAGCGGACGATCCGAGTTCGAGTCGGGATCGAGGGCAGGCAGCCAGAGGGCGGTCGCGAGCGCGAGGGGTGACTGGGGGTAATCGACGCCGCTCGCTGCCCACGACAGGGCGTGGGCAGCGCAGAGCGCCGCCTCGACCCGCGGATCGATGTCCAGTCCGGCACCGAGGAGTACGCGGGTCACGAGGATGTGCGCGATGAAGCGCCCCTCGGCGTCGTCGTGTGGCCGCTCGCCTGTAGGCAGTACGAACGCCGTCGCGTCTTGCTCCGGCGCGAAGCACGCGAACGTTGCGGTGAGTCCGCTGTCGTACTCCACCGCCCCCGGCTGGCCCTGGGTCGCCATCAGGCGATCGAGGTCCTCGGGATCGGCGACCGCACCTGTGTCGCGGACCGAGGGCCAGAGGCGCTGGGCTAGGTCGAGGATGGGACTTTCGGACATACCTCGATGGTGTGTGGCTGCGGGGGCGCTGTCAACGAGCGGCCCGTACCATCGAGTGGTGAAGAGCTACCACCGCCCCATCGCGATGCTGTACGCGTGGCTTCTGGCGGTCGCGTTGCTTGCGACCGGCTGCAGCGCATCGGGCGAGCCCGCCATGCGCGGGGAGTACGTGCCGACGCCGTTCGCTTTGGCGGCCGCGGCGACGGCCGAGATCGCCGGTGAGCCGGTCGCATCAACGGCGTCGATTCCGATCGAGCGGCTGCCTGTCGCGGAGTTCATGCGCTCGGGCACGGGTGAGGCGCCACGCCTCGCCATCGAGGTGCTGCCACTGGGGGAGTTCACGATCGGGTTGTCGGGCCGTCGAGTGCTGGGCGAGCGCGGGATGCTGTTCGACTACGGCGTGCCCGGGCAGACGGGTGCGTTCTGGATGAAGAACACCCACATCGACCTCGACATTGCGTTTATCGATGAGAGTCTGCGGATCGTGTCGATCCGTAGGATGCGCGCGGAGTCCGAGGAGTTCGTGCACTCCTCGGTGCCATACCGGTCAGCCCTCGAGGCTCTGGCCGGCTGGTATGCCGCCCACGGCATACGTGAGGGCGACCTAGTCCGCTACGCGCCGCCAGCGGTGCCGCCTACGCCCTGAACTCCGGCGTTACCAGCCATCAGGTCGATCTCGTCGACGCCATGCCACTCGGGATCCTCTTCGAGGCACGAGCGCATGAGTTCGTAGACCTTGTTCTGTCCCGGGCTCTCGGCGTTGCGGCGGTAATCCTCTTTGTCCGTGAACATCGCCACCAGCCAGAGTGCGTTCGGCTCGGTGTCGGACCGGAAGACGTGGCTGAAGAGCCAGCCCGGCATGCGCTCGGCGTTGCGCATGCTGTGGAACTGGGTGAGGAGGAACGGCTCCGCGCCCGGCTTGACCGTCATCCTGGCGATGGTGCCCCACATTGGATGTCTCCTCCTGGCTCTGTTCGGTGATTGTACGAGGCGACACGCGGCCCCCGGGAGGCTGCCTCGCTATACTCGATCACCGCAAGACCTGAACGCCCTCGGGGGGCGGTGTGGAAAAGGGGGCGGCCATGTCCGGTCAACAGATTGAGGTCGTCCAGGATGGGATCAGTGTCAGCGGCTACCTCGCGGAACCCGCGGGCACGCCGATCGCCGGGCTGATCGTCATCCAGGAGTGGTGGGGCCTGAACCACGACATCAAGAACATCGCGGACCGCTACGCAGCCGATGGCTTCCTCGCGCTGGCGCCGGACATGTACCACGGCACCATGGCTACCGAGCCTGACGAGGCGCGTAAGTACGCGATGGGCCTTGACAGAGACCTTGCCGCGCGTGAGATCGATGCCGCGATCAAGTGGCTGAAGTCGAACAGGGGTGTCGCAAAGGTCGGCTGCACCGGGTTCTGCATGGGCGGGGGGCTGACTCTGGCGACCGCGATCCGGCCCGGCTCCAACGTCGACGCGGTGCACGTCTACTACGGCGGCGGGATGCCGGACGCGGAGACGATCGGGCGCATCAAGGTGCCGGTGATGGGTTCCTACGGCGCGAACGACGGGGGCATCCCGGTCGCGCAGGTCGAGATGCTGCGCGACACCCTGGTGAAGGCGGGGGTGGAGGCCGACGTCAAGATCTACGAGGGCGCGGGCCACTCCTTCTTCAACGACGGTCCTGCTCACCACGAACCCTCCGCTGCCGACTCGTGGAAGCGCTCGTGCGCGTGGTTCCGAAAGCACCTCAGCTGACCGCAGCCGTCGAGGACGATTCGGGCATCGAGGCGCCGCCGGACGCGTGGGTGGTGTTGCCCGCCACGGGTGGGGGCTGGCTGCCCGCCTCACTCGAGGCGCTGCGCTACCGGGACTTTCGCCTGCTCCTCGGCGGGCTGTTCATGGCCCTGAGCGGCTGGTGGATGATCATCGTCGCGCAGGGCTGGCTGGTCCTGGAGATGACGAACAGCGCCTCGATGGTGGCGCTGGCGGGCGCGATGCTCTCCTTGCCGTTCCTTGTGCTCGGTCCGTTCTCGGGCGTGATCGCCGATCGTGTCTACCGTAGGCACCTGCTGATCGGGACGCGCTCGACGGTTTCGACGCTGATGTTCATCGAGGGCACGCTCATCCTCAGCGGCCACGCGCAGATATGGCACCTGCTCGTGCTCGCGTTCGCCTCGGGCTGCGTCTTTGCGATGGACATTCCGGCGCGCCAGTCACTCATCCCGGACACCGTCCCTCCGCGGGTGGTGGCGAACGCGGTCGCCGTGAACGTGGCGCTCTTCTCGCTGACCACCATCGCTGGGCCGATCGCGGGCGCGTTCACGCTCGTGGCGTTCGGCGCAGGTGGGTGTTTCATCGCGAACGGCGTGGGGAACGCCGCGCTCGCCGCCTCGATCGCGGGGATGCGGATCCCGAGGCGCACGCGAGCAGGCGCGCTCAACGTCACGGGCGACTTCATGAGCGGCGTTCGCTACGTGCGGGGCGAGCCGGTCCTGCTCCTGCTGCTCGCGGTCGGCCTGATCATGACACTGACCGGCCGCAACTGGCAGCAGCTGGCGCCCGTCTTCGTACGCGACGTGTACCTGCGAGGCGAGGGCGGCCTGGGTGCGATCTACACCGCGGCCGGCGTCGGCGCGGCGGTCGGCGCGATGGCGCTCGTGCCGCTGTCGGGCGTGCGCCGTCGCGCGCCGCTGTTTGCGGGCGGTCTCGCGATCGCCCTCAGCGCGACCGTGGGCTTCGCGCTCAGCCCGAGCCTGCTGCCAGCCGTGGCCTGCGTGCTGGTGATCGGCCTTGGGCTCCAGGTCATCGAGACGCTGACGCAGACGGTGCTGCTGGTGGAGACGCCGGAGCACTACCGAGGCCGCGTGATGTCGATCTCGAGCCTGCTCTGGGGGCTCCAGCCGATTGGCGTGCTGGCCGCTGGTGTCGTCGCGGACCTCGCCGGGCCGCAGATCGCCATCGGCAGCGGTGCAGCGGTGGCGGCGGGACTGCTCTGCGTGCTGTACACCCGGGCGCGGTCCGCGTGGCGCGTCTTCTGAGGCCGATCCGCCGCGAAGCACGATTCGTTCCTACGATGAACCCGGAGATCGAGGCGATGCTCGGACGCGGGAGGTCAGGGACGTGACGCAGGAGCCTGTCCCTCCGGCGCAGCGGATGCCGGGCGAGGACTTCCCTACCGGGCCAGAGGTCGGTGAGTGCTTCCCGGACTACACGCTGCACGACCAGCACAACGAGCACGTCGGCATCGAGGCCGCGCGCGCCGGCCGGAAAGCGTTCATCGTGCTGCAGCGCTCGGCGCGCTGGTGAATGTACTGCCGCACGCAGCTCGTGGAGCTGCAACGAGCACTGCCGGAGTTCGAGGCGGCTGGCGTCTGGGTCGCGGCTATCTCGTACGACCCGCCCGGCGCGCTCGCGCAGTTCTGTGGCGAACACGGCATCACGTACCCCTTCCTCTCCGATGATGGATCGAGGCTGATCCGGCAACTCGGCATCCTCAACACCCTCATAGAGCCTGACGAGGCGATCTACGGGATTCCCTACCCCGGCGCATACCTGCTCGATGAGAGCGGCGTGATCGTCGCCAAGTACTTTCACCGCGAGTACCAGGTGCGCGAGGCACCCTCGTTCGTACTCGAGGAGGGCTTCGGACTGACTCCCAGCCTCGATGGCTACCCTGCGACGAGTACGGGCGTTGACGGTGCGACGGTCGAGGTGGTGTTGGGTGCGCCCGACCTCAAGTTCTGGCAGCGGGTGAACCTGCATGTCCGTGTGACGCCACACGAGGGTTGGACACTCATCGATGAGGCGGTCGTGCGCGTCACTTCGACGGCGGAAGTGCAGATCAAAGCGCCTCGCTACCATGCGGGCAGCGGCGAGGTACGCGTAGAGTTGCTTTCAGGACTGCGCGGGGGCGAGTCGGTTCACCTCGACGTCACCGTCTCGTGCGTGCTCAGGAACTCCGAGGGCGCAAGCATCGAGCGGACTGTCGAGGTACGCCTCGATGTACTGGTGGGCACCATGAACAGCGCCCGCCCGGCTGGAGGATAGCGATGGGTACGCCGGAGTCTGGCCGTCCCTCGATCGCCGCCGTCATCTCGAACTGGTGCGAGTACGACGCGCCGTTCGGGACGAAGCTGCGCCTGCTGTTGAAAAACTACGGTCTGCGGTTCGTGCGTCGATCGAACTGTTGCGGCAACGATGGCGAACCCGGCTGCTGACAGACCTCGGCGTCGCCCGGTGCGGGCGACCATCACCATGACGGGCACCACAGAGTCGGCCACACGCATTGAGGCGCGGCCCGTGAGAAGGCCTCCCATCGAGGGTGTCCTCCAGCGCGGTGGTCCGTAAGATGCCTGCATGCCTCGTAAGCGCGTCTCGAAACCGGCCGCCGCGCCCACCACGGGGACGGCCCGCCTGTTGATCCAGTGCGCGGACCGGCCGGGCATCGTCGCCGCCGTGTCGCAGTTCCTCTATCAGCGCTCGGCCAACATCGTGCAGGCAGACCAGTACTCGACGGACGCGACCGGTGGGCGTTTCTTCATGCGCATGGAGTACTCGCTCGAAGGGCTGGCTGCGTCGCCCGAAGATATCGAGGTCGCGTTCGGCGCCGAGGTCGCTCAACGGTTCGAGATGGACTGGCGCGTGACCTACAGCGCGCGTCCGCAGCGCGTCGCCATCCTCGTCTCCAGGTATGACCACTGCCTGATGGAGCTGCTCTGGCGCTGGCGCCGTGGCGAGCTCGACATCGAGGTGCCGCTGGTCGTCTCGAACCATGAGGCGCTGCGGGCGGACGTCGAGGCGTTCGGCATTTCGTTCCGCTACGTCCCCGTGACGTTAAAGACACGGGCCGAGGGGGAGGCAGCGGCGCTCAAGCTCCTCGAGAGCGCGGGCGTCGGACTGGTCGTGCTCGCGCGCTACATGCAGATCCTGAGTCCGGCATTCATTTCGAGGTATCCCGGACGCGTCATCAACATCCACCACTCGTTTCTGCCTGCGTTCGCCGGCGCCGACCCCTACGGCCGGGCGTTTGATCGAGGCGTGAAGCTCATCGGTGCGACGGCGCACTATGCGACGGACGACCTCGACGAGGGCCCAATCATCGAGCAGGACGTCGTGCACATCTCCCATCGCGACGGCCGTGACGACCTGGTGAGGCTCGGCCGCGAAGTGGAGCGCTCAGTCCTGGCACGTGCCGTGCAGTGGCACGTCGAGGATCGCGTGTTCGTGCACGCCAACAAGACCGTGGTCTTCCGCTAGCCGTCTTTCGGCCGCCCACGAGCGGCGATACGCTGCCACACCCACACTCCGCAGCACCGGAATCGAGGCTTACCGTGCGCATCGCGAGAGTCCGCTACGAGGGCCGTACCTCGACTGCCGTGATCGTCCGCAACACCGTGCACCTGGTGCGCGGCGGGCCGTTTGGAGCCCTGGAGCGCACCGGTGAGACGGCGCCGCTCTCGAAAGTGCAGCTGCTGGTGCCCGTGAAGCCCACGAAGATCGTCGCGATGGCCGTAAACTATTGGAGCCACGCGGGCGACCGTTCGGTGTCCCCGAAGCCGGAGGCGTTCCTGAAGTCGCCGTCCTCGCTGATCGCGCACGACGAGGCGATCGTGCTGCCCGCCGGATCGAGCAACGTGCACGCGGAAGCGGAGGTGGTGGTCGTCATCGGGCGTCGCGCGAAGCACGTGCTGGCGGCGGACGCTGACCAGTACATCTTTGGCTACACCGCCGGCAATGACGTATCCGCCCGCGATTGGCAGCAATCCGACACGCAGTGGTGGCGCGCCAAGTCCGCTGACACATTCACTGCGGTGGGCCCGTGGATCGAGACGAACCTCAAGCCCGAGGCCATTCCCGTCGAAGGCCGTATCGCCGGCAAACGCATCCAGCGAGGCGACACGAGCCAGCTGGTGCACTCAATCCGCGCCTGCATCGAGGCGGTGAGCGCTGTCATGACGCTCGAGCGCGGCGACCTGCTGTTCACGGGCACGCCCGAGACGACAGCCGCCATGAAGCCCGGCGACATCGCGGAGGTCGAGGTGGCCGGCGTCGGCATCCTTCGCAACCCCGTGATCGCCGAGGCGTAACGGGCGGCTACGGCGGCGGAGGCGGTCCGCGAGGACGAGGCTACTCCCAGATTTTGCGGCGTCCGAGGCAGTGGGCGCAGACCAGTGAGCGCACCTTGCGAGCAGGCAGCACGGTGGTGTCCTTCACGTCGTGCTCGCGGACGTGCAACTCGCAGAAGAGCAGGCGGCACTGCGAGCAGGCGTGTCGCATCCGCTCGCCGCAATCCGGCTCCGCGCAGATCGAGACGCGGTTCGCGTTGCTGACCTGACCACGCCAGAGAAGGTGTGCCTGCAGGTCAACGAGCTTTGCGGAGCACGAACGACGCTTGCAGACATCCTGGTAGTCCGCACCGCGGATGCCGTGGCTGGCACAGCAGGCCTCGCCACAGTAGACACACGCCGTGATCGCCTCGCGGCCGCATCCGCGCCGCAGAAACCCGAGCGGGTACGTGCACGCATCGTCCGTCATGGTGCTGGCTCCGTGCTGCTGCGAGCGGCCATTGTGCCATGGCCGCCGAGGAGACGCGCAAGCCGCGGCTAGCTGACGGGCTAATTGAGCAGGAGCAGCGCTCCGGCGCTCGTACCCGCGTCATAACTCGCGAGGGTGCGTCACGACGCGAGTTCGATGGCGGTCACCTCACCGCCCGCCATGTTCGAGGCGAACAGCACGCGCCAGACAGCGTCGAAGGCGAGGCCATCGGGGACGCCCGGCACTTCGACGTAACGCGCAGCGCCGGGCACGTTGAGGAGTGTAACCCGCCTCGATGCCGATAGGGCCACGGCAAGCATGCGGCCGTCCGGGCTGTAGGCGAGACGCACAGGCCGCCCGCCGACGGCAAGGTCAAGCAGTGGCGCACCATCGAGGGTGTAGACGAGGACGCGACCGTCGCCCGCACCGGCGAGCGCGACGCGGTCTCCGCCCGGCGAGAGCGCGATCGACTCGGTGAACGCCGGCTGTGGAACGAGCAGGCCGCCGAGGGCGAGCGCCGAGGCGGCGGCGTTGGCGCTAAGCGGAGCGCCCTAGCGCTGCGTGGCGAGGGCGTGCGGCAGATCGCCCGCAGGCGTCGAGGGCAGTTCACGCCAGCTTCCTACCTCGAAGCGTCGCAGGGCACGGGCGTCGCGGTCGGTGACGACGAGAACGCCGCCATCGGCCCCCTCGAGGGCGAGTCCGTGGGGGAGCCCACCAGTTGCCACGGACTCGACAGCGCCTGTCTCGACATCGACGACGGCAAGGCCCCCGCCTGCTCAAGGGAAGCGACTACACGACCGTCCGGCAGGGGCAGCAACTCGTGAGGGCCACCGTCGAGTGCAATACGCCTCGTCTGGCCCGAAGCCACGTTGATGACGGCGAGTGCGTGACCGCGCAGGTCGGTGGCGAGGAGCGTACCCGCCTCGAGGTGTGCGGACTGGAGGAAGTACGCGGCGCCGCGGGAAACGACGACGAGGACGAGCGCCAGCATGGTCGCGGCCAGGACGGTATCGATGGCGGAGCGTCGGAGCGAGGAACGTGACATCGAAGTGGGTGCGCGTCGGAGGCGGGGCGAATCGCCCCGCCTCCGACGCTATGCGTTGCTTATCGCTTGAGGCTGACGAGATCCTGGAGCATCTCGTCAGCCGTGGAGATTCGACTCGAGGCCTGGAAGCCACGCTGGGCGACCACCACGTTGGTGAACTCCCTCGCGGGGTCCGCGTTCGAGCCTTCGAGCACGGACCCCGCCGACCTGGCCGCGCCCGGCCGTGCCGGCGGGGCCGGTGGACGCGGGACCGGAGTTGGCGCTCTCCTGGTACATGTTGGCCTGCACTTTCTCCAGACCACCTGGGTTGGTGAAGCTGGCGAGGGCAATCTGCGCGATGAGGCGGCCCGAGCCGTTGGAGAACGCGCCGGTGATGTCACCGTTCGCGCCCACCGAGAACGAGACGAGCGCACCCGCTGAGTACCCGCTGTTGAACGTCGTTGCGACGTTGCCTTCGGCAGCAAACTGCGTGAGCTTGGTGATGTCGATGTTGGTGACGACCGGCGAAGCCTGCTGGACACCGGCGTTGAATGTGGTGGTTAGCACCAGCGGCGCCGGCGGCGCTGGTGCCGTGAGCGCACCGGTGTTGTTGAACGTGGTCAGCGCGGGCACCGGCACCGCCGTGGCGACATCCGGGGACGTGCTCGAGTCGGCGCTCCACTCATTCGGGTTGGCCGTCTTGGTGTAGGTCAGCGTCACGCTGTGGGCCTTGCCCAGCGAGTCGTAGACTTGGACGGTGTTGGTTATCGTCCCGGCGACTGCCGTCGGGGAGTCGAGGTTGCCGGCAAGCGTCGCGGCGGTCGTCTGCTGCGCAGCAATCAGGCGGCCGAACGGGATCGTCAGCGGCGTGATGGGCTGCGTAGTGTCGATGAGACCCGTGGCCGGGTTCACGTTCCAGCCCTGGACCTTGAAGCCGGTCACGGGACTCACCAGCTCGCCCTGCGTGGAGACATCGAATGAGCCGTCACGCGTGTAGAACTGCCGACCACCGTCGCGCATGATGAAGAAGCCCAGACCATGGATGGCGTGTTTGCCTTCGCGATGGTGGAGACGTTCTGGTCGTCGGTGACCATGGTCGAGATCTTGTTCGCGCCACCGAGGTTTGTGGTGCGGATGTCGGTGAAGGTCACCGTGATGTCCTGGCCCACGTCAGCGCCGACGCGGTAGACAGCGTTGCCATTACCCGCGTTGGTGACGATCTGGCCTGCGCCGTTGAGGGCGGTCGCGATCTCGGCCGCGGTGTAACCACTGGCGAAGACGGTCTGTGTGAGGTTGAGCTTGATGCCCAGCGCATTGAAGTCCAGGACCTTCAGCTCGTTGAGGGCGATGAAGGCCGTGGCCGCGACAGTCTGAGCCACGTTCATCGTGGTGTTGGTGATCGTGACGTTGGCACCGGCGCCTGCGATCGTGTAGGTCGTGCCGGGCTGCGCCTTTGACACGTCGACACCCATGGTGAACGTGTCACCCGTGGCCGTGTACGGGCCAAGGGCGGTCGGGCTGGAGACGGCGAGTGTGCCCGTCAACAGGCTCAGGCCGTTGAAGGTGACGCGGTTTGCGATGTTGTCGACATCGGTCTTGAGGGCCTGGATCTCGGTACAGATGGCGGTCCGGTCCTGTGTGGAGAGCGTGCTGTTGCCGGGCTGCACGCTTAACTCACGCATGCGCTGGAGCAGCGCGTGCACCTCGGACGTGGCGCCTTCAGCAGTCTGAATCATCGAGATGCCGTCCTGGGCGTTGCGAGAGCCATGGCGCATACCTCGAATCTGGGAGCGCATCTTCTCGCTAATCGTGAGGCCGGCCGCGTCGTCCGCGGCGCGGTTGACGCGCAGACCACTCGAGAGCTTCTCGAGAGCCCGGCCCAGCTTGATGTTGGTGCTGGACAGGTTCCGCTGGGCGTTGATCGCCATGACGTTGGCGTTGATGATCATGCTCATCGGATGGCCTCCAGTCCTTCACAGCGGACGTTCCAGGCTCGCAGCCGGCGCGTACTGCGCCGTTTGGTCTTGGGGCAATCATCGAGGCCTTCAGGGGGCCAGCGATTCGTGTTCACCCGCGGCTCGGAGGCGCGAACCCACGAAGCAACCGGGCGTGGTCACCTAGGGAGAATACTGACGGGAGACTGTTGTCAGCGGGCGAGCTGGAGTTGGAACTGCACGGCGGTGTACGCAGCGTCCTGGTCAAAGGCGTCGATGGAGACCGCGGCGTGTGAGGTACCACCGTCCTTCTCGAACTCGAGGCTCGTCGCGAAACCGCGTGCGTCGTCGGCCGCGATCGTCCACCCCGCGCGCTGGAAGAGCGTCCGATATCGGTCGGTCACCTCGAGCGAAGACTGCTTGGTACGCAGCACCATCTGGAATGTTCGGCCTTGAGTGGTGGCCGCCCATTGCACCTCGATCGGGGTCATACCGTTAAGAACGAAGTCGGCGGGGAAGCCGTCAGGAATCGAACGGGCAGGCGGGAGCACATATGGCTCGTTGGCAGGCGGCTTCGACGATTCGATCTCGAGGATGTAGATCACGCTCGAGGTTGGCTTGGCGCCGCCTTCACCAGCAATTTGCTGAATAGCCACGGTTCCGGAGACAGCACTCGAAACCGTGCTCTGGAAGCGGAGGGCGGAGACAGACTCGTTAGACTGGCCGCCGATGGTCTGCCAGGGCGACTCGTTGACCTGTTTGGCGATGACTGGCTGGACTTTCTCGGGAGTGCCGGGTACGTCGTAGAGCAGGAAGAAGGAGATGGTGCCATCGGGACGCTCGACCCGGAACGAGCCGAGGAGCTTCCCATGTGGGTGGACCGGAATCGCCACGAGATCGGCGGCCGCTGTGTCCTTGGTGGCATCAGGGTTCAGTGCGGTTTTGAGGTCAGCGGGGAGTGCCCCGGAGGTGACGGCGAGCTTGGTCTTGGAATCCTCACCGAGGCGGAGCAGCCTGTCGGCAAGGGCGCCGCTATCCACGCCTCTCTGGCAGGCCCCGGCGACGATCCCGACGGTGAGCATTGCGCCGAGGATCATCAGGCGCACGAGGTACGTCGGACGGCGCATTGGCGACCCTTTGCTGGCACATTCGCGGTGATGTCTGCGCCGGGGCCACCAACGTTGTAGCGAGGGTTGGGGTGGGTGAGGGGATTTGAACCCCCGGTCTCCAGGGCCACAACCTGGCGCCTTAACCGCTAGGCGACACCCACCGCGCAAGAAGCAATTGTAGCATCGCCTCCGGTGGGAGTCCCCGGCCTAGCCGAGGGCTCCGAGGAGGTAGGGGCGTGGATCGAGCGCGCGGCCATCCCGCGCGATGGTGCGTCTGAGCGCGGCGCTCGCGGTTGAGGACTCTGGGAGGCTGCCGATGGCGTCGCCGCGACGGACTAGCTCGCCGAGCGCCGCACTCGAACTACCGAGGTCATCGAGCGTGCTCGCCCACCCGTTGCCGTGATCGAGCTGTAGCGCGAGACCGGCGGGACCCTGGTTGAGCGCCACGACCCGCCCATCGGCGGGCGCGCGCACGGTCGAACCAGAACGCGCCAGCAACGCAAGCGCGTCGGCGAGTGCGCGTTGTCCCAACACATTATCGAGGGGTGCGGTCATCACCACGTGCGGCCCGCGCCCACCGAAGGGCAACGCGCGCTCACCGTTGGGGCGAACCACCGGCGCCTCCGCGCCCAGGATGGCGGCCAGGTACTGCTTGGTTTCCGCGGGGAGTGCGCGCTCCCACGGCGTGCCATGCGCGGCAACAAGCGGCTGCACCGTCCTCAGGCTGGCGTTATAGGAGGCGAGCGCCTTGCGGACGTCGCCGCCGTTCGTGGAGAAGGAATGGCGCATCGTCTGCGCGCCAGCGACCAGGGCGGCATGGGTGTCGCGGCGGTCGATGCCCTAGTAGTACTGAGGCATCAACTGGGCGATCCCCTCGGCGCCGGCGCTCGAGCGTCTGTAGCCGCGGACGACATCGGTGTCGAAGCCGGACTCCTGCTGAATTTGCGCCTCGAAGAGGGCGCCGAAGCCAGGTCCTACGATCTCCTCGCCGGTTCGGCGGGCAAGTTCGCGCCAGCCGAAGTGGTCCACGCCCCCAGTGCTGGATCGAGGGGGTCCGTAGACGCCCTGACCGGCCGCCCGCGCGGAGGCGGAGGGCTCGGCCGTGGCGGCCCGGACGGACCTCATTGATGGCGGAGCGCATCGCCTCACGCGTCAGATCGATGCGGTCACGGGGCTCTTGCATCCGCTGTGCGAGCAGGGCGCTGAAACGTTCACCCGGAGGTGGCGCTGCCTCGTGAGCGGCACCTCCGTGTGCACTGGGATCGGGGGGCGGTGTGGCGCCGATGCGCATAATGCGGACGTTACGCCCGAGCGGCTCGTCTCAGAATGAGGGAAGTCCCGCCGCCCAGAATGGGCAACGCCTAGATCGAAATCAGTCGGCGTCGTGGAGGGTGCGGTAGCGGCCGCCGAAGAAGAGCAGCGGCTCGCCTTCGGGTTGCAGGAGGGTCATATCGATGACGCGCCCCACATAAATCATGTGATCGCCGCCCTCGTACTCCCGCCAGAGTTCGCACTCGAACCAGCAGAGGGCCCCAGCGAGGAGCGGTGAGCCTGTGCCACCAACGGTGAACGGTACGCCCCCCATCGGCTCCGTCAGTTCGCCACGCCTGGCGAAGAGCGTCGAAACCGCCTGTTGCTCCGCTGCCAGCACATTGACCGCGAATGTTCCGGCCTCGTGGATGAGCCCCAGCATCGCGGTCTCGCGGTCGACGCAGATCAGGAGCAGCGGCGGGTCAAGGGAGACAGAGGTGAAGGAGTTGGCGGTCATCGCCCGATAGGTACCGCCATCATTGACCGTGACCACAGTGACACCAGTGGCGAAGCGGCCCGCGGCATCGCGGAAGGCGCGGGTGGCGATGGCTCGCTCGTCCGTCATGGACGGAATCCTAACACGGGGTTCAGGCGCGGATCGGCGTGGATATCCCTCGATCGAGAATCTCGCCGCTTGCCAGACACACGAGGATGGCTCAGGATGGAAAGAGAAGCGTGAGTGCGGGTCGCCTAGGGCGAGGAATTCGATGGAAGACCCCAGTAGTCCCCCGCAACTAAACACGTAGCCTCTGGGCGTCCTTTCCGCGCGGCCATCGGCTACGCGCGGAGACGCCGATGAACGACTCGGTCACCCTCTCGATCGACGAGCTGTTGGACCAGGACGATGTCCAGGGGGCGCTATCGCGCGCCAGCGCCCTCCATCCGGCAGAACTTGCGGAGGCACTCGACAGTCGCGACGAGCGGCTCCGCGACCTGGTAGTCGAACATCTCACCGCCGAGGAGCTGGCTGCCGCCCTCGCCTACATGACCCCGCACTCCCGCGAGGATTTCCTCGAAGGGCTGCCGGCCGCGCTGGTGGCCGATGTCCTCTCGAGGGTGGCCGACGACGTCGCGGCCGACATCGTGCAGGACCTCTCTCCCGAGGAAGCCGCCGACGTCGTCGCTGCGCTGCCGCTTGAAGCGCGTGAGGCCGTCGATGAACTCCTCACCTACGACGAGGACACCGCCGGCGGCCGCATGACGGGCTCGCGGCTCATGGTGGAGCCCGATCTGTCGGTGGCAGACGCGATTGAGTTCCTGCGGTCGATCCGTCACGACGTGGGCACGCCGTTCTACGTATACGTGGCGGGTCGCGACGGCGAGCTACTCGGGGTCTTGAACCTGCGTTCGCTGGTGACCGCCGCACCGGACAGCCTCGTATCGGAGGTGATGGACTCGGACATCATCTCGGTGCCGGCGAGCACCGATCAGGAGGAGACCGCGCGGCTGTTGCGGCGCTACCGCCTGCTCGCGCTCCCGGTGGTCGATGGCAGCAGGCGCCTGCTGGGCACCGTCACGAGCGATGACTTGATCGACGTCCTCGAGGAGGAGGCCACCGAGGACATCTACCGGATGGCAGGTGTCGGCGTGGACGAGGACCTGACCAGCGTGCTGCGCTCGGTGAGGTACCGGCTCCCGTGGCTCTCGGTGAACATGGTGACCGCGCTGCTGGCGGCGCTGACAGTCTCGATGTTCCACTCGACGTTGGAGCGGGCGGCTGTGCTCGCGGCGTTCATGCCGGTGATCGCGGGCATGGGAGGCAACGCGGGCATCCAGACCTCGACTGTGGTGGTGCGATCGATCGCGCTCGGCCGAATCTCGGCACGCCACACGGGGGCGGTTGTCCTCCACGAGCTGGCGGCGGGCGTGCTGATTGGTCTGGTGACCGGTGCTGCCGTGGCAGTGGTGGCGCTCGGCTGGCACGGCAACCCATTCCTAGGGGGGATCGTGGGCCTGGCGCTCCTCGGAAATACGCTCGTGGGGGTCACGGCCGGGGTGTTGATCCCGATGGGCCTCGACCGGCTGGGACAGGATCCGGCGCTGTCGTCGGGGATCTTGCTGACCACCTTCACCGACGTGCTCGGCTTCTCGATCTTCCTCGGACTGGGCACGCTACTGATCGTCCACATCGTCTGACGCGTGCCATCGCGAACGTGCGACGAGGCCACCGCGTGAGCGGGAGCCTCGAGGTTGGACAGCGCTACGGGCTTGCGCCCTCAGGACTAGCCCTTCAGGAGGGAGAGGGCCGACTGCGAGGCAGTGTTGGCCTGCGACAGGACGGCGACATCAGCCTGCTGCATGGCCTGGCGGGTGACCAGCTCCGTGGAGATTTCGGCCACGTCCGCGTCGCTGATGCGCGACTCGGAAGCAGACATGTTCTTGACGGCGACACCGAGGCTGTTGATCGCCGCCTCGACCTGGTGCTGAGCCGCACCAAGCTTGGCGCGGTTGCTGGAGACCTAGGAGATGGCCGCGTCAATCGAGATCAGCAGGGTGTTCGCCTTCGTGACCGTCGAGACGTTCTGGTCGTCCGGGACAAACGTCGACAGCGTGGAACCGGGGGTACCCAGCGCCGTGGTGCGGTTGTCGTTGAAGGCAACCGTGATGTCCTGGCCGACGTCCGCACCGACGCGGTAGACGGCGTTGCCGCTGCCCACTGCGGTGACGATCGGGCCTGCGCCGTTGAGGGCGGTCGCGACCTTGGCGCCCGTAGAGCCGCTTGCGAAGACGGTCTGCGTGATGGTCAACTTCACGCCGATCGCGCTGAAGTCGAGAACCTTGACTTCGTTGAGAGCGAGGAGGGTGGAAGCGGCGACCGTCTGAGCCACGTTGGTGGTGGTGTTGGTAATCGTCACGTTGGCACCGGCGCCAGCGATCGTGTAGTTCGTGTCGGCCTAGGCCTTCGACACGTCAATGCCGACGCTGAAGGTGTCACCAGTGGCCGTGTAGGGGCCGAGGGCAGTCGCGGTCGAGACCGAAAGTGCACCGGTCAGCAGGTTTTGGCCGTTGAACTTCGTGCGGGTGGCGATGTTGTTGATCTCGGAGGTTAGCTTCTGGATCTCAGCGCCGATCGCCGTACGGTCGCTGGCGCCCAGCGTGGAGTTGGCTGCCTAGACGGTCAGCTCACGCATGCGCTGGAGGAGCGCGTGCGTCTCGGTCATCGCACCTTCAGCGGTCTGAATCATCGAAACGCCGTCCTGCGCGTTACGAGAGCCCTGCTTCAGGCCGCAGCTCGGCGAGCGCAAGCCCTCGGAAATCGACAGGCCAGCCGCGTCATCGGCGGCGCGGTTGATGCGCAGGCCGCTCGAGAGTCGCTCGAGTGCTCAGCTCATCTTCGCCCCGGTGATGCTCAGGTTACACTGAGCGCCAATCGCGGCAACGTTAGTGTTGATGCACATCGACATACTGTGGCCTCATAAGCCTCTGGACCCCCGGGTGCTCCGGCGCCCCTATGAGGGCTTCTTGCCCTCACTGTTCGTTGATCAACTAGGGGTTCCTTGAGGCAATCATCGGCGTTCCATAGGCCTTCCTTAGTGGCTGTCGTCGAGCTCCCTACGGGGACGCCGATTCGAAGACTGGGAAGTTCCCTGACAGAAGGTGCCGGAAGGCGCGCCTAGCATCGCCTCATGGACCGACTCGCGATCTTTGGGTGGACCTACTCGACCCCGGCGCTTGCTGCCGCGCTGGCTGAAGGTGCGGACCTCGAGGCCGCTGCCGTGGGCGACGAACGCTCTGCGGCGCTCGCGCGCGCCCGCGGCGCGCTCGGAGTGCCGTGTTTCCACCACGTACGTGCAATGGCGCGTGTCGCCGACTTCGATGTCGCCCTCATCGGCGGAGTAGAGGGCGCGGCTGACATTGCCGAAGCCGCGGCGCGTCGAGGCGCCGATATCTTGCTCGATGGCGTGTGGGCAGACGGCGAGACACTCAATCGCGCCGCCGAGGCAGCCACGCGTTATGGCGTTGCGCTCGTGGTCCTCAGGCCGTGGCTGCGCGCCGCCGGGGTGCCCTCCGTGGTCGCCAGACTCGCGGCTGCGCCCGCAGACCTGCTGCTGATCGACGCCGTTGAGGACCGCCCGGCAATGCTGCTCCTGCGCGATCTCGTCGCACTCACCGCTCGGATCATGGGCGCGGAGACGCTGGATGTCGCCGCTTCCCCTGCCGGTTCGCCGGACAACACGACCGCAATCGCGGTGCAACTGCGGCTGGCCGACGACCGCGTCGCCTCGATCACGGCCCGCCGAGGCGCGCACGCCGCATTGCGGCTTGTGGCGAGCAGCGGCGGCTCCTCGGTAATGCTCCGTCGCGAAGGGACCGAGACGATCATCGATGGCGCGCCGGATGTCGACACGGCCGCAGAGACCATACTTATTGAGGCGTCCGGCACCTCCGCTGAGTCCAAGCTCCTGCTGACGGAAGCGAAGCGTGTTCCCGAGGCCCGATCGGCTGGGAGCATCGATGGATTACTCGCCGCCGGCGAAGGTCTGATTCTGTCGGCCGTCGAGCGTGCGCTTGACCACGGCTTCGCCGAGCACGTCGATGAGCACGCACGCCCCTCACTGCGTCTGCTGCGGGACGGCGGGCAGGCGACGGTAAACGCGCCTCGCGGGGCGCTGTCTCTCGTCCGCCAGTAGCACGACCGCTTCGGGCCCCTGCCGATTCGGCGCGCGATTTAGTAGCCTCTTCACAGCAGTAACACGAGCCCTTCATTCGAGCGCGCCACGCTGGTGGTGGCGGTATGACCGCGTAGCGCTCAATCCGCGTTCAGGGGGCAGTATGGGACTCGGTAGCGTTGGTCGGACTTTCTTCCTCGGGGCAGTCATCGTGGCCTCGATAGCGCTTGGAGGTGTCATCGCCAGCCGCGGGGCGAACGACACCGGCGCGATCGTCGACAGATCCACGACGGTGTCGGCGCCTGCCACGGGCGCCATACCCATCGCAGCGATTCAGGACCTCCCGGACCTCGTCGACCGCGTGCGACCGTCGGTAGTGCGCATCGGCGCCTCGACGGGTGGCGGCTTCGGCGGCCAGGGTACGGGTAGCGGCGTGATGGTGGATCGCGAGGGCAATATCCTCACGAACTACCACGTCATCGAGGGCGCACAGGCTCTGACCATCGAGCTGCTGGATGGCACGCAGGCGCGAGCCACGGTTGTTGGCACTGACCCCGGCAACGACCTCGCCGTCATCCGTGCGACGCTTCCGGCCGACGAGATTCACCCGGCAAGCTTCGCCGACTCAGATCGAGTGCGGGTCGGCGAACCCGTGTTCGCCATCGGGAACCCGTTCGGCCTCGTCTTCACCGTGACCAGCGGCATCATCAGCGGGCGCGAGCGCGAGCGGTCCGCCATCGATGGCCGCCCGATCCGGAACGTGCTGCAGACCGACGCTGCGGTGAACCCGGGGAACTCCGGCGGCCCGCTCTTTAACGCACGCGGCGAGGTAGTGGGAATCAACACATCCATCGAGAACCCGACTGGCCAGCGTGTGTTCGTCGGTATCGGCTTCGCCGTGCCCTCGAACACCGCTACGAAATTCCTGCCGCAGCTCGTCAAGGGGGAGACACCGAAGCACGCGCAGCTGGGGATCGCTGGTGTGACCATCGACGCCTCGAACGCTGAGAGCTTCGGCCAGACCCGCACCAAGGGCGTCTACATCACCGGCGTCGCAGCCGGGAGTCCTGCGGCGCAGGCGGGGCTTCGTGCGGCCTCGCGCAATGGGGCGGGCAGCGGTGGGGACGTGATCACCGCCATCGATGGGCGGATCGTCCGCAGCATCGGGGCACTGGCGGGCATCATCGACAGCCAGGCGGTTGGCGACACCGTGACGCTCACCGTGCGCCGCGGCACCGAGGAACTACAGCTCCGCGCCACCCTCCGCGAGTGGCAGGCCGGATAGCCGCACCAGCCACCCGCGCAAGCCTCGAGCGCAGACGGCCCCCGGAGACGAGGGCCGTCTGCATGCTGTGCGCTGCGTCGAACCTACGTCTCGATGGCTGGCGGGAGTTCGAGCGCGCGGCCGGAGACGAGGATCCACGCCCTCGATGCGGCGAGGTTGACCTGCTGGTTGGCCCGTCCGAGGAGATCCCGGTAGGCGCGCCCTAGCGCCGAGGGCGGCACGACACCGCTGCCTACCTCGTTCGTGGCCACGATGAGTTCGCCTGAGCGCGCATGTTGCGCCTCGATCAGCGCGGCCAGGTCGGTCTCGATAGCCCGTTCGAGAGCATCCAAGGCGTCTGAAGCGGGTGGATCTCCGAGCGGCATCAGGCGGTTCGTGACCCAGAGCGAGAGGCAGTCGAGGAGGACACATGCCTCCGATCCTGCGTTGTTGAGGGCGGCAAAGAGATCGAGGGGCGCCTCGATGGTGCGCCAGCCGGCGGGCCGGCCCTCGCGGTGCCGCGCGACCCGCCGCTCTAGCTCGTGGTCGAGGGGTTCCATGGTCGCCAGGTAGACGACCTGCCGGGAGCTCGCCACAGCCAGCGCCTCGGCGAACGCGCTCTTGCCGCTGCGTGCGCCGCCCGTGACGAAGTAGAGCGCTCCCACGTCGACGGTCAGCCCACTGCCGCGGGCTCGCGCAGAGCCAGCCACTGGCGGATGCGATCCACATCCAGGTGGGCGCGGACGTGGTGCGCCAGCCGGTCGAATTCGCGCTCGCGGTCAACAGTGGCCCGACCGGCCTCGACCGGCCGTCCAAGGCCTGCGAGCAGCGCGTGGCGCAAGGCCTCGTTGTGGAAGAGCCCGTGGAGGTACGTACCGGCGACGCTCCCGTCGGCGCTCAGCGCGCCATCGGGATGGCCGTCCAGCTCGAGGAATGGCGCAACATCGAGGTCTGTCCCGGCCGGGAGGCTGGCCGTCCGCCCCATGTGGATCTCATAGCCCTCGACGGCGGCGCCTGCGGCGCCTGCCCACGGGCCTCTCGAGGCGAGCGCGCGACCGCCGGCTCGCACAGTGCGCTTGTCGCCGGCGAAGGTAGTCGTTACCGGCAGTAGCCCGAGACCTGTGACGGAGGTGCCAGCGGGCGCCTCGACGCCGTCCGGGTCATCGATGCGTGTGCCAAGCATCTGGTAGCCACCGCAGACGCCGAGGATCGCGGTGCCCGCGGCGTGCCTCGCGCTAACGGCTTCCCCGAGCCCACTGGACCTCAGCCAATTGAGGTCCGCGACCGTCGCCTTGGTGCCCGGCAGCACGATCAGGGCTGGTGTACCCAGTTGCCCGGGGCGCGAGATGTATCGCAGGCGCACACCCGGCTCGTCGGCCAGCGGGTCGAAGTCATCAAAGTTGGCGATGCGCGGCAGGTGCACGACCGCGATGTCGATGGCATCGCGGTCGGCCTCGAGGGCATGCGCCACGTCCGGGCGTTCGAGCGCGACCGCATCCTCCTGTGCGACCCGCAGATCGGTGAGCCAGGGGATAACTCCGAGCACAGGAACGCCGGTGCGCGCTTCCAGGTCGTGTATCGCAGTCGTGAGCAACGAGGAGTCACCGCGGAAGCGATTGATAATGAACCCGCGGACCAGCGCGCGATCCTCGGGCGGCATGAACTCGAGCGTGCCGAGGAGGTGCGCGAACACGCCGCCACGGTCGATGTCACCCACGAGGAGTGTGACCGCCTCGGCATGCCGGGCGACGCGCATGTTCACGATGTCGGTGGCGCGCAGGTTCGGCTCAGCGGCGCTGCCCGCGCCTTCGATGATGACCAGCTCGTACCTGGCCCGCAGGGTGTCGAGGGCGCGCTCGACGTGAGGCCACAGATCGCGCTTCCGTTCCAGGAAGTCGCGCGAGTGCATGACACCCGCCGGGCGCCCATCGACGACCACCTGCGAGGTGCGATCGCCATGCGGCTTCAGCAGGACCGGGTTCATCTCGACCGCCGGAGCGAGGCCGGCGGCGGCCGCCTGTTCGGACTGCGCGCGCCCAATCTCGAGGCCGTCCGGCGTGACGTCCGCGTTGTTGGACATGTTCTGCGCCTTGAAGGGCGCGACACGCACGCCGTCCTGCGCGAAAACGCGGCACAACGCCGTTACCAGCACCGACTTCCCCACTGACGACGCCGTGCCCACGAGCATCAGCACCGGCGCTGGTGTCGCGCCAGCTCCGCTCATCGAGGTGATTCCGCATAGGTTTTGATGAGCGCGCGTGTCAGGCGCAGGACGGCGCCTTCCGGCGGGACAGCGACTCGCACCCACTCGGGGAGACCGAACGACGTGCAGTCGCGCACGGCGAACCCTCGATACAGGAGGCGCGAGCGGAAGGCGGGAGCATCGCCGACCTGTACGAGGAAGAAGTTGGCGCGGCTGTCGCGCACGGTGAGGCCGGCGGCGCGCAGCGCGGCGGCCAGCTCCTGGCGTGAGCGGGTCACCTCGTTGACGGCGAGCCGCTGTTGTTCCTCGATACGCAGCGCCGCCATGCCGGCGTTGATCGCGGTGCTGCCGACCGCCCACGAGTGCTGCAAGGCGCCGAGCTTCGAGATCAGTGCCGCCGGACCGGTCACGTACCCCAGGCGGATGCCGGGGATCGCGTGTAGCTTCGTCATCGAGTGGACGACCAGCACCGGGGCTCCCGCGCGCACCAGGTCGTCGGCGTCCCAGGCATCGAGGACGAAGGCGTCGTACGCAACATCGAGGAGCAGTGTGCCGCCTTCGCCGGAGATGGCCGCCGCCATGCCCTCGACGTCACGTCGTTCGAGGTAGTCGCCCGTGGGGTTGTTGGGATTGCACAGCATTGTGAGCGGCACGGGTGCGCCGTTACTCCGCGTCGAGAGCGGGCCATCGAGCGTAGAGCTGAGGACGGACCCACCCGCGCCGCGCGCCGCGACCTCGTACTCGCCGAACGTCGGAGGGAACAGGCGGCAGCATGTGCCCGCGTTCAGCAGGGCGCGCGCGGCGAGGTGGATGGCCGCCGTCGCGCCCGGTGTGACGAGTACCTGCGAGGGATCGAGGCCGGCGCGCTCGGCGAGGGCGTCACGCAGCGGCTCAGCATGGGCAGGCGGGTAGCGGCGCAGGTCAGCCTCGACCGCCGCCACGATGACGCTCGAGTGCGGGCCTCGCGGGTTGAGGCTCGCCGAGAGGTCGAGCACGCTCGTCGGTGCGATACCCAGCGCGGCAAGCTCTCCGCTCTGCAATCCGCCATGCACCACTTCTGGAACGTCTGTCATCGAGGACTCCCCGCTTCGCGTGTCGCCTCGCGGACGACGAGTGCAGTCACGAGTATGCCCGCGACCAGGACGGCGGCGTCGAGGACGAGGGTGCGCGCCTTCGCAACGTCGGCGGCACGCGGCAGCGGGAGCCCGGATCCGAGGCGGTACTCGCCGTCCTTTGCCAGCTCGACACCAAGGGCGCCCGCCATCGCGCCCATCGGCTGACCGGCGTTCGGGCTTGGTGTGAAGTCGCCCTCGTCGAGCCACACATCGATGGCGCGCCGCGCGTTGGACAACGTGCCGCCTCGAAGCATGGTGGCTACCACCAGCGCAGCGGCGCTCACGCGGGCCGGCAGGAGGTTGAGCGCGTCATCGACGCGCGCCACATGGCGGCCCAGCTCGGTGAACTCGGCAGTGCGATACCCCCACAGCGAGTCGAATGTGTTGACGGCGCGGTAGATCAGAGCGCCCGGCAGTCCCGCGATCGCATACGCGAGCAGCGGCGCGACGACGCCGTCGCTCAGGTTTTCCGCCAGCGACTCGATGGTGGCGGCAGCGACGCCGGAGCTATCGAGGTCGTGCGTGTTCCGGGAGACGAGGTGCCGACCCAGCAGTGTGCGCGCCTCCTGCAGGGCATCGCCCGCGAGGGCGTACTCGATCTCCCGAGAGCGGCGCAGCAACGAGGCGAGGGCGATGGTCAGCGAGAGCGCGCCCGCCTCGAGGCTGATCGCGAGCGGGGCCGGCAAGCGGCGCGCTGCCCGTTCGAAGACGAACGCGCCCGCGCTCGCACCCGCGAGGACCGCACCCGGCGCGGCGATCCCGTAGCGCAGTCGGGCGCGAGGGCTCGACGGCGCGCGCTTGCGGGCGAACGCGGCGGCGCGACCAACCCAGCCGACCGGGTGCGTGGCCGTTGGTGGATCGCCGAGACGCCAGTCGATGGCGAGGGCGAGCGCGATGATCGTGGCCCGTCGCACGCTCATGAGGGCAGCAACTCGAAGACCTGGAACAGTTCGAGCCAGCCTCGGTGCCCGGCGGCGGCGGCGGCGAGCACGACCGCGGCGAATGCAACCTCGATGCAGGCGCCATAGGTGTCGCCGGTGACACCGGCGAGCATCCGCGAGGCCGCCCATGCCACGGTGAGAGCGAGGGCCGCCGCCACGGCGATGAGCACGATCCCACCGAGGCCGAAGAGCACCACCGAGGCCGCTCCGGCGGTCATCGTCGCAATCGGTGCGGCGAGCGGCCACGCGCCGCGATGCAGGGCGTGGCCCAGCCCGCGAGGGCGCGCCGGGCGGAAGAGGACCACCACCGGCGCGACCGTCCACCTCGCGAGGGCGGGCGCGAGCAGCAACGTGGCAGAACGCACGGGATCCTCGAGAGCGGTGAGTCCCGCCCACTGGATGAGCAGCACCAGCACCAGAGCCATCACCCCGACGGGCCCGGTGTTGCCCTCGGCCATGACCCCGAGGCGTGTGGCGCGATCACCCTGCACGGCCAGCCCATCCGCAGTATCGGCGACGCCATCGAGGTGGAGACCGCCGGAGAGAAGCGCCAGCGCCGCTAGCAGCAGCGCCGAGGCCGGACCATTCGGGAGGAGGAGCGTGAGCCCTCGATCCATGACGAGGAGGACGGCGCCGATGACGAGGCCCACCAGCGGGTACCAGGCGAGTGCGGCCCCGAAGGTGCGGTCGTCCCACTGTCGGACGCGCCGCAAGCGCAGCACTGTGAGTAACTCGAGGGCGACGAGCGGCGAGGAAGGCGACATCGAGGCGCGCCACGCCACAGGTGAGGTCCACGCCTCGCGAAAGTCCGCCCACCAGGACGGCGCCGCCGACGGCATTCCGCTACCCCTCGTTCGCCATGGTGGCGTCCGAGGTCGAAACGCCGGCATCCTCGAAAGTCGCCATCTCGTCGAGCAGGCGGCAGGCTGCCACGCAGACGCCGATCGCGAGGGCGGCCCCGCTCCCCTCGCCGAGCCGCAGGCCAAGGTCGAGGACGGGGCGCAGCACCAAGTACTCGAGCGTCGCCGCGTGGCCCGGCTCGACGCCGAGGTGAGAGGCGACCAGGTAGTCGCTGGTGCGCGGCTCGATGGCACAGGCGACGAGTGCCGCCGCACCCGAGATCAGGCCATCGATGACGGCAGGTACGCGCGCAGCTGCGCCGCCGAGGTAGACGCCCGCGAGCACACCGATCTCGAAGCCGCCAAGTGCGGCAAGCAGACCCAGTCCATCCGAGGCATCGACGTTGTGCAGCGTCAGCGCACGTTCGACGGCCTGCACTTTGGTGGCGAAGCGAGCGTCATCGATGCCTGTACCGCGACCGGTGACCGCGCGTGCGGGACGGCCGGTGACGGCCGCGATGATCGCGGCGGCGGAGGTGCTGTTGCCGATGCCAATCTCGCCAAGCCCGACCACATCGAGGCCGCGTGTGCGTTCCTCATCAACGATGGCGATGCCGGCTGCGACGGCCTGTTCGGCGAGATCGCGTGACATTGCCGGGCGCTCGGTGATGTCCTCGGTGCCCGCCCCGAGGCGGAGACGGAGTAGACGCGGATCGTCGGGCGTCTCGCCTCGGACGCCAGCGTCGACAACGCGCAGGCGCGCGCCTGCCTGGTCGGCGAGCACGGAGATCGCTGCGCCACCCGCGAGGAAGTTTGCGACCATCTGCGCGGTCACCTCGGAAGGGTAGGCGGAGACCCCTCGCGCGGCGACACCATGGTCGCCCGCGGCGACGACGATCAGGCGTGCATCGAGGCGTGGGCGGGCCTTGCCGGTCATGGCAGCGAGGTCCTCGGCGAGCGTTTCGAGGCGGCCCAGCGAGCCGGGGGGTTTCGTGAGTTGCGCCTGGCGTGCGCGCGCCTCGGCCCGCGCCCTCGCGTCGAGGGGTGCGATTGACGCAGCAGTCCTGTTGATGAGCACGGCTGGAGAGGCGTCGGCCATCAGTAGTCGATCCCCGGCTGCGCCTTCACGCCTGTCTGGTAGACGTGCTTGATCTCGGTCATCTCGCTGACAGTGTCGGCGAACTCGATGAGACGCTGGTGCGCGTCACGGCCGGTGAGGATGATATCGACGTCCTTCGGGCGGTCGCGGAGCACCGAGATCACATCTTCCACGTCGAGCCAACCGTAGGTCACGGGGTAGGTGATCTCGTCGAGGACGACGAGGTCGTAGTTGCCGGACATGATCTTGTCGCGAGCGAGCGCCCAGCACTCGTGGGCAAGGGCGATGTCCTTGTCGATGTCCTTCGAGAGCCACGTGAAGCCGTCGCCGAGCGGGATCATCTCGATCCCCATGCGTTTGGCCGCCCTCGTCTCGCCGTAGTTGCTGGTCTTCGACTTGATGAACTGCAACCAGACGATCTTCCAGCCGCGACCCCAGGCGCGCATCGTCACGCCGAGGGCGGCGGTGGTCTTCCCTTTGCCGTGTCCGGTGTTGAGGACGACCAGCGGGTGTCGCTTCGGAAAGAGACCTTCCCACTTGCCCTGCCACTGTTCGACGGCGTCCTCCTCGATGCCTGTGGGCGCTTCGGCGGACGGCTCGTCGTGCCGTTCGGTGACGCGCTCAACGCGGTCAGTCATATCAGCCATCGATGACCTCCATCGGTCCGCCGGTGGGCGCCCCAGCGGGCGCGATCACGGGCAGTCCCGTGACCGGGTGAGTGATGACGCTGACCAGCGGACCGTACACCCGCTGGACCTGCTCTTCTGTCAGCACCTCGCGAGGTGGCCCGAGTGCCGCCACCCTGCCCTGGTGGAGGAGCGCGACGCGATCGCAGTATGCCGCCGCGATGGTCAGGTCGTGAACCACCACCAGGACCGCGACGCCCTCCGCGGCGAGTGCGCGGAGCAGGAGGAAGATCTCCCCCTGCGCCTGGGGGTCCAGGTTCGAGGTGGGTTCGTCTAGCAGCAGGAGCGCCGGTTCCTGTGCCAGCGCTCTCGCGATGAAGGCACGCCTGCGCTGGCCGCCCGAGAGCGTGCCGAGCGGACGCGACGCGAACGCCTCACAACCCGCGCGGCTCATCGAGGCCGTGGCGATCTCTAGGTCGCGCGGTGACTCCCGCGCCAGCAACCCGAGGTGCGGTGTGCGCCCCAGCAGGACCAGCTCCTCCACGGTCATCGCGTGTGGCGCTTCCGGGAGCTGCTGTACCACGGCAACGCGCCGCGCGAGGTCGCGGCGGGCGCGCGAGGCGAGCGCGGCGCCCTCGATGGTCACGTCCCCCGAGGCGAGTCGTACGACTCCGGTGGCGGCTCGAAGCAGCGTGCTCTTACCGGCGCCGTTCGGACCGACCAGCCCGAATAATTCGCCTGCTGGCACCTCGAAGTCGACGTCGGAGACGACACGGGTGCCGCCGAGGTCAACGCCAACGCCTCGGAAGGCGAGTGTCGGCGCGGCTGTCGCGATCACAGGTCACCGACCCGGCGCGTGCGCAGGAGATAGAGGAAGAACGGCCCGCCGGCGATGGCCGTGATGATGCCCACCGGGATCTCCTGCGGCGCCATGATCGTGCGGCCGACGATGTCCGTGCCGACGAGGAACGCGGCGCCGAGGATGGCGCTGAGCGGCAACACGCGTCGATAGTCGCCACCGCAGATGAGCCTCACCATGTGCGGCACGATGAGTCCTACGAAGCCGATGATGCCGGCGATCGCGACAGTCGTGGCGGCGATCAGGGAGGCGGCCGCGAGCACGATGAGGCGGGTGCGTGTGACGTCGATGCCGAGCTGGCCCGCCTGCTCCTCGTCCAGCTGGAGCACATTGAGGACGCGTCCGTAGGCGAGCACGATTGCGCTCCCGACAACGAGGTAAGGCGTGCCCCAGGCCAACCGTTCCCACGTCGAGATGTTCAGGGTGCCGAAGAGGAAGGCCAAGATTGGCTGCGCGCGCAGTTCGGCGCCGAGGATGATGAACGACGTCAGCCCGCTCAGGACGGAGGAGAGGGCGACCCCGGCGAGGATCAGGGTGGTTGGCGACACCGCTCCGCCGCGCGTCCTCGACAGAGCGTAGACCGCCACCATCGTCACGAGGCCGCCGGCGAACGCGGCGAGGGGTACCGGGCCGAAGCCATAGCCACCGGTGCCGAGTGGCGACACGATGACGAGCGCGGCACCGAGTGCAGCGCCCGACGCCACGCCGAGTAGATACGGGGTCGCAAGGGGGTTGCGGAACACACCCTGGTAGCTCGCGCCGGAAAAGGCGAGGCCGGCGCCGACAACGCTGGCGACGGCCACCCGCGGCAGGCGCACATCGAGAACGATGCGGCGCCAGGGCTCCGGCTCGCCTGAGGCGTCGACCAGAAGTCCGACGCCGGGCACCGCATCGAGCACGATGCGCACGGCGCTCCACATCGGAATCGGGGCGGCGCCTAGAGTCAGTGCCAGCGCGCAGGTGACGAGGAGGATGGCGACGGACAGCAGTGTCGCCCCCGGCATCCCGAGCCGCGGTCGCGTGAGCACGTCGAGCAGCCGCCGCGCACGCGGCGGCGCGGTGGCTGCCGTACTCGAGGGCCCTGAATGGGTAGGTTGTGTGCTGGCCTCGACCACGGATCCCCTCCGCGCCCGGAGGGGGAAGCGGGCGCGGGCGGGCGCGGCATCCCGGGCCCCGTCTCAGCGGGGTCTCAGGAGCGACGCCACCACGTGCCGCGCCTCGTCCTCGCGAGGCGCCGCCGAGGCCGCGCGGGCCTCGTGGCTGGCACTGGGAGTGGGCCGGCTTCCTGGCTTGCCGCCTCGAGGTGCCGAAGGCAGCTTACAGTTGCGGGACAGCACCGGACTCGCACCGGCTTCCCCGGAGCCCACACCAAGCGCTCCGACGATATCAGGTCGACGGGACGCCGGTCCCCGCGCCGGCAGCCGGAGCGGACCTACTGGGCGTGGCAGTTCGCGAAGGTGACCTGGCCGCTGTCTTTGACGAACGCGTTGGGGCCCTGAGCACGGAACGTGAGCGTCTGGTTCGCATAGCTGATGCCGGACGCCGCCGGCTGCTGGCGGAGTTCGTAAGTAGTGTTGCCAATAACGAGCACCGCGCGCTCGTTCGGTCGGGGAAAGACCCATGCCGCGAAGGTGCGGCCGCCGTCACAGAGATAACCGGTGAGGGTCGGTAACGTGGCAGGGTCGGCGGTCGCCGTCGAGACCGGCGGTTGGACGGGCGTTTCCTGAGGAAGCGCGCGCAGCCCGGTGGCCGGTTCGACCGTTGCGGTCGGTGTGGGAGACGGTCTGTCAGGCTCGTTGATGATGCGCCCGCAGGCGACCGACACGATGAGCAGCAACCCCAGTATCGAGACAAGGCCGTACCGTCTCGCGTCTCCTGTCACCTCGAGAACCCCTCCCGCAAGCATGCCTGTTCGACCGTACCATGACGCCACAGGAGAGGCAGGACAGCCCTTGCTCCGAGGCGACACGACCAATCTGCGCGCGATCGAACTAGGCGACCTCGAGCGAAACATGCGCTGGGTGAACGACCGCGAAGTGACCGAGCACCTGCTGCTGCGCTACCCGATGTCCGATGAGAGCGAACGGGCGTGGATCGAGCGCGTGACCTCGACGGCGCCCTCGTATTCGGGAGGTATCCAGTTCGCCATCGAGGTGGTGGCGGGCGAGTTCGCCGGTGAGCACATTGGCAACTGTGGCTTCGAGCCCGCGCACCCCCTCGACCGCAACGCCGAGCTCGGCGTTATGATCGGCGCGAAGGAGCACTGAGCCGAAGCTATGGCTTCGGTGCCTTGCGCACCATGATCACCTTCGGCTTCCGAGATCTCAACCTGCGCCGCATCTGGCTACGGGTGGACGCCGACCATCCGAGGGCGATCGCGCTCTACGAACGCCTCGGCTTCCACGGCAAGGGCCTGCTGAGGTCCGCGGACTGGCGTCGCGGCCACCCGGTCGACGTGCTGGTGATGGGGATCCTGCGGGTAGACTTCGACCAGCGCTACGGCGCATTCGAGGAGGTCGGCGATGCCGCTCGATAGAGCGCTCTACTTCCACGGCGAGCGCGTTCGCCTGCGTCCCTACCGTGCCGAGGACGCGTCGACGTTCCAGTCCTGGATCAACGACCCCGAGATCCAGCGCCTCATCGGTGGCCATGGGTGGCAGTTCTCCTTACCGGCCGCGCGAGCGTTTGTCGGTGCGCACCAGGGCAACGACTGGGCGCACGGCTTCGCATTTGCCATCGACGAGACTGACCTCGAGGAGGCGCCTCGCCTGATTGGCAGTGTCGAGCTGCGAAAGCTGCAGCCCGTGGAGCGTCGAGGCGAGATCGACATCCTGATCGGCGACCACGAGTTCTGGAGACGCGGCTACGGCGAGGACGCGATGCCACCGTCTGCCGCTTCTGGTTCCGCGACCTGGACCTGCACCGCCTGGAGATGACGGTCGCGGCGTTCAATCCGCGGGCGATCCGCTGCTACGAGAAGGTCGGCTTCACCATCGAGGGCCGGATGCGGGACCATCGCCATGCCGCCGGTCGCTACCACGACACGCTGCTGATGGGCCTCCTGCGGGACGAGTTCGAAGGCCTCGAGGAGGCGCGATGGTGATCGCTGTGCGCGAGGCCTCCTGCCAGCGTCCGTTCGCCCCCTCGACGGAGCTCGGGACAGGCCTGAACCTGGCGAAGGGTATCGCTGACCTCGATTGTTCAAGCGTGATCCGAGAGCCAGACCGGCGTGTAATCGAGGCAGGCGGCGTGGTGCGTGGTTCGACAGGCTCACCATGCGCTCACCACGAACCGAGCCCGCTCTCGTGACCTCGATGCCCGCGCGCGACCCGTTCTACACCGACCTTGCATTGTTGTACGACGCTCACCAGAGAGGCGTGCGCGGGGACATCGAGTTCTACCGCGACCTCGCCGTCGCAGCCGGTGGGCTCACCGTCGAGCTCGGCGTGGGCACCGGACGGGTCGGGATACCCAGCGCGCTCGCGGGCGCACGAGTGCTCGGGCTTGACCTAGCGTGGGAGATGCTGGCGATCTGCCGCGACAAGACGATCGAGGCGGGTACCCACCTCAATTTAGTACAGGCCGATATGCGCCGCTTCGAACTGCGAACGCCAGCCTCGTTGATCACGATCCCGCACCGCGCCTTCCTCCACAACCTGACCGAAGGGGACCAGCGCGCCACCATCGAGGCCTGCCGGCGCAACCTTGTGCGCGGCGGGCGTCTGGCGATGAACGTCTTCAACCCGGAGATCATCGCGCTCGTGGAGATGATGCGCGGTGCCGAGGCCACCGAGGGCGTGCCGACGTTCGATCTCATTGACCAGGTCATCGAGACGCCGCTGCCAATGCGCGCACCGGATGGTGGCCTCCACCGAGGGGTATTGCGGGTGCGGTACATCTACCGGCCGCAGCTGGCCGAATTGCTGGCTACCGCGGGGTTCGAGGTAGAGGCGTGGTATGGGGATTTCGAGGGATCTGCGTTCGGCCCGATGTCGACGGAGATCATCGTGGTGGCTCGGGCGGCCTGAGTGAGGGCGTTCGTTATGAGACGTAACTAGAAAGTTGGAGAAATTCCTCACGAACGTCTCTAGAATTCGTTGACAATTGTGGTCCGGCGCGTATGCTCCGGGCGTCACAAAGAGTGTGACGGCGCGCAAGCGCCCGCCTAATTGACCATCGGCAATCCGGTGGTCGACCGGGGGACCCAACTACTGGGGTGAATCCTCGAAAGAGGACGGGTCAGCCTCCGCGACCCGAACCCGTCAGCTAACCTCGGCGGCGTTAAGCGGCAGGCCCCTCCCGGTGGGATTCCGGTGCGCCTTCTGGCGTAAGGTGGCCCTGCGTGATCATTTCTCAGCCCCCGCGTTCCTGCCCGCGTTGCCGCGGCCTCATGATTATTGAGGACGATTGGTATGGCGCTTTCGGTAGCTGCATTGCGTGCGGCTACGTGCACGAGTCGCAGAAGGCAGACCCCGCCGAACTTCTCGAGGAGGAGCGCCTAGCCGCTGGCAAGCAGCGCCGCCGCCAGCCGTCGCATGGCAAAATCCGCCTGTAGAAGGCGTTCGCCTCCAGAACCTGGCTTGCACGCCGCGCCCCGAGAAACTCGAGGCGCGGCTGCAGGTATCTCTAGTGTCTGATAGCGCCACGTCTATTCAGGCAGTGTGCGCTCTCGGATGTGCTGCGCGGTCGCATCCCCGCGAACGCCCTCCATTACTCCGCCGTTGACGCCACGGTACGGCTGTGGGCGCACTGATGTGCGCCGCGCAGGACGCGCCGTTCAGGGGGCGTTCTCCCTCGGACGGCCCCGCGTTTCCCCGGGCTTCAGGGATTCCAGACTCCCGACCGAGGGTGTTCCCCTACGGGCCAGCCAGCGAACGGTGCGTAGCACGCCCTTCAGTAGGTAAGGACTGCCTGCCGAGAACAGCAAGGGAACGATGTCTGACTACCGCCGCCGAGAGCCGATGCAGATCCAGGCGGTCCGCACGTGGCGACCGAGGTGCGTGCACCACTGGATACTTCAGGACCAGTCCGAGGGCTGGGTGCGTGGCCAGTGCCGCAGCTGCAATCTGAAGCGACGGTTCCCAGCCGCTCCCGAGTCGACGCAGCGCTTTGATGATTACCGCGAGCTGACGGCCGCCACGGCGTACGGCGAGCGTCTCGCCGCATAAGACGTAATGAAGAGCCGACCAGGCCGACGAGGGGCACTCCTCCGAGGTTTACAAGGAAGTGCCCGGCTACGCTGTAGTCGGCGGGATTGGTGGAGGCTAGGATGACCAGCGAACGAAACTCGGACGCGCTCCCGCTTACGCGTGGCCGCCCGCCCCGCAATGGCACCGCTCGACTGCGACTCCTCGTGGTCGATGACCATACGCTGCTGCGGCAGGCACTCCGCTCGCTACTCGATGGCCAGGACGGCCTGGAGGTAGTTGGCGAGGCGACGAACGGCCGTGACGCGGTCGAGATCGCTGAGCGCCTTCGGCCTGACGTGGTTCTCATGGACATGGTAATGCCCGGCCTCAACGGCATCGATGCCACGAAGCAGATCGTGAAGCGGGTCCCCGGCTGTCGGGTGCTCATCCTCACGGCGTACCTTGAGGATGAGCGGCTCCTGCAGGCACTGCGAGCGGGCGCCTCGGGCTACGTGGTGAAGAACTCCGAGATCGACGAACTCGTGCTTGCTGTACAGTCGGTGCACCGCGGCAACACGTACTTCTCAGCGGCCGTCTCCGAGGAGATCGCCGTGAACGAGGTGCTGTTGCAGGCGAAGCAGCCCGAGACCCGCAGTGGCTACGATCTGCTCACCGGTCGCGAGCGCGAGGTGCTTCAGCTGATCGCGGAGGGGCGCTCGAACCAGCGCATCGCCGACGAGCTGGTGATCAGCGTGAAGACCGTTGAAGCGCACAAGGCCCACATTATGAGCAAGCTGCACGCGCAGAACCGCACGGACCTCATCCGCTACGCGCTGAAGCGTGGCCTTGTGGGCCTGGATGCCCCCGAGCTGAGCCCGATGGAAGACGAGCGCTCTGTCGGCTAGCGTCCGACTCGAGTTATGAATGAGAACCGCGCCGGGCAACCGGCGCGGTTTTGCGTGCGGGGTCGTTGTCGGCCGGTCGGTCGAGTAGGGGAGGGCGTGCAGGCTGGTCGGGGGAAATCCTGACGGAGCGCGGGCTAATCCCGATACGGGTGTCGTCAAGACTCCGGAAGAATCGAGGGAGCGCGAGAGCGACCTCGTTCAGTGCCGCATGCCGCGGAGGTTCCGGTGATCCGTCTCACACGCCTCGACGGCAGCGAGTTCTACATCAACGCCGACTTAATCCAGTCTGTGCAGAGCACGCCGGACACGCACATCGTGTTGATGAACGGACCTTCGTACGTGGTTCGCGAGGCCGACCGCGAGGTCGTGGCGCGCGTCATCGAGTATCGGCGCCATCAAGTTCGCGGAGAACGTGGCCAATCACGCCCAGTTCACAGCGTCCCAGGAGGCTCCGGCGCCGAAGCCGGCCCCAATCGCCGAGGGCGTTGCCGTCGGCGCAACCGCAGCTCCGAACGTGATCGAGTACGAGGAGGCAGCCAGTGCCTGATGACGCGCAAGACGCCCCGAACCCGGACGACATGACGCCGCCCGAGGACGCCACCTCCGCCGAATCGGACAGCTCGACGCCCGAGGTGTCCGAGGCCGCGTCGCTCACGCTCGCGGCGCTCGACAATGCGGCGCTGCGCGGAGCCCTTGGTGACAGCTACCAGGCGATTGCCGGACTCGGTCACGCGGTTGGCGAGGTTGGCCCGGTCGGCCTCGAAAGTGTCGTGGGGCAGGGCACTCGGGTCAGCGGGTACTCAGCCGGGCTCTCCGACTTCGATTCGATCAACGCCGAGTTCGCCGAAGTCGACCACATGGGCTTCGAGCTGCGGATCGCCATCAGCGAGACCGAGGTGATGCTGGCTGGTCTGCTGATTCCTCTGCCCAGCGCAAGCGTGCTCTTCGGCATCGACATGAGCCCCGAGCTGATGGACGACCCGGTGTTCGCGACTGCGCAGGCAGGTCCGCTCACCGAGCGCCTTCGCGAGTTCCTGGACCTCGTCAACCTCACGCTGTTCACGGACGGCCTGACCGGCACCGAGGTGACGGTGTCGGAGCTGCGTCGAGGCCAAGTTGAGTGGACCATGGGCATGGTCCAGAATGTCGAGCAGGGCGCGGCGCCCGCGCGCCTCGACGTGATCTTCACCCTCGACTCAGGCTCCACCGCGCAGGCAACGTTGATCGTGCCGGTCTCGCTGCTCGCACGTATGGCGGAGGAGCTGGCGCCCAGTGCGGCCCCTGCCGCCGCGCCCGCGGAGGCCCCCCAGACCTTGCCGAGCGGCACCGCGGCTGCGAACGCCCTCTTCGTCGGCGCCGGCGCAGGCAACGTGACGCCGTTCCCTGCGGCCCAGAGCCCCTTCGACGGTGGGTCGACGGCGAACGCCAGCGTCGGGCCTAGTGCGGACATCCCGGTGCACCCCGTGCGGTACCACGCATTCTCCACCCCCGATGCGTCGGGCGCACCGTCACGTCCCATCGACATCCTGATGGATGTGGCGATGCGTGTCAGCGTCGAACTCGGCCGTTCCAGCCTGACCGTGGAGGAGATCCTGGAACTGGGCCCCGGCTCAGTGGTCGAGCTGAACAAGCTGGCTGGTGAACCTGTCGACGTCCTCGTCAACGAGCGCCTCATCGCTCGAGGTGAGGTGGTGGTTGTTGACGAGAACTTCGGCGTGCGCATCACCGAGATCATTTCGCCGCGTCAGCGTGCGAACGCGATTGGCCGCTAGGGTGCCGACCTCGCGAGGGCTGCGCGTGCGACTGGGTGTTGCCGTGGTCAGCGCGAGCGTGTTCGCGCTCGGCCTGCCGGCCGTCGTGGGTGCATAGGTGCCGGGCGGCGCCGTCGGCGATGCCGTTGTCTCGCTGGATGTCTGGGACTGGCTCGGTCTGACCGCACGGCTCGGCGCGGTGCTAGTCGTGATCTGGGCCGCCTTCGCCGCAATTCGCTGGTACGCGCACACCACAGCAACTGCTGGCTGCCGCTGCAGCGGCGCAGGTCGAGGTGCAGCTCTGCTACACGCCGGGCGAGCTGCGCATGCTCGTCAAGACCGAGAGCCCGAGCATCGTGATCGTCGACACCCCGGCGCAGACGGTGGGGCGACGCGACCAGATGCTGGAGCTCACAGTATTTGCCCAGGCATCGCCCCGTCGCGCGACGCTTCTCGCCATGCCCGCGTGGACGGCGGCGCTCGATGCAGTACGGACTACCTCGCTGTATACGCCCCTCGGCCTCACCGGCCTGGTGGCCACCTATGTGGACCAGGCCACGTCGTTCGGCGGGATCGCCGCCACCGCCGCGGTCGAGGCGTCAACAGGTATCGCCTACGTGACGTCCTCGGCAGGACTGACGGACGGACTCACGACCGGCGACAACCACGCGCTTGCCGTTGCACTGCTGACCTGGGCGTGGCCTCGAGTCGGAGCCGTGCAGCCCGAAGGGGCGCTCAGTGGCAGCCGAGCATAGTCCGTGCCGGCACATCGAGTTGCCGCGCGGCCTCCAAGTGCGCGTGCACTTCGGAGGAGGGCCGGGCGAAGGCCCGGCGGTCGCCGCCGTCGTGCGGAAGATCAAGCTTGAGCAGGTGACGCTCACCGTCGCCGAGCTACCGGCGGGCTCAGAACGGCTTCGTGGCGAAGCCGTGAGCCTCTCCGCACAACTGCACGGTCGTGTCTACGTGATGGACGCGATGGTACTGGAGGCTGCCAAGAGCCCGCCGATGCTGATCCTCACCACACCCGTCGAAGCGCGGCACGCCGAGCGCCGCCACTTCTACCGCCTCAACTGCAACATCGAGGCACGCGGAACCTGGATTGAAGTGGAAGGCGCCGGCTCTCCCACGGCAACCCGCCAGTTCGTCGGGCTGCGGCTGATCGATCTTGGCGGGCGTGGAGCGCTGCTGCGCTCGCTGAACTGGGTACCCGCTCGGGCGACGATTCGCCTCCAGTTCACACTCGATGGCGACGCAACGCCGGTGAGCGTACATGCGCGCGCTCTGCGGGTAGAGGAGGAGTCACAGGCCGGAGCCTTGCGTATTAATACGGCATTCGGAGGAATGAGCCGTCGCACGGAAGACCAAATAGTTCGTTTCATCTTTAGGCAACAGGCGCTGCTGAGCCGCCGGAGGCACCAGTGATGCCGATGCTGGCCCTCGCGCTGGTCACCGGCACGGGCGCGTTCGTCTACGTCACCTGGACCTCCTGGGCGGGCGGTTACCCGCCGGAACTGGCGCTGGTTCGCGGCGTCGGCGGTTTCATGGCGATGTCGCTGCTTGGCTTCATCGCGGAGCTGGCCATCGCAACCAGTCCGGGCGGCGAGGAGCGCCGGGAGACGCCGCCGCCACCACCCTGTCCGGCCGAAGAGGTCGCGATCGAGGACGAAACCCAGAGCGCGGCGTAACCGCGCACCTCGGATCACCGAGTTAGGCACTGAGGCACGGTTCACGGTTGCGGACACCGGCAGCCAGGGCGGAGCAGGCAGATGAGCACAAGCACCGAGACGCCGACCGAGCGCGAGGAGCGGCTCAGCGCGCAGCAGAGCCGGAACTCTGATCTCTGGACGCGTTACGTCGCGATGCGT
Organism: Dehalococcoidia bacterium; assembly: GCA_009692685.1. The sequence goes on from SHYS01000001.1 coordinate 84,633, forward strand.
GACCCCGAGGTGCGCGAGCAGTTGATCCTGCAGTACGCGCCCCTGGTGAAGTACGTGATGGGGCGGCTGGCGATCTCACTACCGGCGATCCTCGACTACGAGGACGTGCTTTCTTCGGGCATGATCGGCCTTATCGAGGCGGTGGAGCGATTCGAGCCGTCGAAGGGCGTGAAGTTCGAGACGTACGGCATCTCGAGGGTGAAGGGCGCCATCATCGACACCCTGCGGTCGCTGGACCGCCTGCCGCGGTCAGTCCGCCATAAGGCAAGGGCCGTCGACCACGCCATAACGCGTCTCACCGTTGACCTCGGACGCAAGCCTACGGACGACGAGGTTGCCGTCGACCTTGGACTCACGCTGCCCCAGTACCTGAAGCAGATCGTCGACGTGTCGTGGGTCACGATCTCGCTGGACTCGATGGGTCTAGGTGGTGGCGACGACGACGACGGCCCGTCGGACATCTCGGTGGCCGACCCGGATGTTGAGGACGTAACAAGCGGCCTCGAGCGCGAGGAAATGATTGAGGATCTTTCGTCGGCGATCCGGGCACTCCCTGAGCGCGAGCAGATCATCCTTTCCCTCTACTACAAGGACGAGCTCACGATGCGGGAGGTCAGCAAGGTGCTGGACATCTCGGAGTCGCGGGTCCGCCAGCTACATGCTCGGGCGCTCACGCGCCTGCGGGCGTCGTTGGCTCGGAGGACGCAGGAGGCCGCGTGACGGTGCAGCTGGCCCTGGCGGTGACGTTGCTGCTCGGAGCGCCGTTGATGCTGTTCGCGATCGGTGGTGCTCGCGCATGCCTACGTGCTGGCGCGCTCTAGGGGCGCGGTGGTCAACGAAGCCCACGTCGAGGCGATGGTCGCAGAGTCCGTCGAGCAGCTCCTCACACAACTGCGCAGAACGCCCCCGCCACAGGCCTCACCGCAGCTTGAACACACCGCCGCGCCACTGTGGGCGCTTGCACCGCAGTTTGAGCCAGCGCCTGTGCGCATGTCTGTCCCCATCACTACGGCCACGTCGCCGTCCGGTGCCAACCTCGTTCGGGCCGTGGCGCAGCTGGTGAACGAAGGACTGTCGGATCGCTAGATTGCCCGTCGCCTGAGCGTTGGCATCGACGAAGTACGAATCGCACGCGCATCCCGAGGCGGTGTTCGATGACCCGAGGCCTCCGTCGCACGCTGCTGGCTGCAGCACTCGTCGGCTCGATGTTCGCCGGGTCGCCGCGGGCCGGTAGCGCCAACGGCGTGCCGACCATCGTGAACTGCGCTACCTAGAGGGGCTGTCGAACTGGGGTCCGAAGGACGCCAGCGGGCGCCTCGAACTCTCATTCGCCGAGGGGTACGCGAAGGTGCGCGCCACGCGCCTGCCACGCCTTGAACGCGAGCGCTACCACTACCAGGGCTGGCTCGTGAACTCCGAGACGAATAACGCGATCTCGGTCGGCCGCTTCAGCGCTGACGACGCTGGCGTTGCCGTGCTGGATGGGACGCTGCCGCTACTCTCCGATTTCGGATTCGACCTGTTTATTGTCACCGTAGAGCCGGAACCCGATGCTGCCCCGCCGCCGTCGGACCGTCGCTCGATCGGTGGGCGCCTCGCGCTGGGCGGGCAGCCGAACGTACGACAGCCGGGCGACGTCGCCAATAAGCCCGGACAGCTCCCGAGCACGGGCGCGCCGGACTTCCTCCCCGACGCCGTCCGAGGCATAGCGCTTCTCGGGGCGCTTGGCATCTCGGCCGTTCTTGGTGCACGCCTAGGAAGAAGGCGCGCATGATCCGGGGCATCTACACTGCCGCCTCAGGGCTGCTCACCAACCTCCGCCGCCAGGAGGCGGTCTCGAACAACCTCGCGAACGCGAACACGATTGGCTACAAGGAAGGCGCCGCCGCAGACACATCCTTTGGGACCGTGCTGGCGACCCGCGTTGGTAATGCGTTGGTGCCTGTGCCACTGACCGTCCAGAAGCGGCTTGGTATCGTTGGTACTGGTGCCTACCAGTCCGCGCGTCAGGCATTCCTGAGGCAGGGCACGCTGACGAATACTGGCGAGCCGCTGGATGTCGCTCTGGTGGGGCGCGAGTTCTTCGCCACTCGGACAGCCGCTGGCGAGACGCTGTACACCAGCGACGGCCACTTCAGCACCAATAACGCAGGCGAAATCGTCACCGCCGGAGGCCGTCAAGTTCTGGACGTGAACGGCCAGCCCATCAACGTGGCTGGCGAATTGGTCCGCATCCTCCGCAACGGCGAGGTGGCGGTGAATGGCAACGTCGTTGCATCGCTGGTGGTCTTTGAGATTACCGCAAACCAGCTCGTGCGCGCGGATGGATCGGCGTTCACCGCGGCGGGTACGGCTACCCCGCTTGTGGCCGGCGCTGAGCCGAGGATCGAGCAGGGCCAGCTGGAGCAGTCGAACATCGACATGGCCGATGAGTCGGTCCGCCTGATGAACAGCTCGCGCCAATTTGAGGCGAGCCAGCGGGTCTTCCGCGAACTCTCCGCGAACCTGGAGCGTGCCGTCAAGGAAATTGGACGGGTGGGCTAGCCATGACGATCTCCATGATGCAGCGCTTAGCGGCATGCTCGAGCACCAGCGCAAGATCGAGATGAGAGCGGCTCATCCGAGCAGGGGTGCTACGGCGCCATGCGGTCCCGGTGTAGCACCCAGAACTCGTATGCATCCTGCAGAGCGAGCCAGGAGGCCTCGATCACGTCCGTCGAGGCGCCCACGGTCCGCCAGAGATGGAGCCCGTCCGAGGACTCCACGAGCACACGTACACCGGCATCGGCTCCTGAGCCAGAATCGAAGATGCGCACCTTGTAGTCGACCAGATGCACGCGCTCGAGGTCCGGGAACGACTCGATGAGCGCACGCCGTACGGCCGCGTCGAGGGCTGAGACTGGCCCGTTGCCATCGGCGGCGGTCTGCGAGAGTCGCTCGCCCACGCGGACCTTGACCATCGCCTCGGCCTGCATGTCGATGACATCGCTCGTCGCCGAGGTGTGTCGGCGGCGCTCGACGAGCAAGAAGTCTTCGAGGTCGAACGGCGGCACGTAGTTGCCGAGTGAGCGGCGCACCAGCAATTCAAACGATGCCTCTGCGGACTCGTACTGGAAGCCGCGAGATTCGTACTCTTTGACACGTTCGAGGACGGCGAGCGTCTGCGCCTCCGTGAGATCGATGTCGACACCCTGCTCGCGGAGCTTCGCGACGATGTTGCGGCGGCCGGACAGCTCCGAGACGAGCACGCGCTCGATGTTGCCCACGGCCTCGGGATCCACGTGCGTGTAGGACCCCGCCGATTTCGTGATCGCCGCCACGTGGAGGCCGGCCTTGTGCGCGAAGGCGCTCGAGCCGACGTAGGGCTGTCGAGCGTTGGGCTGGAGGTTGGCCAGCTCATCGGCGAAACGTGAAACCTCGGTCAGCCGCGCGAGCTGTTCGTCGCTGACGACGTCGAGGCCCATTTTGAGCTTGAGGTTGGCGATGACCGAGATGATGTTGGCGTTGCCGGTGCGCTCGCCCCAGCCGTTGAGGCATGCCTGCACTTGGGTCGCGCCCGCCTCGACGGCCAGCAGCGTGTTGGCCACGGCCATGTCGCCGTCGTTGTGGACGTGGATACCGACCGCACAACCGAGGGGTTCGACCGCCTCGATGGCGCGTCGTACGCCCTCGATGATGGTCGCAGGCATCGCGCCGCCGTTGGTGTCGCACAGCGCGACTGTCGAGGCGCCTGCGTTCGCAGCGGCGCGCAGCGTCGAGATGGCGTAGCGAGCGTTGTCGGCGAGGCCATCGAAGAAGTGCTCAGCGTCGAACACCACCTCGCGTCCCTCGCCTACGAGGTACGAGACGGAGTCCGCGATCATCGCGAGGTTCTCTTCCTCCGTGGTCTCGAGGACATCGCGGACCTGACGCGCCGAGGACTTCCCGACGATTGTGATCACGGGTGTCTCGGCACCGAGGACGGCGCGAATCGCCGTGTCGGTCGCCGTGCCGCCGCCGGCGCGCCGCGTCGAGCCGAAGGCCACCAGTTTCGCGTGGCGCAGATCGAGGTCGCGGGCGCGCTGGAAGAACTCAGCGTCCTTCGGGTTGGAGCCGGGGTAACCGCCTTCGATGTAGTCCACGCCCAGCTCATCGAGCTTGCGGGCGATGACCAGCTTGTCCTCAAGGGAGAGCGAGAGCCCCTCCATACCGAGGCCATCACGAAGCGTGGTGTCGTAGAGGACAACAGGCCTCTGCTGCGGGTGGGCGGAGCGGGAATTCGAGGTCATGGGGAGGACTTCCGATACGATGCGGGGACGTCGTGGGGAGGCGTCAGCGCGCAATAATGGAGGCCGCTGGCACAGGCCGGACGACGTTCACCCTCGAATCTGTACGCGCATCGGTCCCGGTGCTTCCATTCTAGGTAGGGCCGCCGGGCGTGGCAATCAGGGTGCACCCGTAAGGGCTCTGGCAGCCCTCGCAGGCGTTTCGCGGAGGCATCGATGGTGGAAGCCGAATCTGGCAACGCGCCCGGGAGCCCAGGCAGCAGCGATAATCCGATCCCGCGGCCGTGCTCACGCATCCTCATCATCGATGCCCGGGACCGCGTGCTGCTCTTCCGCATCGACGATCCAGCCGTCGACCTTCGCCCGTTCTGGCTCACCACCGGCGGTGGTGTCGAGGACGGCGAGACCTTCGAGGAGGCCGCGCGCCGTGAGCTGGCTGGGGGAGGCCGGCGTCGCCCAGTGCGAGTGGGGCCCTGCGTCTGGCTGCGCCCGCACGTCTGGCGCTGGGGCGAGCGCTGGATCGCCTCGGATGAGCGTTACTACCTCGCGAGGGTCGAGACGCACTAGGTGAACATCGACGGCCAGTTGCCACACGAGCGCGCGATCCTGACCGAGCATCGCTGGTGGTCGCTGGCCGAGATCGAGGCGGCGGGCGACGAAATCTTCACCACCCGACCGCGCCTCGTTGCTGGCGCCGCTGCTCGCCGGCCACATCCCGAGGGCGCCGATCGAGGTGTGGAGTAAGTACTCGATTATTCGATTAATCAATCAATGTTCAATCCGACCATCGATTTGGTCTGAATCCAGCCCCTGCTCGAGTGCGTCGAGCAGGGGCGGCGTGACATCGAGGCGCTTGAGGCCCCGCCAGCGCTCGAGCGAGCGCTCCAGCGCAGCACCGAGGCCCGTGGCGCCCACATGTCCACCCGTATCGAGGGCAACCCGATGACCGAGGAGGAAGTCCGCGCGGAGTTCGCCCGCGCGACTCCGGGCACTAGCCGCGCTGAACTCGAGAACCGCGCCTACCGCGACGCCGCCCGCTTCGCCCGCCAGATCGCCAACGACTTCGACGCCGACATCGACGACGTGCTCATTCGAGCGCTGCACTACATGGTTTCGCGCAGCACCGACACTCACGGCATCGCGGGCCAATACCGCACGGAAGCCAACGTCGTCCATAAGTCTGGTGCCGTCGTCTACCAGCCGCCCCCACCCGTCGAGGTACCGCGACTCGTGGATGACCTCGTCGCCTGGCTACGCGAACAGCGAGGCAAGCTCCATCCAGCTGTAATTGCGGCGGTCGCCCACGCGGAGCTGGTGAACATTCACCCTTTCGATGACGGCAACGGCCTCACCGCACGCGCCATGACGAAGTACTTCCTCGAGCGCGGCGGCTGGCGCCTCCGAGGGCTGGTGAGCTCTGAGCAAGTGTTCGGCGAGGACATCGAGGCGTACTACGCAGAGTTGCGTGCTTTCGGTCCGCGGTACCACGGCCAAGTGATCGACCTCACGTGGTGGGTGAAATTGTTCACCCGGGGGCTGTACACAGAAGCGGTTGCTTCCGCCTTTGTGGCGGAGGATTACCCGAGGCTACTTCTCGCCTCGTTCGCTGAGGATGGGATCGTGGGGCGCTTGGCTGACGGTGCCGCCGAGGTCGTGATCCGCGGTTCGATAAGTCGGGGCGAGTACGCCTCCGCACTAAGTGTCTCCGCTGTCACCGCATCGCATGATCTCGCCTTGCTCACCGCACGTGGTAGCGTGCGCCGCGAGGGCTAGGGCAGGAGCACGCGGTACCTGCATTCTGGTTGGTCAGCAGACGGTTGGAGATCGCGGGCTCGCCAACACGCGAACGCAATACTGACCGAACTCAGTCTCTGACCTACTTCCCAATCCTCGCCAGCACAGCGTCCGCCATCTCTCGAGTGCCAAGGGCCTTCACGCCCGGCGCGGCGATGTCCGGGGTGCGCAGGCCGTCGGCGATGGCGCTGGCGACGGCCGCCTCGAGGGCGCGCGCTTCCTCATCGAGCCCGCACGAGTGGCGGAGCAGCATCGCGGTGCAGAGGAACATCGCAAGGGGATTCGCCACGCCCTTGCCCGCGATGTCCGGCGCCGAGCCGTGGATCGGCTCGAACATCCCGCGGCTCGTGCCCGCCTCGGACATGTCCGACAGCGAGGCGGACGGGATCATCCCGAGTGAGCCCGTGAGCATCGAGGCCTCGTCGGTGAGGATGTCGCCGAACATGTTCTCGGTGATGACCACGTCGAAGTCGCGCGGGCGGCGGATGAGGTGCATCGAGGCGGCGTCGACGATCATGTGCTCCAGCTGCACGTCCGGGTACTCGGCGTGCACCTCGTTGACCACCTCGCGCCAGAGCTGGGAGACCACGAGGACATTGGCCTTGTCGACGCTGGTGAGCTTGCCTCGACGCGCGCGTGCGAGACGAAAGCCGAGGTGGGCCATCCGCGCGATCTCGTCCTCGTCGTAGGGCATCGTGTTCACCGCGGCGCGGCGGCCCGTCAAGGTGGTGCGCCGCTCGGCGGGCTGGCCGAAGTAGAGCCCACCCGTCAGCTCGCGGATGACGACGAAGTCGACGCCATCGATGACCTCGCGCTTGAGCGTGGAGGCGTCGGCGAGCGCGGGGTCGACCTTGATCGGCCGGAGGTTGGCCCAGAGCCCGAGTTCCTTGCGGATGCGGAGGAGGCCCTGCTCGGGGCGCACCTTCGCGTTCGGGTCGTTGTCGAACTTCGGCATACCGACCGCGCCCCAGAGCACAGCGTCCGAGGCTTTGGCCGCCTCGATGGTGTCGTCCGTGATCGCGACGCCGTGGGCATCGATGGCGGCGCCTCCGACCAGGTCCTCGCGGATGTCGAAGACGTGCTCGAAGCGCTCACCGATCGCGTGGAGGGCACGCACACCCTCGGCGGTGACTTCGGGCCCGATGCCGTCGCCGGGGAGCGCAAGGATCTTGAAGGTCGCCATGGAGGCCTCCGTCGCAACATCGAGGTGTGAATGAGCCGAGCCGGAGTGTAACGCGGCACCTCTCGATGCGCCGCGTTGTCGGCCACTGTCATCCGTTCGTGGTGAGCCTGGCGAACCACGCCGCCTGACTCAGTGGCCCGCGTCACGGCTACGAGCCCGAGCAGCGATCTATCGGGGTCAGCGGTGTGGTTCGACAGGCTCACCACGAACGGGGACGGCGAGCATTGCCGCAGCGCCTCGTCATACTTCCGGCGCGTTTGCCTCGGTGGTTCGCCGGCGCGCCACGCGTCGACCACGAGGTCATCGCCCGCCACCGTCGTCAGCGCGGCATCGAGGAGGTCGGCGCGGAACACCGTTACCGGCATCGGAGGCCGCCCGAGGTCGTCCCAGTAGCCCGTGAGCGAGGCGGAATCTGTCACCTCGACGGCGCGCCCGCTCACCTTCGCGTCACCATCCGAGAGTTCGAGGTCGACCGGGGCGCTGTGGAGAGCGAAGCGGGCGTCGCGGAGCAGGTCGCGCCCCTTCATCGAGCCCGGCATCATGCCGAGCCAGAGGTCGCCGTGGGTGATCGTTGCCTCGATGCCACTGAGGCGCGGCGCGCCGTCGCGACACAGTGTGGCGATGAGCATGTGCTTGTGCGCTTCGAAGCTGGCGCGGGCGCGGGCCGCGATGTCCGGCGCCTCCACCTCGAAAATGGCCTAGGTGACCACTACCCAGACCTCCGCTTCGCCGCCGCGGCACGTGCCGCGAACGCACGCCGGTCCGCCATCGCGATGTGTGGGAAGCCCGCATCCTGCGCGAACAGTACGCCAAACAGCGGTGACACATCTACGTAGAAGCGGGCCCGCCGCGGCGCGTCGGGGTCGGGCCGGCCGCCGGCCGCCTCGTACGCCTTGCGAACCGCCTCGACGAAGCCCTCCGGGTAGGCGTCGAGGAGTGCTGCGAAATCGAGGGCCGGGTCGCCGACCATGGCGTTGCCCCAGTCGATGACGCCGACCAGCGCCGACTGCTTGTCGACGACGAGGTGGTCGCCGGATAAGTCGGCGTGGATCAGCGCCTGAGCCGCTGTTCGCACACCGCCGCCTTCGAGGAACGCCTGCGCACGGGCATCCAGCCAGGCCGCGCTTGCGGTGGACAGCAGGCGTCGGCAGCGCTCGAGCATGGGGCGGTAGTGCCCCTCCCACATGTCGACGTGCTTCACGCCGAGGCTGGCCGCGCGCTCGAGGGGAAAGGCGTGCAGCCTCGCCAGGAACTTGCCGACGCTCTGGGCCAGTCGCGCACGCTCGGGCGGCGACCTCGGCAGGCGTGTTGCCGGTGCGGCGTCGACGACGGACTGCAGCGCACCGAGGACAGCCCCGCCAGCGCCGCGGAGGAGTCGGGCGCCCCGGGGCACTGGCAGCCACCACGCCTCGAGGGCCGGGAGCAGGCGCGCCTCACGCTCGAGGTCGGGCGCCGCCCACCACGAGGCTGGCTTCGGGACGCGTAACGCCATGTCGGCACCGTTTGTCGGCAGGCGATAGGCGACGCAGCCCCAGCCCTCGCCGAGCACGCTCACACCATCGAAGTCGGCGCCCGGCTCGGCGGTGAGCACTGCGGCGCGCAGCTCCGCGGGGAGCTGGTCGGTGGTGAAACGCAGCAGCCGCTCCTCGGGGAGCGGCGGCGTGCTGGTTGTCATCTGGAGCCGCGCTATTTCTTCGCGACGGTGACGGGCTTGAGGTCAGACCGCTTGGCCTCGAAGGCCGAAATGTCGGGGTCGTGCATCAGCGTGAGTCCGATGTCATCGAGGCCGTTGAGCAGGCGGTGCTTTACGAACGGGTCGATCTCGAAGTGGCGCTCCCAGCTCGCGCCAGCCCGCACCGTCTGCGAGGGCAGGTCGATCTCAATCTCGGCGGCGGGAGTCTCCTCGGCGCGCGCCATGAGCCAGTCGAGGTCGGCCTGTGGCAGTTCGATGGTGAGCAGGCCCACCTTCGAGCAGTTGTTCTTGAAGATGTCGGCGAAGGAGGGCGCGATCATCGCCTGGACGCCCAACCCCTCGATGGCCCACACCGCGTGCTCTCGGCTCGAGCCCGAGCCGAAGTTCTGCCTCGCGAGGAGGATCGGCGCGTCCTTGTAGGCGGGGTTGTTCACGACGAAATCGGGGTCCTGCCGCCACGCCTCGAAGGCGAACGGCCCGAAGCCCGTGCGCTCAATCCGCTTGAGGTACCTGGCGGGAATGATCTGGTCCGTGTCGACGTCGGCCCGGTTGAGGGGAATCGCGTTGCCGCGGACCGTCTTGAGCTTGTTCATGCCGACGCCTTCTTTCGCGTGCGCTTCTTCTTGGCGGCGCGCTCATCGAGCCAGCGTTGCAGAGAAGGCTGGCTCTCGGTGGAGGAGAGGCCGAGGACTATGTGCTGGACTTCAGTGTCCTCGTCTAAATCAGGCCAATGGACATCGAGGCCACGACCAATCAAGCGCCAATTGCTGCGTTCTTTCGCGGTACCTTCCAGGAGCCGCGGATACCAGCCCAGCGGTGCGGCGATTGTTCGCCCGTCGTCTAGTTCGAAGATCACGGCTTCATCGGTTACCTGGACGTCAATTGCGCGTGCCGGCTTGCTCGCCGTCATCGGGAAAGACGAGGTACCAGCCTTCGAGGAGTCGCTCGTGGTGCTCACGTATGAGCCTCTCGATTCGTCGCAATGCTGGCTTGCGAAAGCCTTCGTTGTCTCCGAGGCGAAACGGAGATAGCCAGAATTTTACGCGGAGATCATTTCATTCAACATGGACATGTGGAGGTTCGACGCGGTCACCCGCCACCACGAACGCCCGATACGGACCGACCCGCAGTAGCGCGGGCGCCACTTGCTCGACGCCTCGAGGTTTCCGCTATTTTACCCACTCCCGCACATCGACGAAGTGACCGGCGATCGCGGCGGCGGCTGCCATCTCCGGACTCACGAGGTGCGTGCGGCCACCCGGGCCCTGGCGCCCCTCGAAGTTGCGATTGCTGGTGCTGGCACTGCGCTCGCCCGGCAGCAGGATGTCCGGGTTCATCCCCAGGCACATCGAGCAGCCCGGATCGCGCCACTCAAAACCGGCGGCGACAAAGACCTTGTCGAGGCCCTCTTCTTCTGCCTGCTTCTTCACGAGCCCCGAGCCTGGCACGACCATCGCGTTCACCGTCGAGGCGACGTGCTTGCCCTCGATGATCTTCGCTGCGGCGCGCAGGTCCTCGATGCGGGAGTTGGTGCAGGAGCCGATGAAGACGCGGTCGATCGAGATCTGCTGGATCGGCGTTCCCGCCTTGAGGTCCATGTACTTGAGGGAGCGCTCTGCGCCCTCGCGCTTCTGAGGTGACCCGAACGACTCCGGGTCCGGCACACGGTCGAGGATCGAGACACTCTGCGCGGGGTTGGTGCCCCACGTGACCGTTGGGACGATGTCCTCGCCGCGCAGCACGACCGTCTTGTCGAAAGTCGCGCCTTCGTCGGTCGCGAGGGCACGCCACTCCTCGACGGCGCGGTCCCAATCAGCGCCCTTCGGGGCGTAGCGCCTGCCCTCGAGGTACTCGAAGGTAACGTCGTCCGGGGCGACGAGGCCCGCGCGTGCGCCTCCTTCGATGCTCATGTTGCAGATCGTCATCCGGCCCTCCATGGAGAGGTTGCGGATGACGTCGCCGCGGTACTCGATAACGTGGCCGATGCCGCCATCGACCCCGATCGTTTGGAGGATCGAGAGGATGACGTCCTTGGCGGTGACACCGGTCGCGAGCTGCCCCGTGACTTCCACGGACATGGTCTTCGGCGTGAGTTGTGGGAGCGCCTGGGTGGCGAGCACATGCTCGACCTCGGATGTGCCGATGCCGAACGCGAGCGACCCCATCGCCCCGTGCGTCGAGGTGTGGCTGTCGCCACAGACGATCGTCATCCCCGGCTGGGTGAGGCCCTGCTCCGGTCCGATGACGTGGACGATGCCTTGGTTGATATCGAAGATGTCGTAGATCGGGATGCCGAACTCCTGGCAGTTCTCGCGCAGGACGCGGATCTGCTGCTCGGAGAGCGGGTCCGGGTTCGGCAGGTCGCGTCCGATTGTGGGGACGTTATGGTCCACCGTCGCGAATGTGAGGTCCGGCCGCCGGACCTTTCGATTCTGTAGCCGCATGCTCTCGAAAGCCTGTGGCGAGGTGACTTCGTGCACCAAGTGCAGGTCCACGTAGAGGAGGTCGGGCTGTCCCTCCTCTTGCCGTACCAGGTGTTGCTCCCAGATCTTCTCGATGATCGTCTTCGGCGCCATGAGCTCGCCCCCTCGGAAATTCACGTAATCGCGCCGCGGCGCGATTACTCGCTACGTCGATGATAGGCGAGGCGGCGGCGGGAATCCCGCCTCCGCCGCCTCGCTGGAATGTTCTCGTGGTCAGCGTCTTGCGGCGTCAGGCGTTCGCGCCAACCTTCGAGGCCTGTACGAAGCGGTTGAGCGCATGGACGTAGGCGCGCGCGCTGGCGACGAGGATGTCCGTATCCGCCGCGCGTCCGACGAACGAGCCGCCGTCCGCCTCGATGCGAATCGTGACCTCGCCCTGCGCGTCGATGCCCTCGGTGACCGACTTCACGCTGAACTCCGTGAGCTCGTTGTTCAGGTGGGTGACGCGGTTGATCGCCTGGTAGATCGCGTCCACGGGTCCGCTGCCGATGGCGGCGTCCTCGCGAGGCACGCCGTCGGGCCCGATGAGGCGCACGGTTGCGGTGGGTGAGCCGTGGTCGCTGGTCGAGACCTGCACGAGGTCCAGCTTCCAGGCCTCGACGACTTCCATCGAGGTCTGCTCGCCGAGGATCGCCTCGAGGTCGCGGTCGTCCACCTCGTCCTTGCGGTCGGCCAGCTCCTTGAAGGCGTTGAAGACGCGCTCAAACTCCTGGTCGTTCACCTGGACGCCCAGGTCATCGAGGCGTGCGCGCAGACCATGCCGCCCGGAGACCTTCGTCAGCACGATTGAAGAGCCCGTGGGTACTCCCACCGAGGCCGGGTCCATGATCTCGTAGGTCTCGCGCATCTTCAGGACGCCGTCCTGGTGGATGCCGGAGGAGTGGCGGAAGGCGTTCTTGCCCACGATCGCCTTGTTCCACTGGACGGCCATCCCGGAGAGGCGCTCGACCAGACGGCTCGTGTGGTACAGCTCGCGAGTGTTCACATCGGTGTAGACGCCGAGCAAGTCCTTGCGGGTGGCGATCGCCATGATCACCTCCTCGATGGATGTGTTGCCTGCGCGCTCACCGATACCGTTGATCGCACCCTCGACCTGCCGCGCGCCGTTGAGGACGCCCGCGATCGAGTTTGCCGTCGCCATGCCGAGGTCATTGTGGCAGTGGACGGAGATGCGGACCTTGTCCATGCCCGGCACTTTCTCGCGGATGTCGGCGATCAGGCGTCCAAACTCAGCAGGCACAGCGTAGCCGACGGTGTCTGGGATGTTGACCGTCGTCGCGCCCTCCTCGACGGCGGCCGCGAGGAGCTGGTAGAGGAACGTGTGGTCCGAGCGCGAGGCGTCCATCGGCGAGAACTCGACGTCGGAGACGTAGCCCTTCGCGCGCGCGACGCCGTTGCGCGCCATCTCGATGATGTCTTCCTTGTTCTTGTGAAGCTGGTGCGCCATGTGGATGTCGCTCGAGGACAGGAAGACGTGGATCCGAGGCGATTCGGAGCCTCGGATCGCCTCGTAGGACGCATCGATATCGCCGTCCACGGCCCGGGCGAGGCTGGCGATGATCGGCCCGCGCACCTCGCGGGCGATCAGCGAGACCGCATCGAGGTCGCCGGGTGAAGAGGCGGGGAAGCCAGCTTCGATGATGTCGACGTTGAGCCGCGCCAGCTGGCGGGCGATCTCGAGCTTGTCTTCCTTGGTGAAGCCAATGCCCGCGCTCTGCTCGCCGTCGCGCAGCGTGGTGTCGAAAATGTAAACCTTGTCGCTCACGGAATCGCCTCGTCGCTTTCGAGGTGCCCAGCGGCCGTCCGCTTGCCCTCAGCTGCCCCTGTGGAATCGTACCTCGGACGCCATCCCATCCGCCTGGACGGCGGCGGATGGCCGAGGAAGGGCGAGGCGTAGGAGCGAGCCGCTGAGGTCGCGTCGCGCCGGGCCAGCCCGCAGGGCCGACCCGAGTTCCGTCAGGGACGCGAATCGAGGTCGAGTCATCCGCTCCTCGATACCTAGCGCTTGCCCTGCTGGAGCCAGGACATCATGGCGCGCATTTCCTTGCCCACCGTCTCCACGGGGTGCTCGGCGTTGATACGGCGCATCGCGTTGAAGTGCGGGCGGCCGACCTGGTTCTCGCCGATCCACTCGCGGGCGAAGCGGCCGTCCTGGATCTCCTCCAGCACGGTCTTCATCTCGGCCTTCACCTGCGGCCCGATGACGCGAGGTCCGCGTGTGTAGTCGCCGTACTCGGCGGTGTCGCTCACCGAGTAGCGCATAAACTCCATGCCGCCCTCGTACAGGAGGTCCACGATCAGCTTCAGCTCGTGGAAGGTCTCGAAGTAGGCCGATTCCGGCTGGTAGCCCGCCTCGACCAGGGTCTCGAACGCCGCCTTGATCAGCGCGGTGACGCCACCGCAGAGGATCGTCTGCTCACCGAACAGGTCTGTTTCCGTCTCCTCTAGGAACGTGGTCTCGAGGATGCCGCCGCGAGCGGCGCCGATGCCCTTGCCGTAGGCGAGCGCCGTTGCCATCGCGGATTCGCTCGCGTCCTGGTGGATCGCGACGAGCGCCGGGACGCCGCCGCCCTCGATATAGACGCGGCGCACCAGGTGGCCGGGGCCCTTGGGAGCGATCATCGAGACATCGATGCCGGGGGGCGGGCTGATCTGCCCGAAATGGATGTTGAAGCCGTGGGCGAACATCAGCGTCTTGCCGCTGGTGAGGTGCGGCTCGATGTGGTCCTCGTAGACCGTCTTTTGCACCTGGTCCGGGACCAGCATCATGATCACGTCTGAATCGCGTGCCACGTCATCGACGGTGCCCACAGTGAGTCCCGCCTCCTGTGCCTTCGCGATCGAGGGCGACCCCGGGTAGAGGCCCACCGAGACCGTGACGCCGGACTCCTTGAGGTTGAGCGCGTGCGCGTGGCCCTGCGAGCCGTAGCCAATGACGCCGACCCTGCGACCCTTCAGGATCCCGAGGTCAGCATCGCTTTCGTAGTAGATCTTTGCCACGCTCGTTCGCTCCGGTCTCTGCGCTTCGCTGTGCTGGGAAGAGTTGGAATCTCGACTATATCCGCGCGGACCAGTTACGTGCCCGCCTCGCCGGACCCCAGGGCTAGTCGCTCACGAACGGCAGTTCGCCCTCGGGGCGGCGGCCGCTGTCGTGATGGAAGCGCTGGAGGTCGGCGGACTCCTGCTCGTGGACCGCCGTCGTCTTCGCACCTCGGACCATCGCCACGCGTCCGGTGCGGGTGAGTTCGCGGATGCCGAACGGCTGAAGGTTTTCGATGAGGGCGTTGTTGCGGTCCTCGTCGGCCACCGACTGGATGATCATCGAGGTCGGCGAGACATCGACGGCTTGGGCGCGGAAGATCTCGATCAGGTCGAGCACGTCGCGCCGCTGCTCCTTCGAGCAGCGCACTTTGATCAGCACCAGCTCGCGGACGACGGCCTCTTCCGCGGTGAGGTCGGAGACCTTCACCACGTCGATGAGCTTGTAGAGCTGTTTCTCCACCTGCTCGACGATGCCGTCCGCGCCATCGACGACGATGGTCATGCGCGAGATGCCATGCTCCTCGGTGGTGCCGACGGCGAGGGAATCGATGTTGTAGCCGCGCCGCCGGAAGAGCGAGGCGACGCGGTTCAGGACCCCGGGGCGGTCCTCGACGAGCGCGACGACTGTGTGTTTCAAGACCGCACCTCCGAGGCGTCACGGGGCGCCTCCACCGTCTCTTTGAGTGAGGCGCCGGCGGGCACCATCGGCCAGACGTTGCCTTCTGCCTGCACCTGGAAGTCGAGGAGCACCGGGCCCGGGTGCGACTCCGCCTCGCGAATCGCGTTGTCGACCTGTTCCTTCTCGGTGATGCGCATGGCGCGGATGCCGTACGCGTCGGCGAGCTTGAGGAAGTCGGGCTGCGTTATCGCCACCGAGACGTAGTTGTCCTGGTAGAACAGCTCCTGCCACTGGCGAACCATGCCCAGGTAGCCATTGTTCATGATCGCCATCTTCACCGGCGTGCGCGCGTCGACCATGGTGGCGAGCTCCTGCAGCGTCATCTGGAAGCCGCCGTCACCGCAGATGGTCCAGACCGTCTCGCCCGGTCGCGCGACCTGCGCACCGACAGCGGCCGGCACCTCGAAGCCCATCGTCCCGAGGCCTCCCGAGGTGATAAGCTGGTGCGGTCGCGTGAACTTCATGTGCTGGGCGGCCCACATCTGGTGTTGACCCACGCCGGTCACGATCGTGGCGTCCGGCGACATCTCAGAAATGCGGTTCACGATGTACTGGACCGACAGCTCTGGTCCCGAGGGAATCGCCATCGAGTGGCCGTGCGCCTGCCGCAGATCATCGATCCAGCGAATCCAGTCGATGTGGGAGTTATGGCGGACCGCCTCGGTGAGTTGAGGCAGCACGAGCTTCACGTCGCCAACGATCGGGATGGCGGCGACGACGTTCTTGTTGTGCTCGGCGGGGTCGATGTCGATGTGGATGATCTTGGCCGTCGGGTTGAAGTCGGCGAACCGCCCCAAGGCGCGGTCGTCCATGCGGTTGCCGATGCCAATGATCACGTCCGCCTCGGATACGGCGTGGTTCGCCTCGTAGGAGCCGTGCATCCCCATCATCCCGTAGGACAGGATGTGATCGCGCGGGATCGAGCCGAGCCCGAGCAGCGTGTTGAGCACCGGGATGCCGGTCTTCTCCGCGAAGCGCCGCAGCTCCTCGTGCGCGTTGCCGAGGATGACTCCGTGGCCACCGATGATGATCGGGCGCTCGGCGGCATCGATGAGTTCGGCGGCGCGCTTCACCTGGCCGGGGTGGCCGGTGGTAGCAGGCTTGTAGCCGCGAATCGAGATCTTCTCCGGCCACTCGAACTCCGCCTCGTCGATGAAGACGTCCTTCGGGATATCGATGTGGACCGGGCCGGGGCGGCCGGAGGTGGCGATATAGGCACCCTCGGCGAACGTGTAGGCGATGTCCTCGGCGCGCATCACGAGGTAGTTGTGCTTCACCGCGGGCATGGTCATCCCGGTGATGTCCGCCTCCTGGAAGCCGTCCTTACCGAGGAGATTGCGACCGACGTTCCCGGTGATGAACAGCGTCGGAATCGAGTCCATCATCGCGTCCTGGATGGCGGTGAGCAGGTTCGTCGCGCCGGGGCCCGAGGTCGCCAGCGCCACACCGAGGCGCCCGCTGGCCTTGGCGTAGCCCTCGGCCATGTGCCCGCCGCCCTGCTCATGCCTCACGAGGATGTGACGGATCTCGGGGTGGGCGGGCAGGCGGTCGTACAGCGGCAGTACGACGCCGCCGGGGTATCCGAAGATGACGTCCACGCCGAGGCGCTTCAGGCTTTCGAGGACGATGTCAGCGCCGCTCATTCGCATTGGTAGTACCAACCCTGTCACTGCACGCGCAAACTCGATGGCCGCCAGCGCGCTTCCAGCGCAGATGGCGGTGTGAGGAGGCGCCCGACACGCGGGCGTGGGCGACAGCTGCTGCGCAGCCGCCGCCTAGCTAAGTACGAGTACGGAAATGGTAACGAGCAGCGACCGGGCAGGGTTGCCTGCCGGTGCGAGGAGAGCCGCGGGGGAAGAGGTTCGCGACATGGTTCGTTAAGTATCGGCAGTCCGGGGGCGCGTCGTCAATTGGGGGGAGCGCCGGGTGGTGTCTCAGTTTGCCTTGCGTGTTCCAGTTTATGATGGTGCTCCCAATCCGTCAGCGCGCCGATGCTGCCGTTGATGCGCTCAAGGTGCGCCTCGATGCGCGCGAGGCTTGCATCGACCTCAACAATCCGAGGCTGCAGAAACACCCGCGCCGCGAGCGCCAGCACCGCAGCCACGCCGAGGACGGCGCTGTATACCTCGGTGATCAGGATGAGCGCGTCAGTTGTCATTAGAAACTCATCACTACGTGCCAGTTAGTGCCGTCGGAGATGACCTTCTTGCAGGAGTACTGAGACGCGAGTGAGCGCCGCATCGATGCGGCGCTCCCCCCAATTGAGAGTGCCTCAGCAGGCTTTGTTGGCGGGCAACGTAACGGTGGCGCGGGAGCCGCCCGGTAGGGGATTCGGCGCGGCGCCGCTGGTTGGGACGATTGACGCGTATTCCCAGGTGAACTCGGCCGCCCGCTGGATGCCAAAGAGCACCATCAAGGAGTCGTCAGCGCCCGCAGTGCCCTCGGCCGTCGCCGACGGGCCCGCAGGTCCACCGAGGCGAAGCTAGACCTTCGCCCCCGGCGGCAGGCCCTTGTCGCAGGCGATGCCGACAGACAGGTACGGCGGGGCGATGGTGAACTGCACCGCTAGCGGCTGGTGATCCCAACCTGCCGAGGCCGCACTCCCGGCCTTCGGTGCCGCCGTAGAGGACCCGACCGCGGCTGCCGTCTGGGCCGGAACAGCCGGGGTGATGGCTGGTGCCGCCGGGGTGGGCGTCTCGGTAACTGCGCTCGGACAGCCGGGTGCTTGAGCCATCGCGAAGACTGCGAAGATCGCAATACCCGCGCGCATCAGCCATTGAGTGCGCTTCGACATGACTCGCCGCCCGACTCCGTCGCCTACGACAGCAAACTACCACGGGTGGCGTAAGTCGCAAAGCATCGGCCGCTTAGCGCCCCCAGATCGAGGTGTTTGGGTACGCGGAGGCCCACGCCCCCCAGGTCGATTCCGTCCACGCGGCGGCCTCGTGGGTACGGCCATCGAGCTGGCTCACGAGCGCCTGTTCGCGGACCCACCAGCGATCGCCCGGGCGGCCGTCACTGCCGATGGCAGTGAAGTCGTCGCGGAACTCGGTGAGGTTGAGCGAGCCCGGGCGGTAGACCCGCACGGCCCGCGCGCCACCAGGCGAGAGCAGCAGGAAGCGCTCACCGCCCAGCGTGTCGACCGCGATTCGCTTCGCCCGCGCCTCATCGAGGACATACGCGCGCGCCTCGTTGCCCGTGACTATCCCGAGCACCCGGGTAGTCGGTGGCAGCCGCCCATCGAGGGGGGTGAGGGTGGGGAAGCGTGCCAGCTGCGCGGCATCGCGAGAACGCTGGGTGGCTGTCGAGTAGTCCCGCGCGAAGCCCGTTCCCAGCGACAGCACCCCCGTCGCCGGGTGCGCGCCGCTCCACTCGCCCCAGCTCGTGGTCACCAGCGGGCGGCGATCGAGGGTGACGCCACCGGCCGCCAGCGGACCGAGCACGGCTCGACCGCTGAAGGCGTCCCAGACCGTGCCGGACTGCTCGTCGAGGAGGAGGGGGCGACCATCGAGCCACAGGCCCGCGTCACGGAATCGCACGGCACGGCCGCCCACGAGCGGCGAAAAGGCGGAGGCCGCCTCGCACGGCCCGCAGTAGGCGATGACCACCGGAATTCCGCCGACCTGGTCCTGCACCACGGGGTGCCAGGTGAAGAGGCGTCGCGGGTACGCCTTTGCTATCCCACCCAGCTGAAGGGCATACACGGCGTCGGCGGCTTCGAGGTAGCCGGCATCGTCTTTGTCTACCGTCGGTGGCGCATCGAGGCGGGGCAGCTCGCCCGGGCGCAGGCCTGCCCACATCATCAGCTCGGGCCGCACGCCGGTGGGGACGGTGCTCCCCAGCATCGCGGCGTAGACGGGGTCGATGAACGCGAGCAGACGACCCTTCCAGCGCGCGTAGTCCTCGATCAGTGGCTGAGGGTTCGCTGCCAGCCAGTCGTACCAGCTGGCATCGCTCTCGAATCGCTCGCCGGTGAGCGCCGTGAGCGCCTGGGTTACCTCGGTGGCCCAGCCGACATCGAGCGAGCGCATGTCGATGAGTGGCGCGACGAAACGCCGGTCTCCGGAGGCACCAATCGCGCGGATCGCGTCGAGCGCTTCCTTCGAGGGCGGCACGCAGCCGGCGGCCCGCGAGGGGTCGTCGAGCCAGCAGACCGCACGGGCAAGGAGGGTGGCGGGCGTCACGTCCGCGGCAGCCGTTGGCGACCGCGTCAGGTCGCGTCCGGTTCGCGGTGGCCCGGCGGCCTTCAGTACCGCTGAGGGAGCCTCGTCTTGTCCGCCACACGTGATCGCCAGCGCAGCGACGAGCGCGAGCACGAACGCCTGACGGCTCGAGGCGCGGCGCGGCATCGAGGTCAGCGTGCCTCGCCCCACTGTCGCGAGGTCCACGCGCGCCCCGCCCTCGCCATCGGCGCTAGTGCGAGGATGGCCGGCCCGAACGAGTGCACCAGGTGGTCGTAGCCGTCGTCGCCGCGCACGACCTCGCAGAAGCGTCGCCAGAAACGGTCGCTGTGCTGGAGGAGCCAGACCCACGGATCGGGCCAGGCGTGAAAGATGTCCATGAGCGCTCTTGATGCGGCAGCGTCGCGGACCACCTCGCGAGAGATGGCGCGCTGGTAGGCCGCCAGTGACGGCACCGAGCCCGCGAGGTACTCGTTGACTACGGGCGCGACGGCGGTGCCGGAGGCGATCGCGGCGTAGATACCCTCGCCGGACAGGGGATCGAGGAGCGCCGCAGCGTCGCCGATGAGCGCGGCGCCCCCGGTCGTCAGCGGAGCGCCCGGGCGACCGATCGGCAGGTGGTGCCCTCGAAGGTTGACCAGCTTGCTGCTGTCCAGGCCGTAGTCGCGACACACACGCTCGAGGGCCGGCCGTAATCGAGGCCCGGCGATCGCCTTCCAGCCGCCGACGCCGACGTTGATGTGGTCGCCCTTGGGGAAGACCCACGCGTACCCGCCCGGCATCACACCCAGCTGGAGGATGACGCGATCCTGCACCCAGGCGGGCGGGCCATCTGGACAGGGGATGTTGCCCTCGAGGGCGACCGCGGCCTCGGGCGCCTTCGCGAAGCCGAGGGAGTTCGCGACCACGCCGTTGGCGCCGTCCGCGCCGATAAGCGCTCGCGTCACAATGCGCTGATTGCCGGCCTCTACCTCGAAGGTGCCGTCACCGAGCCGTGTCACGCGCGAAACGTGGACGCCATCACGAAACTCGGCGCCCGCTTGCTGGGCGTGCTCGACGAGGAAGGCGTCGAGGCGGCGGCGCTGCGTCATGTACGTCAGCACACCATCGTAATCTCGCTTCACGCGCTTGCCGAGGTGGCCAAGGCGCACCTCCGCGCCCGTGACCACGTGCTCGACGACCGGGGAGATGTCGAACGGCAGGAGCTGCGCACAGCGAATCGTGACGCCGCCACCACAGGGCTTGTCGCGAGGGAAGCGCGCGCGGTCGAGGAGCAGGACCTCCCGCCCTCGTGAGGCCAGCTCGCGCGCCGCGGTGCTGCCAGCCGGCCCGCCGCCGACCACCACCACTTCGCGCTCGATCCGCTCGATACGCGCGGTCGACGATGTGGGCGTTGAGTCAGATAGATCTTCGGTAAAATGCATTCATCGATGCTACGACAGCGCCTCGCTATGGCGCGCGTCCGGTAACCTCGGTGGCATGACTCAACCCATCGAACAGCCCGCGCGCGAGGCGTACACGCACGGCCATCACCCCTCGGTGGTCGGGCAGCATGCCCGACGCACCGTCGAGGCGGACTCCGAGTACCTGCTGCCGCACCTGCGCCCCGGACTGCGGCTCCTCGACGCGGGGTGCGGCCCGGGCAGCATCACGCTGGGCCTCGCGCGCGCGGTCGCGCCCGGCGAAACCGTGGGCGTCGACATGGCGCCCGCGATCATCGAAGAGGCCAGCGCGCTGGCCGAGGGGGTCCCAAACCTGCGCTTCGAGGCCGCCGACGGCTACGCGCTGCCGTTCGAGGCCGGTTCATTCGACGTCGTGCACGCGCATCAGGTGCTCCAGCACCTCGCGCGCCCCGTCGATGCGCTCCGCGAATGGAGTCGCGTGCTGCGCCCGGGCGGCCTGGTTGCCGTGCGCGACGCCGATTACGGCACCATGTCGCCCTGGCCGCGGTCGCCCGAACTCGACCGTTTCTTCGACGTCTACCACGCCGTGGCGACACGCAACGACGCCGACGCCGACGCCGGTCGCCGCCTCGCCGCATGGGCCACCGAAGCGGGCTTCGTGGATCTCGATGTGGGCGCCGTCGTCAAAGTCTTCGCCACGCGCGCGGACGTCGAGAACTGGGGCTACTCCTGGGCGGACCGCACCGCGCACTCAAGCCTCGCGGAACAGGCCGTTTCGTACGGCATCGCGAGTCGTGCGGAAATCGAAGAACTATCGGCGGCCTGGCGCCGCTGGGCGGACGCGCCGGATGCGTTCTTCATGTACGTCAACGTGAACGTGCTCGGCCGCGCGCCGTAGGTCAGGCGGCGCCGCCTAGAGGACGGCGTCCCCCCGTTCGTGGTGAGCGCACGGTGAGCGTGTCGAACCACGAACCACACGCGTTGCACGATGGCGCGAGCCCTCCGGAGGTCTGATGCGCTCCGTCGAGGACGACGGGGCGTTCGACGGGCTCAGGCCGAACGGGGGACAGCGGGCTCGACTCTCCGCCCGACGATCACGAGGTCACGCTCCACACCATCGAGAACGGCAACGCGTGGCAGGTGAGCCCACCGCGCGAAGCCGTGCCCCTCGAAGAGCGCGAGGCTCGGTGCGTTGTGGGCGAAGATGAAACCGAAGAGCGTTGTCACGCCGATGCGTGATGCGTGCGCCAGCGCCGCCTCGAGAAGGTACGCGCCAAGCCCCTCCCCACGCCGTGTTTCGTCGACGTAGATGCTGAGTTCGGCGGTACCCGAGTAGGCCGGCCGCCCGTAGAACGAGGAGAAGCTCAGCCAGGCGATGACGTTCGCTGACTCCGCCGCCACCCACAGCGGCCGCTGGTCGGGCGTGTGCTCCTCGAACCACGGAACGCGGCTCTCCACGGACACAGGTTCGAGGTCGGCAGTGGCCATGCGGCCCGGGATTGTTGAGTTGTAGATCTCCAAGATGCGCGGGAGATCGAGACGCGTGGCAACTCGATGGGTGGGCATGGGCCGCACCTCCTCGGCGTTACTTGAGGGCGAGGAAGACCGCGAGGAATATCGCCAGTTGGGCGAGTCCGGCGAGGCCAAAGAGCACATAGCCTGCCACCCTCGAGGAGGCATGCGCGACGATCCCGATGGCGAAGTTGATGGCGAGGATGGCCGTCGCTGACCTCGGCAGGGCGAACAGCGCTTCGCGCCCCGACACGGACACGAGGGCGGTCGGCATCCCCGGTGGGAACGTTAGCGCGAGCGTCGGCGGCACTCCGGCGTAGCGTTCCACCACGTAGACCCACAGCGCGAGGCACGCGACGAGGGCGGCGAGGACCATGACCCGTGCGAGCGTGTCCTCCCAGAACGGCTGCGCTGCCGTGCCTTCGCGCTCGACGTGGTGACGCACTCCAGCCGTCGGGCCCAGCTCTTGGCGCAGCTGGATCTCACGAGCAAAGGCGTGGGGGTCTTCGACGGAGATCGCGTACGTGTGCTCGGAGGTCATGACGTAGAGCACCTGCTCCGCTGTCTGGTGCGTCGAGTAGAACATCACCTCGCCGATGCGGTCGATCTCACCTCGGCCGATGTGATGGCCCAGCCACGAGATACCTCGGACGGGCGGGACGCCGACCGCGGTGCCGGGTACGAGCCGCTCGATCTCGCCCAGCGGCACCACCTGCCTCGTTGGCCCCCACGTGATCAGCAGCCCGTTGCGGTCGATGCCGTAAGCGATGGTGGCAAGGGCGTGCGTCCAGAAGGCAAACAACAGTGCGAGGCCGGTCAGGGCCGCGGCGCCCGTATAGGCGAGCATGGAGGCGATCCCGACACCCGCCTCGAGGGCGAACGCGAACATCACATAAGCCACGCCTGCTGACCACAGCGCGAGGCCGCTGCCCACCAGCAAACCCAGGGCGCGCGGCGGCTGGTAGTACACGGCGCTCCTTGCCAGGGAACCTCGAGGCTACGCGCGAACCGGCTCGCGTGCGTAAACCGGCGTCAGCCAGTCGGCGTACTCGGGCAGGCGGCCGGTGATGGCGGCGAAGAATCGAGCCTGGAGCTGCTTCGAGATCGGTCCCGGACGGCCGTCGCCAATCGCGACGCGGTCCAGTTCGACCACCGGGGTGATGTGAGCGGCGGTCCCCGTCATGAAGACCTCATCCGCGATGTACAGCTCTGTGCGGTCAATCGTGCGCCTTTCGACCTCGAGGCCGAAGTCGCGCTGCGCGATCTCGAAGGCGGTCTCGAGCGTGATGCCTTCGAGGATGTTGTCCTGCGGTGGCGGCGTGATCAGCCGCCCGTGGCGGATCATCACGATGTTCTCACCGGACCCCTCCGAAACGTGCCCATCTTGGTTCAGCATGATCGCCTCGTCGAAGCCCGAGAGCTGCGCCTCGGTCTTGGCGAGCGCGTTGTTCACGTACAGCCCGTTGACCTTCGCGCGCGCGGGAATCGAGGTGTCGTCGACGCGCCGCCAAGAAGACGTCATGCAGCGCGCCCCGGCATCGATGTCCAGGTAGCCGTTCAGGACCGTCGTGAACATCAGGAAGTCGTCGTCAAGGTCGTGCATCCGCGGGCCGATCACGTGGGACGACTTGTAGACGATCGGCCGGATGTAGACATCCTCGTGGTAGTCGTTCAACTCGATCAACTCGACGGTCTTCTTCACCAGCTCGTCGTCGGTGTACTGGAGGCCCATGCGCATGATCTTGGCGCTCTGGCGGATGCGAGCGAAGTGCTCGCGAGCCTTGAAGAGGTAGAGCTGGCTCTGATCGGGGTTCCAGTTGCCGCGAACGCCCTCGAATACCGCCGTGCCGTAGAGGAATGCGTGCGTCATGATGTTGATGTTCGCCTCGGCGAGCGGGACGAACCGCCCTTCGAAGAACGCCATCGGGGTCGCCGGCATGAGCAGCTCCAATCGTGGCGTGTGGGCCTCGAGGGCCGCGCGCAGATTCCGCACGAGGCCTCGAGGGGTGCTCGCGGTACCAGTCATGGTACGGCTGGTGCGGAAAGGGCGGCAAGGCGAGGGCTGGCGGGGCCCCAGCCGTCGAGACGTGCCGTAGACTCCCTGCAGATTCACGAGATTCTCCTCGAGGTAGCGCCGGTGCCGATGACCCCCGCCGAAATAGATGCATTCCTGCGCCAGCCGCTGATTGCGGTGATTTCGACTGTCGATGAGGCCGGTCGCCCACGTTCGACGCCCGTCTGGTTCCACTGGGAGGACGGCTGCGCCTACCTCTTCACCCGGCGCAAGAGCCTGAAGTGGCGCAACCTCCTCGCGAGGCCGTACGCCTCGCTCTGCGTGGATCAGCGCACGCCGCCCTATGCGGCACTCGTTCTCGATGGCCCGGCCGAAGCCGTCGAGGATCCCCCGCGCCTCTACGAGCTCGCGGGCCGCATGGCGAGGGCCTACTACGGCGAATCGAAGGGTGCGGCGTTCGCCGAGCGCTATCGCGACAACCCCAACACCGTGCTCTTCCGGCTTCGCCCCGAACGTACCGTGTCGTGGGCCTATACCGAGGACGAGTAGGACCACCGCCATGCTGCACCCCTCGGGAGCGCGCTATCGCGTCGGCGGCATCGAGTTCGCGGTGCTGAGCGACGGCATCTACAAATACGACGCTGGCGCCGTCTTCGGCGTGGTGCCGCGAGTGATGTGGGAACGCGTCGTCCCACCCCGCGACGCCATGTATCGCATCGAGCTTGGCCTCAACTGCCTGCTGATTCGCTCGGAGGGGCGCCTTGTCCTCATCGAGAGCGGCGTGGGTGGGAAGCCAGGCGACCGTGACGGCGCGTCCCCCGCCGAGGAGGGCACGCTGCTCAGCGCGCTCGCTGCCCTCGACGTTGCGCCCGCCGACATCACTGACGTCGTCAACACGCACCTGCACGCCGACCACTGCGGCTGGAACACCAGCGGCGCGGGCATCGAGGGCGACCCGCTCCGCCCCACCTTCCCGAACGCTACGCACCACCTCGCCACGCAGGAGTGGGAGGACGCCAACCACCCCAACGAGCGGACCCGCGCCACCTATCTCGAGCGCAACCTCACGCCGATCGCCGACCACGTGCGCCTCCTTAATGGCGCTGGTGCGGAGACGGCCATCACCTCGGAAGTCCGCTTTCTGGCCGCGCCCGGTCACACCCACGGGCACGGCGTCGTGGTCCTGCGAGGCGGCGGCGGGGGTGGAGGTGAGTGGGCGCTGTTCACCGGCGACCTCGCGCAGCACCGCGTGCAGCTGGAGCGCACCACCTGGGTGTCCGGCCTCGATGTGCTGCCGCTGATCTCGATGGAGACGAAGAAGGTCCTGATGGACCGCGCCATCGATGAGGAGGCACTGGTCATCATGGCCCACGGCGCCTACCCCGGCGTCGCCCGCATGACCCGCACCGACCGCGGCTTCCGCCAGCTCACCGATGTCCACCCGGACCTCGAGGGATGACACCATTCCTCCCGCATTCGTTTAAACCTCACTTGTCGACCGCCATTCGAACTCGTCTCGAGCTGTCGGGGTCGCGAAGCGGGCCCCCGGTGGCGCAACCCTCGCGCGGCAAGGGGCGGGCGGGCGGGCAGTCGGTCCGAAGGGCCGTCAGCTCTCGGGCGACCTCGTGACCATCGGGGGCGGGCCCGCGTTTCTTTTCGGGCACGGGCTGCCGAACGTGCTGCCGCTGGCCGGACTGCACATCGAGCTGGGCTGTCATCCCGGTCCCGCGCACGGCTACACCGTGCCGCTGTGGTACGTCAGCCCCCTCGACGAGCAAGTGGCAACGAGGTCCGGCGCCGGTCTCTTCGACCGCTCCTACTTGGGCCAGCACTACGTCACCGGCGAGCGCGCCGCCGAGGTGCTGGGGGCGGTGCTTGCCACCGACCCTGCGCGCGTGCCTGTGGGCAGCGTCACCCGCGCGATCGCCTGTCGCGAGGACAGCACCGTCCTCGACCTGCCACTCCTCGCCCACCTCGATGAGGGCCGCTGGTTCCTACTCTGCGGCGCCGGCGGACACGAGCTCGCGCATGCGATCGAGGCGGCTGGTGAGGCCGTCGGCGTGCAGGTCCACGATCGCTCGATGTATGTCGCCGTGCTATCGCTGCAGGGCCCGCGCGCGCGCGACGTAGCCGCCGATGTGCTCGGGCGCGAGCTGGTCGACACCGTTTCGCGAGGCCACACCCGCGAGTTCTTGTTCGGCCTGCACCGCGCAGCGCTGTTTGGCGCCTCCGACGTTGGGGAGGATGGACTCGTACTCGTCGTCGAGCCCGGTACCGCCGCCGATGCCTGGCGCGCGCTGGTCGCTGCGGGCGCAACCTCGGCGGGCTTGGCGGCGCACGACGCCCTGCGCCTTGAAGCGGGTACCCTCGAGGCGCCCCGCGAGACGCCTCGCCCGGCCACCCCGTACGCGGCCGGCCTCCAGGAGCTCGTCCACCTCGATGATCTCGAGGGCGGCGCTCGCACCTTCACCGGGAGCGGAGCGCTCCTGGCTGCGAAGCCACCGGAGCGCCGCCTGGCCGCGCTTCGCCTCGACGGTCCGAGGCTGGCGAAGCCCGGCTCGCGAGTACGGGTCGCCGGCTTCGATATCGGCGCGTGCGTAGCCGCCGGGTGGTCGTCCGTGCTCGATGCGCCATTGGCGCTAGCCTACCTCGCGCCTGCGCTCGACACGCTCGAGGTGGACTGCGCCGGCATCTGGCAGCGCGCGACGCGGGTCACGATCCCCCTCGCCAGCCTCGCGACGTAAATCCGACCGTCCTCGTTTGACGGGATCCGACGCCGCGCCCTGTTGGGGATCCGCGCGATGTCGGAGTCGATCGTGTACACGTCGGCCCGTCAGCCTGACGGCTTCGCGCGGACCAGCGCCCGATAGAAGGGGATGCTGATGACAAACGGCAGGAAGTAGCAGACGACTCGGAACAGCACGGCGGCGAGCGCCGCATGCTCGAGTTGCACGCCGAGGATCGCGAGAGTCGCCGCTTGTGTCCCTTCCTGCACGCCAAGCCCACCGGGCACGAAGGACACGAACCCCAGCGCTACGCCAGTCGTGAAGCCTCCCACCAGGACGGAAGGGCTGAGCGTTTCGCCGAAGGCGTCGACGCAGAACCAGAAGGCGGCCAGCGCCTGCGCCTTGAGACGCTGGCCGCCGAACTCGAGGCGCTGCCGCCAGCCGACATCGAGTCGCTGGAGCGCGCTGTTGAGGCCCTGCGCCGGCTCGAGGATCCCTCCGTGGGAGCAGGCGCCCGCTAGTACCACGTCTCGAGGGGTACGCCCCACTGGAACGGCCGAGTGAGCACGTAGCCGACGTGGTATTCACCCGCGAAGTGCTTCACGGCCGCGCGCAGCGGGTCCGTGGTCGGGCCAGCATAACCTACGTCCTGCGCCCACCCGAACATGTTGAGCGGGATGTCGAGGTAGACCGTGCGGCTGCGCGCCGTGCGCGGCATGGCCGCTGCGGCCTCCTCCATGCGGGCGCCAGCCTGCCTGAGCAGTTGCTCCATGGTGCGTACCGGCCACATCCGGCGCGGCGCCACCCAGGCATCCAGATTGGACACATACAGGAGCGGCCTCTCCCCAGCTTCGCCGAGAGGCTGCTCGTCGCCGGGCCGGTCGAGAGCGACCGTCGAGCGCACCGCAGGTCCAAGGTGCTCGAAGGTCCATGCTGTGGCGCAGACCTCGCTCAGCACGTCCTGGAGGCGCTGGTCATCCTCGCTCCAGCCGCCGCAGGCGCGAGGGCCGTGAGCATGAAGAACCAGGGCGGCCACCGCCTCGGCGAGCCCGACGCGCGCCGTCTCATCGAGGGCGCGGCCCAGCCAGTAGAGCGGTGGGTGATGCTCGGGCGACCGCGTCTTCACACCCGCCACCCAGCACGCGTCCGGATCACGCACCGGCGCGATCTTAGGCAGGATCGCCTGGAGCCAGGCAGCGATCTGTCGCGACACGTGGAGATCTGCGGGATCGAGCATCTGTCGATGGTATCGGGTAGCGAGTTGTGGTCGCGCGTGTCCATGCCGCCGCGGTACCCGCCCGCACTCTCGCGCGCGTAGAGGCGAACGGCCGTAGCGTCGATGTGTGGATGAATACCTGCGCGCGATCTTTCTTGGTGCGCTGCAGGCACCCACCGAGTTTCTTCCGATCTCCTCCTCAGCACACCTGTTCCTCGCCGAGCGCCTGCTGGGGGAACGTGCGTCGTCGTTGACGTTCGACGTCGGCCTGCATACCGGCACGCTGCTCGCCGTGCTGCTCTACTTCCGCGCCGAGTGGTTCGGCTTCGCCCGGGCGCTCGTCGTCGACGTCACCAGTGGAGGTGGGCCGGGACCACGGTGGAGTATCGAGTCCCGCCTGCTTCTCGCCATTGCGTGGGGCACGCTGCCAGCCGTAGCCGCCGGGTATCTGCTGAACGACGCTATCGACGCATACGCGCGGTCGGTGTCCGTCATCGTCGGGACGCTCATCGGGTTCGGCGTGCTCCTGGAGGTGGCGGATCGCCGTCCGGAGGCCCGCGGGCTCGGGGCCATGACTTACGCGGCGGCGTTCCTGGTGGGCATGGGCCAGGCGATCGCCCTCGTGCCCGGCGTGTCGAGGTCGGGGGTGACGATCAGCGCCGCGCGCGCGCTCGGTTTCGATCGAGGCACGGCGGCACGGTTCTCGTTCCTGCTCTCAGCACCGGTCGTCTTTGCCGCCGCCGTCCTCGAACTGGGTTACGCCCTCGTCAGCGGCGCGCCGGTGGCGTGGGGCCCGATGCTGGCTGGCGCGGCGACAGCGGCGATCGTGGGCTGGTTCGTGATCGCGGGACTGCTCTCGTTCCTGCGGACGCGGAGCCTGCGTGTGTTCGTCTGGTATAGAATCGCGCTCGGTCTGGCGGTCCTCGCCGGAGCCGCGATGGGCGCGCTCTAGTCGGGCGGATGCCCGCACAGGTGAAGCGACCCTGCCAACCACGGCAATGGCAACACACCTCGGAGCACTTCGGAGGCGAGATGGTCCTCGAAAGTTTCAAGATGGACGGCAAGGTCGCCATCGTCACCGGGTCCGGACGCGGGCTCGGGAAGGCGATGGCGAAAGCCCTCGCGGCCGCGGGCGCGAACGTAGTCTGCGCCGCTCGCACACCGGAGCAGATCGAGGCAACGGTCGCCGAGATCACGGGCGACGGCGGCACGGCCATCGCCGTGCCCACGGACGTGACGAGTTCGGCCCAGATTGACGCTCTCGTCGCGCGCGCCGTCGAGCAGTACGGCCGACTCGACGTGATGATTGCCAACGCCGGCGGTGGCGGCGGTCCGCAGGATGTCGAGTTCTGGGAGTACCCGGACGACGCCTTCGACATGGTCCTGGCGACCAACCTGAAGTCGGCCTTCTACAGCGGCCGCGCGGCCGCGAGGCAGTTCGTCAAACAGGGCGAAGGTGGCGTCATCGTGAACGTTGCTTCCGGAACGGCCCTTCGAGGTAACCAGCAGTTCGCCTACCCCACGGCCAAGGGCGGCGTGATCTCCCTGACTAGGTCCGAGGCGACATTGCTCGCGAAGCACAACATTCGCGCTAACTGCATCGTGCCGGGCTACATCAACCAGCGCCCGCCGCGAGACGAACAGGAAGCGGAGATTCGCCGCAACCGCGGCATTCGGGTGCCGATTCGGCGGCTGGGCGACTACTGGGAGCTGGGGCCGCTGGCGCTCTACCTCGCCTCGGATGCGTCGCGCTACGTGAACGGCGAGATGTTCATCATCGATGGTGGCGGGCTCGCCGGTGGGCTCGCGCCGGTCACCTTCGCCCCCAAGCACGAGATCGGAGCCTGATTGTGACCACACCAGAGACCCTGGCCGCCCTCGCCGCACTGCCCGGCCCGCAGCATCTCCGTCTTGATGGCAAGCGCGCGCTCATCGTCGGCGCAGAGTCGCCCGTCGGCGCGGCGATCGCGCGTGGTTACGCCGAGGCGGGCGCGGAGATCGCGCTCGCCGTGCTGAAGCCGGACGAAGCCGTCGTCTCCGCCAAGCGTCTCCAGCGAGACCTCGAGGCGCTGGGCGCGAAGTCGACCGTCTACGTCATGGACGTGCAGCTCGGCAAGAACGTGCAGGTCACCACAAGGCAGATCGCAAAGGAGCTCGGCGGCGTCGACATCGCCGTGTGCGCCTCGGACCTCTTTCTCGGCAAGCCCATCGGCAAGACGACGGACTCCGAGTTGCAGCAGGTGATGGCCTACAACTTCAACGCGCACTTCTTCGTCGCGCGCTCCGCCTCCGAGGAGATGCGTCGAGGCGGCTCGGGCGGACGCATCGTGCTCGTATCGCACGTCCTCGGCGAGCGCGGCCTGCCGAATACCGCCGCCTACGGAGCCGCGCATGGCGCCACGCAGCAGCTCGTGCGCTCGCTGTCGCAGGAGCTGGCGCCGGAGGGGATCACGATCAACGGGATCTCGACGGGGTGGATGGACTGGATGTCGGACCGCCTCGACCCCGCGGACGAGGACGCCGGTCGCGCCGTGCGGTTCACTCTGCCTCGGCGCGCCGGAACGCCGGAGGATGTTGCGCCGCTCGCGCTGTACCTCGCGGGCTCTGGTACCGGCAACGTCACCGGCCAGGTCTTTCACGTCGACGGCGGCGTGACCCAACACCTGTAGGTCGTCGTATCGACGGCGTACAGTTAGGTCGCGGGAACGACATAAGTCGGGCGTAGCGGAAGCTCAATCATGCTCTGGACCATCGCGGTCATCGCCGTGCTCGTGCGTGTGATCCAGGGCCATCACGTCTTGTAGCGGCGTTTCGCTCGACTCGGGCGAACCACCTCCGCAGCGGGCCGAGGTGCCTCACCTCGTCTGTACATCACGCGTACAATCCCGGCGCGCTGGCAGCCGAGGAGGTGACGCATGACGAGCCAGTACGAAACGATCATCGTCGAGAAGGAGCGCGGCCGCGCTCGTATCACCCTCAACCGACCCGAGAAGCTGAACGCGCTGTCGAGGCGGCTCCAGGCCGAGCTCGCAGCCGCGCTCCACGATGCTGACGAGGACACACGCGTCCACTCAATCATTATCCGTGGCGCCGGGCGCTCGTTCTGCGCCGGTTACGATCTGACCCCGGAACGCCGCATCGAGGGCGAAACGCTCGACGAGCGCGACCGCTACACGGAGGTCTACCGCACCTCGCAGGCCTTCGATGACGACGTCTTCCGCATGGAGGGTGCCCAGCGCGACCGCATGACCATCTTCGACATGCACAAACCGGTGATCGCGCAGGTGCACGGGTACTGCGTCGCGGGCGGCACGGACCTCGCGCTGGTGTGCGACATCGTGATTGCCGCGCAGGACGCGCACATCGGATTCCCGCCGGTGCGCGCGATGGGCGGGCCGCCCGCCCATATGTGGACGTACCTGGTGGGGCCGCAGTGGGCGAAGTACATGCTGCTGACCGGCGAGTTCGTCACCGGCATCGAGGCGGAGCGCATTGGCCTCGTCTGGAAGTCGGTGCCGCTGGACGACCTCGAGGAGACCGTTGAGGAGCTGGCGGATCGCTTGGCGATGGTGCCGACGGACTTGCTCTCCGGCAACAAGCGCTCGGTCAACCTCGCGATGGAGCTGATGGGTGCGCGAACCATGCAGCGCCTTGCCGCAGAGATGGACGCGCGTATGCATGTCTCGCCCTCGATGGAGGAGTGGCGTTCCCGCAATCGCGAGGAGGGGCTGAAGTCCGCCCTTGAATGGCGCGACGGCCGCTTTGCGAACCCGGAGATGCGCCGCAAGTGGCAGGACGAGCACTGGCCCGAGGGTCCGCGGAGTGCGCAGTCGTAATAGGCATGTGTGGTCGCGCGCGGGGCCGACGTGTCCCGCCGCGCAGCCCCCGCTATTCTCTCTAGTCACAGTGCGGAGGAAGCCACATGACCATCAACGGAAAGTTCAACCTCGATGGTAAGACCGCCCTCGTGACCGGCGGCGGTTCTGGCCTCGGCCGTGCGATGTCGCTTGCGCTTGCTGACGCGGGCGCGAACATCATCGTCTCGGCGCGCCGGTTCGACCCGCTCGAGGAGACCGCGAGCCTAGTACGAGCGAAGGGCCGCCGCGCCCTCGCGATATCGGCCGACCTCACGGTGTCCGAGCAGGTCAACGCGATGACCGAGCGGACGATCGCGGAGTTCGGCCGCGTCGA
This sequence comes from Dehalococcoidia bacterium, assembly GCA_009692685.1. The sequence goes on from SHYS01000001.1 coordinate 117,015, forward strand.
TATCCTCGTGAACAACGCCGGAATCTCGGAGGCTGGTCGAGGCAAGACGCTGCCGGAGCTGACCGACGAAGAGTGGCGCATCGGCATGGACGTCAACCTGACGACGGCGTTCTACTGCTCGCGGGCGATCATCAATCACTTCCTGGTGCACGGTGGCGGGAAGATCATCAACATCACGTCGGGGTGGGGCTTCCGAGGCGGCCGTGGGAACTTCATGTACGCGGTGGCCAAGGGCGGCGTGATCCAGCTGACAAAGGCGCTGGCGATGACCTACGCGCGCGACAACGTCACGTGTACCTGTATCGCGCCCGGACTGATTCCGAAGGGGATGCCCCAGGACAACCGAGACCGCATCGGTGCGGTGCAGCCAATCGGCCGCGTGGGTTATCCGGTCGAGATGGGCCCGCTGGCCGTATTCCTCGCTTCCGACATGTCGAACTACATGTCGGGCGAAACCGTGCTGCTCGATGGCGGCTCGATCGCCGGGGGTGTCACGCCCGCCGGCCTGGTCCCCGTCGCGGAGGGGTAAGGCACATCCTAGCACCCAGCTGAGATTCCGCGCCGCGAGGCGACCTGAGGAGACATTGATGACCATTCCACCGCCCGACGAATCGGACCTGATGGGTTCTAACCCGTTCGACCTGAGCGGGCGTAACGCCATCGTAACTGGCGCGACTGGCCCACTCGGCCGGGCGCTCGCCACCGCGCTGGCCGAGGTGGGCGCGAACGTCTCGGTCACCACGGCGCACGACAGCGCCGAGGAGGAGACGGCCGCCAACTCGATCCTCAACGAGTGCTGGAGCCACGGCCGCAAGGGCGTCGCACGCCGCGTCGACCTGACCGACCCCACGTCGTTTGAGGCCGCGCTGGCGGCCATCGAGGCGGAGGTCGGGCCGACGCACATCCTCGTCAACGCGGTACACGGCGCGAACATCAAGCCCGTCCTCGACGCCTCGGTCGCCGAGTGGCGGCGCGAACTCGAGCGCAACGCCACCTCGGTGTTCGTGGCAAGCCAGGCCGTCGGCAAGCGGATGGTCGAGCGCGGCTACGGTCGCATCGTGAACCTGGTCTCCATCCTCCACGATCGAGGCGTGCCAAACGCGGCCATCTATGGCGCGTCGCAGGGCGCCGTGCTCGGTTTCACAAAGTCGCTCGGCCTCGAGTGGGGCCGCAGCGGTGTGACGGTGAACGCCCTTGGACTGGGCTTCTTCGATGACATCCCCGGCATCCAGGGCGACGAGCAAGTCCACGCCGTGCTGGAGCGCTACATCCCATTGCGCCGTCTCGGCAAGGTCACGGACCTGCAGGGGCCGCTGATCTACCTCTGCTCTGACCACTCGGCGTTCGTGGATTCCGAGGTGTTCGTCGTCGACGGCGCGATCCAGGTCCACGCCTGACGCAGCCCACGGACGACGTCGCTGACACCACCCCGACCGAGGGCTTCCTCGACGGCTGGCTGCGCCCCGCCCAGACAAGCCTCGGTGCTCCCGGCCCTTCCTGGCCCGGCTCAGGCATCCGGCGCCCTGACCAGCCGCTACCGATGTTCGCGAGCGAGCCTCGAGCGGCGGCGGCACGCCTCACCGAGGTAGCGTCGCGCCCACTCGCGAGCTTTGGCCTCCGCGCGGCCGGGCTCGCTATCGACCTGGCCACCATCTGGGTCGGCCTGATCGTGATCGTCTTCATCGTGGGAGGCGAGGCGATCCTGGGTGACCCCGAGACCAACCCCCTGGCGCAGGCGGCCTTCGCGCGCGCCTCGCTGGTAGGGTGGCTCTTCCAAGTTTGCTACCACTGGCTGTGGAACAGCCTCGGCTGGTCGCCCGGCAAGCGAGTGTTCGGTCTGCGGGTCGTGACCCTGGAGGGTCGAGCCCCCGGAGCCGGTCGCGGCTTTGCGCGGACGGCTGGCACGTTGCTCTCGCTGACGGTGTTCTTCGTCGGCTACCTGTGGGCGGCGTGGGATCGTCGCAGCCAGACGTGGCACGACCGGATCGCCGGGACGTACGTGGTCAAGATCGAGGAAAGCTAACGGTCCGCAGTCGGTCCACTTCCGGCTGCCGAGGAATCACGTCGTCTGCCCTCGAACCGCTCGAGGAACTCGTCGGCAGCTCGGACCGCTGCCTCAAAAGGGATGCGGCCAAGCGCATACTCGCGGTAGACATCGTGAATCCGTGGCGTGGGAGTCGCGGTCATGCGGCTCTCCGGTAGGACAGTCGAATGTCAGGCTCGTGGAGAATCGCCCAGCACCAGTGACGTGGGTCGATCGGGTGAACGGGCCCTGGCTCGAAGCCGACGTGCGAGACGGCAAGTCCAATCAGGGCCGCCGATGCGCCATCGAGCTGCTCAAGGTCATCGAGTAGCTAAGGTGTCGCCACCCGCACACGTGGGTGCTCGTGGGCGCAGTCGAGCGTCTGATCCACCGCATACCGGCAGACATCACAGGTCACAGGTTGCGGTGTTGGATGGTAGTCGAGCACGAGACGGAGCTCCCACAGACGAGAGCTTGAGAATAGAGAACATGTGATCGTACGCGCAAGTGAGCGGTTCAGCCGGCCCTACACCGCCGCCAGTTCGCGGCGGTAGAGGAGCGAACCCGGCGCCGATGGGGCGAAGCCCTCGGCCTCGAGAGCCAGGCGCAGGTTATCCATGCCAGGTGTCAGGACCGTCTCGACGACTCGGTAGCGCTGGCGACGCGCCTGCTGTACTGCCGCTGCGATGAGGGCGTACAGCCCCGTGCCCGCGAAGCGCCGCACCACCGCCGAGCCCTGGTCCCCACGATCGAGCGCGACACACCCAACAAGGCGGTCACGGTCGTCGTAGGCCACCCAGAGTCCGCGCCCGGGTCCCTCGTAGTAGCCCGGGTCATCGAGGTCCTCGTCAAGCACACCGGGGAGGTCATAACCCGCATCGAGGAGCGCGCGAACGACTAGCGCACGCACCCAGCGCATGTCCTCGGGAGAGGCAGGCCGCACGTGGATCGCGCCCTGCGGAGCAGGCATGGTGGTCAGGCGCCCCAGGGCAACTGGCGCGGCTGGAGGATCTCGCGCACCTGGCCGTCGGCGACGAGGAGGATCTGGTCCACCGAGCCGTAGGTGGCCGGGCTCATTCCTCGGAGGGCCTGCGTAACCAGCTCGCTATCGAGGTGTCCAACGACATCGAGGAGGACCAGCACGCCGTAATCCACGGTGGCATCGGCTGCGGCGGCGGCGCGCTGCTCGGTCGCCCGACGCACGGCACGACGCAGCCCACGACGGACGCGCGTGCCGTCATCGGCATCCGCCATCGAGCCGGGGCGGGGGGCCGAGACGATCGTCAATCCCGCTGGCTCGTCGGTCGAGAGGCGCGAGACCGACCAGTAGTCGTGGACTTCGACGTTGGTGACTTCGCCGGACTCCATGACCGTCGCGCGGTCGCGAATCCTCGTCATGATGATATCGAGCTCCGCCGCCTCATCCGGGAGGCGCAGCAGATCGCGAGCGTCGAGGTGGAAGACGCCCTTCAGGCCCTCGGACAGGTGCGCCCACTCCACGGACAGAGGTCCCGTCACCATCATGTAGGCGCCCTCTGGTTCGGTCTTCGCGAGGCGCAGCAGCACAGGGATACGCAGCTCACGCCGCTGTCCCGGGGCAAGCCCCGACAGCCCGTGTCCGAGGAGCAATCGAAACTCCGAGCGCTGCGGCTCGTCCGGCGGGAATTCAGCGTTGGGCGGCGCCCAGACGACATACGCACCGCTGTCGTCGCGGGCGGCCAGATCAGCGCTGACCAGCCGCTCCATCGTGTCGATAGCGGGCGCGCGAGGTACTGCGTCGTCCCAGAGCGTTGCGAATGTGACTCCTACTACGCGGTCGCGCTGGCGCAGGCGGGCGTCGAAGGGGGCGGGGTCGCCCTCGACCGGGCGGAACGTGCGGAAGAAGCGCTGGCCGAGCCACTCGGCCGCCATGCCCACGGCCAGAGAACGAAGTCGCGCGGCCGCCTCCTTGCGCGGGGCTGAAGCGCTGTCGGCGGGAATCGAGGAAGTCGTCATCGCACCTCGGGAGTCGCGCGCGACAGGGGCGAGGCCTACGCCTCGGCGGCCCCACGTTCGGCGGCTATGCGTGCGTCACGCCGGTCCAGAATGGGCAGGATCGCGTTCTTGAGAATCTGGTAGGCGAACGCGGCATTGAGCAGCATGAACGTCGCCACGCCGGTGAGCTTGAGGAGCGTCGAGATCAGTTCGTCGTCGTTCCCGGTGCGCTGTGCCCAGTTCACCCCGATGACGCAGGCGAGGATGATCCCGAGGAGCACGACGATGAAGTCCCAGCTTTTCACGAAGCGTGAAAACGCCCCGATGATCGCCGCCGGAATCGCGACGTTCGTAGCGACGCCGCCGAGCAGCGGCGTGCCCTGGTGATGCCACGCCTCGAACGAGGCGAGGAAGAGGATCACCATCAGGGGCGGAGCGATCGTGGCGAGGGCCAGGCCGGGAAGATCGGCGCGTTGGAAGCGCATGACGTCTCCTGAAGGATTCGCGTCGTGTTCGAGCGGATTCTACGTGGCTAGATGTTCGAGCGGGACTGGCCACCGTCGACGTTGATGGTAGCGCCCACCATCCACGAGGCGCGCGGGGACGCGAGGAACACGACCATCGCGGCGACCTCCTCGGGGCGGCCGAAGCGCCCGGCGGGAATGTCCTGCTCGATGAAGCGCGCCATGGCCTCTGGCTGCTCGGCGAGGCGTCGGGCCCATGAGCCGCCCTCGAAGGCGATCGAGCCGGGCGCGACGTTGTTGACGCGAATCCCCTCGCGAATCCAGTCGCGGGCTAGCGCCTTGCTCATCGCGATCTGCGCCGCCTTGGTCGCGTTATACGCGCTACCACCTCCGGACTCACGACCGTAGATCGAGGAGATGTTGACGATCGCTCCCTGCCCGGACGTTGCGAGGTGGGGTCGTGCGGCCTGCGACATCCGCAGCGCCGACACGACGTTGAGCTCGAACGATTCCTCGAAGGCGCGGGCGAGGTCTGGCTCCCGCGAGCTGCCGCCCGCGTTGTTCACTAGGGCATCGATGCCGCCGAAAGTGCTGACTGCCGCCTCCACCACGCGCGTCGTGTCCGCCTCACTTGTTACGTCGGCGACCACACCTTGCACCTCGGCACCGGACGCGGTGCCCAGCGCTCGCACTTCCTCGACGGCCGCCTCCAGGGTGCCGGCGCCGCGAGCGCAGATCGTGATCCGCGCCCCCTCGAGGGAGAACCCGCGCGCGATCGCCAGTCCAATGCCACGGCTCGCTCCCGTCACAATGACCGAGCGTCCCGTCAGTCCCATGTCCACTGCCACCCCCCCCCCCGTCGTCGTCAAAGCCGCCGCATGCTCGCAGGTCGTGCGCCGGGGAGCCAGCGTGTACCCGTGACCCTAGGTAGTGACGTAGTACAGTCGGTCAATGCCGCACGTCACCGTCTCCATCGAGCGCTACGTGGCCACACTGACTCTCGATACGCCGGGAGGGCTCGCGACGCGGGCCTTTGTGGAGGACCTCGCTGCCGCGGCGGCCGACGTCGCGGCCCTCACCGATGAGGTTCGCGCCGTAGTACTGACCTCAGCAGGCGCCGACTTTTGCGTCGGCTGGGGCGCCGACCTGCTCGATTCACCGGGAGCGACGCTCGCTGCGGGCGTGGGGTTTGACGCGCTGGCGGCCGTGCCGCAGCCCGTGATCGCCGCCATCGGCGGCCGTGCCTTTTCGGCAGGGCTGGAGCTCGCGCTGGCTGCCGACCTACGACTGGCCGCCGATGGCGCTCGCTTCGCCATGCCCGATACCGCCGAGGGCCGCCTCCCGCGCGGCGGCGGCACGCAGCGTCTGCCACGCGCGATCGGCCGCGCGAACGCCCTGCGCCTGCTCTTGCTCGCCGAAGAGATCGACGCCGGTGAGGCGCGGAGGATCGGCCTCGTGTCTCGCGTCGTCCCCGCCTCCGAACTGGCGAGCGCCGCGCGAGCCCTTGCGGACGCGATCGCCCAGCGCGGGCCGATCGCTACGCGGCTGGCGAAAGAGGCGGTCAATCGAGGTACGGAGATGCCACTACAGCAGGCGCTACGGTACGAGCTCGACCTCACGATCATCCTCCAGACCACGTTCGACCGCGCGGAGGGCGTGCGGGCGTTCGCGTCGCGCACGCCGCCCGTGTTCCTCGGCCGTTGACGCGGCGCGGCGCTGCCATCACCTTGTGAGGCAGTGTTAGAGGTCCTAGGAGTCCGGCACTGACCAATACGGCGGACGGTCGAGCAACACTGGTGCCGCGCCCCGCGGCCAGCAAGGAGCGCCGATGAACGTCATTCTTAACGTGGATGAGGTGCAGGCCGTCTTGGCCCTCGTGACCGCGCAGGTGCTCGACAACGTCGAGATCTCCGATGGCGCTCGCGAGGCGATTCGAGCCTGGCGCCGCGAGCACGACATTGGCACACATGGCCTCGACGACTACGGAGCAAGGTTCAACGCCGCGCTCGGTACCTACATCGATGAGCAGACCACCCGCTACCTCCGCAAGCGCGGCAGCATGCGCGTTTCGGCTCGAGAGGAACGCGTCCGATGAAGGTCGAATTCGAAGTCGAAGAAGTCTGGACCATGTTCAACGCCGTCCTCGACGAGCTCGTCATACTGCCCGGCGTGAAAAAGGACAAGAAGGACATCGCTGCGCTGCGCCGCTGGCGCACCGACGAGATGAGCCCGGGCTCGGATGCGATGAAGCTGCTCGCGCAGAAGGTGAACCGCGAGATCCAGCGTGAACACCAGCGCGCCGAGGTGTCCCCCATCAAGAAGCCGGACTGGCTGTAGGGTCGGCGGGCGGCTGATGGCCTTCATCGAGGCGGACCGCCAGGGCGACGTGCTCTGGCTGACGTTGAACCGGCCCGAACGCCTGAACGCCGTTCACCTCGCGATGCGTGATGAGCTCTGGACGATGTTCGAGCTCATTCGCCTCGACCCCTCGATCCGCGTGGCGGTTCTTCGCGGCGCAGGCGACCGGGCGTTCTCGGCCGGCGCGGACATCCTCGAGTTTGGCACCGCTCCATCGGTGGTGGCCTCGCGTGAGGCACGCCAGCAGCGCGATATCTGGGGGGTCATGTCGACCCTGCCGATCCCGCTTGTCGCGGCCATCCACGGCTTTGCCTACGGGGCAGGATTCGAGATGTCGATGTACTGCGACCTGCGTGTCTGCGCAGAGGATGCTCGTTTTGCGCTCCCGGAGGTCACCCTCGGGTATATCCCCTCGGCCGGTGGGACGCAGACCGTCGCGCGCCACACGTCGCGGTCTGACGTGCTCCGTCTCGTCACGACGGGTGAGCCCATGACGGCCCCCGAGGCGTTTGAGGCAGGATTGGTGCACGCCGTCGTCCCTCGTGCGGAACTCGAGACGACCGCGCGCGTATGGGCACAGCGCCTTGCCTCGTTGCCCCCGAGCGCAATCAAGGCCGCCAAGCGCGCCGTGATCGAGGGCATCGACATGCCCCTGTCCCACGCCCTTGAGTTCGAACGCGTCCTGGCCGCCGAGGTGGCGATGGGAGTAGGCGCATGACCGAGCACGCCTCGCTAGCGGCCAGCGGGCAGGGTCGCCGACGCGTGCCGGGCTGGCTGGTGCCGTTCGGGCTGCTGCTCGTGAGCTTCCTGAGCATCGGTGCGGTCTTCTGGGGTCATTTTGTCGCTCATCCCGGTATTCGCGTATTCGAATTCGATGCCGGTCCGGTCGCAGGCCTGGAGATCGGGCGTGTGCGCCCCTTCCCGGAGTTCAACCTGTACCTCGTTGGGCTGGCGGACGGCCGAGTCCGAGTGATCGACGGCAAGGTGCACTCCTCGCAGTGCCTCGTGATCTGGAATCCTGACGACGAACGTGGTCGTGGCTTCAACCCGCACGGCACCCTCGGTACCTACGAGGACCACTGTACGGGCGCGTACTGGGCCGTCACAGGGAACGAGATCGACCCTGCGGGGCGCCCTGTGGAACCGCTGCGCACGTTCGAACTCGCGTACAAGACGCTGCCGGACGGCCAGCAACACATCTTCGTCGAGGTCATCGGGCGGGATCGCGTCACGCCCTCGCGGTAGTCCGTGGCCGCCTCACGGGCGTGTGGCGCTCCCAGCATCGATTGCCTATAGTGGCCCCGCTTCGCCTCGGGGAGGCAGCACACGCACGCTAGTGGGGACTCCGATCGGTCCGTTCAGGAGCCAACTGGTGTACAGAGTGGTTGCTTGCTCGCGGTAGCCCTGTTCGCGCTGGGGGCGATCTTGGTGATCGCGTTCGTCGCGTTGCAGGGGCGGGGCGGGGGGAGGATCGCGCTGGGGTCACCCGAAGGACTGCGCCCGGGCTCCGTCGTCTACCACGCTACCGATCATGTGTTCGTTATTCGGCTGGTAGACGGCTCGCCGCTGGTGCTCTCCGACATCGACCCGCACAATCCCCCGGGGCGGCAGACCTGTCGGGTGACGTTCCGACCTGAACTGGGAGGGACGGAAGGCTTGGCGGCCGGTCGCTTCTTTGATGTGTGCAGCGGGGCGATGTACGACATCGCGGGCCGCAGCGCGAAGGGCGACTGGCTTGACCTTCGCTCGGTCCCGTTCGAGCTGGACTCCGAGGGCCAGTTGACGATCTTGGAGGATGAAGCCGCGTTCAATCCCTGGAGGTTGAGCCGGGCAGGGGGTATCGCAGTATGAACACTGCCGAGTTCATCACCATCACCGCGGCAATCGTGCCGGACCGCGTGGGCTTGGTCGACCCCGATGAGCGGGTCACGTTCGAGCAGTTCCAGACACGGGTGAACAAGCTCGCGCAAGGGCTGCTGGCGATGGGCGTAGGCAAGGGCTCGAACGTCGGCGTCATGTCGGTGAACTCCGTGAAGTTCGTCGAGGCGTACTACGCGACGGCCGCGGTCGGTGCCACGTTCGTGCCGCTGAACTTCCGGGCGAAGCCCGAGGAGCTCAGCTACATGATTAACACGGCGGACATCGGCACGCTGTTCATCTCTGAGCGCTACTACCCGCTCCTCCAGGAGATTCGCACCAACGTGACTAACGTGACCAACGTGATCACCATCGGCTTCGAGGTCGCAGGTGTGCCGACCTACGAGTCGGTGGTGGCGAACAGCGAGGACATCCCGGTCTTCACCGACATCGATGAAGACGACGTATCGCTCCTGATCTTCACCTCGGGCACCACTGCGATGCCGAAGGGTGTGCAGCTGTCCTATCGAGCGCTGACGGCGCTGGTGGTGAACACGCAGTCGCCGCCGGACCCGAGCATCGATCAGGAGGTCGTGCTCGCCTCGGTTCCGTTCTTCCACATCGCCGGTGCGTCGACGATGGCGAGTGCCATCTTCTCCGGGCGCCGCTTGGTGATCCTCCCCGCGTTCGACCCAGCCGCGTGGCTGCAGGCAGTGGAGTCCGAAGGCGTTACGCACGCTTTTGTTGTTCCGACCATGCTCAAGCGCGTTATGGAGGTCGACAACTTCGGGTCGTACAACCTCAGCAGCCTGCGCGGCGTCACCTACGGCGCCGCTCCGATGCCGTACGAAGTGGTCCGCCGCGCCGTTGAGGTGCTCCCGGCGACGATCGGTCTGATGAACGCCTACGGCCAGACCGAGGCGACTGGTTCGATGACCTTCCTTGGTCCTGACGACCACCGTATGAACGGGACGCCCGAGGAGAACGAGAAGAAGCTCACCCGCCTTCGCTCCGTCGGGCGCTCAATGCCTGACATCGAGATCGGCATCCTGTCGCCGGAGGACAGGGTGCTCCCAACTGGCGAGGACGGCGAGATCTGCGTCCGCGGCGACCGCGTCATGCGGGGCTACCACAAGCAGGAGGAGGCCACCTCCTCGGCGATTCACGACGGCTGGCTGCATACCGGTGACGTGGGCCACCTCGATGAGGATGCCTACCTCTTCATCACCGGTCGCATCAAGGACATGATCATCCGCGGTGGCGAGAACATCGCCCCGGCGGAGATCGAGCAGGTGCTCGAGGCTCATCCCTCCGTCGCCGAATGCGCCGTGATCGGTGTGCCGGACCTCGACTGGGGCGAGGTGGTGAAGGCGCTGATGATCCCGGCGAACGGGCAGACCGCCTCCGAGGAAGACCTCACGGCCTACGTGAAGACCAAGCTCGCGTCCTACAAGGCGCCAGCCATCTATGAGTGGGTGGACGATTTTCCGAGAAACCACCTCGGCAAAGTCCTGAAGAACGAGCTGCGCGACATGCACGCCGCCAAGACCGCGAACGCCGTCTAAGCGGTGGCAACGGCAGAGGTCGCGTTTCCCGACGGCACCCCTGAGCACGCCCGAGTGGTAGGCGCCTGGTGGGCGCCCGCCGTGGGCATCGTCGGGACGGGCATTGTTGTAGCTGCGGAGATGGAGCGCACGGCCGCCGCGCATCGCGAGGTCTTCTGGAACGACGTGCCCGGCTGGGTCGTATACGCTCTGTTCGCGTCCCTGACCGGGCTGCTCGTGTACGGCTTCGTGCGTCACGCCTCGCTGTGGATGATCGGGCAGCCGACACCAGGTGTGCTCAGCCAGATCCCGCATCGCCTCGCGAACATGTCACGCTTCGGGTTGAGGCAGGACAAGCTCCGGCGTGACCGCTACGCGGGCATCATGCATTGGTGCATCCTCTCCTCGATCGTCATGCTCACCTTCGTCACGGCGCAGGTCGCGATCGACGATGACCTCCAACTGCACTTCCTGAGGGGGAACTACTACCTCTTCTACTCCTTCTACGGCGACCTCTTCGGGGTGATCGGGCTCATCGGCGTGGGTATGGCGCTCTACCGGCGCTACTTCGACACCTACCACCGCATCCGCTGGGATGAGCGCGTCGAGGACCACCTGATCATCTGGGGCCTCGGACTCGTTCTGGCGAGTGGGTTCGTCGTTGAGGCGTTCCGGCTCCTCGCCTCGGAGCTGGAGGAGCACCCGGACTGGGCGGTGTGGTCGTTTGGCTCATACGCCCTGGCGTCGTTCCTCTCGATCTTCGGGATGAGCGAGACGCAGGCACGCGCCTTCCACTACTACTTGTGGTTTTCGCACATCTTCGTGGCCTTCGGCTGGCTCGGCCTGATCGTCTTCACCAAGCTCGACCACCTCTTCTTTGCGCCGATCAACGCTTTCCTGCTCAGGACGGACGCTCCCGGCCGCCTAAACCCGATCCTCAAGATCGAGGAGCGCGAGGTCTACGGCGTGGGTCAGATCCAGGACTTCACCTGGAAGCAGCTCTTCGAGCTCGATGCCTGCGTGCGCTGCGGACGATGCACGAACGTCTGCCCGGCGAACCTTGCCGGTCAGCCGCTCTCACCGATGCACCTCATCCAGGACCTGAAGGCCCACCTCGCGAACGTCGGTCCCGAGTTGCAGGCAGTCGGTCACGCCGGCGGCGACATGCGCTCGGTGTCCCAGCTTGCGATGGTAGGCGACGTCATCCAGGACGAGACCCTGTGGGCCTGCCGCACCTGCGGCGCCTGCGTACAGGAGTGCCCGGTCTTGATCGAGCACGTCCCGACGATCATCGACATGCGGCGCTACCTCGTGATGGACGAAGCGCGCATTCCCCCCAGCGCCCAGGCTGCGCTCGAGAACATCGAGATGCGCGGACACCCGTGGCGCGGCACCGTCCTCGAGCGCACGACGTGGATGGAGGGGCTCGGCGACGTCCCGATCTTCGATGGCAGCCAGGAGTACCTCTACTGGGTCGGCTGCTCCGGATCGCTGGTGGAACGCAACCTGCCGATCACGAAGTCGGTCTTCCGCCTGCTGCGCGAGGCGGGCACCTCCTTCGGCGTACTTGGCCAGGAGGAGACCTGCAGCGGCGATCCCGCGAGGCGGCTCGGCAACGAGTACCTCTACCAGATCCTGGCCCAGCAGCTGATCGAGACGTTCAAGTCGAAGGGCGTGCAGCGGGTGATTACCAACTGCCCGCACTGCTTCAACACGTTTAAGAACGAGTACCCGCAGTTCGAGGGCCACTTCGAGGTGCTGCACCATACCGAGTTCCTCGCGCGTGCCGTCCAGCAGAAGACGCTGGTCCCGAAGTACCAGCTCGCCACCACATCGGTGACGTACCACGACTCCTGCTACCTCGGGCGGCTCAACGGCGTCTACGATGCACCGCGCGAGATCCTGGCGGTCCTGCCGGGCACGGAGTTCCGCGAGATGAAGCGGATCCAGAGCGGCGGCCTGTGCTGCGGCGCGGGTGGCGGCAACATGTGGCAGGAGGAGCTCGGAGAGCGGCGCGTCAACCACGTCCGCACCGAGGAAGCCACGATGACTGGTGCGGCTGGCGTAGTCTCGAACTGCCCGTTCTGCGTCCAGATGTTCGAGGACGGCATCCCGGCGATCCAGCCGGAAGAGGAAGGCCGCATGCGCGCCTTCGATATTGCGGAACTGCTCGAGCAGGCGGTGCTCGGGCCGGACGCGGCGAAGGCATAAGCCAGATTCGCCGCTAGAATCCTCCGGCGACGGGCGCGGCGCTCGTCGGCGGCAGGCGGGGGCATCGGAGCCGGGGATCAAGGGCGCCCGCCCGGACGGGCCTGATCTCACGCGCGAAGTCCTCTCCGCGACCATGTCGACCCGGGGCTGGAGCCCCGCGAAAACGCAGACCGGGGTTCGCCCCGGTGGAGTTTGGCATCGGGGGCTGTCGCCCTCGCGAGGGGAGGAACGGACCCATGCACATCGTCGTTTGCGCAAAGCAGATCCCAGACCCGGAGACGCCGCCCTCGGCGTTCCGAGTCAACGAGCAGACCAACGAGGTGATCCCCGCCCAGGGCATCGCCCCGGTGATCAGCCAGTTCGACGCGATCGCCGCCGAGGCAGCCCTCCGCATCAAGGAGGCCGGCGCGGACGTGAAGATCACGGTCGTGTCGATGGGCAAGGCCTCGGCCGCAGCGGCCATCAAGCAGGTGCTCGCCATGGGCGCCGACGAGGGGCTTCTGCTGGACGATGACGCCTTCGAGGGTGGCGACTGGAACGGCACCGTGAACGTGCTGTCCGCCGCGATCAAGAAGCTCGGTAACGTCGACGCCGTGTTCTGCGGCCGCCAGGCCGCCGACTTCGACATGGGTCAGACCGGGGTCGGCATCGCCGAGACCCTCGGCTGGTCGGCCACGATCATCGCCAAGGACGTGAAGATCGAGGGCGACAAGATGATCGTCCAGCGCGTACTCCCGGACGGCTTCCAGACCCTGAAGCTCCCGATGCCGGCCGTCGTGACCGTCTCCAATGAGTTGGGCGAGCCTCGTTACCCGAAGCTCGCGCAGATCATGCAGGCTGCTAAGAAGACCGTGACCAAGTGGTCCGCAGCCGACCTCGGCCTGGACGCAGGCTCCATCGGTGCCGGCGGCTCGCGCCTCAAGCTTGAGCGACTGTTCATCCCGCAGGCCGGCGGGAACGTGATCATCATCGAGGGCGAAACGCCTGAGGAGATGGCCGGCAACCTGGTCAAGGCACTCCAGGCGGACAAGGTCCTCTAGGCGTCCTGAGAAGCCCCGAGCGGGCTTGAAAGCGAAAGGGAGCACAGACAATGGCTCAAGACGTACTCGTTGTTGGCGAAGTCGCCAACGGCGCCATCACAACCACCACAACCGAGCTGCTGAACGCCGGTAAGACCCTCGCCGAGGGCGGCGCTGTCGCCATCACGCTCCTCGGGGCCAGCGCCGCCGGTGCTGCCGCCAGCGCCTTTGCCGCGGGCGCCACGAAGGTGTTCAGTTCCGCCGACGCCGCTTACGACGACTTCAAGGCCGACCAGTGGACGGCTGCCGTCGATGGTGCGATCGGTCAGCTCAACCCCGGCGTTGTCCTGCTCGCGCAGTCGCCTGTGGGCCGCGACCTTGGCCCGCGTCTCGCGTTCCGTCGCAACACGGCGGTCGCGATGGACTGCGTCGGTGTCGCCCTCGAGGGTGGCGCAGTGAAGGCCACTCGCCCCTGCTACGGCGGTAACGCGCTATCGGTCTACGGCTTCGCCACCAGCCCGGCCATCGCGACCGTGCGTGCGAAGTCGTTCGACCCCGCGCCACCGGCCGCCGGAGCCAGCGGTGAGACCGTCGACCTCGGTGCGGCCGCGGCCTCGAACATCGAGATCGTGGGCATGGAGGCAGCCGTCTCCGAGGGCCTGAAGCTCGAGGAAGCCCCCATCGTCGTTTCCGGCGGCCGCGGCCTCGGTGACGCGGACGGCTTCCGGATCGTCGAGGCGCTCGCCGAGGCGTTCGGCAGAGACAAGGCCACCACGGGCGCCTCCCGCGCCGCGGTTGACCTCGGCTGGTACCCGCCTGCCAAGCAGGTAGGGCTCACCGGCAAGGTCGTGACCCCGGACCTGTACGTTGCGGTCGCGATCTCGGGCGCCAGCCAGCACATGGCTGGTTGCAGCGGCTCGAAGATGATCGTTGCCATCAACCGCGACAAGGAAGCCAACATCTTCAAGGCTGCCAAGTACGGCTTGGTCGGTGACTACAAGGCTCTGGTGCCGGCGCTCATCGCGGCTGTGAAGGCCGCGAAGTAGCACCGTTCGACAGGTTCTGACTCCGGCACGGGCCGTCGAGGTGAGTTCGCACTCCCTCGGCGGCCCGTTGCGCGCCTGCTGGCTCAGCCAGTGAGCCATCGAAACGGCGCACGCGGGAGATTTTCATAACTCGCCTTGCTGCCGAGGCTCCGCGAAAATACAATCGCAGGCAACCACCGGGATTCCCGGACGCAGCTGCTCGGAAGCACCCCTTCCGAATCTGAACGCGTTCCTCGAACGACCCGGAACCGTACCGACGTACCTCTTCGGGAGGCACCATGATCGTCATAGGTCTCACCGGAGGTATTGCCTCCGGTAAGTCGACGGCTGCCGAACAGCTCCGCAAGAATGGCGCTCACGTCATCGACGCTGACCGCGTCGGACATCGCGTGTACGAGCCCGGTAGCCCTGGGTTTCAGAAAGTGGTGAACGAGTTCGGGCACGACCTCGTTGCCGCCGACGGTACCATCAACCGCCAGGTGCTGGGCGGCAAGGTGTTCGGCGACCCCGCTCAGATGAAGCGCCTGACCGACATCGCGTGGCCCGAGATCCGGCGCATGGCGGCCGAAGAGATCGAGGCCGAGCGTGCCCGCGGCACCTCCATCGTGGTCCTCGAGGCGGCGGTGCTCATCGAGGCAGAGTGGACCGACCTGGTGGACCAGGTCTGGGTGGTCTACGTGAAGCCGGAGATTGCCCGCGAGCGCCTGATGGCCCGCAACAACCTCAGCGCGGATGCGGCGCAGGCACGCATCGACTCGCAGCTATCGAACAAAGACCGTCTGGCGCTAGCGGACGTAAAGATCGAGAACTCCGACACGCTGGCGGACCTGCTAAAGCGCGTCGAAACTCGGTGGAAGAAGCTCCAGGCCGAAGCGAAGGCCTAGCCTGCCGAACTGGCAACAAGATGACCGTCGCGCCCGCGGGCGCACCACTGTGAGGGCAGACCTTGACGACCACGAAGGCCACTGGAACATTCAAACAGCTCGCCATCGAGGAATTTCGCCTCACCGAGGAGCCGTACTACCTGCCGATCTCTGACGAGATCAAGCTCTTCGAGCAGGCGTACGAGCGCTCGATTCCCGTGCTGCTCAAGGGCCCGACCGGCTCCGGTAAGACGCGATTCGTCGAGCACATGTCGTGGCGTCTGCACACGCACCTCGGCGACCGCGAGAACGAGGGTGTCCCGCTGATCACCGTCGCCTGCCACGAGGACCTCACCGCGTCCGACCTCGTGGGCCGGTATCTCCTCGAGAGTGACGGCACGCGCTGGATCGATGGGCCGCTTACCCGTGCAGTGAAGGTCGGCGCCATCTGCTACCTGGACGAGATCGTCGAGGCGCGCAAGGACACGACCGTCCTCATCCACCCGTTGACTGACTACCGCCGCCTGCTGCCGATCGACAAGCGCGGCGAACTCTTGGAGGCCGCGCCGGGCTTCCTGCTGGTGATGTCCTACAACCCTGGCTATCAGTCCGCGCTGAAGGACCTCAAGCACTCGACCCGACAGCGCTTCATCGCCATCGAGTTCGGCTACCCGCCCCGTGACCAGGAGGCCGAGATCATCCAGGTGGAGGCGGGTTGCACTGCCGAAATCGCGATGGACCTCGCGAAGCTGGCCGAGAAGGTGCGCAACCTCAAGGAGCACGGCCTCGCCGAGGGCGTCTCGACGCGCCTCTTGGTCTACGCCGGGAAGCTAATCGCGCAGGGCATCACGCCGCGACGGGCCTGTCAGGTTGCCATCGTCTGGGCGCTGACAGACGACCTCGAGGTGCAGCGCTCCATCGAGGAAGTGGTCACCTCGATCTTCGAGGCTTAGGTCCGACTGGTAGTACGCACGCAGGGACGCAGGGAATGAGTTCCACAGAATGAGCGTCGCCGAAGAACTCGTCGCCCGCTATACGCCTGAGCTGCGCGGCTTCGGAGCGTCCTTGCCGGACGAGTTCGCTGCCGCCCTCGAGCGCCTCGATGGCACCATGGCGCCCGAGGCCCTCGACCGCTGGGCCGCGCAGGGCGTCGCCCTTGCGCACCACTCGCTGCGCTCGTGGGAGGCCGCGGCCGAGTACTTCCGCGCCTCGCCAGAGATCGCGTCCCGAATCGACTTCGACAGCCTGGTGAGCTGGGGCGAGTCCTCGCTCGAGCTGGCCAGCCGTTCGGCGTTGATGTCGGCCGCCTACCTCAAGGCCACGCCCGCGATCCTCGACCTGCTGCCGGTGGAGGACCTCACGACCTGGGCAAACCTCGGCGACCGGCTCTGCCGCGGCAACTGGAAGTCGATCTCGCTGTCGTCGCTCTTCTACAGCACGAGTCCCGGCCTGCTCGGCGTTCTCACCATGAGCGCCCTCGATGAGTTCGTGGACGTCATCGACGCGCTCACCGAGCGCTCCTACGAGCTCGCCACGGCCTGTCTGGAGAGCGCGCCCGACGTGTTCGGCCAGCTCGAGGCAGCGGACCGCGAGCCCTTCCTGCGCTTCGCACGCGCCGTCACGCGCGCCTCCTGGGCGGACACCCGCCTCTACTTCGAGCGCGGCCCTCGCCTGCTGCACAACATCGAGGCGTCACAGCGCGCTGACTTCCTCGATCTCGCTGCCCGTGTCACCACGGAGGTGGGGCGCCAGGGCTACCCGCTCTTCGCGGAGGCGGCCGCCGCCCTCGCGCAGATGGACCACGCCGACCACGGCGACATGGTGGCGTTCGCCCGCCGGCTCGCCGCCGGCAGCCCGACCTCCTCGATGGAGTACCTGAAGTCGGCGCCGTTCTTGCGCTCGCGCCTGACGCCGGAGCAGATGGAGCGCTGGTCTGAGGAAGGCCGCGGCGTGCTCTTCACCGAGCACAACGCCGAGGGCGCCGAAGCCTACTTCCGCCTCGAGTCCACGCGCGCCGAGGACATGCTCAGCGCGCTTTCGGCGCGCGTCGAACTCTCCTCGGTGGGCACGACCCTGCGCCTCTATGCCAAGGCGTTAACCGGCGAGCAGATCTCCGTGCGCTCTGCCGAGGATCTCGTCGACCGCGGCATCGGCTGGGTGACCGAGTCCGTGGCCACCACCGAGGGCACCGCGATCTACCTGCCGCCGTACGTGAACGCCTTCGACGTGCAGCGTGAGAACTTCATGGCCTACAAGGTCTTCACGACGCACCAGACCGGCCGTCTCGAGTTCGGCTCGTTCACGTACGCGTTTGGCGAGCCCGGCATGCACACTTCGGCGACGATGGCGGCGCGTGAGGCATCGAAGCCCGCGCCCCCCGAACACCTGGAGGTCGAGAAGCCACGCCTCGGCGCCGTCACCTCGATGCAGCGCTACTTCGATGCGTTCGCGGACCGCACGATGATCGCCGGGCTCTTCACGGTCGTCGAGGACACGCGTGTCGACTCGGTCGTTGGACGCGAATACGGCGGCATCCGCGGCGCGCTGCAGCGCCTGCAGTCCTACGAGGCTGACCGTCGCCCCGAGGTGCGCTCGATGGGGTTGCGCGCCGCGTTCGTCGAGAACCTGTTGCGCGCCTCGTTGCTGCGCGCCGATACGATCCGCTGGCCGCAACCGCTGCAGGTCCTCCTCGGCGAGGCGCTCGCCGCCCTGAAGATCGCCGAGCAGCCCGGCGCCACGGTGCAGGACTCCGCCGAGGTGGCGGCGGCCCTCTACGACATCGCCGACCGCATCCCGAACCTCGTGGCCGACCTGCCCGAGCAGGACTGGGTTGCTTACGACGAGGACTGGGTCTCGATCAGTCCGATGATGCCCGGCGGCTCCGGCGAGGGCGACATGGGCTCGTACCTGCCCTCGGGCGACGAGGTGGCGTTCCAGAACCCGCCTCAGCCGGAGTTCCGAGGCGACTTCAAGCCGGAGCTGGTGCAGCTCCTGATGCAGCTGCGCCTGCAGCAGCAGGGCCAGCAGGGCGAGGGCGTCCTGTCCCCGATGTCCGCCGAGCAGCTCAAGCAGATGCTCGAGAACTCCGTGGAGATCACGATCTCCGAGATGGCCGAGGGCGACCTCTCCTCGACGCTCGGCCTCTTCCTCTCCAACCTCGAGAAGGAAGCGGGGACGCCTCAGACGGACCAGAAGGTGAGCCAAGGCGAACAGGACGGCGGCGGTGTCGAGGAAGAGCCCGGCCCGCAGGAAGACCTGCCCATCGAGGTCACCTGGAAGTACTACGACGAGTGGGACTTCCGCGCCGGCGACTACCGCCCGCGCTGGTGCCGCGTGGGTGAGCGCATCGGCGAAGAGGGCGAGCTCGACTACTACGACGACACGCTGCGCAAGAACCACGGCCTAGTCATGGAGACCCGCCGCCAGTTCGAGCAGATGCGCCCGGAGTCCTTCCGCAAGATCAAGCGGCTGGAGGACGGCGAGGACATCGACCTCGACCAGGCCATCGAGTTCATGGTCGACAAGAAGGCCGGCGCTGGCCCGATCGGCCGCTTCTACTGGCGCCGCAACAAGATCGAGCGTGACGTCGCCGTCGCGTTCCTCCTCGACATGTCGGCCTCCACGGACGAGGAGATCGAGAAGCAGAAGCCGAAGTACGAGCAGGAAGACGACTTCGACGACGACCCGCGGAAGTACTTCCAGTGGCTCGCGTCACGTCGCGCCAAGCAGGCGCTCGAACCGCCGAAGCGGATCGTGGACCTCGAGAAGGAGTCCGCGATCCTGATCATCGAGGCGCTGGAGGCCATCGGTGACTCGTACGGCATCTACGGCTTCTCGGGCTACGGCCGCGACAACGTCGAGTACTACGTGATCAAGGACCTCGACGAGGAGCTGGATGACAGCGTCCGCCGTCGCGTGGACAAGATCGAGCCGATTCGCTCCACCCGCATGGGCCCGGCCATCCGCCACACGATCTGGAAGCTCGAGGAGTTCGAGGCGAAGGTGAAGATCCTCATCCTCGTCTCGGACGGCCGCCCGCAGGACCACGGCTACGGCCGCGACCGCACCGAGAAGGAATACGCGGTGCATGACACGCACCAGGCCCTGCAGGAGGCGAAGCGCGCCGGTATCACACCGTTTCTGATCACCGTCGACAAGGAAGGCCACGACTACCTGAAGCAGATGATGGACGATGTCGGCTACGAGGTGGTGGACAACATCGAGTCGCTACCTCGACGGTTGCCATCGCTCTATCGGTCGCTGGCGGCGGACTAGGGTTTAGGCTGAGGGGCCGGACTCGAGCAATGCGGTGCGGCTGCGGCGGATGCGCGCACGGTGTGCCACTAGCCGCGCCTCTGCATCGTGAAACGCGGACCAGAAGTCCCCTGAGGAGTCAGCCAGTTCAGTACATGCGGTGAGGCATCTCCGGCACCGGCACAACGCAGCGCAAGCATTCGTCTGTAGCCAGTATGCGCATGGCTCGGTTCACTCCCCGGTATATCCCGCGCTTGCCCATCATCCTGATCCCACTGCCTGAACGGTACATCTGGATGCTGATCACACTGCCATTGGGAGGGGCCCCATTATGGCCCATCATTTCTCGCGATCTCGTGGCGGGTGAATCGCACGCCTGCGAGTGACTCGTACAGATCATCCGGTGCGGGCACAATTGGAAGCGGCGGGGGGGGGGGGGATAGGAGAGGTGTTACCGGGCAAGATGAGATCGCCCCGCACCTCCACGCGAGCCAACTGCGCGAGATTGCCTTCAATTTTATTATGGGTAGCTATCTGCGATATGCCATCGGCCTCCTCCCTCAAGGGCAACCTCCAGATCAACCGAGCGCGGCCGAGCAGGATGACGCACACAGAAATGCCAGCACCGACCCACAGGGGCGACGTGTGTTCGGCAGCAGTCAGTACTGCGATGAGAAACGAAACCGCGTTACCGCGCCAAAGCCGGCAACCGAGCGGCCAACCACGGTACGACGCATGTGGTCAGCCCACTCGCTCTGGCCTCAAGTAGTCCGTTACCGATTGAGCCAGGATTGTGGAGCATGTGTGGGGGCAAAGCGCGGTCTCTACGCTGTCAAGTAACCGTAACTATGCGTTACCGCGCACGTACGAACTGATGAAGGCACCGCACCGCGGGCTGCCTCACCACTCCCTCACCTGACCACCCTCATCAGCACCACCCCGCCGTCCTCCTCCAGCATCCCAACCTTCGAGGCGAGCAGTAGATCGAAGTGGCCGATGACCTCGGTGAGCGCCTGCGCGAGGCGTGGGGCTGGGAGGCGCGGGTAGAGCGCCCGTGCCACCTCGAAGGCCGTCGCCGGACCAGCTTCGAGGGCGGCGCGGACGCGCGCGGCACGGCGGACGTGGTGCGCCTCGTACCGCTCGATCAGCACGCGCGGCTCCTCGATGGGCGCGCCGTGCCCAGGCAGCACGCGCGCCAGCGGCAACGCCCCCAGCGCCCGCACCGACTCGATGAACGCGGGCAACGCGCGCCAGCGCGGGCCGTCGGGACCGTGAGGGAAGTGCAACCCCGGCGTGGGAATCGTGTCCGGGAGCAGCGTGTCGCCGGAGCACACCTCGAGGCCGCGCGCGTCATCAGGGTCTTCGACCAGCAGCACCAGGCTGCCTGGCGTGTGCCCCGGCGCCTCCATCACCAACAGACGCCGGCCGTCATCGAGGTCGAAGGTCGTGCCATCGAGGGCTGCCTCGACGTCCGCGCAGCCGTCCCACCCGAACGCCGAGCGGGGCCGCGCCGCGAGCGCGTCGAGAATCGCCTCGGGACAGCCGTGCCGCCGCAGCTCCGCCTGTCGAGCCGCGCTCGTGGCCGCGTAGCCCGCGGCGCCCACGCGCATCGCCTCGATATCTGACGATCCCCCGAGGACGCGCGCGCCCGCGGCAGCCCAGCGCGCCGCCAGCCCCGCGTGGTCCGCGTGCGCGTGCGTCACGAGGACGAGGCGCACCTCGGATGGCGCCACATCGAGGGCGCGCAGCTGCGCTCGGAGGTCGCCCCACGACCCCTCGATGTCCGGCCCCGCATCGATGAGGGCCACGCCGCCATCCGCGGGCCGGAAGGGGTAGAGGGCGTTCGTGCCGAGGTGGAGAGAGGGGGTCACGCCTGCCCCCGTGGAGGACGGACTAGAGAGCAGTCACGAAGCGTGTAATCCTTCGCGTTGGTGTGAGTGACAACGCCGTCAGTCAGCACGATTTCGTGGAGCGTCGCGATGTGCCAGCAGTCGTTCGTGAGCAGTTTCACATATCGGGACTCGCCACCCGCGTATCGAGGGTCCGTGGCCGTGTCGCGTCGTGCAATAATTTCCACGAATATACCGCTGTCTCGCTTCGCATCGGCAGCGTTGTCCTGCCACAGCTGATCGAATGCGTAGTGGGAGACTTCTTCGATGTCGGACCTTCTTCCGATCCAGACGGTGACCATCGAGGACGTGCGTCGCGTCGTCCGGGAGTCCCTGCGCGGCGGCCTCGATGCGGACACTGTGACGGACTTCGTCGCGAGCGTCGACTGGTCTCACGTCGACGAAAAGGCATTGCCCTCGATCTCCGCGACGCTGGGTGAGCTGGAGGCCTGGGACACGGAGTACGCCGAGGGCGACTCGACCCCCGAGCAGTACATCACGCGGTTGCTCTCGCTTCTCCCCGCCGAGTGGCGCCCTGCCCTCGAGCGGGCGGCATCGGCTGCGTGAAGGACTACCACATCAACATCTTCTACAGCGAAGAAGATGTTGCGTACGTTGCCGACATTCCAGACCTCAAGTTCTGTTCCGCTTTCGGGGAAACGCCGGAGCAGGCGCTCACCGAGTTGCGCGTGGCTCGCGACGCCTGGATCGAGGTAGCGCGCGCTGCAGGGAAGAGCGTGCCCCGCCCCCGCTACCGCCCGGCCATCTACCAAGTTTCGGGCTAGCCCTAGCGCTACCCCTCTCGTGCCGCCGCGCGTTCAATGAGGTACTCGCGCAGCAGCGACATCGCCTGCAGGACCGCCCTCGATTTGGCGACCGTGCGACCCTGATAGTAGCGCGAGTGGTTGTAGCGCATCTCCTCGCCGTCCCAGAGCGCGAGGTGCATCGTGCCGGGTGGTTGCCCCTCAAGCTCCGCGCCGCCAGCGATGCCCGTGATGCCCACTCCGAGATCCGAGTGCAACCGCTCGCGAGCGGCGCGCGCCATCGCCTCGGCGGTTGCCTGCGACACCATCCCGTGCATCGCCAGGATCTCCGGCGGCACGCCGAGGTCCACCTTCGATTGTCCTGAGTACGCCACCAGGCTGCCGACGAAGTAGTCCGACGAGCCCGCGATCTCCGTGACCGCGCTACCGATGGCGCCACCGGTAGCTGACTCCATCACGCCGAGGGTCAGGCGCTGATCCCGCAGCATGCGGCCGACCGCGCCCGTGATCGTCTCGTCGTCTGAGCCCCAGACGTTGGCGCCGAGGATGCGTCGCGCCTCCTCCTCGACCGGGTGGATGAGGCGCCAGGCCTCCTCGCGGGTCGCGGCCTTGGCGCTGATGCGCGCGTGCACACCGTCTGACCGAAAGTAGATCCCGATCGAGGGGTTCGTACCGGCCAGCAGCGGCGTCATCATCTCGTCCACCGTGCTCTCGCCGAGGCCGGTCGTCTTCAGCGTACGCGAGACGAGGATGCCCTCCGCCAGCCCCTCGAGGCGTGGCAGCACCTCGTGCTCCCACATGCGCGTCATCTCCTGCGGGGGCCCGGGCATGACACAGACGCGCTTGCCGTCCTTCTCTACCCACCAGCCGGGCGCTGTCCCGCGAGGGTTGGCCAGCGGCCTCGCGGAGGGGATGAGCATCGCCTGCTTGATGTTCTGCTCCGGCATCTTGCGGCCGCCGCGCTCCATCATCGCCCGCAGGATCGTCTCCTGCTCGGCGTCGACGGCCATCCGGTCCGCCTCGCCTACCATCCACGCCACAGTCTCGCGGGTGATGTCGTCCTGCGTGGGGCCAAGGCCGCCCGTGATGAAGACGAGGTCGGAGCGCCCCCAGGCGCGCGCGAACACCTCGCGGAGCCGGTCCACGTTGTCGCCAACCTGCGAGACGTACAGCAGGTCGATGCCGAACTGCGGCAACTGTGAGGCGATGAACGAGGCGTTGGTGTCCGTGATCTCACCCAGCAAGATCTCGGTACCGACAGAGATGACCTCGGAGCGCATGGCGAACCCCCTCATGCCTGCGGCTTGATGTGTGCGCGGGCGACGGGGCGAGTCTACCGCGCGGAGGCGGGCGAGAGCGCGCCGCAGCGCATCCCCCAGCGGTCCCGGCCTTCCTCCTTCACGGCTTCCAGCTCGAGCCAGCGCGCCATCGAGGCGAGTTCGACCGTCAGTTCTGACGCCACCCGGGCGACATCCGCGCCTGCCTCGAGGTGCGCGGTCCTGACCAGCAGCGCGCTCGAAGCGCGATCGGCCTTCATATCGATTCCCGCTACCAGCCGGTCGTCGAGGAGGAACGGGAGCACGTAGCAGCCGAAGACGCGTTTCGTGGCCGGTGTGTATATCTCGATGCGGTAGTGGAAGTCGAAGAGCCGCTCGGCGCTGTCGCGGTACCAGACCACGGGATCGAAGGGGGCGAGGAGCGCGCGCGCCTTGATCCTTCGAGGCAACATCGCGTCGCGATGCACATACGCGGGCTCGCGCCAGCCTTCCACGTTCACGGGCTCGAGGTCACCCCGCTCGGGCAGGTCGTAGCGACGCGAGAAGTTACGCCGGTCGGTGACCGCGATTGCGCCGGTGAGAAACAGGTACTCGCGTGCGCGCTTTGCGTCACTCCAGCCCCACCAGCCGCCGCGTGCCGCGTGGCCGTCAATGTCGCTCACAGAGATCGGACCGCACGCCGCCACCTCGTCGAGGACGCGTCGAACGAGGTCGCCCTGGTCGAGACCGAATCGGCGCAGCCTGCGCCACAGCGCCGGGTCCTCCATCCGATGGGTGAACAACCATCGGTGGGCGCTCGGGAGCAGCGACGCTTCGTGGCCCCAGTACTCGAACATCTCTCCGGAGTCCCACAGCCAGCGGTCGAGGGCGTCTCGCGAGTACGGTACCAGCCGCGCGTAGAACGGGAGGTAGTGCGCCCTCGCCAGGACGTTCACCGAGTCGAGCTGGACCACCTGCGTGCGGTCGAGCACTCGTCGGAAGTGGCTGGTATCGACGCGCCCCGGAGGTCGAGGCTGTCCGAATCCCTGGGCTGCGAGCGCGATACGCAGCGCCTCGCTCAGGCTGAGAGCGGTGCTCGCACGTGCCACGGGCGGCGCACCATCCCGGCTATGCCTCGTTCTCGTCGAGACTGCGGAGGTACTGGTGGATCCACGTCGAGGCCCTCTTCGCGTCGGCAATCGCGGTGACCACCAGATCCGCCCCGTTGACCACGTCGCCACCGGCGAAGATGTACGGAACGTTCGTCTGGTGGGTGCGCTCGTCGACACGGACGAGGTGCCAGCGGTCGGTGTCGACGCCTGCGTGCTTCGTGAACTCCTCGTCGGCGTTGTAGCCGATGGCAGTGATCACAGCCGACGCCGGGATGGTGAAGTTCGACCCCTCGATGGGTACCGGCCGCGGCCGTCCCGAGGCGTCCTTCGGCCCGAGGCCCATGCGGATCAACTCCACCGCCTCGACACGTCCCTCGTCGTCGCCGAATAGCTTGATCGGGGTGGTGAGGAATTCGAACTGCACGCCCTCTTCGAAGGCGTGACGGCGCTCCGCCTCGCGACCCTGCATCTCGGCCTCGGTGCGGCGGTAGACCAGCGTCACGTTCTTCGCCCCGAGGCGTACGGCCGTGCGCACGCAGTCCATCGAGGTGTCGCCACCGCCAACGACCACGACGTTGTCGCCGACGTAGGGCGGTTCGCGGAGGTCGTCGGGGAGCTGGTTTTCCTCGAGGTTGCCGCGCACGAGGAACTCCGTGGCCGCATAGACGTGTTGGAGGTGCTCTTCGCCATCGATGCCGAGACGGCTGCCGACCCAGGCGCCGGTACCGAGGAAGATCGCGTCGAAACCATCATCGTCGTGCAGTTGCTGGAGCGTGATGTCCGTGCCGATACGGGTGTTGTTGCGGAAGACGACTCCGAGCTTCTTGAGGTAGGCGATCTTCTCCTCGAGGATCTCTTTCCGCATCTTGAAATTCGGGATGCCGTAGAGGAGCACTCCACCCGGCTCGGGCCAGGCCTCGAAGACCGTGCACTGGTGTCCGCGCCTCTGCAGCTGCTCGGCCACCGTCAGGCCTGCTGGTCCGGAGCCGATGATCGCCGCGCTCCGCCCCGAGGCGACGGAGATGTGCTCGGGCATCGGGAAGCCACCATGCGCCTTGCGTTGCGTGTCAGTCAGGAACGACTCGAGCCGTCCGATGGCGACCGGCGGGTGGTGTGCGCCGTCGGTGCGGATGGCGAAGCCGACGACGCAGGCGCCCTCGCAGAGCTTCTCTTGCGGGCAGAGCCGTCCGCACATCTCCGGGAGCGTCGAGGTCTCGCGGAACTTGTTAGCGGCCGCCTCGAGTTCTCCGCGCTCCAGCATCATCAGCGCTGCGGGGATGTCGTTGCCTACCGGGCACGCCTGCATGCACGGCGCCGAGGGGCAGTCGAGGCAGCGTCCCGCCTCAACGATCGCCAGCGGCAGATCGAAGCCGAGGTATGTCTCCTCGAAGTTGCTGACGCGGTCCTGTGGTGACTGCTTCGGCACCTGCTGACGCGAAACCGCCAGCCGGTTCTGGATGAGTGCGCTGCGAGGGGAACCGTAGGTGGTCATCTGTGCGGCCAACCTCCGTGAGGGTGCAACCTGAGTTCCGCGCGGTTTCACGCTCGGCAACGGGGGAATAGTTTCCCACAAGCGGGCGTGCAGCGGCGAGTGATTGGACCACTGGGTCGGAGCGGCGCGGGTCAGCGACCCAGCGCTTCGTTCACGGCGGCGATCGCGCGGTGGATGCGCTCGCGATAGGCGTGCGCGAGGGACGTCGCAGGCGCCGGGGCGGCGTTTGCCGCCGGGCGTTCGATGTGGACCATGCGGGCGAGCTCGTGGCCGTGCTCCGCCAGCGCCTCCAGGGCGCGCGCGCCGTCCTGCGTCAGCCGCTCGATCAGCGGCGTGAGGCGGAGCGACTGCAGGCTATGCATCGTCTCGGCACGACGACGTCGTAGTTCGAGTGTGAGCGTGCCGGAGCGGCGGCGTAGCTCATCGAGGACATGCAGCAACTCGGTGTCAGCGGCACCGAGGGCCGATAGCTCGTGCTTGAGGGTCCAGCCGACGCGCTCGCTGGCGCGGTAGGCGCGGGACTCGGGGAGCGTCCGCAGCGCTTCGATGAAGGCGGCGCGCTCTTCCGCAAGTTCCTGCGCCAGCGTTCGGTGGTCGAGGTCGGCTGGTGGTGTAGCGGGCTCGGTGGCTTCGCTCATGCCTCGACGCTAGCGCCCGCTCTCGGGCCCCGCAAGCACAGGCAGCCTCGCGGCGTTCACGATCGACTATCCTGCGCCCACAGCACCGGAGGGAGCCCGCTTGCAGCCTCAATCTCTGACCACGCGCCCCGGCGGCGGACCGGCCGCCGAGGCGATCCATCGTGCTGCCAACCTCGTGCGCGACAACGTCGGACGCGTCATCGTCGGCGCTGACGAGGCCGTCACGCTCCTGCTGGTCGCGCTCTTCGCGAAGGGCCATGTTCTCCTGGAGGACGTGCCGGGCACCGGCAAGACCACGCTCGCAAACGCCGTCGCGCGCTCCCTGGGCGCCACGTTCCGCCGCATCCAGTTCACGCCGGACCTGATGCCGTCCGACATCCTCGGCATCAACTACTACTCGCAGAAGAGCGGCAATTTCGAGTTCCGCGAGGGTCCGATCGTCGCCAACATCGTGCTGGCGGACGAGATCAACCGCGCCACCCCGCGGACGCAGTCGGCACTCCTCGAGGCGATGCAGGAACGCACCGTCTCCGTCGATGGCGTCACGCGAGAGTTGCCGCAGCCGTTCGTCGTGCTCGCGACGCAGAACCCGATCGAACTCGAGGGCACCTTCCCCCTCCCCGAGGCGCAGCTCGACCGCTTCCTGCTGCGCTTCAAAGTCGGCTATCCCGACGAGGCCGGCGAACTCGAAGTGCTGCGTCGCCTCGAGGCCCACTCGCCGCTGGCCGACATGACGCCGGTCATCGACGCGGCCGAACTCGAGGCGTTGAGCCAGCGCCTCTCCTCGATCCGTGTGGATGACGAGGTGGCGCGCTACATGGTGCGCCTGGCGCGCGCGACCCGAGAGCACGTGGCCTTCGAGCTTGGTGCGAGCCCGCGCGGCTCGATCGCGCTCTTCCAGGCGACTCGTGCGCTGGCGGCGATCGAGGGCCGTGACTACGTGCGCCCTGACGACGTGAAGCGGCTCGCGCATCCTGCGCTTGCACATCGCCTGTTGCTCTCCTCGCAGACTCGCCTGCGCGGGCGCTCGGTGGACGATGTGCTCGACGAGATCCTGCGCGCGCTGCCCGTGCCGATCGCCGACCGCGGGTAGCGGCGGCAGCCCGAGGGGGGCGCGATGCGCGGTCTCGTCTCCGAGAGCTGGTTGCTGGGCTCAGGCTTCATCGTTGGCGTCGGCATGCTCGCCGAATCCTCCGTGATGATTGCGCTGGGAGTGCTGTTGTTCAGCACCGGCGCGTTCGCGCGACTGTGGTCGCGGCTCTCGCTCACCGATGTGACCTACACGCGCGCACTGTCGATGCGGCGCGCGTTCGTCGGCGAGACCGTGGACGTGCGGACGCGCCTGATGAACGCAAAGCTCCTGCCGGTGCCATGGATCGAGTTGCGCGAGCAAGTTCCGCGCGACCTGCCGCTGACGGGTGCCCGCGTGCGGCCCTCTGGCATCCCGCGCGTCTCGATGATCCAGCGTTCGACTTCACTGTCGGGCAACGAGGCGCTGGACTGGCAGTTCACGGTCGCGCCCAACGAGCGCGGCTACTACCGGCTGGGGCCCGCGCGACTGCGTTCTGGCGACCTGTTCGGCTTCTTCGACCGCGAGGAGCAGCTACCTCAGCAGGATGCGCTGCTCGTCTACCCACAGACGTTCGAGTTGCCGGACCTCGGCCTCGATAGTGAACGACCGTTCGGCGAACGCCGCGGTGGCAGCCGCCTCTTCGAGGACCCCTCGAGGGTGGTGGGCGTACGCGACTATCTTCCAGTCGACCCGCTCAAGCGGGTCGACTGGAACGCGACGGCGCGCGTCGGGCGCCTGCAATCGAGGCTGTATGAGCCCTCGAGGTCGCTGGCGACTGTGGTGGCGCTCAACGTGACGACCATGGAGCACTCGTGGGAGGGCTACATCCCGTTGCTGCTGGAACGGAACGTCTCGGTGGCCGCCTCGATTGCGCGCTTCGTCGCCGAGACCGGCGAGGCCGTGGGCCTGATCGCGAACGGCGCGTTTCCTGACTCGGACCGTCCGATTCGCATCGGCGCCGGCAATCGCCCCGACCAGCTGGTCCACATCCTCGAGGCGCTGGCGATCATCGCGCCGTACACGACCTCGACGCTCGCCGACGAACTCGAGAGCCGCCAGCACCCGTTGCCTGTGGGCGCGAACGTGGTTGTTGTGGCGGCGTTGATGCCGCCCGACCTGGTGGCCACCCTCAGCCGCCTCCGCAGCGAGGGCCACACGATCCACGTCGTCAAGACCGCCGAGGGCGTGTGGGACGCCGCGCTGGGGCGGATCCCAGTGCACGATGTCTCGGCGTTCGCCGTCGCCCTCGAGGAGCGCAGCGGCATGCACGCCGGCTCCGCTCCCGATCGCTTCCGTTCCGCCGCGCCTGTTGCGGTGCCCCTGTGAGGGCCTCGTGAGACTCCGCCTGCGCCTGGCCGTCGATGGCATGTTCGTCTTCACCGAAACGCTCGCGTGGTTCTTTGCGATGTACGTGTTCTCCTCGATCTACGAGCGCAGCGTGCTCAGCGACCTGGTGTTCCGCCTCGACGCGGCGAGCACGCCGGGCGGCGGCGTCGATGCCATCGCGGGCGCTCGCGCCGCCGAGGTGGCGCTGCAAGCGGCGAGGACGGCCACCTCTGGACCGCAGTGGTACGTGGTGCTCGGGGTCGCCCTTGCCGCGTTCTCGCTGACGAGGTTCTTGCGGAGCGCGCGCCTCGGTCGTGCCGGGACGGTCCTCGGGATCCTGGTGTCGCTGGCCGTGCTGAGCATCGCCTGGCGCGTGGTGCTGGTCGGCGACGTGCGTTTCTGGGATTACGCGGCGGTCGCCCATTTCTTCGAGGACTCCAACTCGTCGGCGTTCCTGCCCATCAACGTCGCGGAGTTCACTCGGAACGCCGATGTTACAGTCGCCGACGGACGGTCGCAGGGGCTGGGTCTGATCGGCGTGCTCGCCCTGTGGATTCGTTTCCTCTTCGCCGGACGCTCGCCCCGGCAGTTCGAGGGCGTCCTGCGGTCCTTCAGCGCGACGTTCCCGGTTGTGCTGCTTGCGACCATGGCGGGGTCCGCCGCCGGCGTGCCCGGTGGAGGCATCGCGCTCGTCTATTTCACCTCGGCAGTCCTCACGCTGGCACTGGCTAACGCGCGCCGCGCGACCGACCGGGGCGCGGTAACGCGGCTGAACGAGGCTGAGGGATGGTCAGGACGAGCCCGTGCGGCCCTGACGACCCCGTGGGCGTTCGCAGCCGCGGCGACGATCGCCGTTGTCCTTGCCACGGGTGTCACGCTCATCGTCCTCAGTTCGGTGAATGCGGGGGCTGCGGCGCTTGTCATCGGCGGTATGGTCGGCAAGGTCATTGAGTTCATCCTCGTGATCTTCGTGACGCCGCTGTACTGGATCGCGTCTGCGATTGGCCGCTGGTTGGGCCTCGGGCAGGTCGACCTGTCGTTCATGAGCAAGGCGCTGGACAGTGCGCAGCTGAAGATCGACCCGAGCCAGGCAGGCGACACCAGCCGGTTCTACTGGGTGGGTGACGCGATGCGCCTGCTGGCCTTCGCCGCGCTGGCCTACGTCACCTATCGGTTCGGTCAGTACATGTTCCGCAGGCTGGAATCGAGGCGAGCCGACAACGACGAGGGCGACCGCAGCACCGTGTCGACTCAAGGCGGGTTCGGGCACCTGTTGCGCGCCGCCTTCCCCGGACGCCGCTCGAACAACGATGGTGACGAACGCTGGTTGCGCCGCCAGCCGGCCTACTGGCTGTACGGGCGCATGGTCCGTGACGCAGCCGAGCGGCGCTTCGCACCTCGGCCCGGCGAAACCCCCCTCGAGTTTGCAGCTGCCTCTGCCGGAGTCCTGAACGCCCCGGTGTTCGAGGGCATCGCCGTCGAGTTCGATCGGGCGCGGTACGGCGGCCACTTCCGGCCTCATGACGAGCTGCGGCCCCTCGCGGATGCGCTTCGCGAGTGGGAGGCGGCCAACCCGATCACCGACGAGATGCGCCTGCGCCCCGGCCGCGACGAGGAGGCCCCGGATATCGAGGACATCGGTGGGCCGAGCGCGATGCCAGAGGCTCCGGCGGAGCTGATGCCTCCGGTCTAGTGCTGATCGCAGCCATCGAGGCGTCCCGCCCGTACACTGAATGACGGCGGCCGAGCGGGAGCAGCATGCAGGGTTCTACCGCGGGTCCTCGGACGGCGAGCGTGGGCGTTTTCGACTCCGGGGTCGGAGGCCTCAACGTTGCTGCGGCCATCCGTCGGCTCATGCCCGGCCTCGCCATTACCTATATTGCCGACACCGCGTACTTCCCCTACGGCGAGCGCTCTGAGGACGAGGTGTCAGCGCGGGCCCTTGTCCTTGGCACCAGGCTCGTAGAGGCGGGGTGCAACCTCCTGGTCGTTGCCTGCAACACCGCCTCATCGGCGGCGCTCGAGGCGGTCCGCGCAACTTTCGGCGTGCCCGTCGTAGGTATGGAGCCACCCCTCAAGCCCGCCGCCGCGCGCACCCGTTCAGGCCGCGTGCTCGTGCTCGCCACACCCTCGACCGCGCGAGGCGAGCGCCTCCAGCGCCTGCATCGCGACTACGGCGGCGATGCCCATATCGAGACGCTACCGATGGCTGGTCTCGCCGACCTCGTCGAGGCAGGGGAGATCGACGGCCCGCGTGTCGAGGCGGCGCTCACGAGCGCGCTTGCCGGCCCGTTGGCCGCGGGTACCGACGAGATCGCCCTCGGCTGCACACACTACGGCTTTCTGCGGCCCGCGCTCGCGCGTCTTCTTCCCCCAGGTGTCGAGGTGCTGGACGCTGCCGAGCCGGTCGCGCGCCGCGTGCGCCAGCAGCTAGAGGTGCACGGCCTAGAGGTCCCGACCGGCGTCGCCGTCCCTGTAAAATGCGTCGCGACGGGCGACGGCGCCGCTTTTGAGGCCACGATCGAGCGCCTGCGGGCGGCTGGCGCCGACCTTCCCCCGCTGGTGCAGATGACAACGATGGAGGCACGATGATCGGTGAGTCGCGGTTCCTGGCGAAGTACGAGGCGACCGTTGCGCGCAACGACTCGTTGCTCTGTGTCGGTCTGGACCCGGACCCTGCGCTGCTGCCCCCCGGCGTCGACGTGATGTCGTTCCTGCGCCAGATCATCGAGGCGACCTCGGACCTGGTGGCCTGCTACAAGCCCAACGCGGCATTCTTCGAAGCGCTCCCCGGCGACCCCTTCGCGATGCTGCGCGAGGTCATCGCGGCTGTGCCCCCAGACGTACCCGTGCTCCTCGATGCTAAGCGCAACGACATCGGCAACTCCGCCTCGTTCTACGCGCAGGCGGTGTTCGAGCGCATCGGCGCGGACGCGGTGACCGTGAACGGCTACCTCGGACGGGACGGCGTGCAGCCGTTTCTCGACTACCACGACCGCCACACCTTCGTCCTCGTGCGCACCTCGAACGTCGGAGCCCGCGACCTCCAAGATCTCGTGATCGGGAACGTCGGCGGCCCAAGGCTGTACGAACACATGGCTTCGCTGGTGAACGACTGGAACGAGCACCACAACCTCGGCATGGTCGTCGGCGCCACGTATCCCGAGGAGGCAGCGCGCATCCGTGTAATCGCGCCCGAGCCTCTGATCCTCGCGCCCGGCGTTGGTGCCCAGGAGGGTGATCTCGAGGCCGCCGTACGTGCCTGTCTGGACGCGAGCAGTCGAGGACTGCTCGTGAACGCCTCGCGAGGGGTGACCTACGCAAGCCACGGCACGGACTACGCCGTTGCCGCCCGTGCGGCCGCCGAGGCTCTGCGAAACGACATAAACGCGGCGCGACGAGCGGCAGCCACCGCCTGACCAGTCGCCCTCCCCGCGCCTGCCCCGTCCCTCCCGCTCACCCTGAGCCTGTCGAAGGGGGAGCCGGTTTTGCACTCGAACGGCTGCGTCGCCACCTCGACGCCAGTGCCCGTAGGATCGGGCCATGGTGCTCGATCTCCGGGTGGGCGACGTCTTGCGCATGCGGCGCAAACACCCCTGCGGCGGGTTCGACTGGGACGTGGTGCGCGTCGGCGCCGACATCGGCATGGTCTGCCGGGGCTGCGGCCGCCGCGTCCTGATGCGGCGCGACGTGCTCAGGCGGCGGGTGCGCGCCATGCTCGACCGCGGTGCGCCAGTGTCCGCCGAGGGCTGGCGCGCCCTCGAGGGGGCCGGTCCCGGCACGCCCGACGACCTTGAGGATCTGCAAGACATCGAGGACATAGAGAAGTGACGCGGGCGGCGTTTGCCCACTCGCAAAGGGCGTGGCCTACACTGACGTGGCGACGTTCGAGGCGCAGCGGAAGGCGATAGCAGATGCGCGAGCTCGTCATCGACAGCATTCGCGTGAACCTGCGGAATTATCAGCGCGTGGTCATCCTCAAAGAGAAGGACCGCGACCGCTACCTCCCGATCTGGATCGGCATGACCGAGGCGGACGCGATCGCCTTTCGCCTCCAAGAAGTGACTGTCGCGCGCCCCCAGACGCACGACCTCCTCGCCAGCGTGCTGACCGAGCTTGGTGCCACCGTCCAGCAGGTCGTTGTGAACGACATGAGTAACGACATCTACTACGCGCGCATTCACGTGGACGCCGGTGGGCGGCACATCGAGATCGATTCGCGCCCCTCGGACGCGATCGCGCTCGCTGTGCGCGCGGCCGTGCCGATCTTTGCCGAGGACAGCGTTCTCGACCGCGCCGGCGTGGTCCTCAACGCCGACGGGGAGATCGAGCACCCGAGCGACGGACCATCCTCGAAGCCCGCCAGCGCCGAGGAGCTGGAGCGTCTCTCCGCCTTCCGCGACTTCATCTCCGAGCTCAACCTGGACGACCTCGGCAAGACCAGCACGTAGGTGTTCGGCAGCCGTCGAGGCGCGCTGGATTCACGTTCGTTGACGCTTCGTGCTTGTCCTCACAAGCGGTTGATCGAGGCGATCCTCGGTGGTACTGTCCGCGAGGCCTCGGACCGGAAACCAACCGGGGAGGCGTGAGATCTGGAACTCACCTGCCTTCGGGCTTGTCGACCTAGGGTTGTTTCTGGCGACGTCCATCGTCGTGCCAACCCTGATCGGTCGCTGGGCTGACGGGCGGTTGGGCACGGATCCGTGGCTGACGGTCATCGGGCTTGCGCTCGGGCTGTCAGGCGGGTTGTACGGGTCGTATCGACAGCTGCAGGACTTTCTGCGGCGACAACGTGAGCGTTCGGGTGGGGGGCGCGGCTAGATGCGCGGACTGGGCATTGGCCTCGGCGTTGTCGCGCTCATGGTGTTCGGGTTCCTCTATTTCAGGGGCCCAGCGCCCACGATCATCGTGGCGCCCGAAGTCATCTTCCACCTCGGTGGTCTGGCCGTGACTAACACGATGTTTACGTCGTGGATCATCGTCGCGCTGCTCTGCGGTGTGTCGATCCTCGCCGGCCCCCGGATGCAGCTCGTACCGACCGGCTTCAGCGGCTTCATCGAGGCCATCGTGGCCAGTTTCTTCGGCGTCGTTGAAGGCGTAGTCGGCGAGGCGAAGGCGCGGCAGTTCTTCTTCCTAGTCGCCACGATCTTCTTCTACGTCATCACCTCCAACTACTTCGGCCTCCTGCCCGGCAACATGTTCGTGGGCAAGCCGGAGGTTGGGCACGGTGCCCCACCCGTCGAGATGCGTTCGGGCTCGTTCCTCGGCATCGACGTGCTGTACCAGCCGTTCGGGGCAAGGGAAGGCGTCGAGCACGCTGCTGCACCGAAGGCTGACGAGCACGCCACTGCCCCGAAAGCGCCGGCGGCCACGAACGACCACGCTACTGACGCGATGGCACCGAAAGGCACGCAGTACGGCATCCTCGCCCCCTACCTGCGCTCCGTGAACACCGACGTGAACACACCACTGGCCATCGCCATCTACGCGTTCCTCTTCGTGGAGATGTGGGGCTTCCAGGCACTCGGAGCCGGCTACCTGACAAAGTTCTTCAACTTCGGCGCCCTTGCGAAGGGGCCGATGGGTGTCATCGATATCTTCGTTGGGCTCCTCGAGCTGGTCTCAGAGCTGGCGCGCATGGTCTCGTTCACGTTCCGACTCTTCGGCAACGTCTTCGCCGGCGAGGTGTTGCTCACGATGATGGGCTTCCTCGTGCCGCTCGTGCTGATCGATGTGTTCTACGGCCTGGAGCTCTTTGTGGGCGCCATTCAGGCCTTTGTCTTCGCGATGTTGACCCTGGTGTTCGCCCAGTCTGCAGTGGCGAGCCACGGCGGCGACCACGAGGAGGGCCACGAGGCAGCGCACTGATCCGAGGGAATGTTCCAGGAACCACGCGAGATCTCGAGGTGGCACGGCCAACGCAGGGCCACGCTCGACGAAGTGACGAGAGTCAGCACTGAGTTTGGCCCGGTAGGCACCGGGACCGCTGGGAGGGGAATTCGATGACGACACAACTGGTTGGTAGGGTCGGACGTGCGGCACTCGTGGGGGTGGGGCTCTTCATCCTCGCTACCGGAATAGCGAGCGCTCAGGCGGCCGGAGCCGCGGATAACGAGTTCACCGAGAACGCGATGAAGTTCCTAGGCGCCGGCCTCGCCATCGGCATTGGCACGCTTGGGCCAGGCGTCGGCATCGGGCTCCTTGGCGGCAAGGCCATGGAAGCGCTGGGGCGCAACCCGGAGGCGGCGGGCTTAGTCCAGACGAACATGATCCTCGCGATCGCGTTCGCCGAGGCCCTTAGCATCTACGCTCTGGTCGTCGCCATCCTCATCGGCTTCGTCTTCTAGGCGAACAGACACCGAGTGTGCCCCGCCTCGCTGGAGGCGGGGCACACTCGGATGAACGCGGACCGGTAGATTCGGGAGAGCACGATGACCGAGCAGCGTCGTGGTGTTGGACGCAGAGCGTGGCGTTCGAGGTTGCTCCGCGCGGTGACGCTCGGCGTGGCGCTCGCCTGCGGTCCTGGGCTCGCGCTGGCAGCGGAGGCGGAAGTGCCGACCGGCATCGCTGCGCTGGGGTTCAACCTGCCCGGCTTGATCGCGCAGTTGATCAACTTCGCCATCCTGCTCGTCGTGATGCGGATGTTCCTGTACAAGCCGGTTCTCAAGATCCTCGATGAGCGCAAGACGCGTATCGAGGAGGGTCTGAACCGCGCCGAGCAGGCGGCGGCGCAGGCCTCGGCCAGTCAGGACGAGGCACGACGGGTCATCGAGGAAGCGCGCGGCCAGGGCCGCGAGCTCGTCGCCTCCGCGCAGGAAGCAGCCGCGAGACTGCGTGCAGAGCTCGAGGAGCGCGCCCGCATCGACTCGGCCGGCATCGTGAGCCGCGCGCGTGACGAGATCAAGAACGAGCGCGACCAGGCCATCGAACAGCTGCGCCGCGAGTTCACCGACCTCGCGCTGGCGGCAGCGGAGCGCGTCATCGGGCAGTCGCTCGACCGCGCCGCGCACCAGCGGCTCATCGACGAGACGCTGGTCAACAGCGACCTCGGGCGGAGGAACTAGCTCGTGGCAGTTCGAGACATCGCCGGTCGACGCTACGCAGTTGCGGCGATGGACATCGCGCGCTCGAGCAACACGTTCGATTCGTGGCGCGAGGCCGTCGAGGGGCTGGGCTCGCTCACCCAGCGTCCTGAGTTCGTCGCCGCCCTTCAGGCCGACGGGATGACGGACGAGACGTTCGCCACCATCGTCCGCCAGGTGGTGCCGAGCATCACCAACGTCGAGTTGAACCTGTTTCGCCTCCTGCGGCGCAAGTCGAGGCTGGCACTCGGGGTCTCGATCGCCTCGTACTTCGCGGAGCTGCTGGACATCGAGCGCGGCATCATCCGCGCGCGCGTTCGCACTGCCGTCCCCCTCGATGACGCACAGCGCGAGGCGATTCGCCAGCGCCTGGCGTCCCAGACAGGGCGTACTGTGGAGCTCGAGGCTGAAGTCGACCCTGCCATCATCGGTGGGGCGATCCTGCAGGTCGGGGACCAGTTGATCGATGGCTCTACGCGGCGCCGCCTCCAGCGGCTGCGTCTGGAGCTGGCAACCGCGGGGCGCTAGGCCCCCGCCCACGAAGGTCAGGGCGGACCGGCGACGGTCCGCTGAGCACGGAGGATCAGGATGCCAGTACGCGCGGAAGAAATTGCCTCCATCCTGCGCACGCAGATCGAGCAGTTCGACTCGGGTGTGACCCGCACGAACGTTGGCACGGTCATCGAGGCCAGCGACGGCATTGCTCGGATCCACGGGCTCGGCGAGTGCATGGCCTCGGAGCTCATCGAGTTCTCGAACGGCGTGCGCGGCCTCGCGCTCAACCTTGAGGAAGAGACCGTCGGCGCCATCATCATGGGCGAGTACACCGCCATCAAAGAAGGTGACGAGGTACGCACCACGGGACTGGTTGCCTCGGTGCCGGTGGGCGAGGCGCTCCTCGGTCGCGTCGTGAACGCCCTCGGGGACCCCATCGACGAGCGTGGCCCGGTGAACAGCACCGAGCGCTACCCCGTTGAGCGTATCGCGCCGGACGTGGTGTCGAGGGTGAAAGTGGACCAGCCGGTGCAGACCGGCATCAAGGCCATCGACTCGATGATCCCGATCGGCCGCGGCCAGCGCGAGCTGATCATCGGTGACCGCTCCACGGGCAAGACAGCCATCATCGTGGACGCGATGATCAACCAGAAGGACAGCGGGATCATCTGCATCTACGTCGCCATCGGACAGAAGGATGCGAAGGTCGCGCAGACCGTAGCGATCCTCGATGCGAACGGTGCGATGGGCCACACGATCGTCGTCTCCGCGTCGGCTGCCGAGTCGGCCGCCCTCCAGTACCTCGCTCCGTACGCGGGCGCCGCCATGGCCGAGTACTTCATGGCGAATGGTAAAGACGTCCTCATCGCCTACGACGACCTCACGAAGCACGCCTGGGCGTACCGCCAGGTCTCGCTGCTGCTGAAGCGCCCCCCGGGTCGCGAGGCGTACCCCGGCGATGTGTTCTACCTGCACTCGCGCCTCCTCGAGCGCTCCGCGCGTGTCACCGCCGAGTTCGGCGGTGGCTCGATCACCGCACTTCCCGTCATCGAAACGCAGGCCGGCGATGTCTCGGCGTACATCCCGACGAACGTCATCTCGATCACGGACGGCCAGATCTTCCTGGAGCAGGACCTGTTCAACGCAGGCCAGCGGCCCGCCGTGAACCCCGGAATCTCGGTTTCCCGCGTGGGCGGGTCGGCGCAGACGAGGGCGATGCGCGCCGTGGCCGGCACGCTCCGCCTCGACCTGTCGCAGTACCGCGAGTTGCAGGCATTCGCGCAGTTCGGCACCGACGACCTGGACCCGCAGACGCGCCGCCAGCTCCTCCGAGGCCAACGCCTCACCGAGTTGTTGAAGCAGCCGCAGTTCCGCCCCCTCACGCTGGCACAGCAGGTGAGCATCCTCTTCGCTGGTGCGCAGGGATTCCTCGACGACGTTCCGGTCGAGAAGGTGGGCGACTTCGAGAGCGCGTTCCACGACTACATGGCGGCCAGCGGTCGAGGCGTGCTCGATGCCATCCAGAGCACCGGCCTGCTGACCGACGAGACCCGCGAGAGCCTGACCAAGGCCATCGAGGAGTTCAAGGGCGCTGTCGCCTACTAGGTACACGAGAGCCAGCGGACGACGAGGGCTCGCAAGGGATGAGGCGTTAGATGCCTGGAGGCGGCGCGGTACGGGCGATCCGAAACCGGATCAAGTCCGTTCAGAACACCGCGAAGGTCACGAAGGCGATGGAGCTCGTCGCATCATCGAAGATGCGCCGTGCTCAGGCGCGCGCCTTCGGGGCGCGTCCGTACGCCGAGCAGATGCGTGCCGTCCTCGCGCAGCTCTCCGGCTACGCCGGTGGCGCCGATAACGCACACCCGCTCCTCGCTGCGCGCGAGGTGAAGCACTTCGCATTTATCCATATCACCGCCGACCGCGGCCTCGCAGGTGGCCTCAACGCCAACATGAACCGAGCAGGTGCGAGCCTGGCGCTGGAGCACCAGCCGCACGTCGAGCGCGTCTCGGTTATTCCCGTTGGGCGCAAGGGCCGCGACTTCTTCCGCAGGTCGGGCTTCCCCTCGCTCGCGGAGTTCACCAACCTAGGCGACTACCCCGGGTTCGAGGCGGTACGCCCGATCGCGCGCCTCGTCATTGAGGACTACACCAGCGGCGAGATCGACCGCGTGTTCATTGGCTACCAGAGCTTCGTGAACACGGCGATCCAGCGGCCGACGGTTCGGCAGCTCTTGCCCGTCACGGCGCCTGAGGGCTCCTCGGGCGCGGTCGACTTTATCTTTGAGCCGTCGCCGGAGGTGCTCCTGCAGACGCTGCTTCCCCGCTACGTGGAGATGCAGATCTTCGAGGCCCTCCTCGAGGCAGCGGCGTCGGAGCAGTCGGCCCGCATGGTCGCGATGCGGTCGGCAACGGATGCGGCGCTGCAGATGACCTCCGACCTGACCCTCGTCTACAACAAGGCTCGCCAAGAGATGATCACCGGCGAACTGCTCGACATTGTCGGCGGCAAGGCCGCGCTCGAGCAGGGCTCGTAGCCTCGAGGCCCTCGAGCAGCTCGAGCGCATAGACCGCGGCACCGCGGAAGCAGCGCCCCTCGGAATGCCGGGGCGCAACGGGAGGAACGAACATGGCAACCGGAGTCGTCCGCCAGGTCATCGGGACCGTCGTCGACGTTGAGTTCCCCTCCGGCGACCTGCCGGAGATCTTCAACGCGGTGCGCATCCACATGGAGGGCAAGCCCCTCATGAGCGAGGTGCAGCAGCACCTGGGCAACAACTGGGTGCGCTGCCTCGCGCTCGACTCCACGGACGGCCTCCGTCGGGGTACGGCCGCTGACGACCTCGGTGCGCCGATTTCTGTCCCCGTTGGTCCGAAGACACTCGGCCGCATCTTCAACGTCGTGGGCGAGCCGCTGGACCCGGGCGAGCCGATCCCCTCGGACGTGCTGCGCATGCCGATTCACCGTGTCGCGCCCACGTATGCCGAGCAGGCAACGCAGGCGCAGATGCTCGAGACCGGCGTGAAGGTCATCGACCTGATCGCCCCCCTCGCTCGAGGTGGCAAGGTCGGCCTCTTCGGCGGCGCCGGCACCGGCAAGACCGTCATCAACACGGAGCTAATTCGAAACCTCGCCACCGAGCACGGTGGCCTCTCGGTCTTCGCCGGCGTGGGCGAGCGCTCCCGCGAAGGCAACGACCTCTGGCACGAGATGAGCGAGTCGGGAGTGCTCGACAAGACGGCGCTTGTCTTCGGACAGATGAACGAGCCGCCCGGTGTGCGCCTCCGGATCGCCTTCACCGGCCTGACGATGGCCGAGTACTTCCGCGACGTCGAGGGCCGCGACGTGCTGCTCTTCGTCGACAACATCTACCGCTACACCCTCGCCGGTATGGAGGTGTCCGCGCTGCTCGGGCGCATGCCGTCCGCAGTCGGTTACCAGCCGACGCTGTCCACGGAGATCGGCTCCCTCGAGGAGCGCATCACCTCGACGGCCAAGGGCTCCATCACCTCCTTCCAGGCCATCTACGTCCCCGCCGACGACTACACCGACCCCGGTGTCTCGACGACGTTCGGCCACCTCGACGCCACCGTGGCGTTGGACCGTGGCCTCGTCGAGCAGGGCCTGTACCCGGCGGTGGACCCGCTTTCGTCCGGCAGTCGCATCCTCGACCCCAACGTCGTGGGCGCGGAGCACTACGCGGTGGCGAACGGCGTGGTGCGGACGCTGCAGCGCTACAAGGACCTGCAGGACATCATCGCCATCCTCGGCATCGAGGAGTTGTCCGACGAGGACAAGCAGGCGGTCGGCCGCGCGCGTCGAATTCAGCGCTTTCTCACCCAGCCGTTCTTTGTCGGCGAGCAGTTCACCGGTCGCCCCGGCCGCTACGTCTCCGTGGCGGAGACGGTCCGAGGCTTCAAGGAAATCCTCGACGGCAAGCACGACGACCTGCCGGAGGGCGCGTTCTACATGGCGGGCACGATCGATGAGGTGGTCGAGACCGCTCGAGCGGGCGCCGCGGGCTAGTCGGACCAGTCGAGGCGAAGCGAGGCTCGCATGCCACTCCAGATCACCGTCGTCACGGCGGAGCGGACCGTCCTGAGCCGCAGCGACGCGACGCGCGTGATCGTGCCCACCACCGAGGGCCAGATCACTCTGCTCCCGAGTCACGCGCCGCTTATGGCCAGCGTCGCCATCGGAGAGTTGATCATAGTCAGCCTGGACGGCCAGGATGCGATCGCGGTACACGGGGGCTTCCTGCAGATCGCGAAAGACACCATCACGATTCTCGCCGACGCTGCCGAACATGCGGACGAGATCGACGAGGAACGCACCGAAGCGGCCCGCCAGCGCGCCCAGCGCCGCCTCGCAGGTGAGCGCATCCTTCCCGACGAATCGGCCATCGACATGCTGCGCGCGCGCCTTGCCATGGAGCGCGCGCTCACCCGCCTCAAGGTCCGCCGCCGCCGTCGTGGTGGCGTGAGCGGCGTCCCTTCGATGGTGGAACGCGGCTAGAGTGCGTCCGAGTCGCCTGCGACAATATCGCCCCCGGCAAAGTAGGACGGTGGATGGCAGATCGATGACAGGCTAGTTCGACCAGGCTGAGATCGAGGCGCTTGCCTCGACAGTCGCCGAGCGCGATTCCGCCGACAGCGAGACCTACCCGAACGTCAACGTGGCCGCCCTCAAGGTCACCAGACTGCTCGGTGCCGCGTTCTGGTCCGGACTCGGCGGTCGAGGTTGGACGCTTCCCGAGACCACACGCTCCATAGAGGCCTGACAGACATGTCCTACGCGCCGGAGATCGCCGAGGTGATGCTGCGGGTGCCAGAAGGCGATCGCGGTGGTTGCGGCGCGGTCGGGTATCGTCGAGGGCGCCGTCGGGATGGTGAAGCTCGCGCTCGAGATTCTCGAGGAGGGACATTTCGTCGAACTGGACGACGAACGGAAGGCGACGATGGTCTCGAACCTGCTGACGGTCCTGACCAGCGAGCACGCCACCGCACCCGTGGTCAACGTGGGCACGCTCAGCCGCTGATCTGATGGCAGAGCGTAAGCGATTCCTGTTGCGACTGGACCACGCGACCTACGACGCCCTCGAACGCTGGGCGGGGGACGAACTGCGCAGCGTCAACGCGCAGATCGAGTTCGCTCTGATGGAGGCGCTGCGCCTAGAGGGGCGACAGCCCACCCGGCGTCCGCGAGCCGCGGACGCCGATTCTCCAGAGCCGGAACCGGCCACGTAGCGCTCGCGCCTCAAAGGCGGTGCGCCCTATCCTCGGTGACGGCGAGGAACGCGAGGCAACTTCATGGCAGAGCGAATGACGGAGCAGCGCGGTCAGCGCCTCATCATCCGTGGTGGCATCCCCCTCCGCGGCTCGATCCCAGCGGCCGGCTCCAAGAACGCCGCGCTTTACGCCGTTGCGGCCGCGCTCCTGACCCCAGAGACTGTCGTCCTGCGTAATGTTCCGGAGGTCGTTGACATCGACGAGATGGGGCGCCTTCTCTCGTCTCTCGGCGCGACCGTGGACATCGATGGCTCTGAGGTCACGATCCAGGCGCCGGAGCTGACCGAGACATTCGCGCCCCCTGATCTTGTCGCCTCGACGCGCGCGTCTTTCCTCGTCATGGGCCCCCTGCTCGCACGGCTCGGCGAGGCCGGATGCGCACCTCCCGGCGGGGACGCAATCGGCGTGCGTCCGCTCGACGTGCACCTCGCCGGGTTCCGAGCGCTCGGCGCGAGCGTCGAGCGCGAAGGACTGAACTGGGTCGCGCGCGCGAGGAAGCTGCAAGGCAAGCGCATTTTCCTCGACTACCCGAGCGTCCTCGGCACCGTGAACGTTGTCTTTGCCGCGACGCTGGCGCGGGGTGAGACGACTATCGTCAACGCTGCCGCTGAGCCTGAGGTCGAGATGGCGTGCGACATGCTCAACGCCATGGGTGCGCGTATCGACGGTCAGGGCAGCGCCACGGTCACTATTGAAGGCGTCCAACGACTCCACGGCTGCGAGTTCGCCATCATCCCGGACCGCATCGAGGCGGGTACGTACCTCCTCGCGGGCGCGGCAACGCGCGGCTCGGTGGAAGTCAGTGGTGCGCGCGCCGATCACCTGGATGGCCTGCTGTCGAAGCTCGTCGAGGCCGGCGCCCGCGTCGAGGTGAACCCGGATGGCATCTGCGTGAGTGCCGATGGGCCGCTGAAGGCGATCCAGGTGCAGGCCGTGCCCTACCCCGGGTTTGCAACCGACCTCCACGCGCCGATGGCCGCCATGCTCACGCAGGCTGAGGGCACCTCGACGATCTATGAACGTGTCTATGACAACCGCACCTCCTACATCTCCGAGCTGCGGTCCATGGGTGGCCGGGTCACCGCAGCCGGGCAGACTGTGTTCATCGAGGGCCCCTCTCCGCTTACCGGGACCGCCGTGCGCGCGCTCGATATCCGCGCCGGTGCGGCCGTCGTCATCGGAGCGCTGTGCGCGGACGGCGAAACATCGATCAGCGACATCGGGCGTATCGACCGTGGCTACTCGAGGCTGGTCGAGCGCTTGACCGCGCTGGGCGCGAGCATCGCCAGACGGTAACGTAGGCTCATCAGTCCGGGGCCGGCGGCGCACGAGGCGGCCCGGTCATTCCGCCAGCGCGAGCGTTACTTGGCCATCCTCGGCAAGCGCATTGGGATCGATCTGGGCACCGCCAGCGTGCTCGTGTACGAGTACGGCCGTGGCATCGTGATCGACGAGCCGGCGGTCGTCGCGATCACCGAGCGCGACAACTCGGTCGTCGCCGTAGGGGACGAGGCACGGGCGATGATCGGGCGGCACCCCGGCTCGATCCAGGTGGTCCGTCCGATGCGTGACGGCGTCATCGCCGACTACATCATTACCGAGGCGATGCTGCGCTACTTCATCGGCCGCGTCGTGGGGCGCGCACGATTCGTGAGACCGCAGGTCGCCATCTCCGTGCCCGTCGGTGTCACCGGCGTCGAGCAACGCGCGGTACGCGACGCCGCGGAGGCGGCAGGCGCTCGCCGTCCCGCCCATCTGGTGCCTGAACCGCTAGCGGCCGCGATTGGGGCCGAGATCCCGGTCGGCTCGCCGCGAGGACACATGGTGGTCGATATAGGCGGCGGTCGTACCGAGGCTGCGGTGATCTCGATGTTTGGTATTGTGGCTGCCGAGTCGGCCCGTGTGGGCGGCGACGACCTCGACGATGCCATCGCGCAGTACATCAGGCGTCGCCACAACTTGGTGATCGGCGAACGCACCGCCGAGGAGTTGAAGATAGCGATCGGATCCGCAATTACCCTCGACGACGACAGCCAAGCCTCGGTGCGGGGCCGTGACCAGATCACCGGTCTGCCGAGGACGATCACGGTACGTTCGTCAGAGGTGACGCAGGCCATCCAGGAGCAGGTGGCAGCGATCGTGCAGGCGGTGCGCACGGTTCTCGAGCGCACGCCGCCGGAGCTGGTTTCCGACGTGATCGACCGGGGTA
The DNA here is from genome assembly GCA_009692685.1 of Dehalococcoidia bacterium. The sequence continues at coordinate 161,252 of SHYS01000001.1, forward strand.
TCGTGCTCACCGGTGGCGGCGCGCTGCTTCCCCGACTGGACGAAGTACTGCTCCACGAGATCGGTGTCCCAATCCACATCGCCGCCGACCCTCGATTGTGTGTGGCTAAGGGCGCCGGCGCTGCGCTCGACTACCTTGATGTCATCGCGCGATCGATCCCTACCGAGGAGGAGGCACTGATCGGCGAGGGCCGCGGCGGTGTCTACGGCGCCTAGCGCGCATGCTCGATGCAACGCCTCGCCGAGTCAGCAAACGGGGACTAGGCGCGCTGGTTGAGACGCCTTGTGAGGTGGTACGTCATGCTCTGCAACTGAAGGACCGGGTCGACCTGCCGCACCTCGACGCCCTCCGGCACCTGCACCGCGACCGGCGCGTAGTTGAGGAGCGCCCGAATCCCGGCGTGCACCAGCTGGTCGATAACTGCCTGCGCGCGTTCGGCTGGCACGGCGACCACGCCGATATCCACCTGGAGGTCCTTCAGGTCGCGCTCCAGGTTGCGAACGTCGCGCACCGGATCGCCGTTCACGTTGGTGCCGATGATCGCCGGGTCCGCATCGAAGGTTGCGGCGATATTCATGCTCTGGGTATCAAACCCACGGTACGAAGCGATCGCCTGCCCGAGGCGTCCCATCCCGATCAGGACCAGCGTCCAGGTACGTGTGAGTCCGAGGATTTGACCCAACTCCTCGGCCAGCCGGTCCACCGAGTAACCTCGACCCTGCTTACCGAAGCGGCCGAAGTACGAGAGATCTTTGCGGATCTGCGCTGGCGTGATGCCGAGGGCGTCGCCGAGCTCATGCGAGGAGACCACGGTCTCCCCCTCTTCTCGCATACGGCTGAGGAGTCGGTAGTACACGGGTAGGCGGTCGATGACCACCTCGGGAATGTCGAGCGGAGGCACGATGCTCCCTGGGCTGCGGTCTGCTGGGGGATGCGCACCCGAGATACTCTGTCGGATAATCGCTCAGTTGCCCGCCGCGCGCAACGGTTTGTGGATCCGCGCACAAAGTCTCCGCGAGGCCCGACACCCGCGATTTCACCGAGAGGCCCCGCCGTGGACGCACGTCTCGCCAGAGTGATTGCTGAGGGGCCGGCCGCGACGCCACTCATCGAGCTTCCGGGTGGCACGTTCGTGATGGGGTCGGATGGGCGCCCTGACGAACTGCCGCGCCACCCCGTGACCATCGACGCGTTCGCCGTCGCGCTCGGGCCCGTGACCAACGCGGAGTACCGCCGCTTCTTGGAAGCCACCGGCTTCGAGGAGCCACGTTTCTGGGGCGATCCGCATTTCACCGAGGCCGGCCGCCCAGTAGTCGGGATTAACTGGTACGACGCCGTCGCGTATTGCGAATGGCTGTCGACGGTCCTCGGACGCGCGTGCCGGCTCCCCACCGAGGCCGAGCGCGAGTTCATGGCCCTTGGCGGTGTGACCGACGGCCGGGCCTACCCCTGGGGCGACGAGCCTTGGAGCGAAGGCGTGTTCGCGTTCGGGGCAGCCGGTATGGACCGTCCGATTCCCGTGGGAACCACCGAGCCGAACGACTACGGCCTGTACCACGTGGCGGAGAACGTCCACGAATGGTGCAGCGACTGGTACCAGCCGGGGTACGCGATGGAGCCCTCGATAAACCCGACTGGCCCCGAGGAAGGCGTGCGCAAGGCCTCGCGAGGTGGTTCGTGGCGCCATCGGATCAAGGTGGCGCGGATCGTGGCGCGTTCGTCGCTCGACCCCGGCCGCCGCTACAACGACTACGGCTTTCGCATCTACGCCGCGGTCTAACGGACAGCCAGTCCGCCTTGCCCGTGCCTCAGCGGTTCGCCTGCCTGGACCCGGAGGCGAGCAGTCGATCCCCGAGGAGCAGGCGCAGCGCAAGCCCGCCGACGATGAGCCCGGAGATTGCGCCCGTCATGTCGGCGCCCCAGTCGACCAGTGACGGATCGCGCCCCACTTTGCCCTGTGCCAGTTCGGTGAGTGCGGCGAAGATCCAGAGCCACAGGAGGAGCATCACGAGCGCGCGTCGCGGTGAACGTCGCGCGAATCTGCTGGCCACGAACGCGCCCGCGAGGGCCACGCCGAGTAGTCCGAAGGCCATGGCGTGTCCGAGGCCGCACGGGATTCCGAGGAGGCAGTCGTCGCCCTCCTCGAGGGCGATCGGCGTGAGCGTCAGGGCCAGAATCGCAGCGGCCATCGCGAATGTCGCGAATAGCGACAGCCGGCGGAGCATCGTCACAGATAGCCTCCAAGAGTCGAATGGCGACACTTAGCTTACGTCTCAGCGGCGGACGCCGCTCGCGGGACGAGAGATGGCGCCCGCGTTCGAGGGGCACGTGACCATGTCGGCGCAGCGCAACGTCGAGAGCCGCGTTGCACCTGAGCACGTCGATTCCTATGTTGCGCAGGCGCGTGCTACCGCCGGTTTGCGTTAGCACCCGATGACGCCGTATCTCCACCAGATCGAGTGCCCGGTGCTCGTGGTCGGTGGTGGCAAGGATGTGGTCGCGGGTGCCGGTGGCAGCGTCGTCATCGCCCGGGCGATCGGCGCCAACGCGAGGTTGGAGATCCTGCAGGAGGCCGGCCACGGCGTGTATCGGCAGGCGGCGGACGATTACCGTGCGCTGCTCCTCGAGTTCCTCGCGCAGCACAGCCTGATCGAGATCGCGGCACCTGCCACGAGACGATGAGCAAGCCGCCGCCCGCCAAGGCGTGGCCTGGCGTGGGAAGGTACAGCAATGCGTCGCATCTCCATTGGTGTGAACTGGCAGGGTCCCCTGGATCGCGACGGTATGCTTGCCGACGCGCAGGTAGCCGACGACGCCGGCGTCCACATGATCACGGTCGCCGAGGCGTGGGGTCGGGATGCGGTGACCCTGCTGGCGCTGCTGGCCTACACCACGAAGAACGTGCAGCTCGGCACATCGATCATCAGCACGTACTCGAGGACGCCGGCGGCGATCGCGCAGCAATTCACGACGCTTGACCAGGTGTCCAACGGGCGGATGATGATCGGGCTCGGGACATCTGGTCCGCAGGTGATCGAGCACTTTCACGGCATCCCGTTCGGCAAGCCGATCACCCGGCTGCGCGAGTACGTCGAGATCATCAACATGCTGGTGGCTGGTGAGCCGTTGCATTACGAGGGCAAGATCTTCAAGCTCGACCGCGGGTTCTCGCTCCGGCACCTCGGCGACCTGCCGAGGCGCCACATCCCGATCTTCCTCGGCTCACAGGGGCCGGTATCGGTGAAGCTTGCCGCCGAACTTGCTGATGGCTGGCTCGCGCCGGCCGCCGGCAAGGGCGGTTGGAAGTCCCAGGTCAGCGACTTCCGAGCGCAGGTCGCCTCCTTCGGGCGCGACCCGAACAGCGTGGAGATCACCGCGGGCGGCGCGCATGTCACCACGGAGCCGGAGAAGGTCTACGACAGCGTCCGGCAGCAGACGGCGTTCTACATGGCGAAGATGGGAGAGTTGCACTACCAGAACTTCCACCGGATTGGGCTCGGTGAAGTCGCCGACGAGGTGCGCCGGCTCTGGCGCGACAGTGGCTCGGCGGCTGCATACGCCGCAGTGACCGACGACGTGGTGAAGACTCGCGCCTACGCCGGTCCCGTCGAGGGCGCCATCGACTGGGTCGAGGAGCAGAAGGAAGCTGGTTACACCCAGCACAGCGTCTCGATCGCCGAGCGCGACACGAAGAAGCGCAGGGAGATCTACCGCCAGCTCGTCGGTTAGCGGACTGCACGAGCATCGATGCTCGCGCCACTAGCCGAGGACGCCGCCCTCGGCTAGTGGCGCGAGCGGCAACCAGATCGAGAGAGTGCCGCCGCCGCTCTCGCCAGAGGCGCTGATGTGCCCCCCATCTCCGCGAGCAGGCGCTTGGCCAGCGCCAACTCGAGGGAGGCCCCGTCGCCGCCGTCAAAGCGCCGGCCCTCATCGCCCGTGGGGTCGGCCCCGGTCGTCGACTCGCTCGCCTCGGGGCCGAACGAGTCCCAGCCGCCGAGTGAACCCGTCGAGATACACAGGCTGTTGCCGTAGAAGCCGACGGCGCCGATCTGCCCGCTGGCCAGCTCGGAGCCAACCACGACCACCGTTTCCTCGAAGGCGTCACCGTCGCCGGCCAGGCCGCCGGTGACGGTGACGCCGGGCTCGAGTTTCGCGGTAAGGCCTCGCACGAATTCGCTGCCGTTCACGCGTAGCCCGTTGGATAGCACGAGTACGTACTGCAGGTCGGGGGCCGCCAGCTGATCCGCCAGGCGCTCGCCCGCCGTCACGCTCTCAGCGCCATCGATGAGGGTGGAGGCGGTGCGCACGCGCGTGCGGTCGAGGTCGACCCGGGCGACCGCGAGGGTGTCGTTCGTCACCGAGGCGCCAATGATCTCGCCCAACGTGGAGCAGCCGAGGAAGGCGGCGCCGGGGAAGGCGGCAACGACTGCGCCCCACTCCGAGGCCAGTGTGCGCCTTGCGCCAAACGCGAGCACCAGCCGCTCACCCTGCGCGGGTAGCTGAGCCGGAGCTGCACCATTCCAGCGATCGCCATGTACCCGCACGAGTCCCCCACCCCTCTCAGCGGCCGCTATTGTTCGATTAGACGACGGCGCCCCACGCTGACCTAGCAGAATCTGGCAAGGTGAGCGCGCGCGCGTGCGCTCAATACGCAACCCGTATGAATCGTCGTCAAGAATCCGGGCCCGTGCAGGGATCGGGGCATTGTCGGCGCAGTGGCAGTGGGGTTCTGAGGTCTGAGATTCGCATGCACATCGGATAGCGAACATAATGATTGCCATGACCGCCCACGAGCGGGAATCGATCGGATGTTCAGCTCCCCCGGGGCTACCCAGCCTCGAGGATGGCGTCGCGGAGGAACCGGAGGCTTCGCGTGGTGAACTCCACCATGTTCTCACCACGGTCGGCAATGCCCGTTTCGATCACCTGGATTCGGGCCACCGGGCCGGCCACGGCCATCGTGGTGCGCCCCGCTGGCGCACCCGTGCGGCCGCCGGTCGGACCGGCGAGGCCAGACTCGGCGATCGCCCAGGCGCAGCCGAGGCGCTCGCGCAGGGCCTGGGCGAGGAAGGCCAGCATCTCGGTGGTAGTGCCCTGGTAGTTGGCGTACTGCTCCGCCGGCACGCCAACGAGGGCGATGCGGGAGTTGAGGGTGTAGACGACCGCGCCACCTGCGTAGTATCGGGAGGCGCCCGCCACCCAGAGCAGCGCCGACGAGATCAGCCCCCCCGTGGTCGCTTCCGCGACTGCGACACGTTCGCCTCGAGCGATCAGGCGTTCCCCGATCTCATTGGCGAGCGCCTCTTGCTCGGCGGTCAAGAACGTAGACATCGCAGCCTCCACACCGGTACAGCTCGGACTGGGTACTGAGGCCCGCATGGTAGCTCGCATGCGCCCTCGAGGTGACGGGCGTGGGCCTCGGGGAAGGCCGAGTGCGCGCGATCCGCACCGACATCCCCGTGCTACCGACGCACGACCGGGCCGGTGTCGACTACCTCGAAGGCGCTACCGGCACGCGCTTCAGCTGGTTGAGGTCGTCGTCCCATCGATGGTCTGTCGCGCCGCTGATGTACCAGTTCGAGCCGTTGTCGGCGACCAACATCCCGTACTTGCGGAGGGCATCGAAGACCACACGCGCCTGTCCTCGGTACGCGGAGGTGGCGAAGTCGGCGCGCAGCCGGAGGCGCAGGCCCATCGGAGGTGCGTTCGGGTCGGTGATCGAACTGGCCACGTGTGTCGCGGGGCTAATGTAGGCGCGCTGCGTCCTCGATACCGTGAAGCGCAGTGCGTGCGCGATGCGCCCCGCCTGCACCTCGTCGTACCGCACCAGCCCGGCGAGGATCGGTAATCCCGCCGCGTCTGCCGAGGTCCACCAGCTGGGCCGCAGTGCGTTCGAGCGCAGGTCGAAGATGGCGCCGGAGCCCGCTCGCCAGCCGCCCGGCCCGCCCTCGAGGGCGTACAGCTCGTAGAGCTTGCACGCGCCGCGTCTCACGATCAGTGCGTGACCGTCGGAGCCCGCCTCGATGGGTACGTTCGCGGGGATCGGGTACGGTCCGGCGTCGCTCTCGCTTGCGTACTGGAACTGGACGGGGACAGTCGGCTGTCCCTCGGGCACCACCACGTACGGGATCCCGTATTCGGGGTTCGAGCCGAAGTCGGCGTGGAGGAAGCGGTTGCCACCGCTGCCGAGGATGTACTGCATGTAGCCGGCCGAGTTGGGGTGGACGGGCAGCCCGGAGACCGGAGTCGCCCAGTGGTTGTCGTCGGGGAAGAGCGAGCAGCCGCTGTCGCCGATGGCCCGCGAGCCGCCTCCGCTGGCGACTGCTGGTGGCGAGGCGCGACAGATCACCACGGCGGGCATCGAGGGCACGGCGCCACCGAGGAAGCGACGGTTCACCTGCGCCGGCGCGCCCCTGAGGTGGCCGACGAACGCACCCTGCTCGTAGACCCAGAACGAGGCGAGCACGCAGCCGCGCCTGGCAGCGACCGTCGATACCGCCTCGATGGTCCCGCCGCCCCAGTAGCCCAGCGCCAGCCCATTCGCGGGCAGCGAGCCCGAGATCTCACCCGGCTCCGGCCACTGCCCCGGCGCCTGGCCCGCTGCGTGGTGCGCGTCTGATGACCACACCACGCTGGCGAGTAACACCACGACCGACAGGACGCCCGCGGGAATTCGACGTGAAACCGTCACCTGCGGACCATTCACTCGGGCGCGCGAGCACGCGCCTGCCGGTAACTATCGGCAGGCATCACCCCGGAGGTCCAGCCCCATCGAGGGGCAGGCGGGTGGAGAGGTCAGGAGCGCAGCGAGAGCTGCCAGGCGTTGTACGCCTCGGCCTTGGCGGCGGCCAGCCGCTCGAGCTCGATGCGGGCATTCTCGTCGAACACCTCGACGGCCACGGCGCCCAAGACGCCGGAGGCGGCGAAGCGCGCCTCGTACCGTCGATGGCTGGCGTTGGCCACTTCGTAGGCGCGACGTTTCTCGACTCGGTCGTTTGTCATCGGTTCCCCGGCAATCTACTGATGCAATTAGTGTAGTCGTCGCCGCAAACCGGTGCCGGTCGGCTCACAAGTCGACGCGTGCTCGTCGGAGGCCGGAGCTACCGAGGACGACGGCAGTTCAGATGTGCCCTCGGCAGGGCGCTTCGACGGGTGTTATCGTGAAGATCTACAGTTCGTAGCCGAAGGAGCGCCATATGGGCGACAAGAGCCCGAAGAGCGCAGCCAAGAACAACAAGCAGAAGGCGACCCAGAAGGCCTCGAAGCAGGTCGGCCGCACCGCACCGGCCACCACCTCCACCACCATCATCCCCCCCGGCAAGCGCGGCTAACGCCCCGCCCCTCGAGTCGGTCGGAGCCCTCGCGGGTCGCCCGCGCTTCTCGAGGATGGCGGCAGCACGGGCCGGAAGGCGAGCGCGCGTAACTCACCAACAATACGCACGGCGCCCCAGCATCGGTTCTCGCGTGCCAGTCGCAGGATCAGCGCGCGCAGCTCATGGTCGATGCCCGGTCGCCCAGGCTGACGACCACGACTGTTCCAGGTCCCATACCGGCGCCAGGCGGTGCGGTGCCAGCTGATCACCGTCTCGGGTTGAACGAGGTGTAGATGCGAACGCCAGGGGGTCCACGCTCGCGCGACGGCAGACCAGAAGAGGCAGTCCTCGTTTCGTAAGCGCGGCCGCTTCGGCCCGCGCGCATAGACGGCGAGCTGTTGGCGCAGCACGAGGGCCTCCATCAGCAGGTCGTCGCGAGAGTACAGCAGCCGTCGCATGGTACCGAGCAAGAGGTTCAGGTAGAGACGCATGGTGACATCCGGTCGGCCATCATCCTCCCCACCAGCGCCTCGATCCCACCCCGATGGGATCTTGCACCTTCACGGGCACAGTCAACCACGCATGCGTTGATTGCCATATGCGTATGTGTGCCGATGCCATAGAGTCCACGTGAATCTCACCAAGTGGGCGTCACCTGAGGGAGCATGACTTCGATGAATTACTGGACGCGGCGCTCAGTCATCCGCGGTACTGGCCTCGGGATTGTGGGCATTGCCGGGGCAGCTCTGCTGGGCTGCGGCGGCACGACGGTCGACGAGGTGCGAGTCGACGTAACGCCGCCACCGAGCCGCGGCACGGCGCTCTATTCCCGGGAGCAGTACCCCTCCATGGGTAAGGTGGGCGCCGACCAAGTGCGCATCCCGCCGGGGGTCTACACGGAGCCGATCCCACCGACGCCGGCGGAACGCGACATCCTGGCAAACGGACGCTATGGCGGCACGCTGCGCACGCGCTACCTCGACCCACCGAGTATGGACTTCAACCGCACCCTATCGTGCACCATCAACTCGACAATGGATTACACGAAAAACAAGCTGACCCGCGCCGCGTTTGGGCCCTACGCCGAACAGTTCCGAGTGACCATCGAGCCCGATCTGGCTGAGAAGTGGGAGATGAATGGGGACGCTACGCAGTTCACCTTCCATCTCCGCAAGGGTGTGAAGTTCCACAACGTGGCACCCGTGAATGGCCGCGAGTTCACCTCGGACGACGTGAAGGCAAGCGTCGAGCGATACCGCGGCCCAGGTGTGCAGCGCGACGTTTGGGCCGTTGTGGACCAGATGGAGTTCCCTGACAAATACACCGCCATCTTCAAGTTGAATCAGCCGTTGGCGGACTTCCCAACGAACATTGCGGCTTGGTCGCATATGGATGCGCGCGAGTTGATCGAGGCGCCGGACATCATGAAGGCGAAGGCGATCGGTACTGGACCATTCCTCCAGGAGTCGTGGGTGCCGAAGGAGCGGTCGGTGTTCGTGCGTCACCCCGACTACTTCGAGAAGGGGTTGCCGTTCCTCGACCGGGTGATCACCGACGTTCAGGAGGACACTGCGGTTACACGCGCGGGGTTCTCGACGGACAACTGGTTCAATTGGGCGGCAACCAATGAACAAGACGCCCACGAGATGGCGCGGCAAGTGAAGGACGCGGTGTACCAGAAGGTACCCAACGTGGTGGGGAACAACACCTCGGGGATGCACTTCCAGATGAAGAACCCGCGTTTCCAGGACGAGCGGGTGCGTCGAGCGGTGTCCATGGCGATTAACCGGATGGAGTGGGATCAGGCGCGCTACTCGGGCGAGGGCGGCGGCTACTCGCTCTCGCCGATCCCATGGCCCTACTTGCACCCTAGCCGTCCAAAGAACGCGGATCAGGGCCCCTGGTACCAGTACAACCCGGCAGAGGCCTCGAAGCTTCTGCAGGCGGCGGGGTATTCGGCGGCGAACAAGCTGACGATTGATGCGCCGGTCTGGTACGCGCGCAACGACTATCGCGAGCTGATGGTCCCGATGTTCCAGAAGGTGCCCGAGATCGACTTCAAGGTCCGCCAAGTGGACAACCCAACGGCCGTGCAGATGCTGAACGACCGCAACTACGAAGACACGATGAACATTACCTACGGACCGCCGGTGTACGCGGTTGACCAGGCGCTGTATCCCTTCTACCACTCGAAGGCTGGCCTGAATCACAACAACGTGAACGACCCGGAAATGGACCGGTTGGTGACGGCGCAGCGTCGGGAGATCAATCTGGAGCGACAGAAGGAGCTCTGGCAGCAGGCCGAAGACCGCATCTTCGACCAGGTGTGGCAGGTCTACTGGTGTCGCGAGGCGTTCCAGCGGACGCTCTGGCACAACTACGTGATCAACATCCGCCCGCACGCGATCTCAGGGGCGCTGAACTGCTACGGAGATGGGAAGGCGCGCGCGGTCTGGCTCGACGCTGGCGCGCCTGGTGCGACGGCGATCATGCCGACCGTGTACGGGGAGCTGTAGCGAGCCTGCGCGCGCCCAACGTCAACAGCGCCGGTCGCATCGAGAGGTGCGACCGGTGACATTCGGTCGGTAGTGCCAAGCCTCGATCCCATGGCGGATGGATCGATCGTGGCGCAACGGTTCCGCCCGGCAGGGCGCTCGCGGAGGCCCTGTCAGAACTCAGGCCTCGTAGGCGACGGCGTCGCCGATGGGGTCACGTGGTCGTCACACCGCACGCATGTCCTTGATCAACGTCCGCCAGCGGGACATGAACACCTCACGCCGCGCTGACGACGATGGAATGGTCTTGTCGATCCTGAAATAGTTGTACACCTCGTCGAACGCTGTGCAGAAACGCGATGCTGACTCGAAGTTGCCGAACCACAGCATTGGGTAATAGCGCTGTTTCAGCGGCCGATGCGATTGTTCAGTCCGGTTGTTCAGGTAGCGGTCGCGTCGATGCACCGCCTTGCGGCAGCAGATCCAGCGGATCGCCTTGGGGTACGAGCCGTGATGATCGGTCGTCACCCGCAGGGGGCGCCGCGATCGCGATGCTCGCTGAGCATCGAATCGAGCAGCTGACCATCGCGATCGATCGCCCGGTACAAGTAGCACCAGCGCCCGGAGACCTTCACATATGTCTCGTCCAGATACCACGAACGGCCGCCGTGCCCCTGACGACGCGTTCGAAGGTCGGCGCTGATGAGCGGTGCAAAGCGGAACTCCCAGGCGCGGATCGTCTCGTGCGAAACGTCGTAGCCGCGCTGCAGCAGCAACTCCGCGACGTCTCGCAGACCCAGCTTGTAGCGGAGGCGCCACAGCACCGCGAGCAGAACGATGTCGGTTGGGAACTGCAGTTCGTTGAAGAGAGTGCCGGTGCGCTCGTTGAACCGTCGCCGGCAGCTGGTGCACGAGAACAGACGGTAGCCGAGCGCCGTCCGCTGTCTCCGCCGACGTGCGGCGGTCGCTTGGCAGTGCGGGCAGCTCATCGGCGCGCTCCTCGTCTCAGATGGACGAGGCTATACTCAGGACCGACCCGGAGTTCTGACAGAACCCCTGCTCGCTCAGTAGATGCGGCCACTTTGTGGCCAAATGAGAAGGGCCCACGCATTTGCGAGGGCCCTTCTAGATTCAGAAATGGCGACCCCGAGCGGATTCGAACCGCCGATCTCCACCGTGACAGGGTGGCATGCTAGGCCGCTGCACCACGGGGCCGCGAGGAATCCATCTTGGCAGTAAGAGCCACGCTGGTCAACGTGGCACCCTTCGCCTTCCGCGCCGTCGAGGGCTTCGCTACACTCGCCTCGATGCCCACCACCCCTCGCCGCCGCGATTCCGGCGTCCGCCGCCGACTTCCGCCGCGCCCAACCTTCGCCGCCACGCCGGTCGAGGTGACGCTTGCGCCGGGTGAAGACGCGCGCCAGCGTCGCGAGATGGAGCGCGCGCATGCCGCCTCGGTGCGTGAATCGCGGTACATGGTGGCCGAGCTGAAGCGCGTGGTTGGCGTCACCACGACGTGCGTCGGTATGCTCGTGGTCCTTGCGGTCATCCAGCAGATGGCACAGTAGGCGCACCGGCCGCTACCTGAGGCGTCCCCAGGCCACCACGGCCGCCATGACGACCAGCAGCGTCCCGAGCAGATCGCGCGCCACCAGGTCGACGCCGCCCGCGAGCGAGAGCCTTACCAAGTCAGCCAGCAGCAGTGATGCCACCGCCGCCGCCTGCATCGGCACGCCGCGCTTGCCCCGAGTGGCACGCGTCAGCGCCTCGGCCACCGCGCCGCCGAGGGCGGAGCCGGCGAAGACCGCGAGCGAGAGAAAGAGGAAGCCGCCGACACCAACCGGCACTAGGAACGCGCCAACGATGCCCAACCCCAGGCCGAGGCCAATCGCCACCGCAGCTGCGCGCAGGTAGTGCGAGGCCCCGAGCTCGTACATCACGGGCCGGCGCAGCTGCGCGCAATCCGGGCAGCGTGTGCCGGCCGGCGTGAACGCCAGGCAGCGAGGACAGATCAGCGTGTCGCAGCGCCCGCAGCGCAGCGCCGACTCCACAGACGGGTGACGCTGGCAGTACGTCACCTCCTCGGCGGGGGTGGGGACCGTCGAAGTCATCGCGCTAACTCGGCCTACGCGGGGGTCGGCTCGGGCACCGCACAGCCCGCCGCGCGCGCCACCTCGAGGAAGGCGTGCACCACGGAGTCGGGCAGCGGAATGTCGCCCGGCTCACGCTCGTCCGGGTTGCCGAGCGCGTGGTAGTCGGAGCCGCCGAGGGCGAACAGCCCCAGGCGCTCGGCGAGCCCTCGCAGGGACTCCACCAGAGGCGGCTCGTAGGCCTTGTAGTAGACCTCCATCCCGAATAGCCCGTGGGAGGACAGCATCGCCGCCACGGCCTCGTACTCCTTCGTGAAGGATGGGTGAGCGAAGACCGGCAAGCCGCCAGCATCGCGGATCATCGTGATCGCGTCGGCGGGGCCGATCGTGTCGCGCTCGACGTAGGCCGGCATGCCGCGCGCGAGGAAGCGGTCGAACGCCTCGTTGACGGAGGCGACGTGGCCCTGCTCCATCAGCGCGAGCGCGAGGTGCGGCCGGCCGACTGCCGCCTCGCCCGCCAGCTCGAGGACGCGGTCCCAGGAGATCGGCGCACCCGCGGCCTTGAGGGCGGCCACCATGTCGATGCCCCGCTGCTGGCGGCCCTGTCTGAAGCTGTCCAGCTCAGCCGCCAGCAGCGCGTTCGACCCATCGATGAACAACCCGAGCATGTGCAGCTCGGTCCCCGGGAGGTCACACGAGATCTCGACGGCCGGCACGAGGAGGAACCCGGGGTAGCGCGCAGCAGCCGCTTGCGCCTCGGGTAGACTGGCCAGCGTGTCGTGGTCCGAGAGCGCCATCACGCGCACGCCTCGGGAGGCGGCGAGGTCGACGAGCTCGGTCGGCGTCAGGCGGCCGTCCGAGTACGTGGAGTGCATGTGGAAGTCACCGATGCTCACGCGCTCACCCCTCGGTCTGGCCTATCGTTCTGCTTATTGTTCCGACGAACTGCGTACCACGCAGCGGCGGTCCACCCGCTCGATGTGCGTGGCGAGGCCCGTCGCGTCGTCCACGTCGATGAACACAGCGTTCATCACGGCATCTCCGCCAGCCGCCACCGGCAGGCGAGTCGGCATGCTGGTGAGGAAGCGGGTGAGCACCGCATCGACATCGTCGCCGATGATGGAGTCGACGGCACCAGCCATTCCAACGTCGGTGACCATCGCGGTGCCCTTTGGCAGAATCCGCGCGTCGGCTGTCGGCACGTGGGTGTGCGTCCCGACGACCGCAGCCACCCGCCCATCGAGGTACCAGGCGAGCGCCTGCTTCTCGCTCGTGGCCTCTGCGTGGAAGTCCACGAGCACGACGTTCCCCTGGGGCACCTCGTCAAGGAGGCGATCGGCGACGCGGAACGGATCATCCACCTGGACAGGCATGAACGTCCGCCCCATCAGGTTGATGACCGTCAGGCGGCCCAGACTGAAGAGGCCTCGACCGGGCGCGATGCCGGGATAGTTGGCGGGGCGCAGCACGGGCAGCACTCCAGCCTCGAGGTCTGCGACGAACTCGCGGACGTCGTAGATGTGGTTGCCGGAGGAGAGCACGTCCGCCCCGGAGGCGAGCAGCTCCTTCGCGAGGCGTGCCGTGAGCCCTCGACCGGCGGCGGCGTTCTCGGCGTTGACCACGACAAAATCGACGCGTAACTCATCTCGCAGAGGCCGCAACAGCTGCGCCAGCGCGTCGCGGCCGGGCCGGCCGACGACATCGCCGACCATCAGCGCTCGCATGACTGCACGCCTAGTGCGCGACCGCCGTGGCGCGTGTCTCCCGCACCACCGTGACGCGAATGATTCCCGGGTACTGCATCGTCTCTTCGATCTTCTTGGACACATCGCGTGCGAGGCGCATCGCATCCACGTCGTCGATGCGCTCTGGCTCGACGATGATGCGCACCTCGCGGCCGGCCTGGATAGCGAACGACTGAGCGACGCCGTCGAAGGAGTTGGCGATCGCCTCGAGGGACTCAAGGCGTCGGACGTACTCGTCAGCGGATTCGCGGCGGGCGCCCGGGCGGCTACCCGACATCGCGTCCGCGATGATCACGATGAGGGCCTCGGTGGTCTCCGGACGCACTTCCTCGTGGTGGGCTTCGATGCAGTGGATCACGTCGCGCGGGATGGCGAACCGCTTCGCGATGTCGGCCCCGATCGAGGCGTGGGTGCCCTCCTGCTCCCGGTCGACAGCCTTGCCGAGGTCGTGGAGCAACCCGCCGACGCGCGCAATCTCGACATCGGCACCGATCTCGGAGGCAACTGCCGCCGCCAACCACGACGTCTCCACCGCGTGGCGGAGCTGGTTCTGTCCGTAGGAGAAGCGAAACCGCAACCTGCCGAGGGTCTTGATGATCTCCGGGTGCAGCCCCGTGACTTCGGCGTCGAGCATCGCCTGCTCGCCGGCCTCCACGATCATGCGGTCCACGTCGGCGCGCGCGCGCTCGACGGCCTCCTCGATGCGGGTGGGCTGGATACGTCCGTCCTGAATCAGGCGGCTGAGGGCGACGCGAGCGATCTCGCGGCGCACCGGGTCGAACCCGGAGACCGTCACCACCTCAGGGGTGTCGTCGATGATGATGTCACAGCCGGTCGCCGCCTCGAAGGCGCGGATGTTGCGCCCTTCGCGACCGATGATGCGGCCTTTGATGTCGTCCGATGGGATGGGGATAATCGAGACCGTCGTTTCGGCGGTCAGCTCCGAGGTCATGCGCTGCATGACGGTTGCCAGGGTCTTGCGCGCGCGCGAGTCCGCCTCGGCGCGGGCGCTCGCCTCCATGGCGCGTACGCGGCGGCCGGTCTCGTCTCGCATCTCGGCGTCGAGTTCGCGCAGCAGGATCTCACGCGCCTCGTCGCGAGTGAGGTTGGCGACCCGCTCGAGCTCACCCTGAAGCGCCTCGCTGCGCTCGCCCAGCTCGCGTTCGGTCCGTTCGAGGGCGGTCTGACGATCGCGCACGGACTGCTCGGAGCGTTCGAGCGTCTCGGCGCGACGCTCGATGGCCTCTTCACGTTGCTCGAGGCGGCGTTCGGCGCGGCTTGCCTCGCGACGTGACTCACGGAGCGCGTCCTCGGCCTCCTTGCGGAAGCGGATCGCGTCTTCTTGCACCTCGACCTCTTTGGCGCGCCGCGTCGCCTCGGCGGCGGAGATGATGCGCTCGGCGTCCTGCTCGGCGCGTTGCGTGACGCCTGAGGCGTTACCGCGCTGCCAGACGTAGACGACAATTGCGCCAACGGCGAAGCCAACCACGCCGAGGAGCGCGCTTAAGGCAGGGGTATCCATCGAGAGACTCCGAATCCGGGAGAACGCTCGTCGCGCGATCCGCGCGCGAGCGGGAGAAACATCGAGGGCTGACTGCTCACCCTTTCCGTATCCTAGCACCCCCCCCCGGTCCAGCACGTCATAGAGGGCTATTCGCTCTCGTTCTCTGGTCCCTTGGTGGCCGACTCAGATTCGAGGGCGCTCATCACCTCGCGCACAGCTGAGGCCCCGAAGCCACGCCGTAACAGGTAGTCGCGCAGCCTCCGAGTCCGCACGCTGGCCTCGAGTCTGGAGAGCGAGCGCAGCCGCTTACGACCCGCCGCCAGTGCGGCGGCGCGATCGTCGTGTTCCTCGACGGCGGCCGCGGCATCGAGCACGCTCACGCCCTTTGAGCGCAGCTCGCGCCGCAGCAACGATGTCGACCGTTCGCGCCCCCGCATCCCCGCCACGTATGCGGAGGCCCACGCCCGGTCATCGAGGAACGGCGTGCCGATCAGCGTTGCGAGGGCGGCCTCGACCGCCTCCGGCGTATAGTGCCGCACGAGGCGCTTGCGTAGCTCCTCGGTGGGCAGCCCGCGGACCGACAGCAGCATGATCGCGCGCTGCAACGCAAGGCGCGCCTCCTCATCGAGCGACGCTTTATCGAAGTGGGCTTGCGCCGGTTGAGGCGACTCGTCCGCCACCTCGGCCGCAGCAGCAGCGGCCTCGAGGGCGGCACGCGCCGCAGCGTGTCGCTCCTCGAGGGTTCCATTCCCGTTCACGATGTGATCCGCGGGTCCGGCGTCTCGTCTACAGGTCCGCCAGCGCGTCGACCTCGGCCTCGGCTGCCTCGGGCTCACCCTCGGCGCCGGGGAGGTCGGTCATCACGGGCGCGCCCTTGATGCCGGCTGCCGAGCGCACGCGCAGGGTGATCTCGTCAGTCATCTCCTGGTGTGCTCGCAGGAAGTCGCCGGCCGCGGCACGGCCCTGCCCGAGGCGGAGGTCGCCGTACGAGTAGAAGGCGCCCAGCTTCTTCACGATCTCGTACTGCGCCGCGAGGTCGAGAATGTCGCCCTCGCGATTGATACCGTGCTGGTCGCTAGTGAACATAATGTCAAACTCAGCCTGGCGGAACGGGGCGGCGACCTTGTTCTTGACAACCTTGCAGCGCACGCGGTTCCCGACGAACACGGTGCCCTGCTTCAGCGACTCCACGCGTCGGATCTCGATGCGGACCGAGGAGTAGAACTTCAGCGCACGGCCACCCGGGGTGACCTCGGGAGAGCCGAACATCACGCCGATCTTCTCGCGTAGCTGGTTGATGAAGACGAGCGCCGTGTTGGAGCGGGCGACGGCGCCGGTGAGCTTGCGCATCGCCTGCGACATGAGTCGCGCCTGCAGGCCGGGCATCGAGTCACCCATGTCGCCCTCGATCTCCGCGCGCGGCACTAGGGCGGCGACCGAGTCGACGATGACCACATCGAGGGCGTTTGAGCGGATCAGCGCCTCGCAGATTTCGAGGGCCTGCTCGCCAGTGTCCGGCTGGGAGATGAGCATGTCCTCGATGTTGATGCCGCACTGCGCGGCGTACTCGGGGTCGAGGGCGTGCTCGACATCGATGTAGGCCGCCATGCCGCCGTTGCGCTGCGCCTCGGCGATGATGTGCTGCGCCAGCGTTGACTTACCGGCCGACTCCGGGCCGTAGATTTCGGTGATGCGCCCTCGCGGGATGCCGCCCACGCCGAGGGCGATATCGAGTGACAGCGCGCCGGTGGGGATAGAGGAGACGGCCACCGAGGCACCCGGGTCGCCCAGGCGCATGATGGCGCCCTTGCCGTGCTCCTTGATGATAGTCTCAATTGCCTTGGTCAGATCCTCGCGGCGCTTTGCGACGCGAGATGATTCATCCATGATGTTGGGCATGACGGCCTCGACTTCCCTTCGTACCGTTGAGGAGCGCCTCGCGCAGAGCCCGAGAGCGTGTAGTCCGCGAGTGGCGACCGGCGGAGACTATACGAACGGACGTTCGAAGTCAAACAGGTGTTCGTATAGTTACCCACAACGCATCACAACCTTGCCGCTGCGTCACATAGTAATGCGAATCGGCCCGGGAAGGCTGGCACGGCCATCGATATCGACGTCGTGGTGCGCCTGACCGTCGTGCTCACCACTCGGGGCGGTCGCGACGCGATTACCGGCCGGAACACCACGGCCGAGGGCGTGATCGTCGTGCGCGCTCGGGTGGCCGCCCCACCAGTCGATGGCCGCGCGAACGCCGCCCTCGATGGGCTACTCGCCGCCGCGCTGAACGTGCCGCCCTCGACGGTGCGTGTCGTCGCCGAGCAGATATCGCGGCGCAAGCAGGTCGAGGTGGAGGGGCTGAACTCGGAGGTGCTGATCGCGCGGTTGGAGGGTGGACGGTAACCCCTGATTCACGCCGCGGCCGCTTCCGGCCAGGTTACGAGCGCGCTACACGATAGCGCCTCGCTGCAGCGCCTGCGCGAGGACCTGCAGCAGGATAATTGCGACCATCGGGGTCAGGTCGATCATCCCGATCGCGGGGACGACCCGACGTAACGGACCCAATACCGGGTCGGTGAGCGCGTTCAGCACCTGCAGCACCGGCCCGTTCTGGTCGATCGGGAACCACGTGGCCAGAGAGCGGAAGAAGATCGCGAAGGTCAGGATCTGGAGGAAGAGCGCGAGCAGGCCAGCAATCTCGTACACGGCCGCTCCTAGCCTTCTTCTGCGAGGTCCTGCGCGCGTTCGAACGCCGCCTGGACCGCTTCATCGATGGCGGCGCGGAACCCCGCCGCCTCCAGCTCCGCCAGCGCCGCGGCCGTCGTCCCACCCGGGGAGGTAACCGCGTTGCGTAGGGCCGCCGGGTGTATACCGGTCTCGATGGCGTAACGCGCCGACCCGGCCACCGTCGCGAGGACGAGCGAGGTCGCATCGGGCCGCTTCATACCGAGGCGCACCGCGGAATCGATGAGCGCCTCGATGAAGAGGTACACGTACCCCGGTCCTGAGCCGTGCAACGCCGTCGCGAGGTCGACCGACTCATCGTCGTGCACCTCGACCACCGCCGTCGCGACGGCATCGAGGATCTCGCGCACCCAGACGCGTTGCATGTCGGTGACGGACTTCGAGGCGTAGAAGACCGCCGCGCCCTGGCCGATGGCGGCGGGCAGGTTGGGCATCACGCGCACCGTCGCGCGGTGGTTCGCGGCGCGCTCGATGGTGGCGAGCGTCACCCCCGCGAGAATCGAGATGAGCACCGCCCCCGAGGGCACACGCCCGTGTAGCGGTGAAGCGGCCTCGGCGAGGTCCTGAGGCTTCACGGAGAGCAGCACGACATCGGCGCCGATGCAGGCGCTCTCCACGTCGTCGGTCACGCGCACGCCGTGCACAGAGAGCTCGGCACGTCGCGCGCCGGAGATTTCAGCTACTGCGATATCGCCCGGCGGAGCTACGTCGGCGCGCAGGATCGCGCGCAGGAAGGCCTCGCCCATAAACCCACCGCCGATGATGCCGATGCGCATTGCCGTTCTCGGCCTTTCGAATCGTCCACCGACCGTCGTGCGGAGTTACCTCGAGAGGCGTTCGCCGAAGATCGCGCGCCCTACCCGCACCAGCGTCGCGCCTTCCTCGATGGCGACCTCGAAGTCGTTGGTCATCCCCATCGAGAGCCCGCGTAACCCGTGCGCCGCGGCGAGTTCGCGCAACGTGCGGAAGGCCGGCCTCGCCTGCTCCGGGTCATCGACGAGCGGGGCGACAGTCATCAGCCCCAGCACCTCGATGCCCGGCGCGCCAGCGGCACCCGCGAGCAACGCGCCCACTTCCGAGGGCGCCGCGCCCTCTTTCTGGGCCTCGCCCGCCACGTTGACCTCAATGTAACAGGGGAGTGGGTGGTCCGCATCGGAGGCTCCCCGCCCCACTCTCCGAAGGGCGGCGATCGCCTCGATCAGGCGAATTGCATCCACGGAGTGCAGCGCGTGAATCACGGGCACCACCTCGCGCACCTTGTTGCGCTGCAGGTGCCCAATAAAGTGCCAGCGAGGCGCGAGGCCCGCTTTCGAGGCTGCCTCGACCTTCGGCAGCAACTCCTGCGCGCGGTTCTCGCCCAGGTCGGCGACGCCCGCCGCCACCACCTCGGCGATCGAGGCGACATCGAAGCCCTTGGAGACGGCGACCAGTGTCACCTCCGAGGCGTCGCGCCCCGCTCGCGCGCATGCCGCCTCGATGCGCTCTCGCACGTCGAGCACGCGCCCGGCGATGGTCGTGTGGAGGGAGGAGGAGGGCATGCCGCGATTGTAGGCCTGGCATCAGGGCCGGACCCCGACTTGCCAGCCGTCGTGGTGTTCGTCGACGAAGAGCAGGTACTGCCATTACCTCGAGCCTCTAGCAGACTCCGCAGAGCTTGCAGCCGACCTCCGGTGGAGGGCAGGGGATCGTGCGGCGCAGGCGTTCGTGCTTGTCCATCTCGCGCAGGAGGAAGCGCTCCGTCATCCCCACGTCCACGATATGCCAGGGCGGCTTCTCAGTGGACCAGGGGAACGGGCCATCGAGGCCGAAGTCCTTGATCGCCCGGCGGTAAGTCGAGAGCGAGTCGTCCGGCATCCACTCGAGCATGTCGGCGAGACGTCCGTCCGCCCTCGACAGCACATCGTCGACGCGCGCCGTCAGGGGCGAGTCCGAGCGCAACTCGATGCCCGGCTTGAGGTGCTGCTGGAGCACCGCGATGCGTTGCTTCGCGAGGGTTGGATCGATGGCGGGCTGGTACTGGTAGGCCGTCCACGGCTTGGGGACCAGCGGGCTCACGGCCATCACCACTCGAGTGCCGTGCCCCGCTGCATCGAGGCGCTCCTTGATGCCGTTGCCCAGGCGCGCCATCTCGTAGAGGTCGTCGTCTTCCTCGCCGGGCAGCGCGCACATGAAATAGAGCTTGAAGCGCTGCGCGCCGCTCTCGCCCACCATCGAAGCGCCATCAAGGACCTGCTCCTCGGTCACGCCCTTGTTGATCGCGAGGCGTAGGCGTTCCGACCCCGCCTCAGGCGCGACCGTCACCGTCTTCGTGCCGCCGGCCGATATCGCCGCGAGCACGTCGCGGTTGAGGTTGTCGACGCGTAGTGACGAGATCGAGACGCGCGCGCCCAGCTGGTGTGCGCCCACCGCGATCTCGGTCAGGTCGGGGTGATCGGCGACAGCCGCGCCCAGCAGTCCCACCTTCGGCGAGTGCTGCAGGGAGTGCTCGATGATGCCGAGCAGCTGCTCAGCGGGGCGGTAACGAGGCGGGCGGAAGACGTAGCCCGCGATGCAGAAGCGGCAACCACGGCCGCAGCCGCGCGCGCACTCGACGAGGGTCATGTCGGACAGCTCGGTGTCCTCGGTCAGCACCGTCGAATACGCCTCGGTGCTGGCGATGTCGTGCACGTACTGGCGCTCGACCGCGCCGAAGGCTGGCGGGAGCTGCGGCACGTAGATACCGGGGATGCGGGACATCTCCTCGAGGAGCTCCTGGCGACCGCTGTAGAGCCCGTCCTGCCACGCGCCCACGAGGCCGGGGATAACCTCCTCGCCCTCGCCCACCACGGCGGCGTCGAGGAACGGTGCGACACCCGCGGGGTTCGTCAGCATGCATGCCCCGCCCGCGATCACCAAGGGATGGCGCTCGTCTCGCTGGTCCGCGCGCAGCGGGATCCCTGCCGCGCGGAGGCACTGCACGAGGTTGAAGTAGTCGAACTCGTAGGACAGCGTGAACGCGAGGACGGCGAAGTCCCCCAGCGCTCGCTGTGACTCCATCGAGACCACGGGCGCGGGGTGCTTGCCGCCCTTGCCCGGCGGGTCGTAGAAGGCGCGCTCGCAGACGATCTCTTCGTAGGCGTTGAACAGCGAGTAGACGGTCTGCATCGCGAGGTTGGACATGCCGATGTAGTACGAGTTCGGGTAGACCATCGCGATCGGAATACGACCGCCCCAGTTCTTGACCGTGAACCCGCGCTCGCGAGCAAGACGCTGTCGCGCCACCTGTCGTGCGTCACTCATCGATGCCATGTGTGGAGGCTAACAGATGCGGTCAGTGCGGGCTCGCGTCCCTCCGCCGCCGCCGTCCGGTGGAATCCTGCCGTGAGGACCAGCGGACCTGTGCAGGCGGCGCGCCAACAGGGGATAGTGGAAATATGAGCGTACGCATCCGGCACCTAATTGCGACGTTCGGGTGGTGGCAGTGGTTGCTCTGCGCCATGCTCGTCGGCGCGATGCTGTTCGCGGGACTCTTCGCCGTCCGCACCGTGCGCTATTCGCTGTACTGGAGCCAGCATCGAGCCGATCCGATCGAGCGCTGGATGACCGTGAACTACGTCGCGCATTCGTACGGCGTGCCTCCAGAGGTGCTGTGGCAGGCACTCGGCGAGGAGCACGGCAAGGCCCCTACGCGCTCCGTTCGGCGTCCGCTGAGCGAGGTCGTCGCTGACCACGGGCAGACCTTCGAGGAGGTACGCGCGACTCTCTAACGCGCCATCGCCCTGGCGCACCAGCCGACCCCACACCAGAAGGCCAAGCTGGCTCTTCTCGTGAGAGACCTGGTAATCTTATGTGTTGCCGTCTACGGCATGGCGGCGGCGTTCGTCATGCTGGTCATCACCGCGGTCGGTTTCCCGTTCCCGGCCACGCTGGTGCTCCTCGTCCTCGTGTCTTCGGTCGCGCAGGGCGACCTCATCCTCTGGCAGGTGCTGCCCTTGCGGCCACCGCCGCGATCCTCGGTGATCAGGCGGGGTATTCGATCGGGCAGTTAGGCGGCCGGATGGCCGTCGATGCAATCGGAAACCGGACCGGCTGGTGGGAGTTGCTGCGCCGGGCCGAGGCGTTCGCCACCCGCTGTGGTGCGCTCGGGATCTTCCTCAGCTGGTGGCTCGTCACCGGACTCGGGCCGTCGATCAACCTCACCAGCGGCGTCGCAGCCTACCCGTGGGCGAAGTTCCTGCTCTGGGACATCCTTGGCGAGGCGGTATGGGTGAGCGGGTACGTGACCCTCGGGTTCTTCTTCAGCGACCAGATGCACATCGTGGCGGATGTGCTCGCTAACCTCGGGTGGTTCCTGATCGCCGTCCTCGTCGCGGTTGCCGCCGGCTGGGAGCTGGCTCACTACCTCAGGCAGGCAGCGCGTGACGCCGAGGCGAGCGCTCAAGCTCTACATCCGAGTAACGTGCGCCAGTAACCCGCACCTGCGAATCCCAGCCTACGAGTAGTGGTCCCGATTCGCCTCGCGTTGCTGATCGCGGAGCGAGCGCCGGTCACGGGCGGCCAGCCAGACGAAGGCGAGGGCGACGAGCGCGATCGGCACGAGTCCAGCCCACACGCTGACCGCCGCGAAGAGCCAGAATGTCAGCGCGATGTAGGCGAGCGCTCCAAGGCCAGCGCCCGCTACCGGCAGAATGACCTCGAAGGCCACGCGGATGATGATGAGCGTGTCGCGGCAGCCGCCGACCTTAGTCGGTTCAGGGGGCTCGTAGCCGTACATCCGTCGAGTGTAGGGGCGGACCGGCGAGGAGCCACGTCGAGCCGCGTTGATCCTTGAGGAGCGGGCCGCTCGCGCGAAGCGCGCCACGCCCGGTGTTAGGATGCGCTGACGCCCCTCGCAGCCCTCGGAGGTACGTATGCCGGACGTCGCACAGGTACCCGAGCAGTTCGCGCAGTTCCTTGCGGAGCCGCGCACGGGCATCCTTTCGGTCGCCCGGGGCGCTGGCCGCCCGCCTCACGCCACGCCCGTGTGGTTCCACTACACCGGAACGCGCTTCGAGGTCTCAATCACCCGCAATCGCACCAAGTTCCGCTTCATCGAACGTGCTCCCGCGGTCTCGCTCGTCATCGATGATCCGATGGCGTGGCGCACCGTGATCATCGAGGGCACCGCGAGCGTCCTCAACGACGACGCGTCGCTCCTCGCGACAGCGAAGGCGCTGCGCGCCAAGTACCGGCAGGGTTCCCCGATGACACCAGACGACGAGATCCTGCGCGGACTGCACGCCGAGGAACGCGTCGTCATCGCCATCGAGCCGGCGAAAGTGATTTCCTGGGCTCGCTGACCACTCTGATTCCGGGCACTCAGGCCCGAGGCGGGCTGCCGTAGCCGGACTGGTCGTACTGGCGGGCGGCTTCTTCGACGCCACCTCGGACGGTCGTGACTTCTTTGCCGCCGGAGATGGCGAGGGAGCGTCGGATGAACTTCAGCGCCTCGGCGTGGGTGAGCCAGCGTTTCGGTACGCAGCCGTACTGACAGCGCAGGTCGGGTTGATCGACCATGCCCCAGACGCGGCAGACGAGCGGCCGTGCATCGTAGACCGTGCAGCGCTCGGCCTCGAGGTAGGGGCAGCTTTCTTCGAGGGTGGCCATGAGGCGGAGTGGCTCGCCGGTGAGACGTTCGAGGCGGCGCGCCTCGTGGTAACCCATCGAGATGGCGCCGCAGGAATCGGCGCAGAGCCCTCGACACTCAAGGTGAGGCAGTTCGGCGTAGAGGGCGTCGAGCCGTTCTTCGATGGTCACAGGCGGGGCTCCGGGGGCCGCGACGTTTGATTGAGTTTGATTGAAGGCCTCGCGCCAGATTCGCCGTTTGTTTGATTGATTGTTCTGGTGGGACGAATTTCTCGCAAGCGCTCGGAACGCCGAGGGGCGTTGCGGGAGCCTCGGACTGTAGGCGAGTGTGGCGCCATGCGATGAGGTGTAGCTCGTTAGCCTCGAAGGCCCGACGTGGGGGTGACACGATTGCGGGATCTAGGCGCGAGTGGCGGTTGAGGACTGAGGCGCTCGATGGCCGCGTATCGAGCTAGCCGTTCTGCCTCAGCCGCACTTGTTGTAGCCGCAGGTCCGGCAGAGCAGGCAGCTTTCTAGGAACTCCAGGTCTGACCCACAATCGGGACACGAGACGCCGGACGATGCGCCTGCCCTCGAGGGTGCGTGCGCGCCGCTGGCGCCGACGAAGTGGAGGTGTAGCCAGCGGAAGATGTAGTCGAGCACGCTGGAGGCGATCGGGATCTCGGGCTTGTTGGTAAGTCCGTGCGGCTCGAAGCGCGTGTTTTCGAACTTGTCCGCGAGCTCCTCGACGCCGACTCCGTGCTGGAGCGATAGCGAGGTTATGATGGCGACGGCATCCATCAAGCCGGAGACCGTGGAGCCCTCTTTCGCCATCGTGATGAAGGCCTCGCCAGGCGAGCCGTCCTCGAAGAGGCCGACCGTGACGTACCACTCCTGCTCGCCAACGCGGAACTTATGGGTAACCGCCTGGCGCTCGTCAGGCAGGTGGCGGCGCGCGGGCACTGCAGGTTCGTCCCCCCTCGGCGCCCGCAGCGCTGGGGAGGGCGCGTGTGCGAGCACCTGCACCTCGCGCGAGCCGTCGCGGTAGACCGTGACGCCCTTGCAGCCGAGCTCATGAGCAAGAGTGAAAACGCGCGCGATCTCGGCGGGTGTGGACTCGTGAGGCAGGTTGACCGTCTTCGAAACCGCTAGGTCGGTGCTGGCCTGGAAGGCGGCCTGCATGCGAACGTGCCACTCGGGTGCGACCTCGTGGGCGGTGGCAAAGCGGCGTCGAGCCTCGGGCGGCACATCGTCGCGGTCGGTGAGGCGTGCGCCGTGGGCCAGCGCCTGCATGAGGTCGTCGGAGAAGAATCCGCCCCCGCGCGCTGCCGCCTCGAACGGCTCGCTCAGCTCGGCGAGCATTGTGCCATCGCCCATGCGTCGATAGTGGGCGAGCGAGAAGAGCGGTTCGATGCCCGAGGAGGCGCCGGCGATGATCGCGATGGTTCCCGTTGGTGCGATGCAGGTACGCGTGGCGTTGCGGTATCGAGGTCGCTCGGGGAACAGGGCGGCATCGGCGTAGATCGAGCGCTCCCAGTTCGGAAAGACACCATTTTCCTCGGCAAGATCGCGCGAGGCGTGGTCGGCCGCCCTAGAGATCTCCGAGGCGAGGCGTCCCGCGAGGGCGAGCGCAGCTTCCGAGTCGTAGGCGATGCCGGCGGCGATGAGGAGGTCGGCGAAGCCCATGATCCCGAGGCCGATCTTGCGGTTGCCGCGGACGGCGGCGGCGATCTCCTCGACCGGGAAGGTGTTCGCATCCACGACGTCATCGAGGAAGCGCACGCCGATGGCGACCGTCTCGCGCAGCGCGACCCAGTCGAGGTCGTGCGCCTCAGCACGCCAGAAGCGGGCGACGTTCACGGACCCGAGGGTGCACGCCTCCCAGGGCAGGAGCGGCACCTCGCCACACGGGTTGGTCGCCTCGATCTCGCCGAGGGCGGGCGTGGGATTGTGGCGGTTCACCTCGTCGAGGAAGACCAGGCCGGGGTCGCCGGTGAGCCACGCCGAGCGCGTGAGCTCATCGAAGAGAGCGTGGGCGTCCTCGCTGCCGACGGTGGCGCCCGTGTGCGGGTCGACGAGCGCGATCGAGGTGCCATCGGCGGCCGCCTGCATGAAAGCGTCGGTCACGCCGACGGAGATGTTGAAGCGCTGCGCACTGACGCCGTCGTCCTTGGCGTGAATGAAGGCGCGGATGTCCGGGTGGTCGACACGCAGGATGGCCATGTTGGCGCCCTCGCGCTTGCCGCCCTGCGTGACCAGCCTCGAGACGTCGTCGTAGTGATAGAGCACCGAGAGCGGGCCGCAAGCCGAGCCGTGGGTTGAGGAGATCGGCGCCCCGAGGGGACGCAGGCGGGAGAGCGAGAACCCGGTGCCGCCACCGTACTTCTGGACCATCGCTGCCGCCTGGGCGGTACGCATGATCGAGTCGAGCGAATCCTCGACGGGGAGGACGAAGCAGGCGGCGAGTGTGCCGCGCCCGGTGCCCGCGTTCATGAGCGTTGGGGAGTTGGGCAGGAAGCGGAGCGCCGCCATCTCGTCGTAGAAGCGCTGGCCCCAGACGGTCCGCGCTTCCGGGGTGGCCTCGACGGCCGCGATCGCCTCGGCGACGCGAGCCAGGAGCTGCTCGGGTGACTCGATGATCGCGCCGTCGGGGTCATGGAGCAGGTAGCGACGCTCCAGGACGGTGCGCGCGTTGTGGGTGAGCACGACTGGGTGCTGTCGAATCTGTGAGGTTGCGACCACGAAGCGCCTCCGACCTCGAAGCGATGGGCGCGAACTGTAACAGAACAGGCGTTCGCTGGTCCATGAAACGCCCTCGAAGTGGCGCCGCCAGCCGCGCGATGCCTGACGGAGTCAGTGTAAAGCGTCCGCAGCTCGTCATTGTGAGGGCAGACCATGACCTGTGGGCGATGTCACCGGGATCGCAGACGCCCCTATTGGACAACATCGGGGCGTCTGCGAGCGTGCGGCCGAGGAGCTGGCTGGGTCAGACGCTGAGCGCGTTCCCTACCCGAGCGGTCTCGATGGGGGTGGGGACGCGGGGGAGCGCGTCGCCCATGCCTGCGGCGGAGTGGCCCTCGGCGGAGCGGGTGCGGGACTCGCGCGCCTCGTCGCGTACCAGGCGGTCCATATCGTCCACGAAGAGCCGGGGCTGCTCGGCTGGGGGAATGGGGACCGTCGCCATCTGAGCCAACTCGTCCATCATGTCGTCGAGGGAGACGAACTGACGGTAGGAAGACGAGAAGCGGATGTAGGCGATGGGGTCGAGGCGCTTGAGGTGGGTGATGGCCATCTCGCCGATGACCCGGCTGGCGATCTCGGTGCGACCGGCGGCGGCGAGGCGCTGCTCGATGTCGGTGACGATGGCCTCGATGGCTCCTGCGGGGAGGGGGCGCTTGCGGGCGGCCATGTTGATGCCGAAAGCGAGCTTGTCGCGCTGGAAATCCTCGCGGCGTCCGTCACGCTTCACCACGGTGATGACAACGCGCTGCACCTGCTCGATCGTGGCGAAGCGCTGGTGGCAGCGTTCGCACTCGCGCTGGCGACGTACGCCGGACTCCGTGGTCTGCGAGTCGACGATGGTGGTGTCGATCTCCTGGCAATGGGGGCATCTCATCGAGTGGTTGGTCTGTCTCTCCAGGGAGGAACGCATGCAGGGCTGGATGCTGGGGTCTGGTCGCTGGATGTCGCATCGAGGGCCCTTCGGCTGGCCCAGGGCAGGCCCTGGTGACCTCGATGTCCGTCGCTGGGGCGACGTGGACCGAGTACATCACCGGGTGGTGGTGGGCACAATGCGGTCCATCCACAGGCTTGTGCTCGCTTGTCCAGAGTGACGCAATACGGGAGGGACATCGCGTTGACGGCCTCGAAACAGGTAACGAGCTGCCCTCGATCGGCGTGCGGCAGATCACAGGCGAAGGCCGTCGCGAGGGCGGGCGTGTGCAGGGCAGGCTCTCAAACCTCCTCAAAAAGCTGCGTTTCTCCATGGCAGGCAAAAGATTCCGGGACCGGTAGGAACTTCAGCACTCGATTCCGGCCATCCGGCGTGGTGCGCTTCCGGCATAGCTACGGGGTCGGAAGGTGAGGTCACAGTGCTTGGAGTCGCTCGTTTGCTCAGCGGCGAGGTCAGCGAAGGAGACGCTCTGCGCTTCGGGCGCGCCAGCGCGCGCCTGCTCTCGCACTTGCTGCATTACTCAGATGA
This sequence comes from Dehalococcoidia bacterium, assembly GCA_009692685.1. The sequence goes on from SHYS01000001.1 coordinate 188,925, forward strand.
CAAACGCCCCGTGGTGGTGTGGACTTCGACTCGCAACTGCAACCTGCACTGCGCGCATGCTACACGGACTCGCACGACGTGGCATATCCGGACGAACTGACCACCGAGGAAGCTCTGTCGATGGTGGACGACCTGTCCGGGTTCGGTTCTCCAGTGCTGCTGATCTCGGGTGGCGAGCCGCTGCGTCGACCAGATCTGCTCACCGTTGCAGGGCACGCGCGGGATCGCGGCATGCGCGTCGTCATCTCGACCAATGGCACGCTGCTCACGCCGGAGATCGCGTGGCGTCTTGCCGATGTCGGCGTCTCGTACGTGGGCATTTCGATTGATGGTCGGCCGGAGACGCACGATCGTTTCCGCAGTGTGAAGGGCGCCTTTGCGGCATCGATGGCGGCGATTGAGGCCCGCAAGGCAGCGTGGCTCAAGGTTGGACTGCGTTTCACGCTCACGCGTGCGAACCGCGCGGATCTGCCGTGGGTGTTTGACCTGATGGAGGAGCGCGCCGTGCCGCGGCTGTGCGTCTACCACCTGGCACCTACCGGCCGCGGCGCACGACTCAAGGGCTTCGCTCCGACGCACGAGGAGACGCGCGAGTCGTTGGACATCATTTTCGACCGGGCGCTCGACCTCTCCCGTCGTGGTTACCAGCCGGACGTGCTGACGGCAGACAACCATGCGGACGCCGGCTACCTCGCGCTGCGCGTGGCTCGTACGGAGCCGGAGCGAGTGGAGAGCGTCAGGCAACTGCTCCGCTGGAATGGCGGGAACGGATCTGGACGCTCGATCGCGTGCATCGATTCAAACGGCAACGTCTACGCGGACCAGTTCTGGCGATGGCGCGCACTGGGGAACATCCGCGAGCGGCCGTTCAGTGAGATCTACGGCGACGACCAGCCTGAATTACTCTGCCAGCTACGGGATCGCACGTCGCTGCTCCCGGAGCGTTGCCAGGGCTGTGTATTTCTGGACGTCTGTAACGGCAACTTCCGTTCACGTGCGGAAGCGACCACCGGCGACACCTGGGCATGGATCCGCTGTGTTACCTCACCGACGAGGAAATCACGTCTGGACTGGACACAGAGGCGCAGGCTCAGGCAGGAGGTGGTCGATGACGCTCGCTGAGGTCACGCCTGGTCACCCGCCACGAACCACCCCGCAAGAGGCACCTCGGTCGAAGCCGGAACTGCTTTCCGTGGACTTTAACGAGCGGCCGTTCACGGTCGCGTGGGAGTTGACGCGATCGTGCGCGCTGGCGTGTGTGCACTGTCGCGCCGAGGCGCAGCCGCAACGTCACCCGGACGAGCTAACCACCGTCGAGGAGCTGCGGCTCGACGGCGTCCTCGTTGAGCTTGCGCCGCCGGTGCTCGTCCTCACGGCCGGAGACACCCCTTGATGCGCCCGGACCTTTTTGAGATCACCGAGTACGCGGTGAGCCGAGGGCTTCGCGTTGCCGTTTCGCCCACGACGACCGCTCTGGTCACGCGTGATCGTCTGGCGAGGCTGCACGACTTGGGCGTGCAAATGATCCACATCAGCATCGACGGGGCCGACGCCGAGACCCATGATCGCTTACGCGGCGTGCGCGGCACCTTCGCGCGGGCCATGACGACTCTACGGCTCCTCCGCGATCTCGAGATGCCCGTGCAGGTAGGGTCCACGCTCACCGGGCACAATCTTCGGCAGTTGCCAGCGATGGCGGACCTGATGGCCGCGAACGGAATCTCCGTCCGGAACGTGTTCTACCTCGTGCCCACCGGCCGCGGTCGCGAGCAGAGCATGGTCACCGCAGCGGAAGCCGATGATTCGTGGGAATGGCTCGCTGAAACAAGCACGCGAGCGCCCTTCGCCGTCCGCACGACAGCGGCTCCGCAGTTCCGCCGCACGATGCTACGCCGCGCGCGTCGGACCTCGGGTGGGCCCGTGCGACTGACCGGCGCCGGCTATCAGCTACGCGAGGCACCGCGCGATGTGGAGACGCGAGTGGTCAACGATGGCAAAGGCTTTATGTTCATCGACCACCACGGCAACATCTGCCCCGCGGGGTTCCTGCAGGTGCCAGCCGGGAACGTTCGCGACCACGATGTCGCGGCGGTCTACCGAAGCACTCCGCTCTTTACCGTGTTACGCGACCACACAAAGCTTCAGGGACGATGCGGGGCCTGCGTGTTCGCGGACCTCTGTGGAGGCTCACGTGCCAGCGCGATGAGCGTGACCGGTAACTACCTGGCGGAGGATCCGCTGTGCCTGTTCGACGGTGTAGGCGAGGCCTAGCGGGGGCGAGAGCGCGTATCTCATCTTGACCGCGCTGGGTCGTAGCTTGTCTAGGATTCCCGTTCGAGGTGTTACCCACAAGGGATCGTGTTTTCCACAAGTGTGTACTAACCGTTGACAGAACCACTCGATAACTGACACGAGCTGGCAGGAATCTGACGACTGTACGAGCGAAGGGGCGGCAGGTTGGCCGCCCCTTCGCTTTTCGAACTCGCATTAGCCATCGAGGGCTCACGTTAGCGGATAGGGAACGTCCGCCGGAGGAACGTGGGCAGGTCGGCCTCGGTGAGGTGGTCGAGGCCAGGCTCGGGGTGGATGTCGGCGAGGCGAATCGGAGCCGGGTCGCGGGCGTCCATCGCGCTGGCGACGGCCTGGCGCATGCTCATCGGGCGGTTACCTGAGAAGCCGGTGGCGACGAGGGTGATGCGCACCTCGTCACCGAGGGTGGAGTCGGTGCCCGTGCCGAAGATGATCTCCGCCTCGGGGTCGACGACTTCGGCGATGACGCGTGCGGCCTGGTCGAGCTCCATGAGGGTCATGTTCTCGGGGCCGGTGATGTTGAAGAGCACGCCGGTGGCTCCGGCGATGTCCACATCGAGGAGCGGGCTGGCGATGGCCTTGCGCGCCGCTTCGACGGCGCGGTTCTCGCCTCGGCCGACGCCGATCGCCATGAGGGCAGGGCCTGCGTCGGTCATGATCTTGCGTACGTCGGCGAAGTCGAGGTTGACCATGCCGGGGACGGTGATGAGTTCGCTGATGCCCTGGATGCCCTGGCGGAGGATGTCGTCGGCGACCTCGAAGGCCTGCTTGATGGTGACGTTCGGCTCGCAGATCTGGAGCAGTCGGTCGTTGGGGATGACGATGAGCGTGTCGACTTTGTCCTGGAGGTCACGGATGCCCTCTTCGGCCTGCTGACGGCGCTTGGCGCCCTCGAAGGAGAAGGGCTTGGTGACGACGCCGATGGTGAGGGCGCCCTGCTCGCGCGCCACCTCGGCGACGATGGGGGCAGCGCCCGTGCCTGTGCCACCACCGAGGCAGGCCGTGACGAACACCATCTCGGCGCCGCGAATCGCCTCGCCGATGGCTTCACGCGATTCCTCGGCGGCGCGCTGGCCGCGCAGGGGGTCGGCGCCTGCGCCGAGACCCTTGGTGAGCCGGTCACCGATGCGCACCTTGATCTGGGCGCCATTGTTCTCCAGCGCCTGCATGTCGGTGTTGACGGCGACGTACTGCACGCCGGGCAGGCGCGCGCTGATCATGCGGTTGACGGCGTTGGAGCCACCGCCGCCCACGCCCACGACCTTGATGGGGGGCAGGCTCTCGAACTCGAAATCGTGTGGCACCTGGTTGTTCTCCGCTCTCGCCGGCACACCTGGTGCGGCATCCTTACGACGTCCCTGGCTGGCCGCGCCTCTAGGGGTGTCCCGGACGCCAGCGCTTGCGTCCGCCCCGGTAGTCACTCTGTCGATCGCGGGAACACTTGCACGCGCAGCCGCTGGCGCACGGGATACCTCACGAGTTGGTGGTGTGACAGCGGGTGGCTCGCGGCGTCCAAGGGCGGCAGCCGGGTCCGGGGCCCACAGCGCCGGTGCGGGCCGCCGTGCCTCGAGTGGTGGCGTCTGCGTGGGTGCCGGTACATCAAGCGAAGCAGCGGGGCGTTGCGTCTGGGGACGTGGCGCTTCGAGCGGCGGCGCGGCAACCGGGCGCGGCACAACGGGTGATTCGAGCGAGGCGTGCGTGGGGAGCGGTGCCTCAAGCGCGGGCACGGGCAGGCGCGCCTCGATCGGTGTGGGCTCAGGAGTGACGGTGTGTGCCGCCGGAGTCGCGCTCGACACTGCGGGGCGCGCGAAGAGCACGGCGGTGCCGGGGACTATCTCGGGCTCGTACTCGGAGCGCGAGATAGCAGGTGGCGGGTCGGCGCTGAGGTCGAGTGGTGCGGACACCGCGTACTCGGCCGCTGTTACCTCGAGCGTTGGCGACGCATCGAGCTCGACGACCGGGAGGTCGAGGAAGGGGTCGTGGTCGCTCTCGATCTGCGCCTCGATGTACGAGTCGCGCGCGGGTGTCGACTCCGGTTCGGGATCCCCAGATTCCTCGATGCTGACGCCGGGCAGGGCCTGCAGCTCGCCCGATTGCCCAGCACGCTCGGCGGCAGCAAGCCGCCTCGCCGCAGCGAGGTAGTCGAACAGTGTGCTTGGACCCATCGGGACCACACGCTCATCGCGCTCGCTCATGTCGTTTCCCCTCTCGTCGGCCTGGGTAGAGTGCCGGCGAAATCTCATTGCGGGAGTACCAGTCGCATCAGGTGCCCCACCTTCTTCATCAGCCCGCCGAGCGGCGTGACAGGAAGCGCACTTGTGCGGAAGACGATCTCCCGCTCCTTCAGAGCCCAGCGCAGCAGGCCCACCGAGGTGGCGTACGCGGGCTCGTGGAGGATGTCCGACAGCCCGGCGAGGTAACGCGGGCGTCCGACGCGAGCCGGTAGCTGCAGGACGTCCTCGGCGAGGAGGTCCAGACCGGGGAGCAGCGCCGCGCCACCCGTGAGAATGATGCCTGCGGAGAGCGTCTCGTTTCCGGAGCCCCGGCGGAGCTCTGCCTGCACCAGCTCGAGGAGCTCCTCGCAGCGCGCCTGCAGAACCTGCGCGATGAGACGCCGCGAGACCGTGCGCCGGCCCTTGGAGCCGAAGGAGTCGACCTCGACCTCTTCGTTCTCGTCCACCATCGAGGGGATGGCGTGGCCGTACTGGCGCTTGGCGAGCTCGGCGCTGGGCTGCGGCACGCGCAGTGCGACGACCAGGTCGCGGGTCATGTGCACGCCGCCGATCGGCAGTACGGCGGTGTGCGTGACCGCACCGTTGACGAAGACAGCGACGTCTGTGGTGCCGCCGCCGATGTTGACCAGGGCGACGCCGTGGCGCAACTCCTCCTCCTCGGCGACTGCCTCAGCGGCCGCGAGTGGCTCGAGGATGAGCGAATCAACGCGGACGCCGGCGCCTTCGACGCACTGCGCGAGGTTCTGGGAGGCGCTCGATGAGGCGGTGACGACGTGCGTCTCCACATCGAGACGGGAGCCGTACATGCCCACCGGGTCGACGACGCTGTCCTGCCCATCCACCACGTAGTAGCGAGGCACGATGTGGATGACCTCGCGGTTGTTGGGGACGTTCACGATGCGTGCGCTATCGAGGGCGCGCTGTACGTCGCTCTCCGAGATCGGGCGGCGCGGATCCGGAATGGCGACGATGCCACGCGAGTTCATCGAGGAGACGTGTGGGCCCGCGATACCTACGTGCGCGGAGAGAATGCGGGTGCCGGAGGCGCGTTCGGCCCGCTCCACTGAGGAGGCGATCGCCTCTGTGGCGGCCTGGATGTTGTCGACCATGCCCTTGGTGAGCCCCGCCGAGGGTCCGATGCCGACGCCGAGGATGCGCAGGTCGCCTTCAGGAGTGACTTCGGCCACGACGGTGCACACCTTTGTGGTGCCGACATCGATAGCCGCAAACGTGGGGTTCGACATCAGCGCATCACCACATGCCTTCCGAATCGCAGGTCGATCTCCGTTACGGCCAAGTGCTGGCTCTCGACCTTGTCGAGCAATGCCCCCCACGTCGCGACTTTGAAGTCGAAGTTGTTGGAATCGCCGAAGACAGCGCTGGGTCCGTTGGCGACGTGAACAGTGAGGCCGCGGTCGCGGCGGAACTCGAAGCCCGTGGGTGTGACTCGCAGTACGGAGAACGAGCTGCCATCGAGGAGGCGGCGCACCAGGCGGACTGCATCCGCGTCCGGGGTGGCGTTGGCGGCCGTGTTGTCATCGAAGATCACGGGCGCGGGTCCGACGGGCTGTCGGGCGACCTGGACGATGTGCCAGTTGCCATCGAGGAGGAGTCGCTGACCGGCGACCTCCCAGTAGCCCCAGCCCTGATGTTCCGTCACCTCGATGACGATGGTGTGCGGCCAGCCGCGCCGGACGACGACGGACTGCACCCCGGGAACCTGCTGGATCGCGGCCGCGACCTTGCCGCGGTCAACGGTGAGCAGCGTGCGGTTGGTGACGTTCGCGGCCGCGCTGATGGCGAGCGGGTCGGCGATCTCGACGCCGGCGAGCTGCACGTCGCGCACGCGCAGGGCGTCGCCGTAGATCAACCAGTACGAGGCGCATGCCACGACGACGGCCCCTGTCAGGAGTGCACTCGCGCGCAGGACCTGCCGGAACGTCGACTCGGGCGTCGCTACGCCGACCGAGGTCGTTCGACCGCGAGGGCGGCCAACCGGGGCGTGGGCCGCGGCGCGCAGATGGGCGGGCGTGGCGCGAAGCGGGAGCGATTGCGTGGTGCGCTGCGTGCTAGCCATGAGCGGCCACCACTCGCGAGGCTGCGCGCCCGTGCCGTTCGAGGGCGAGGTCGACGAGCTTGCTGATGAGGTCGCTGTAGCTCAGCCCCGCCTTCTGCCAGAGGCGTGGGTACATCGAGATGGGCGTGAAGCCGGGCAGCGTGTTGACCTCGATGACGCGAATGTCGTCGTCGGGCGTCACAAAGAAGTCGACGCGGGCGAGGCCGGCGCAGTCGATGGCGCGAAAGGCGCGGACGGCGTAGTCCTGCACGCGCTCTCGAGTCGCCTCGGAGACGCGGGCGGGCACGGTGAGTTCGGTGTTGCCATCTGCGTACTTGGCGTCGTAGGTGTAGAACTCGGCCCGCGGCGTGATCTCGCCGAGTGGAGAGGGCTGCGGGTCGGCATTGCCGAGGACGGCGCACTCCACCTCACGACCCGCGATGGCCTCCTCGATGAGCACCTTGCGGTCGAAGCGGGCCGCCTCGCGAATCGCGCCGTCGAGGTCTTCGCGGGAGCGAGCTTTGCTGACGCCCACCGAGGAGCCGCCGTTTGCGGGCTTCACGAAGCATGGGTAGCCGAGGTGCAACTCGATGCTGCGGATTGCTGAGGATGGCGGCGCGAGGACATCGTCGTCGCGAAGCACCTCGTAGGCGGCCTGCGGCAGGCCGGCTTGGGCGAAGACGGCGCGCATCAGCTCCTTGTCCATGCCGATGGCGCTGGCCGCGACGCCAGCACCGACGTACGGGATGCCCGCGAGATCGAGGAGCCCCTGGAGCGTGCCATCCTCCCCGAGGGGACCGTGCACGATCGGGAAGGCGACTGCCATCGAGGCCAGTTCGGTGAGCACCTCGGGCGTGTCGAGGACGCCACGCGCCTCTTCTATGCCGAGGTCGCGTTGCTCGTTCCCGGACGCACCAGCTGCGCCGGTGCTGCCGAGGCGAGCACGTGTCTCGGCAGGCGTCAGCCAGCGGCCGCCCTTCGTGATACCGAAGGGGACCACATCGAAACGGGCGGCGTCAGCCTCGCGCATGACGGAGCGCGCGGAGACCACGGAGACCTCGTGCTCCGGCGAGCGGCCGCCAAAGATCACGGCGAGTCGCGCCCTTGCGGTCTGGGCGGTCATCGAGCGGCCTCCAGCCTGGCGAGGACGCGCGGCCCCAGCTCGGTGATGCTGCCAGCGCCGACGGTGAAGAGCACGTCGCCCGGCTGCAACTCCGCGGCGAGGCGCTCCTCGGCCTCGTCGAACGAGTCGAGATAGATCGGGCGTGGATCCTCGATCTGTTCGGCGAGCCCGCGCGCATCGAGGCCCGCCTCAGGCTCCTCGCGCGCGGCGTAGGTACGCAGCACGTAGAGAGCGTCGAGGCCCTCGAAGCAGTGCTTGAAGCCCTCGAGGAGATAGACGGAGCGCGAATAGGTGTGTGGCTGGAAACAGGCGACGAGTCTGCGCCCGGCGTAGCGCTGGCGGGCGGCCGCAACGAGCACGCGCACCTCGGTGGGGTGGTGCGAGTAGTCATCGACGATGGTCACGCCCCCGGCCTCGCCCAGGAGGTCGAAGCGGCGTCTGGCCCCGGTGAACTCGGCGGCGGCGAGCGCAGCGCGATGGAAGTCGACGCCGGCGCGCATGGCGACGGCGAGCGCACCGATGGCGTTCGCCACGTTGTGTCGACCAGGCACGCGCAGCGACACACGTCCGAGGTCGCTCCCCTCGAGGGTGGCCGTGAAGTCGTAAGCGCCCAGATCGTTAAGCCGCAGGTTGGTGGCACGCCACTCGGCCGAGACGCTCGATGGCGAAGTGACCGCGTAGCGCTCGACGCGTGCACCCGTCGCCTGGCTGGCATCGCCGAGCGCGAGGGTCCGAGGCGAGTCGGCGCAGACGATGAGCGTGCCATCGGGCGTGACGCGCTGGGCAAAGCGGTCGAACGCCTCGAAGTAGCGCTCTTCGGTGCCGTAGTAGTCGAGGTGATCCGCCTCGATGTTGGTGATGAGGGCGAGGTGCGGCGTGTACTGGAGGAAAGCCTCGGCGTACTCGTCTGCCTCGATGACCGCGAACGCGCCGGCGCCATCGCGGGCGTTGCCCCCCAGTTCGCGCGCGTCGCCACCGAGGAGCGCCAGCGGGTCGAGGCCGCCTCGCACGGCCATCAGCGCGAGCAGGGAGGAAGTCGTGGTCTTGCCGTGTGTCCCGGCGATGGCGAGGACGTTCCGGCCGGCGAGGAGACGCTGCACCATCTCGGCGCGCGAGATGACTGTCACACCGCGTCGCGCGGCCTCGAGTAGCTCGGGGTTGTCGGATTTCGCGGCTGCGGTAGTGACGACGAGTTCGGCGTGGCCGATGTTGGCGCTTGCGTGGCCGGTGAAGACCGTGCCTCCGAGCGCTTCGAGTCGGGCGGTGTACTCCGAGGGCGTGATGTCAGAGCCGGTCACCTCGTGGCCCCGCTCGAGGAGGATCTGGCCGATGGCGGACATGTGGATGCCACCCGCGCCCACCAGGTGGACCCGCTGCGGGATCGAGGGCGTCCCGTTCTCGGTGCGGGGTCGCAGTTTCGCCATCACGCAGCCAGCTCCCGGAGCATCGAGGCGAGTTCGCGGGCGGCGTTGGGCCGTGCCATCTCGGCCATGGCGACCGCCATCGAACGCCGCTCGCGGTCGTCATCGAGCAGGCGTGTGACCGTCACTTCCAGGTCGTCTATCTGACGCATCGAGAGCGCGACGGCGGCGCCGCGCTCAACGAGGTGAGCGGCGTTGAGGTGTTGATCGGAAAAGTCACCGGGAATGAGGACCGCGGGGAGGTGACTCGCGGGCAGCTCACCGAGCACCGAGGCACCGGCCCGGGTGACCGCAAGGTCGGAGGCAGCCATCGCCCAGGCCATCTCCTCGGTGTAAGCGAAGAGGTGGTAGCGCTCCTGTTGCCACTCGGGGAGCCGTTCGCGCTCCTTCGCGAGCCACAGTTCCTCGTCGCGGCCGGCGACGTGGATGATCTGGACGCGCGCGAGGAGCCCGCGGAGGGCGCCCGCAAGGACGAGGTTGATCGCGTGGGAGCCAAGCGAGCCGCCGGCCACCAGCAGCGTGAGGAGGCTGGGATCGAGGCCGAAGCGGCGGATGCCATCCTCGCGCGTGGCCTCGGCGAACTGGCGGCGCACGGGGTACCCGGTGACGAGTGACTTGGAGGCCTTGAGGTAGCGCAGGGATGACTCGACGGAGCAGGCGACGGTGGTGGCGTACCGCTGCAGATAGCGGACCGCCCAACCCGGTTGCACATCGGGCAGGAAGAGCAGCAGCGGGATCTTCTGCGCACGGGCCGGTCGCCCCAGCGGCGCGGAGGCGTAGCCGCCGGTTGCGAAGATGGTGTCGGGAGCTTCGTGGCGAAGCGTGTGACCAGCCTCGGCGCTGCCGCGGAGCAGGTCGACCGTGCCGCGCAGCAGTCGCACCGGAGAGCGGCTGCGCAACGGGGAGGCGGGCACAGTCCGGTAGGCGATGCCGTGCGATTCGGCGACTGCTCGTTCGGGGCCGCGCTCAGTGCCGAAGTAGATGAGCTCGACGAGCGGATCAGTGCGCAGTTCCTCGGCGACCGCGATTGCGGGGTAGGCGTGTCCGCCCGTGCCGCCACCAGCGAGTCCGATCTTCATCGGCCACCTCGCGATCCCCGGGCGGGGCGGTCGATGGCAGCAGGCACGGCGCCTCGAAGTGGCTCTTCGGGAGCATCAAGCGCCGCATACCGAGAGATCGAGAGCAGCACGCCGACTGCGGCCATCGTTGCCGCGAGAGCAGAGCCGCCATAGGAGAGGAAGGGCAGCGGGATGCCGGTGAGGGGGATCATCCTCGTCACGCCAGCGACGTTGATCAGGAGCTGGAAGCCGAGCCAGGCGATGATGCCCGTGGCCAGGAGCGAGCCGAACTTGTCCGGCGCGCGGTGCGCGATCCAGGCAGCGCGCCAGATGACACCGGCGAAGAGGATGAGGACCATCACGACACCGACGAACCCGAGCTCCTCGCCGATGATCGCCATGATGCCGTCGGTGTGAGAGCCGGGGACGTAGAGGAACTTCTGCCTCGAAACACCGAGTCCGAGGCCCCAGACGCCGCCTGAGCCGAAGGCGACGAGGAGTTGCAACGTCTGGAAGCCAAGCCCCGATGGGTCAGCCTCGGCGGAGGTGAACGAAGTGATGCGGTCGAGGCGGTAGTCCGAGGCGAGGATGAGCACACCACCGGCGAGGAGCGTCCCCATGCCGAGGAGCAGCACGTGGCTCAGTCGAGACTGGGCGACGAAGAAGAGCGTGCCGGTGATGGCCGCGATCATCAGCGTGGTGCCGAGGTCGGGCTCTGCCATGACGAGTCCGCCGACCAGCGCCACGATGGCCAGGAAGGGTGCGACGCCCATCTGTAAGTCGCGCACGGTCTCACCCTTGGCGACCAGCCACGCCGACATGTAGATGAGTACGGCGAACTTCGCGAGCTCGCTGGGCTGTCCGCCGAACGGTCCGAAGGTGAGCCAGCGCTGCGCACCGTTGACGCTGTCGCCGATGGCGAGTACGGCGGCGAGCAGCACGATGGTCATGGCGATCAACGGCAGAGCGAGGTAGCGCAGCCAGCGGTAGTCGATGTTCATGAAGACGAGCATGATGCCCATGCCGAGCAGCGCCCACATGGCCTGCCGACGGATGAAGTAGTTCGGGTCATCGAACTCGAACGCGGCGAACGCGTACGAGGCTGAATAGACCACGATCAGCCCAAAGACGACGAGCGTAGCGACGAGGGCGAACAGGACGTAATCAGGTGGGCGACGCCTGACCACCCAGGGGACGGCAGGCGTCGAGGCGCCGCGCGCCCCACGGACCCCGCGGCCGAGGGGGCTTGCGAAGGCACGGCCGGCCATCAGGCACCCATCGAGGTGGGGTGGGTGTCGAGTGCGCGCACGGCATCGACGAAGGCCTCGCCTCGTCGCTCGAAGTTGTGGTAGGCGTCGAAGGACGTACCTGCAGGTGAGAAGAGCACCACGTCGCCGGCCTGAGCGAGTCGCGCTGCCGCCTCGACGGCGCTGGGGACATCGTTTGCGCGCTCGAGGTGAAGCGCGGGGGCACCCTCGCTGAGTGCTGACGCGAAGAGATCGCCGGCCTCGCCGAAGGTGATGACGGCACGGCAGCGCGTGGCGGCCTCCAGGGCGAGTTCGGCGAGCGGCAGGTTCTTGTCACGCCCGCCGAGGAGGAGCACGACGCGTTCCGTGTAGGAGCGGAGACCGGCCAGCGTGCGCTCGGGTGTGGTGGCGATGGAGTCGTTCACCCAGATGACGCCGCGCCCCTCGGTGACCGTCTCGAGACGATGAGGCACACCGTTGAAGGCTCGAGCGGCCTCGGCGATAGCGTCGTCGGCTGCACCGAGCATCGAGGCAAGGGCGGTTGCCTGGAGGACGTTCGCAACGTTGTGGTCGCCGCGCAGGCGCAACTCGCCACGGGCGATGACTCGGCTGGAGGTTCCGCTATCGTGGCGCACGACGTAGCCATCCTCGAAGGCAACGCCGTCGCCGGGGAGTGTGTCGGCCAGCGAAGTGAATCGCACTTCGCCTCGCGCCTGCGCCGCCAGATCCCGGCTGACCGGGTCATCGAGGTTGAACACGGCGACATCGTCGGGACGCTGGAAGGAGAAAACGCGGCGCTTGAGCTCGACGTACTCGTCCCAGGTGAACTGGTCGAGGTGGTTGGGCGTGACGTTGGTGAGGCAGGCCCAGTGCGGGCTGCGGTCGACGCTCTGCAACTGGGTATGTGACACCTCGACGATCGGGCGGGTGTCCGGTCCGATCTCATCGAGGAGGCCGAGGAGGCCGACGCCGATGTTGCCGCCGACCACACTGTCGATACCGGCAGCCTGGAGCATCGCGCCCGTGAGCGCGGTTGTGGTCGTCTTGCCCGAGGAGCCGGTGATGCCCGTGATGGGCGCCGGGCAGAGCTCGAAGAAGAGGCGGGTCATCGAGGAGACCGTCACGCCTCGTGCGCGTGCGTCCTCGAGGGCAAGAAGGCGCCAAGGCACACCCTGCGATACGTAGATCGCGTCTGCGTTCAGCAGCACGTCAGGGTCGTTCGCGCCGAGGGAGAGCGTGGGCTGGTCGGCCTCGATGGCGGCGAGCGCATCGGCGAGGCGATCGGCGGGCCTCGAATCGGACACGGTGACGCGCGCTCCCGCATGCGTGAGGAAGCGCACGAGGTCGATGCCCTCGATGCCAAGTCCGACGACGGTCACACGCGTCCCTCGCAACTGGCTACGCAGATCGACCATGTTCTTTGGCTCACGTGTCATAGCGCATTAACCGATGCACCTTTGTATCACACCGTCAGCGCGAGAGCGACGCCGACCATGCCGGCGGCGAAGCCCACGAGCCACATCCGGATCACAACCTGGGGCTCGCTCCAACCGAGCAGTTCGAGGTGGTTGTGGAGGGGCGCCATGCGGAAGATGCGGCGGCCGTCGGTGGTCTGGAAGTAGACGATCTGAACGACATCGCTGAGCGCCTCGGCGACGAAGACGATGCCAATAATCGGTAGGAGGAGCCAGTGCCCCGTCATCAGGGCGACCGTTGCCAGGATGGCGCCCAGAGGAAGCGCGCCTGCATCTCCCATGAACACCTGCGCTGGGTGAGTGTTAAACCAGAGGAAGCCGAGGAGCGCGCCCACGACGGTGAAGGAGAACGTCCCCAGGTAGATCTGCTCCTGCATGAACGCAATCACGGCGTACGCCGCGAACGCGAACGCCGCCGTGCCGCCCAGAAGCCCATCGAGGCCGTCTGTGATGGCCACCGCGCTGGTCGTGGCGAAGATGGTGAGGATGGCGATGGGGATGTAGAACAGCCCGATCTCGAAGTGTCCGAGCCATGGCAGGTTCACGCTGTGCACGTCCAGAAAGGCATAGAGCACCAGCGAGGCGCCAATGGAGAGGATGCCGATGAGGAGGAACTTGAGGCGCCAGCTGAGCCCGCCATACTTCGCGTTCGTGAGCAGCGTGCCCAGGTCGTCGTAGACCCCGATGGCCATCGTCGCCGCGAGTATGCCGAGTGGGAGCAGCATCGAGGGTCGCCCGACGACATTCGTCGCGAGCGTGACCACGCCGACCGTGCCCCAGATAAGCAGTCCACCCATCGTCGGTGTGCCGGACTTCGCCTGATGCGTCGAGGGGCCCAGCTCCGAGATCGCTTTCCCCATCTTCTGCGCATGCAGCAGCCGGACGACCGGTCGCCCGGCGAGCAGCGACACCACGAAGGCGAGCACACCCACGAGCAACGAGTAGCTCACGAGGCCACCCCGAGTTCGCGCTCCAGAGCGGCGACGACGTTGTCGAGCGCGAGGGCGCGCGAGCCCTTCACCAGCAACACGTCCCCCGGCCTCAGGACGGCGCGAAGCATCTCCGCGGCGAGTTCGGCGGATTCGAGGTGCTGCACGCGCCCCAGGCCGGCGGTGCGTGCAGCCTCGCCGATGTCCGCGGCGAGGTCGCCGGTGGTGTAGAGGAGGTCGAGGAGGGAAGCCGCCCGCAGTCCGAGCGAGCGATGCTCCTCGAAGGCGACGGGGCCGAGTTCGCGCATATCGCCGAGGAGGGCGACGTGGCGGCCGGGCAGCTCGGCGAGGAACTCGAGGGCGGCCACCATCGAGCCGGGGTTCGCATTGTAAGTGTCATCGAGCAGCGTGATGTTGTTCGCGAGCGTGACCACGCGCATCCGAGGGCTCTCGCGCAACTCCTCGATAGCGCCGGCGACGTCGTCCAGAGGCATGCCCTCGTTGAGTCCGACCGCAGCCGCGGCGAGGACGTTCATCACGAGGTGAGTGCCGGGGAGCCCAACGCTGATGCGTCGTCGCTCGTCGCGGTGTGAGAGCGTGAACTCGAAGCCGTCGCGACCGCGCCCGGTGAGATCCGAGGCACGAACGTCGGCCTTGGGAGCACGTCCGATGCGCACGACCCGGGCCGAAGTGTGCGTTGCCATCGAGGCCACGCGCTCGTCATCGATGTTGAGGACGGCGTAGCCGTCTGCCGGGAGTGCCTCGACGAGTTCGCGTTTCGCGCGCGTGATCGCCTCGATGGAGCCGGCGCGCTCCATGTGCACGGGTCCGACGTTCAGGACCACACCAGCGTGGGGGAGTGCCCAGTCGCAGAGCTGGGCGATCTCGCCGGTCGTGTACATGCCCATCTCGATGACCGCGCGCTCGGTTTCTGGACGCAGCCGGAGGAGGGTCAGGGGCACACCGATCTCGTTGTTCAGGGAGCCCGCCGTGGCCTGCACACGGAAGCGCGTTGCGAGCACCGCCGCGGTGAAGGCGCGTGTGGTCGTCTTCCCGACGCTGCCGGTGATGCCGACGACCTGGATGTGCGCGAGCACTCGCCGCCAGGCTTCCCCAAGCACCTGCAGCGCCGCCAGCGTGTCCGCCACGTAGTAAACGGTCGCGCTCGAGTCCTCGAGGCCCACGACCGGCCGGGTGAGGAGGAGCGCGGACGCTCCTCGCGCGACGGCGTCAGCGGCGAAGTCGTGGCCGTCCTGGTACTCGCCGGGCAGGGCGATGAAGAGGTCGCCGGGCTGCACTTCGCGGGAATCGATAGCTGCGCCGGTGCTGGGAAGGCCCGGGCCACAGCGCTCGCGCAGCTGCTCGCCGAGGGCGCTCTCGACGAAGGCGGCGTCGAAGACGGGGGTGGGGGAGGTCATCGGCACGTCATCGGGCCGCGACCTGGGCGGTCGGCCGTGAGGGCGGGATCTGGAGGTACTGCATAATGTCGCGGGTCATCTTGGCGAAGGCGGGCGCGGCGACTTCGCCGCCCAGGTTGCGAGCGCCCGCGGGCTGGTCGATCTTCACGAGGATGGCGACGCGCGGGTTCTCGTAGGGCGCGAAGCCGACGAACGAGGCGATCGTCGTGTCGAGGTCGTAGCCCGTGGGGATTGAGACCAGGGTGGTGCCGGTCTTGCCGGCTATGGCGTAACCGGGAACGCGCGCGCGGTGTGGAGGCACACCCTCGACGGTACCCTCGACCACCTCGTACATCATGCGCATCACCGTTCGCGCCGACTCCTCGGAGATCACGCGGCGAACCTGAACGGGTTCGTACGTGCGGACCTCATCGTCGGAGACGACCCTCGACACCACATAAGGTCGCATGAGGACGCCGCCGTTCGCCAGTGAGGAGACGGCCGTGAGCACTTGCAGGGGGGTGACGGCGAGTCCCTGCCCGTAGGAGTTAGTGGCGAGGTCTACCGGGTACCAGTCGTCGTCGTCGGGGGTGCGGATGATGCCTTTCGCCTCACCGAGGCCGACGTGGGTGAACTCCGTGAGGCCAAAGGCCCCGATATAGCGATAGAAGTTGCGGGCGCCCAGCTTCGAGGAGATCCACACGGAGCCCGTGTTCAGCGAGCGCTGGAGATACTCGGTCATGGTGACCTGACCGTGCTTCTGCAGGTCCCAGTTCTTGATGACGTAATCCGTGCCGGGGATATCGAAGCGACCGGTATCGATGTAGGTGGTGGCTGGGGTGATGACGCCCATGTCGATGGCTGCGGCCGTGGTGAGCGTCTTCATCACGGAGCCTGGCTCGTAGAGGTCGGTAATCGGACGGTCGCGCACGAGCTGCGAGAGCTTCGGGTGATCGAGGAGGTTCTCCATCGAGACGGCCGCGGGTCTGGATGCCACGGCGAGCAGGGCGCCCGTCTTCGGGTCCATGACGAGGACGCTGCCGCTGGGCGCCTTCGTATCCTTCAGCGCTTCATCGAGGCGTTGCTCGGCGATGCGCTGGATGTGACGGTCGATGGTGAGCTGGATGTTGCCGCCAACCTGCGCGGTGTGTTCGACGCGAGGGGCGAACGCGATTGGTCTGCCGAGCGGGTCGCGTTCGGAGAGCACAATGCCGCCGTGGCCGCGGAGCACCTGGTCGTAATCGAGCTCCACGCCCCACAGGCCTTCACCGCTGGCCCCGGTGTAGCCGATGAGCGGCGAGGCGAGCGCGCCTTCCGGGTAGACGCGTTCGGCGGACGGCAGTACGCGCACGCCCCAGAGATGCTCTTTGCGAATCGTCTGCCCCGTCTCGTACGCGAGGTGGCGCAGGAGTGGCACATCGCCTCGACTCTGTGCGGTGCCGAGCGTGAAAGTCCGGGCCGCATCCACGCCGAGGAGCTGCGACAGGGAGAAGGCGGACTCGCGGGCTTTGTCACGTTCGCGCCAGAGATAGGTATCGAGGTAGACGTCCCAGGTGTCGCGGGACATGGCGAGTGGATAGCCGGTGGAGTCGGTGATGGTACCTCGCGGGGCGGTGGTCTCGGCGATGCCGTTGCGGGTCCGTGCGGCCTGCCGGACGTATTCCTCGTGGTCCACGATCTGCACCTGCCAGAGGCGGAAGACGACGGCGATCAATGCCGCGACCATGAGGCCGAGCAGCAGCAAGTGTCTCCTGGTCAGCTGATGTGGCCGCTGCTCGGACACGGAAGGCTCCCTCGCAACGGAATGCGATGACTAGCTGGTACCGGGCAGGCTTTCGAGGAGCGTGATCCACCACGGACGGGGCAGCGGTCCGATGACCTCGACCGGCGGGACGTAGCGTTCCGGCAGCGGAGCGACGCGTGGTGCCGGGACGCCGACGGCGACCCGAATGGTGCGCTCTGCCGGCACCATGCCGAGGCGTGTGGTGGCCTGCTGCCGAATGCGGTCGGAGTGCGACATGTTGGCGACATCGACCTCGAGGAGGCGGATCTGTGCGCTCAATTCGTCACGGCGGTCCTCGAGGCGTCCGATTTCGTATCCGGCTGAGGCGGCGCGACTCGACTGCATGACCTGCAGGAGTCCAACGCCGGCGACGGCGGCAAGCGCCAGCGAGGCGAGCATCAGGCCGGGGAGGCGACGGAGCAGTCCAAAGGAGGGGACGGCGCCGGTGGCGACGCTAGCGCCGGTGCGAACGGTGACGACAGCCATCATGCGGCCAGCGCCTCCAGCACTTCGGCGGCGCGGAGCCGCGCCGAACGCGCGCGAGGATTGGTGGCGACCTCCGTCTCGGATGGCCGCCGGGGGCGGCGGGTGACCAGGCGGAGGGTCGCCACATGCCCGCACACACATTGCGGCGTGCGTGGCGGGCAGGCACAGTCAGTGGATTCGCGCCGGAAGTAGTCCTTGACCAGGCGATCTTCCAGCGAGTGGAACGCGATTACGGCGAGGCGAGAGCCAGCGCCATCGAGCAGGCCGTGGGCCAAAGGGAGCACCGCTTCCAGGCTGTCCATTTCCTGGTTGACAGTGATCCGCAGGGCCTGGAACGTCAGAGTGGCGGGGTGAATTTGACGTTCCCTGCCCCTGCCCACGGCCTGCTCGATGGCGCTGACGAGTTCGCGTGTGGTCGGAAGAGGCCGCCGCACGACGATCGCCCGTGCGATAGCGCGGCTGCGCCGCTCCTCGCCGTAGCGCCAGATGATCGAGGCGATCTCCTCTTCGCCCCATTCGTTGACGATCTCCGCCGCCGTCAGCGGTCCGGCGGGGTCCATGCGCATATCGAGTGGTTCGTCACGCTGGAACGAGAAGCCTCGTCCGGGCGTGTCGAGCTGCAGTGATGAGGCTCCGAGGTCGAGCAGCACGCCGTCGACGCCCTCGAAGCCCGCGTTGCGTGCGTGATTGTCGAGGTCGCGGAAGTTGCCGTGCGCGAGCGTGGCGGCGTCGCCGAACCTCGAGAGGCGCTCGCGCGCGATCTCCAGGGCGTTCGGGTCCTGGTCGAGCCCGAACAACCGTCCACCGGGCGAGGCGGCATCGAGGATCGCCTCGGCGTGTCCGCCAAGACCGACGGTGGCGTCGACGTAGCGGCCGCCGGGATGGACGGCGAGCACATCGACGACCTCCGTGCGCATGACAGGGAGGTGCGCGGCAGCTGGAGCAGAGCGCTCCATGCTCACGATATGTCTCCAGCAGCCGCGCTCAGGCCATCGGCCTGAATCTCCCGCTCGACGTTGGCGAGTTCCGTCTCCCAACGAGCTGGATCCCATATTTCGATGTAGTCGCCGCAGCCGACGACTACCGCACGATCAGTAAGTCCTGCGCTCTCGCGGATAGGGGCGGAGAGAAGGACACGCCACTGGCCATCCATCTCCAAGTCAGTGACCCCGGCAAGGAAGCCTCGGCGTAGGCGGCGGCCATGCTGGCTGCGCGTGCTGCGGTGCTCGCCCAGCAGGAGCTCCTTCTCGGATTCGAACCCCTCGAGCGTGTACATCTCGATGCATCCCTCGGGGCCGGCGCGCAGGACGAGGCCAGCGGCGAACGCGGATCGATAGCGAGGCGGCACGGCGAGTCGCCCTCGGTCATCGAGGGAATACGCGAAAGACCCGTAGAATGTAGTCACCGCGCGTAGCCTCCGCAGATGACGGAGGGATGGACCCGGTTCCCCGGCTCCCCATTTCCCACCACCAGCGCCCCGTAACCTACCAATACCCCCATCGAGGAGTCAAGTGGTCCCACCGCATTACCGCATTCAACACGCCACGTGGATTCCGAATGGGCTGTGTGCGTCCTGTTACGATCGGCGCTGATCCGATGCAAAGTCGGACGGGGCCAGGCTCAGGCGCGAGTAAGTACGTGCGGAATGGAGTTCGTGGTGGCCGAGACAGCGCGCTCGCATCGGACGGCCGCCGTGCTCACGGTCTCCGATCGCGGCTCTCGGGGCGAGTCGGTGGACACCGCGGGCCCCGCCGTCGCGGCGATCCTCGAGGGCGCAGGGTTTGAGGTCGTTGCCCGAGCGCTGGTAGCGGACGAGCCTGACGAGATCGCGTGGCAGCTGCTGAACTGGGCGGACAGCCTCGACGTCGCGCTGGTCATAACCGCGGGCGGAACCGGCCTGTCGCCTCGTGATCGGACACCTGAGGCGACAGAACGAGTCGTGGACCACCTCGTACCGGGCATTCCCGAGGCGATTCGCGACATAGGGCGGAGGACGACGCCGATGTCGATGCTCTCCCGAGGGCGCGCGGGCGTCCGAGGTGGAACGCTGATCATCAACCTGCCGGGGAGCGAGCGCGGCGCCACCGAGAGCCTGCGCGCCGTCCTCGAGGTGCTGCCGCACGCGCTGGACCAGTTACGCGGCGGGGCTCACGATTCCCCAGCAGGCGGGTAGCGCTCGTGCGTTTCGATGTCGTCACGATATTCCCCGGTATCTTCGAGAGCCCGCTGGACGAGACCATCCTGCGGCGTGCCCTCGATGCTGGAATCATCGAGGTGGCCGTCCACGACCTGCGTGGCTGGGCCACCGACCGCCATAAGACCGTTGATGACTACCCGTTCGGTGGTGGTGCGGGCATGGTGATGAAGCCCGAGCCGCTGTTTGCGGCGGTCGAGTCGATTCAGGCCATCGCCGAACCGCCCGCGACGGTGGTGCTGATGACACCGCAGGGCCGCCGCCTGGACCAGGCGCTGGTGGCCGAGCTGGCCGAGCACCCACGACTGCTGATCGTGTGCGGCCGCTACGAGGGTGTGGACGAACGGTTCCGCGAGCACCTTGTGGACGTCGAGGTGAGCGTAGGCGACTTCGTCGTCTCGGGGGGCGAGCTGCCGGCACTACTGCTCATTGATGCCGTGTCGCGCCGGATTCCGGGCGTGCTCGGTGCGGAGGCGTCCCTCGACGAGGAGTCGTTCGAGGGCGGGCTGCTGGAGTACCCGCAGTACACGCGCCCCGCGGCGTTCCGAGGCTGGACGATTCCGGACGTGCTGCTTTCCGGCCATCACGCCGAGATCGCTAAGTGGCGCCGCCGTGAGCGGCTGCTGCGAACGCTGGCGCGTCGCCTGGACCTGCTCGAAGCTGCGCCGCTGACCGAGGCCGAACGTCGCTGGATCGAGGAGCAGTCCCCCTAACCCGAGTAGCCGCCCGCCCTCGACTCTGGGGGGCGGGCGCCGGTATAGTGCGAGGTCGCACCCCTCGATTAGCGCACGGAATTCGACGATGCCGTCCATCAACTTGGCCGAGCTGGTTCAGCCACGCAACTCCAACTTCCCCGACTTCAACGCCGGAGACACGATTCGTGTCTCGGTTCGCGTCGTTGAGGGTGAGCGCGAACGCATTCAGCCGTTCGAAGGCGTCGTGACCCGTATCACGGAGGGCGCGCCGGGCGCGTTCACGGTGCGTCGCATCGCCTCGGGCGTCGGGGTCGAGCGCACGTTCCCCTTCAACAGCCCGCGCGT
Source organism: Dehalococcoidia bacterium (assembly GCA_009692685.1). The sequence continues at coordinate 209,678 of SHYS01000001.1, forward strand.
CGAGGCCATCGAGGTGAAGCGCCGCGGCCGCGTGCGTCGCGCGCGCCTGTACTACCTCCGCGGCCTGACCGGTCGCGCCGCCCGCGTCAAGGAAGCCCTCCGCCGGTAGATTGGTCCGCGCAGCGCCTGCGCCGCCCGAACCGCTAGTCGAACGGCCCTGCCCGTTTGCCCTCGGCGGCGAGGTGCAACACCTCGGCGATGCGTCGGGCACGGGTGACCTCGCGTTTCGCGGACGTCACCCAGAACAGGATTCCATTTCGAGTCGAGGGCGGAAACGCCTCGAAATGTCGGCGCGCCGCGGTGTTCGCGGCGAGCGCCGCATCGATGTCCGCCGGCATCTCGAAGGCCTCGACGGCGTCAAGGTGCCCCATGACCCGTCCGTCTGCGCAGCCTCGATCTGCGCGAGCCCGGCCGCAGTCATCAGGCGCTGCTCGATGAGCCCTCCGACGCGCTCCTTGTTGAGTCGCGACCAGGCGCTGTGCGCGTTCCGAGGTGTGAACAGCTGCATGTAGCGGTCCGCATCGATCTTGTTCGGCAGGCTGTCGCTCCAGCCGAAGCAGAGCGCCTCCTCCACCGCGTCGGCGTAGGGGACGCGCGTTCTCCCGCTGCCCTGCTTGTAGTACACGAGCCATACACCGGGTGACATCACGTGGTTTTTCGCCAGCCAGGCGCGCCACGCCGCACGGTCCGGCGCATAGACGGCCTCGCGACCGTCGGACGTGGTCACATCGCGCTGTCAAGTCGCCCTTGTCACGGTTCGATGCTAGCGCGCTCGACGGTCCGACTATCATCGCCTTGATGTCAGATTCTCCACTCGGCGGTACGACCGGTGTTGAACGTGCGCGCTACGTGCGCGTCGCCGTCAACTCCGGGCGCCCGGTCGACCAGGCCTTCACCTATCGAGTCCCGGTCGGTCGCGAGGTCGCGGCCGGTGAGGTCGTCCACGTGCCCTGGGGGCCACGCACCCTGCAGGGCGTGGTCGTTGAGGGACCGATGGATGTCGGCGGTTACCCCGCCGAGCAGACACGCGCACTCGAACCGCCCGTCGAGGGCGCGCCACGCATCGACGAGGTCCACCTCGCGCTCGCGGCCTGGATTCGCGCATACTACCTCGCGCCAGCGTGGGAGACGTACGCCCTCATGCTGCCGCCGGGTGCAGGCGAGCGGCCGCGCACGGGGATCGCGAGAGGTGGCGCGCCCTCGAGCGAGGCGGACCTCACGTCGCTGACGCCGCGTCAGCGCCTGCTCTTCGGCCTGCTGACCGAGGAGGCGGAGGACCTCGATGACCTGCGCGAGCGCTTCGGAGAGAAGGGCTTCAGCGCCGCGCTCACTCCGTTGCTGCGGCGCGGGCTCGCCGAGCGGCGCTACTCGCTGGGCCGCCCTCGAGGTCGCGCGCGCGTGGTGGAAGTGGTCTGCCTGCTGGTGCCGCCCGAGGCGGCGCGCGCCTACATCGCGGCGCTGCCGGGACGCCGCTCCTCGCGCCGCTCGCGCGCGCTCCGGGCCGTCATCGAGGCCGCCGGCGAGCTGCCGGAAAAAGATGTCGCGCGCATCGCGCGAGGCGCGCCCGCCGTGGAGACGCTGGTGAAGGCGGGCCTGCTGCGGCGGGAGGGGGAGCCGGGCGCGCCTCGGATCCACCTCGCGCTGTCGCCGGCGGAGACCGAGGAGCACGCACGCGCGCTGTCGTACACGCGTGACGAGGCGGCGACCGCGTCCGTCCTCGCGCGGCTGATCGAGGCAGAAGGGGGGACGACGCGCCTGCCCGAGCTGCTGCACGACCTCGGACGCGGTACCCGCGAGGCCGTCGCGGCCCTCGAGGGTGCGGGGCTGGTGCGCGTGGAGGAGGAACTCGACCGTCGCGACCCGCTGCGGGAGGTCGATGTCGCGCGCCGCGTGGCGCCCGAGCTGATCGCCGAACAGCGACAGGCCGCCGAGCGCATCCGTGCGGCGATCGATCGCGCGGACGGGGCGCAGTTCCTGCTGCAGGGAGTGACGGGGTCGGGGAAGACCGAGGTCTACCTCGACGCGCTCGATCACGCCGTGGGGCTGGGACGGCGGGCGATCGTGATGGTGCCGGAGATCGCGCTTACCCCTCAGACCGTGCGGCGCTTCGCGGAGCGCTTTCCGGGCCGCGTGGGGGTGCTGCATTCGGGCCTGCCGCTGGGCGAGGCGTTCGACGAGTGGCATCGAGTGGCGGCGGGGGCGTACGACGTGGTGGTTGGCTCGCGCTCGGCGGTGTTCGCACCGCAGCCCAACCTCGGATTGATCATCATCGACGAGTCGCACGAGTGGACCTACAAACAGCACGAGCCCGCCCCGCGGTACGACTCGCGGACCGTCGCCGCGCGCCTTGCCGAGACCACCGGCGCCACCGTCGTCTACGGGACCGCCACCCCGGATGCCGAGCACTGGTACGCCGCCTCCCGAGGCGAGATCGAACGCATCGACCTGCCGCGTCGCGTCCGCGTGGTGCCGCAGCCCTTGGGGCCGCCGCTGGCGATGCCGTGGGCGGAGCTGCCGGATGTCGAGGTCGTCGACATGCGCGGCGCCCGGTCGCTGTTCTCGCCTGCCCTCGTGGCGGCGCTGGCCGAGACGCTGGACCGCGACGAGCAGGCGATCCTGCTGCTCAACCGGCGGGGTCGCGCGGCGTTTCTGCTGTGCCTCTCCGGCCACTCACCGACATGCCCGGCCTGCGACGTGGCGTTCACGCTGCACGATCCGCTGGGCGACACCGGACCGCCACTCTCCCGTCGAGGGCGGCTTGTGTGCCATCAGTGCAACCGCTCGCGGGCTGTTCCGGCCGCCTGTCTCGAGTGCGGATTGCGCCTCGCGCGGACGCGCGCGGGGACGCAGGAGGTGGAGCGAGAGGTGAAGTTCCACTTCCTCACCGCGCGTGTGCTGCGCTGGGACAGCGACACGGCGCGCAACGTGGAGCAGCATACAGACCATCTGCGCAGCTTCGCCGCGCACGAGGCGGATGTGCTGGTGGGCACACAGATGGTGGCGAAGGGCCTCGACCTGCCACTGGTGACGCTGGTTGGCGTCGTGCTGGCGGATTATTCGCTCCGCGAGGGCGACTTCCGCGCCGGCGAGCGGACGCTGCAGCTGCTGGAGCAGGTGGCAGGCCGTGCTGGACGTGCCGAACGTAACGGCCGGGTGATCATCCAGACGCTGCGTCCGGAGGAGCCGGCGATCCAGGCAGTAGCTCACCACGATGTCGACGGGTTCTTCGAGGCGGAGCTGCCGAGGCGTGCGAAGTACGGCTTCCCGCCCTTCCGGCGCCTCGCCCGCCTCCTTGTGGCGCACGAGCATGGCGATTATGCGCGCGAGGAGGCCGGTCGAATCGCGACCGAGCTGTTGAGGCGAGCCGCGGCCCTACCGGGCGTAGATGTGCGTGGGCCGAGCCCGTCCTCGATCCCGCGCCTGCGCGGGCGCTACCGCTGGCAGATCTTGGTGTTTGCGCCGAACCCGCTCGAGCTGGTCTCGAACCTCGACCTGTCGCCCGCATGGTCCATCGATATCGACCCGGTCGTGGTGACGTAAGCGAGTCGCCTCGGACCACGGTGCAGCGCCAGCGCAACACTACGCGGCGTCGCGGTGGCCTTTGGGTGACGTAAGGGAAAGACGTAAGCACGGACACGTCTATCGAGGTCGTTCGTGGTGGGGGCCTGTCAGGCGCCAACGAATTGAGGCGACGCTCATCCATCGAGTGGCTACACTTCGACGATGCGCGCGCAGGCGACACCCAGCGGTCGGAGGCGGCCACGCGCATGACGGTGCGGCCCATACGCTACCTCGGTGATCCCGTGCTGCGCCGTCCAGCGAAGGCTGTGGTGGAAGTGAACTACGCCATTCGCCTGTTGATTGCCGATATGTACGAGTCGATGGAAGCCGCACAGGGAGTGGGCCTTGCCGCGCCGCAGATTGGCGTGGGGCTGCAGGTGGTGGTGCTGGGGATGCCACAGGAAGAGCCATTCGCCCTCGTGAATCCGCGCGTGGTGAGCAAGTCGGGCTCACGAGTGATGGATGCCGAGGGATGCCTTTCCGTCCCCGGATATCGAGGCACGCTCACTCGTTCGGTGAAGGTCACCGTCCAGGCCCTCGATGAGCACGGCAAACCCATCGAGATCGTCGCTGAGGATAGCCTGCTGGCCGAGGCGCTCGAGCACGAAGTCGACCACCTCAACGGCATCCTGTACGTCGACCACGTCCCCGACCTGAGCAAGCTGCAGAAGCTGCGCGGCACCGGCTGGGTTGACGAAGGCGAGACCGAGGAAGACCCGATGGCGGGAGCGGAGCGCCCCTGATGGACGTATTACTGATGCTGGTCGCGGTGCTGGCGGCCTTTTACTTCATCCTGATGCGGCCGGTGATCCAGCAGCAGCGTCGCAGGCGCGCCGATATCTCCTCGTTGCACGTTGGTGACCAGGTGCTGACCACAGGCGGCTTCTATGCCACTGTGCGAGAGATGCGAACAACGGACGAAGGACCGATGGAGATCGACCTAGAGGCGGCGCCGGGTGTGGTGCTGCGCGCGACGCCGGCCGCTATCGAGCAGATCTCGCGACGGGCTGCCGACGCAGCTCGGCCGGTGGGCGGTGTGGCGGAGGCCGATGCATGAGGCACCGCGAACGCTGGCTGCCCTTCTTGACGGTGGTGATCGTCGCGCTCGGCGCGCTGTATGTCGTCTGGCCGACGAACCCAGAATCCTTCCTGCCGCCGGGGGTGCCGTGGCCGCACGGCCGCGGCGTGAGCATCGGCGGGTTCGAGCGCAAGCAAATGCGGCTCGGCCTGGACCTGCAGGGTGGCACGCGGTTGCTGCTGGCGGCGTCGATCCCGGAGGGCTTCGAGGGCAACCTGGAGGACGCGCTGCAGGGCACGATTCGAGTGCTGCGGCGCCGCGTCGACGCCACGGGCGTAGCTGAGGCAGAGATCACCAGGCAGGGTCAGTCGAACATCTCCGTGCAGCTCCCAGGTCTGACACCGGAGCAGGCACGGTCGCTCCTTGGTCGGACGGCGCTGCTCCGCTTCTGTGAGCGCGCGGGCCTGCAGCAGCTTCCGGGCGGCGAAGTGCCGCAGAAGTGCGATACCGCAGGTGACTGGGAGCAGTCGTACGGCGTCATCGATGGCCGCGCGCTGCCTCTGGACGGCCGCGCGCTGAAGGCGAACGCGTTCGTGGGCACGGACCAGCTGGGCGCCCCGGCCGTCAACTTCGAATGGCAGGGCGACGGGCCGGAACTTTCGGCACAGGTGACGAGCCGGCTCATCAGACAGCCGCTTGGGATCTTTCTGGATAACGAGCAGCTTTCCGCGCCGAACGTCGGCAGCGTGATCCGCGACCGGGGCCAGATCACCGGCCTCGACCTGGTCAGGGCGCAGGAGCTGGTGGTCCAGCTCAACTCCGGCGCGCTGCCGCTCGAACTGGCGGTGCTGCAGCAGCAGCAGGTGGACGCGACGCTAGGCGAGGATTCCGTGCGTGAGTCGGTGGTTGCGGGACAGATCGGGTTCCTCGTGGTGGTGTTGTTCATGGTGCTGTACTACCGGATGTCGGGCGTGCTGGCCTCGGGAGCGTTGATCGTCTACGCCCTGCTCTCGCTCGCGGCCTTCAAACTCATCCCGATCACGTTGACGCTGGCCGGTATCGGCGCGTTCGTGCTGTCGGTTGGCATGGCGGTGGACGCGAACATCCTGATCTTCGAGCGCATGAAGGAAGAGTTGCGCGCCGGTCGAGGCTACGCGACGGCTGTTGAGGCTGGCTTCGCACGTGCCTGGCCGTCAATTCGCGACTCGAACGCCTCCACGCTCATCACCTGCGGCATTCTCTTCGCGCTCGGCGGCGGCATCGAGATCCCCGGGTTTGGTGCGTTCGATGCGCCGCTGGTTCGAGGCTTCGCGTTGACACTGGCGGTCGGCGTGCTGCTCTCGATGTTCACGGCGATCACCGTGACGCGGATCCTGTTGCGTCTCTTTATCGGCACGCGGTTTGCGCGTCCGGAGTGGCTGGCACCGGGGGCTCGCATCGCGCTCGATGCGCCGGCGGCGGGTGATCAATGAACGAACCAGCGCGCGAGCGCACCATCGACCTGGTTGGCAGCCGCAACTGGTTGTTCTTCTTCTCCGGCGCCACGGCGCTGATCGCACTGGTGCTGCTGGCGATCCCGCCGTCGCTGAAACCGGGTATCGAGTTCACCTCGGGTACGACGAGCCTGTACCGCTTCAAAAGCTCGACTACGGCCTCAGCCGTGCACGCCGTGTACAGCGCACTCGGTCACCCGGAGGCGCGCATCCAGTCGACCGGGGCGAACGAGTACTTGATTCGCACCACGACGCTGCTGGTGCCGGCAAGCTCGCTGGTGGAAATCGCCCCCACACCGGCGGCCGCACCTGTAGGGCCTGCGCCCATCGAGGACCGTGGCACGCTGCTCATCGGCGGGCCGGACCAGTTCGGTGAGATCCCGCTGCTGCAGGGGACTCCGACAGGCACGTGTCCAATGCTTGGTGACCAGGTTGGCACACGCCCCTACGGAACCCGGGCGAACGTGATCGGCGTGTTCGAAAAATGTGCGGCGAGTGCCACGATCTATCGAGTGATGGCGGACGGCCTTGTTGGGTACATCCTGGCCTCCAACACCCGCGACTTCGTGCCGTCCGGGCCGCCGGCTGAGACGCAGGTCTCGACGCTGGCGGGTGCCGACGATGAGCGCGCAACCATCGAGGCGGCGCTCCGGGAGAAGATCGGGCTGTTCAGCGTCCTGGAGTTCGCGCAGGTGTCGGCGGTGGTCTCGGAGGCGGCGGTGCGGAACGCGGCGATCGCCGTGTTTGCCGCATCGGTGGCGATCATGTTCTACATCGCGTTCGCGTTCCGCAGCGTGCCGAAGCCGTTGCTGTACGGCAGCTGCGCGATCGTGGCGATGCTGCACGATGTGCTCATCACTCTCGGCTTCTTCTCGTTCTTCGGGAAGGTATTCGACGTCGAGGTGAACTTGATGTTCGTCACCGGCCTGTTGACGATCATCGGCTTCTCGGTGCACGACACGATCGTGGTGTTCGACCGCATCCGCGAGAACATTCGCCAGCACCCGCTGCTGCCGCTGGCCGCGAACGTGAACGCCGCGCTGTTGCAGACCATTGCGAGGTCGTTCAACACCTCGGTGACAGTCTTGCTGACGGTGCTGGCGCTGCTGCTGCTCGGTGGCGCGTCGATTCGCGAGTTCCTGCTGGTGGTGCTCGTCGGGATCATCTCGGGGACGTACTCGAGCGTCGCGGTCGCCTCGCAGCTCCTAGTGGCGTACGAGGATGGCGACTGCGGTCGCCTGTGGGCGCGGATCCGAGGCCGTTCGACGGAGACTCAGCCCGCCTCCTGAACCGCCCCCCCCCGCTGAACCGGTGACCTACTCGAGACGAACCGAGGTTGTGAGCGCCCAGGCCACGCGCCGCAGCACGCCGGTTTGTACGGCGTGGTCGAGGGGCTCGATCGTCAGCTTGGTGGTGGAACTGAGTTCATCGTAGGCGCGCAACTCCTCGAAGCTGTCGAAGCTCAGCCCACGGACGAATTGACCGAGCGAGGTGGATCCGTAGCGAATCACCCAGACTTCGGTATCGGCGCCCAGTCGATAATCGCGCCGTTCGGCTTCGATGAACGCTGCCTCGGCTTCCTCATCGCGACGTGGGAGCGCCTAGAATACCGAGAACGCGGTGATCTCGCGGTCGGCTGGCGATGGTGCGTCGGGGTCGGTGGTGTCGAGCTAGATGCGTTGTGTCACGATCGCCGGCGGGCTCTGCCCGCGCAGCGCGTGTTCGAGCGGATTAGCCATTCCATCCCGCCGTATTCGATCCAGCACGGCGGCGCGGATCCTCGCATCGGGAAAGAGCAGTTGGACTGAGATATCACCGCTCGCCTGCTCGGCGACGCGCAACCGCGCGGCCTCCATGATCGCCATCGGGACTCCTTCCGGCCCCCGACGAGCCCCTGCCCGTAGCGGAACTACACAACTAATATGTCAGAATGCGGCAAGGCGCCAATGTGTCATCAACAGCTGGCTCCATTGCAACCGTGCTCGTCCGTCCACCCTACTGTACTTGCGTGACCTCGCCCGACCTAGCCGTTGCAGTGATCGAGGCATTTTCGAGCGCACCTCGTCCGGCCGCCGACAACATCGCGCCGCACGCCTGCGACGAGTGCGTTGCGGTCGCGTCCTACCTCGAGTGTCGTGACCCGTTCGGATTCGACGGCGAGGCGTTGCGTGGCTGCGTGTGGGACCTGCCGCTGCTGTCGGCCGAGGGGAAGCGCTTCTATCTGCCTGCGTGGCTGCTCGCCTCGATCCGGGATCCGCGGGGGACCGATGCCACCGATGCGCTCGTGTACGCCCTCGATGGTGACCATCGCTGGGAACCCGAGGGCGGCTATTCAGAGGCGCTGCGTGCCGTGATCGTTCGCTATCTCGAGTCGATGATCGAGTACCTCGATGACGAAACGGGGTTCCTTTGGCCGTTCTTGCAGCGGCCCCTCGAGCGCTGGGCGGACTGGCCTCAGCCCTTGGTCTAGCGCCGGCTACCGCACCGTCCGGGCGACCACGACTCCGACAAGGATGAGGGCGAGTCCGCTCGCACGCGCGAGCGAGACCGGGTTTGGTACCGCGCCGAATGCACCGAACTGGTCGACAGCAAGCGCGCCGATCACCGAGCCCGCGGTGGTCGCGCCGAAGAACAGGGCAACGCCCAGCCTCGGGACCAGCGCCGCGGCAGTGGCGAGGAAGGCCACGCCGAACAGGCCGGTGAGGGCGTAGTGGGGGCCGAGACCTCGCATCGATATCGCGAGGACGAGTCCGGCACCCAGGAACACGGTGGCAACCGCCCATGTGCGATCGAGTGGTGAAGGGAGAGCGGGCGGGTCACCGCGGAAGTGACGGATGAGCATGATCGCGGAGATACCGACCACCGAGCCGAGCAGCGAGACCCAGGCCGCCTCGGTGGGGCCGCGTCCGCGACCGAGCGAGCCGAGCATGGCGGTCTGCACGGCGGCGCCAAGGCCGATGGCGAGCGCAGCGATGATACCGATCCAAGCGGTCATCGAGGCAGCGTACAGCGGGCGCACCTCGAGGTGGCGTTAGCCTCGACGGAGGAAGCCCAGCGGATGGATCGCGCCGATGATGCCGCCGAGGACGAGCATCGCGGGCGTGAGCGCGACGACGAGCACGCTGTCGAGGGAGATGACGCCGAACATCCGGAGGTCGAGCGAGACGCCGATACCGAGGAGGAGGCCCGCGATCGCCCCGAGGATGGGTCGACCTCGAACGGGTGATGAGAAGTCCGAAGTCATCGTGCGCCTCCCTTCGGCACCGCGGCGAAGCGCACCCCTCGCGGCATGATCTCCGGCAGATCCCAGTTCACCGTGCCCGCGTCGCTGACCTTGTCGCCATCGGTGCCGGACCAGCTCTTGAGGGTAAAGGCGGGGATGCCGGGCGGGGTGACGACCCAGACACGGCCGTTGAATGCTTGGGGTTACGCCGGCACGGAGATCGAGCCGGTGTACGAGGCCGAGCCGGAGAGCGGCGCACTGTAGACGCCACCGGAGGGGGTGTGGTTCACGGTCGCGCCGGTACAGGAGATCGTGGCCGTAGCTGCGCACGGTCCGTTGAACGATGCGGGCACGGTCCCATCGCTGGCGGTTGACTGGGCGAGGGCGGTGGCGGGCGCGACGAGCGCCGCACCCAGCAACGCAGCACCGATGAGTATTCGATGGAGCGCGCGAGGCTTGTCGGGCATGGGGGCGTCATTTCCCGCAGACACAGGGGGGGGGAACCGTACCGCTCATTGCGCTCATGGTCAGCGAACTGGCCGCTCACCGGACGTTGGGGTGGCGGCGGGTCCGAGAACGCGGCCTTCGCCCTCACGGTGGGTGACGCCGAGGCGGTCCATTGTCTCGAGGATGGCCTGGGCTGCTCGACGGTTGGTGCCGAGGGCGTCGCGGAGCTCGGCAAGGGTCGCGCTCCGGGGGGCGCCATCCGCGCCACGCAGCGCCTCGATGGTGGCGCGGATGGCGGCCTCGAAGGCGGGGGCGGCGAGGACGACGCCGTCGCCGCAGTCGACGACGCGGCCGGTGCCGGCGAGGTAGGCGAGGAGCTCGAGGTCGAGGTCGAGGCGCGGGGGCGCGGCGCCCCCGGCCTCGAGGGCGGAGACCGCCTCGACGGCGGCGCGGCGCTGGGCGGCGGTGGGCTGCGGCTGCCAGCCCGCGGCAGCAAGGCCACCCGCGCGTTCCTCGATGGCGGCCGGGCCGCCTGCCTCGACCACGGCGGAGAGCAGGGCGCTGTATTCGCGCTGCTCGAGGGCGAGCGGCGCGCGCAGCTCTTCGCGCGGCATGGTGACACGGAGGGGGTGGGCGGCGTGGTAGGCCTGCAGGGCGCGCAGGGCGCGGTCATGCAGACGGGCGAGGCCGGCGGCGGAGATGAGCAGGCCGCCCTCCAGGGAGCGGGCGTCGCCGCCGGCGACGAGCGCGACGAGCGCGGCCTCGAAGGCGGTGGTGTCGAGCTCGACCTGGGTGCGGAGGGCGGCTGGCAGGCAGGGCTCGAGGCGCTCGAGGGCGGCGAGCAGGCGGCTCTCCGGTGTGCCAGCGGCGCGGGCGGCGAGGCGTTCGATGGTGCGGCGGTCGGTGCGGCGGTGGCGTGGCGCGTTGACCTCGACGACGCGACCGCCGGCTATGGTCTCGTCGGAGACGCGGAGGACGAAGAGCTCGCCGGGGATGGCTGCGACAGGTTCGGTGAGGACGAGCTGGACCCAGCCCTCGGTCTGTGGGGGGAGGGCATCGAGGGTGGTCGACGACGTGGATCTGGCTCCCTCTTCGACAGGCTCATGGTGAGTGGGAAGGAGAGATTGCGCAAGACCTTGCGCCCTTCCGGCATTCGAGGTGTCATCGATCCGGCCGAGGACGCGCACGCGGGCCTGGACTTCGTCGGAGCCGATGTGGAGGGCGACGCGGAGGTTGTGGCGCAGGGGGCGGTGGTCGAGGACGCGGACGCGGGCGTCGATGGAGCGTGCGGCCTGGATGCGGCCGGGGGGCGCGAGGACCTGCCCGCGGCAGAGCTGGTCGCGGTCGACACCGGCGAGGTTGACGGCGGTGCGGGTACCGGGAAGCGCCTCGGCGGTCTCGAGTCGATGGGACTGGAGGCCGCGGACGCGGGCTGTGGGGCCCCCGGGGACGGCCTCGAGGGTGTCGCCGACGTGGAGGCGGCCGTCGAGGAGGGTGCCGGTGACGACGGTGCCGAAGCCGGGCATGGTGAAGACGCGGTCGATGCCGAGGCGCGGCCGTCCGATGTCGCGGGCGGCGGGGGTGGCGTCGAGGGCAATATCGAGGGCAGCGCGCAGCTCGTCGAGGCCGGCGCCGGTCTGAGCGGAGACGCGTACGATGGGCGACCCGGCGAGGCTGGTGGGTTCGAGGAGGAGGCGCACTTCTTCCTCGACGAGGTCGAGCCAGTCGGGGTCGTCGACGAGGTCGCACTTGGTGAGGGCGACGACGCCGTGGCGGATGTTGAGGAGGTCGAGGATTTCGAGGTGTTCTCGGGTCTGGGGCATGACGCCTTCGTCGGCGGCGACGACGAAGAGGGCGAGGTCGATGGCGCCGGCTCCGGCGAGCATGTGGCGAACGAAGCGGACGTGGCCGGGGACATCGACGATGGAGACGTTGCGACCGGAGCGGAGGGTGCACCAGGCGAAGCCGAGCTCGATGGTGAGGCCGCGCTCCTGCTCCTCGCGGAGGCGGTCCGGGTGGGTGCCGGTGAGGGCCTCGACGAGGGCGGACTTGCCGTGGTCGACGTGGCCGGCGGTGCCGATGGTGGGCATGTGCCGAGACGCTGCTTTCTGGCGCGACTCCGTCGCGCTGGTACACGTCGAGGGATCGTTTGATTGTCTTTGATTGAAGGCGGCCGCGCAGATTCGATCTTTGATTGTTTGATTGTTCGGTGTGATGAAAAAATCCGAAACGCCCTCGTCTCGATGGGGCGGGCGAGGCGTGGCGCGCCCAACTCGATGGGTGGGCGTGGCGTCGTTGGCGTGCGGGTGAGGTCGGTAGTTCACGCTTCGATGGTGGGGGTCTCGAGACGCAGGGCGGAGGTGGAGGTGGCGCGGAGATGAGAGGGGCGGAGGCCGACTGACAGGGCAGCTGGCGCCCGACCATGACCTCCTTGCGGTTGCAGGCGGCCACTCGTCGGGGGTGGTGGAGCGGAGACATCGGGCTCACGCCTACCTCGCCCCCTCAATCCTTCCCCGCGCGGCTGCCGTAGTAGAAGCCGGTGACAGCGCCGACGAGGCCGACGAGGGGTGCGAAGAGGAGTTCGAGGATGACGCGCGTGTCATCGATGGTGATGCGCATGGTCCAGAGGCCGATGAAGGCGAAGAGAATGACGGCGGCGAGGATGCTGAGGAGCACGATGGCGATGGCGCCGCGCATCTTCTCGCTGTCACGGGTGGGGTCGTAGCGTTCCTCGCGTACGACGGCGCGTGGCCCGCCCTTGTCGTCGGGGCCAGGCGACACACGCTCCGGGACCTCATCGAGGTTGACGACACCGCGATCTGTGGCTAGTGCGGAGGTCTCGGGTGGGGTTGGTTCCGGCATAGTCGCCTGCTCGGCCGGCGATCGAGCTGCCCCGGCTGCTTCTCGATGGCTCGTGCTACCTGAAGGTGACCTTCTTATAGTTCCGCTTCGCGTTCTCCAAAGGATGGTGTTCCCCGCCTCTTCGACATCGTCGAGGTACTTCGACTGGCGGATGGCGCGCCGGAGGGCCTCGGTGGGGGTGATGCCGCGTTTCCGCGCGAGCGCCTGAAGCGCCCTGATGTCGTTATCGTCGAGTTCGACGGTGACGGTGGTGGTCTGCTGCGCGGGTTCCATGCGCGACCTCCGGGGTGCGTGTCGATCCTACTCGATGTGTGTCAGCCCTCGAGGACGCGGGATTCGGCCATGACGTCCTTGCGGCCGCAGGCGGGACATTCGCCGGGGACGGTGGAGCGGGGGACATCGGACTCACGCATGCCGCTGACGGCGACCCAGATGTCGTCGCGGAGGCGGCTGCCGAGGTCGACGCGGCCGCCGGGGCCGGCGGGCCAGGGGCGCATCTCCTCGTCGATGCGACGTCGGATCTCGGCGTCGGACATGGGTCCGGGTCGACGCACGAGCACTTCTCGATGGCAGTGTGAGCAGCGGTAGACGACGACGGGCACCGGCGCTGCCTCTCGTGCTGCTCGGGCGTAGTGTGCCTCGAGGGTTGGGGGCGTGCCCACCGGAAGGGTAGCGCGCGGTTTGAGGGGAGGGGGTGGGCGTTTCGGAGGGAGTGTGCGCACCCGCGCCCGCTTCGCGAGGGAGCGAGTGGTGGCGGGTGGCCTCCATGTCCGAGGTAGGGGCGCAAGGCCTTGCGCCCCTACCTCGGACGGCGGGGGTTTCGGGGGATCGGGGGCGATCCCTAGATTATTCCTCGGAAGGGGGGTCGGGGAGGAGGTCGACGAAGACTTCGTTGGAGAGGAGGAGGCCGCGGGGGGTGAGGCGGAGGCGGTCGCCGTCCGGGGGCGGGACGCGGGTGAGCAGGCCGGTGGCGATGTGATGCTCGATGGCGGTGGGGAAGGCCTGGTCTGTGGTGAGGCCGAAGCGCGCGGCGAACTCGGTGGAGGAGACGCCCTCCAGGAGGCGGAGGCCGAGGATCATCGTGTCGGCGCGGAGGGTCAGCTCGTTCGGGGTTTCGCCGCCGGCGATCTGGCGGAGGGAGCCGGCACCGGTGGCGGCGCGCTCTTCGAGGGACTCGCTGATGGCCTCTATGTAGCGGTTGGGAGCGTCGAGGTTGGCGAAGCGGCGGCCTGCGAAGAAGGAATGTGCGCCGGCGCCTAGGCCGAGGTAGGCCTCGGCACGCCAGTAGACGAGGTTGTGTTTGCACTCGAAGCCGGGGCGGGCCCAGTTCGAGATCTCGTACTGGCGGTAGCCGGCGCGGGCGAGGCGCTTGCGCGTCCACTCGTAGTGGTCGGCGACGACGTCGGGGTCTGGTTCGGGGAGCTGGCCCTTGGCGACCTGGTAGTAGAGGGCGGTGCCGGGCTCGACGGTGAGGGCGTAGCAGGAGAGGTGCTCGGGGGCGAGCTCGATGGCGCGCTCGAGGGTGTCCTGCCAGCGGGCGAGGGGCTGGTCGATGAGCCCGAAGATGAAGTCGAGGTTGAGGTTGTCGAAGCCGGCGGCACGGGCGGCGGCGACTGCCTCGATGGCGCGCTCGGCGGAGTGGGCGCGTTCGAGGAGGGCGAGCTCGTCGTCGTGGAGGGACTGCACGCCGATGGAGAGGCGGTTGATGCCGAGGGCGCGCAGGCCCTCGAGGTGTTCGCGGGTGAGCTCGCCGGGGTTGGCCTCCAGGGACCATTCGGCGTCGGGCGCCACGTTGTAGCGCTGGCGGATGCGGTCCGTGAAGGCGCGAATGTCGTCGATGGCGGTGAGCGAGGGAGTGCCGCCGCCGAAGAAGACGGTGCGGACTCGGAAGTCGCGGGCGGCGGGCGCCCAGAGGTCGAGCTCGCCGAGGAGGGCGTCGGTGTAGCCCTCGGTGAGGTGGTCGAGGCCCTCGTAGGAGTTGAAGTCGCAGTAGCCGCACTTGGACGTGCAGAAGGGGATGTGGAGGTAGAGGGCGAGGTCTGCGGGCATGATGCCTCGATGGTAGGGGGTGGCGAGGTGGGCGGGCGAGGGGCCTCGGAGGGGAGCACGCATTGGGGATCGAGGGGTGGACAGAGGATCGGTGGTTCATGCGCCATCGATGGGGCGCGAGGCCTCGCACCCCTACATCGGAGCCCAGGTTTCGCGAGATCGAGATCGGTCAGTGAAGGGGGAGGGCCATCTCCACCTCAAGGCGTGGGTCGTCGGTGCGGACGGGGGCGCGGGCGCCGGTGTCGGTGAAGCCGAGGCGGGCGTAGAGGCGTTGAGTGGGGGCGTTGCCATCGACGACCCAGAGGCGGAGCGCCGGTAAGCCCTCGGTGCGTGCCCAGTCGATGACGCGGGTGACTAGGGCGACGCCGACGCCGCGGCCGCGCATCAAGGGGTGGGTCCACATCGAGACGAGGTGGGCGGCCGGGGAGCGCGGATCGTCGTCGTACATGCCGGGGCGCAGGCCGCCCGCGAGGCCGGCTGGCGCACCATCGACGAGCGCGTAGATCGCGATGTTGCCGTTTGTGAGGCGGGTGCGCCAGTCGTGCTCCTCGAAGGCCTGCTCGCGGCCGAGGGTGGATCCGAAGGCGTGGGGAGGCGTCGGTGAGGGCGGCGAGGCGGATGGCACGGTATTCGCGCCAGTCGTCGGGGGCGAGGGTGCGGACCTCGATGGGGGGGGGTGGCTGTCACGGTGCGATGGTACGTCCCCGTCCCGGGGTGCGTGGAGCGGGAGTCGGTCGATTCGTGCTTGCCGAGGACTGCGAGGTGGTTCGACAGGCTCACCACGAACGGATGACGGCGTTCCGGATGAACGGACAGGGGCTCACCACGAACGAATGACGGCGTCAGCAGGCGCCGAGCTACGATGCGGCCTCGATCAGCGGGGCGCGGAAGAGGGGTGAGTTCGATGGTGGAGATGGCGCCTGAGCAGGACGCGTTCCTGCGGGAGCACAACCTGTGCGTGCTGGCGACGGGGCGTAAGGACGGGTCGCCGCAGGTCTCGACGGTCTACTACCACTTCGATGGGACGGACATCGTGATCTCGGCGACAACGGACCGGGCGAAGTACGTGAACGCGATGCGTCAACCTCGCGTGGCGGTGCTGGTGAACGACGGGCGCCGGCAGTGCGTTGTGTACGGTCGCGCGGTGGGGGTACAGGATGATCCGGAGCGGCTGCGACTGACTCGACGGGTGCGTGAGCATCGCGGGGTGGCGGTGCCGGACGACGCGACGCTGGCCGAGGAGTTGACGCGAGACAGGCGGGCGATGCTGCGGATCACGCCGGAGGTGGTGCGCTCGAACGACTGAGGGAGAGCCGCACCGGTGGACGGCCGAACATCGACACCACCGCCCCGAGCCCTCGATCGCGGTGGATCGAGGGGGAGTTGGCAACATCGTGGCCCCTGTGGCATCGGTAGGGGAGCGAGGGCTCGCGCCCCTACCTCGGAGGTTGAGTGTGCGGCCGGGTGTGGGCAACGAGCAGCCCTCGACGTCGCGCCGAGGGCTGCTCGTTGCCTGGTGCGGGACCAGTGACTAGCGGCGCGCGCCAGCCTTTGCCGCGGTGCGGCGGGCAGCGGGGCGCCGGGTGGCGGGGCGAGCTGCCGGGCGGGCAGCGGCACGCGCGGCCGGACGAGCGGCTGCACGACCGACGGGGCGGCTCGCGGGGCGAGCGGTGGGCCGAGCGACGGTCTTTTTGACCGCGGCCTTGGCGACGGTCTTTTTGACCGCGGCCTTGGCGACGGTCTTTTTGACCGCGGCCTTGGCGACGGTCTTTTTGACCGCGGCCTTGGCGACGGTCTTCTTGGCGGCGGGCTTGGCCGCCGCGCGGGTGACCTTCTTCACACCACCACCGAGCGAGACGCGCATCTCACCGGCCTTGGCGGAGACGGAGCCCTCCGTGCGACCGAGCTTGGTGCCGATCGCCTTGGCCGTGTTGGACTTGGCGAGCGCCTTGAGGGTGCGCACGTCTTCGGCTGACCACGGCTTGCCTGCGTTCTTTGGCGTGGGCATTCAGACTCCTTCTACATCCCCGCCCCGAGAAAACCTACCACGGATAAGTGTCTATGGTGAAGTCGTATACACCGAATTGCAGATAATGTTTTTCCACGCCCGAGAAGGTCGACCGTCCGCCCTTGGTGGCGTTCGGTGGTGGTGGGCGGTCGACTGAGGAGGTCGAGTTCCTCGAGCGGGTGAGTCGAGGGGTGGGCGCGGTGGGCTGGCGAGGGTCGGTCCGGCCTGTGCTCGACAATCAGACGTGCCACGAAACCCCAGTTCTGGCCACGAGAAACGGGTGTGGCGTCTAGTGCAGCGCGGGCATGACGTCGCGGGCGAAGCGCTCGAAGACGCCGAAGTCGTAGGGCGTGTTGACCATCATGACGAGGTGGGTGAAGCCGGCATCGAGGTAGGCCTGGGCGGCGGCGCGCATGTCGTCGGGTGAGCCGCCGACGGTGCGACGACGAACTTCCTCGACGGAGACGCCCTGACGCTCGGCGGTGCGGGCAATGTAGTCCTTGTAGAGGGCGTCTGAGATCACGGGCGCGCCGGCGGTGAGCTGGATCGATGCAGGGTCGCGACCGACCTCGGCGCAGTGCCTGCGGAGCACCTCGATCTTCTGCTGGAGGGTGACGATGGGCCCCAGGCCGTTCCAGGCGTCTGCGTACTTCGCGACCAAGCGGAGCGTCTTGCGCTCGCCACCGCCGCCGATCCAGATCGGTGGGTGGGGCGACTGCAGGGGTCGTGGGAGGAAGGGCGCGTTGTCGAGGGAGTAGTACTTGCCATCGAAGGAGACGTTGGGTGCGCTGTCGCTGGTGGACCACAGGCGGGTGATGACCTCGAGCGCTTCTTCGAGGCGGGCGAGGCGCTGGCCGACGGAGCCGAACTCGAAGCCGTAGGCGGAGTGCTCGAGCTCGTACCAGCCGGCGCCGATGCCCATGTTGAGGCGGCCGCCGGAGATGTGATCGACGGTGGTGGCGATCTTGGCGAGGAGGGCGGGGTTGCGGTAGGTGTTGCCCGTGACGAAGACGCCGACGCGCATGCGGGAAGTCACGGCGGCGAGTGCGGCGAGTGTAGTCCAGCCGTCCATGCATGGGCCATCAACGTCGCGGGTGCCGGCGGGGATGAAGTGATCGTGGCACCATGCGCCGTCGAAGCCCCACTCCTCGAGGCGGCGCCAGGTGTCGACGAGCTCGGGCCAGGAGATGTTTTGCTGACCGGTCTGGACGCTGAACTCCACGGGCGGTTCCCCCTCGCGCGCGCCAGCGATGACGCGCCGGGCATTGTCGCAGGGTGCAGGCCGAGATGGGGAAGGATGTGGGGCGGTCAGGCGGCCTTTGGTCCGGAGCGGGGCCGGTTGCGCCCGCGGCGAGCGGAGGGTGCGCGGGTTTCACCATCGAGGATGGCGCGGTCGCGGCCGGCCTTCTTGGCGCGGTAGAGCGCGTTGTCGGCGCGGGAGCGAGCGGAGTGCGCCTGGTGCTCCGTGGTGGCGCCTTCGACGGTCAGCGCACCACCGATTGAGGTGGTGTGCTGACCTGGCCTGCGGAGGTCTGGGCGGCGAATGATGCGGTTGCGCCGCGGACGGCGTCGGCGACGCGGCGGAGGCCATCGGTCGTAAGCGGACCATCGAGCAGCACGGCGAACTCGTCGCCGCCGAGGCGAGCGGCGAGTTCGCCGCGGCGGATAGCCCCGCTGAGGTGCAGCACCACGCTCTGGAGGACGGCGTCGCCGGCGTTGTGGCCGTGCTTGCCGTTCACGCTTTTGAAGTGATCGATGTCGATCATTAGGGTGCCACCAAGGCATCCCGCCGAGGCGCGAAGATATGACTCCGCATCGAAGGCGCGACGGTTGGCGAGTCCCGTGATGGGGTCGAGGAGGCTCAGAGCCTCGGCGTCGCGGCGCGCGGTGTCGAGGCTCGTGTGGGAGTGATGTAGTTCGCGAGCGAAGTAGAACGCGGCGAAGGCGGTGCCCCCGACGGACATGAAGGCGGTGAGGGTATCGGCTGGCACATCGCGTCCAGGGGTGGTGGCGGATCAGGCGAGGAAGCAGGCCATGCACCATACAGTGGAGGCGACCGCGGCAGCTGGACGCTGGAAGAATCCCGCGATCGCGACGAGCCAGACGAAATACGGCATGGCGATGAGCGCCTTATCAGGCTCGGAATGAGCCATGCCGAAGGCGATCAGTGGAGCGCCGAATGCCGGAACAGCCGTTGAGAGAATCGTTCCACCGACGGGCCACCGGATGAGTGCGAGTCCTGCGGCGCCGCCGATCGCGATCGCGGCTAGGCGGCCGAGATCAGGACTCCCGCCCATGAACGCGATGCGAATCGCCGCTCCCGCGGCGCCAGCGGCGAAGAGGCCGCCGACCAAGCGTGAGAGGCTACGCGCAGGTACGTGTTGCCGTCAGTTGCTTGCACCAATGAATGTTCGTCATTTCGAGGAAAATCTCTAGGTTCGACTGGGCCTAGGCGAGCGAGCACCGGAGATTCGAGGCGCCCCGAATCTGAGGGGTCGCGCGGGCCGAATCTAGGTGCGAAACTCCGTCGATGTTGAAATCGCACGGCTGCGGGGAGTTGCGGGAGACGCACACGGGGGCCGACGTGGCCCTGGCGGGGTGGGTGCACCGGCGCCGGGACCACGGCGGGCTGGTATTCCTCGACCTGCGTGACTCTACGGGGCTCGTACAAGTAGTGGTGCATCCAGACGAAGCACCGGCGGCGTTCCGGACCGTCGAGGGCGTGCGGAACGAGTACGTGCTGCGCATCGAGGGGACCGTGCGGGCGCGCCTCGATGGTACGGCGAACGTGGACCTCGCAACGGGTGCGATCGAGGTGCAAGCGCGCACCCTCGAGGTGCTGAACGCGTCTGAGACGCCGCCGTTCCCAGTGAACCAGGACACGAACGTCGATGAGGCGACGCGTCTGCGGTACCGCTACCTGGACCTGCGCCGCGAGCGAATGGCCTCCAATCTGCGCCTGCGGCATCGAGTGGTGAAGTTCATCCGCGACTACCTGTCTGAGCGTGAGTTCGTGGAGGTGGAGACGCCGGTGCTCAACCTCGCCACGCCCGAGGGCGCGCGGGACTACCTGGTGCCGAGCCGGGTGCACCCGGGGCACTTCTACGCGCTGCCACAGAGTCCGCAGCAGTGGAAGCAGCTGCTGATGGTCGCGGGCATCGATAGGTACTTCCAGATCGCACGGTGCTTCCGTGACGAGGACTTGCGTGGCGACCGCCAGCCCGAATTCACCCAGCTCGACCTCGAGATGGCGTTTGTGGAGCAAGACGATGTGCTCGCGCTGATCGAGGACCTGTACTCGAAGCTCGTTCCGGCGGTGACGCCGGACTTCACCGTGCCGTCGCCGTTCCCTCGGATCCGGTATGTCGAGGCGATGGAGCGGTTCGGGAGCGACAAGCCGGACCTGCGCTATGGCCTGGAGATCGCCGACCTGACCGCGGCGGTGGCGGGCACGGATTTCCAGGTGTTTGCGAATGCGGTGGCGGCGGGCGGGCGCGTCCGCGGGCTGGCGGTGCCGGGTGGTGCCTCCACGCCGCGACGGGAGATCGACCGGCTGGTGGAGCTGGCGAAGTCGAACGGCGCGGGCGGACTGGTGTGGGTGTCGCTGGACGGCGCGGGCCCCCTCGAGAGTCTGACCGTCGAGGATGTTCGGTCGCCGGCCGCGCGCTTTCTGGGTGTCGAGGTGGTGACGGAGCTGTTCCGGCACACGGGTGGGCAACGCGGCGACCTGCTGCTGATCGCGGCGGACCGCGACGAGGTCACCTCGAAGGTGCTGGACGCGCTCAGGCGGCAGCTTGCGGAGGACTTGGGGTTGGCGGACCCTTCGGTGCTGGCGTTCGCGTTCGTGACGGAGTTTCCGTTGTTCGAGTGGGACGCGGGCGAGGAACGCTGGAGCGCCGTGCACCATCTCTTCACGTCGCCGTTCGAGGAGGATCTGCCGCTCTTCGAGACGGACCCGGGCGCGGTGCGTTCGAATGCGTACGACCTGATCTGCAACGGC
Source organism: Dehalococcoidia bacterium (assembly GCA_009692685.1). The sequence goes on from SHYS01000001.1 coordinate 230,339, forward strand.
TGGGAGCTCGCTTCGGGATCGATCCGAATCCACCGGCGGGACGTGCAGCTGAAGGTGCTGGAGCGCCTGGGCATGACGATCGCGGACGCCGAGGTGAAGTTCGGGCACATGCTGACCGCGTTCACCTACGGCGCGCCGCCACACGGCGGCATCGCACCGGGCATCGATCGCACGGTGGCGCTGCTGGCGGGTGAGCGCGACATCCGCGAGGTGATCGCGTTCCCGAAGACGAAGACGGCGTCCGACGTGCTGACTGGGGCGCCCTCGGTGGTGGATGCGCGACAGTTGGCGGACGTGCACGTGGACTTGGCGGAGAGCGCGCGAGCGGAGCTGGCCCGATTGGCCTCGACCGAGGGGTAGCGCCCTCGAGGGAAACCGCCGTGGGATTGCGGTCGTATCCCCTCGTGGGCACTCCCGCTGCGACTAATGCAGCCTTCGATAGTATTGGCCTCGATTTGAGAGCGCGACGCGTTCGCGGCGCGCCTGGCTTCTGACTGGAGCGCATGGATGAGCGGTCAGAACCGCGTGCTGGCGATCCTCCTCGGAGTGCTCGCGTTGCTGGTGTTGGTGGTGGGCGGGTTGTCCGCGGCGTTGTTGCTGTCGGGTCGTGGTGGAGGCGATGGCACCACCACCTCGGGGACGCCGAAGGCTGGCGGAAGCGTCGACCGCAGCGCGATCTCGGGTCGCCTGCGACTCGCGAATGGAGACCCGATCACTCTCGATCCGCACCTCGCGGGCGACGCGCTGTCTGCCGAGTACGTGGTTGAGGTGTACAGCGGGCTGATGACGATCGCGCCCGACCTAGGCATCGTCCCGGACATGGCGGAGGGCTTCACGGTCAGCCCTGACGGGAAGGTGTACACGTTCCGTCTGCGCGACAACGTGACGTTCCACAGCGGGCGGCGGGTGACGGCGCAGGATGTGAAGTGGTCGATCGAGCGGGCGTCGTCGAGGGCGCTGCAGTCCCCGGTGGGACTGTCGTACCTCGGAGATATCGTTGGGGTTCGAGACCACTTCCGGGGCACGGCGCCGGACGTGAAGGGCGTGGAGGTGGTGGACGAGCGGACCGTCCGCTTCACGCTGGACGAGCCGAAGCCGTACTTTCTGGCGAAGCTGACGTACCCGACGGCCTTCGTGGTCGACAAGGAGCAGGTGGAGTCGAACCCGCGGAACTGGACGCGCAAGCCGAACGGCACGGGGCCGTACAAGGTGCGCGAGTGGCGGGTGAACGAGCGCCTGATCCTGGATGCGAACGACCGCTTCTACCTCGGTGCGCCGAAGGTGAAAGAGGTGCTGTTCGACCTGGCGGGTGGGAACACGCTGACGCGATTCGAGAATAACGAGGTCGACGTATCGAGCGTCGGCGTCACGGACATCGAGCGCGCACGCGACCCGAGCAGCCCGCTGGGGCAACTGTACAAGACGTTCCCAGAGTTCTCGATCTCTTACATCGCGTTCAATGTGAACAGCCCACCGTTCGACGACGTTAACGTGCGACGAGCGATGGCGCTGGCGATCGACCGCAAGCGGATCGCGGAGGTGACGTTCAATACGATGCTGGCGTCGGCGACTGGAGTGCTGCCTCCACAGCTACCGGGGTTCACCGCCGAGGACAAGACGTATCAGTTCAACCCGGAGGAGGCGAAGCGAGCGCTTGCCGCCTCGAAGTACGGGAGCGCGGACAAGCTGCCGCCGATCGTGATCACCGAGGTAGGCGCTGGCGCCGAGGGCCGCGTCGACACGCAGGCCTTCCTGGAGCAGTGGCGCACGATTCTCGGGGTGCGGGTGGAGATCAAGCAGGCTGATCAGGCGACGTTCCTTGCGGACCAGGACGCTGGACGGCTGCAGATGTTCAACAGCGGCTGGATCATGGACTACCCGGACGCGGAGGACGTGCTGGACCTGAAATTCCACTCGGCCTCGACGTTGAACGACATGAACTACGAGAACGCGCAGGTAGACGCGCTGTTGAACCGGGCACGTGTCGAGCGCGACCCGGAGCGGCGGATCAAGCTGTACCAGGAGGCGGAGAAGCTCATCGTGCAGGACGCGGTGTGGATCCCGCTGTACTTCGCCCAGGCGCACGTGGTGGTGAACAAGTCGGTGAAGGGCTGGTTCGAGCCGCCGATGGTGATCCCGCGCCTGCGCTTCGTCGAGGTCACGCGGTGACGCAGGGGGACAGCCCCTGCGGGGTGGCCGGCCTCGTGCCTGCCTTGTTCCTGTCGGGGCGCTGCGCCGGGACATCCGTGAGCCTGTCAGGCGCCGGGGTTGGACGATGACGCAGTACGCAGTGCGGCGGCTGATGTGGTTGCCCGTGACGCTGCTGGCGGTGTCGTTTCTGACCTTCACGATTGCGCGATTTGGGCCGGGCGATCCGGTGCGGGTGGCTGCGGGCCAGCACAAGGACCCCGAGGTGCTGGCGCAGATCCGAGCCGACCGCGGGCTTGATAAGCCGCTGCCTGAACAGTACGTGCGCTGGGTGTCGAGGGCGCTGCGCGGCGACTTCGGGGAGTCGTTCATCCAGCGCGGGTACACCGTGCAGGAGTTGATCTTCCCTCGGATGTGGGTGTCGGCGCAGCTCGGGTTGATCGTGCTTGTGCTGGAGTTCGTGATCGGAGTGCCATTCGGGCTGCTGGCGGCACGCGCGACGGGCAGCTGGATCGACCCGTTCATCATCTCGACGTTGCTGTTTGTGCAGTCGATTCCGGTGCTGGTGGTGATTCCGCCGGTGCTGTGGTTCTTCGCGATCTACCTGCAGCTCCTGCCCACGGGCGGGTGGGACGGCATCATCGACATCTTCTGGGTCGGCGGCGTGATCGCGATTCCGATCCCGGACACGCACCTCTATATCCCGGTCAGCGTGATGACCCTGCCGGGGCTGGCGGGGGTTGCGAGGCTGGTGCGTGTCTCGGCGCTGGACGTGCAACTGGAGGACTACGTGCGTACCGCGCGCGCGAAAGGCCTGAGTGAGTCAGCGGTACAGTTCCGGCACGTCTTCCCAAACGCGCTGTTGCCGATCGTGACGGTCATCGGATTCTCGCTGGTGGGAGTCCTGGAGGGTGCGTTCTTCACGGAGACGCTGCTCGGCATTCCGGGAATCGGACGCTTCACATTTCAGGCGGTGACGAGCCGCGACTACGACACGATCATGGCAATCACGACGGTGCTGGCGACAGCGTTCGTGCTGTTCAACCTGGCGACGGAGCTGACGTACGCGCGCATCGACCCGCGGGTGCGGGTGGGTGCGAGGGCGCGCTCGTGACGACGGGTGCGACCCGCGCGGCAGAGCTGCCTCGGACGGGGTTGGCGGTGCAGGAGACGCGTACCTACGCCGTCTACTGGGGGCGCCTGCGACGCAAGAAGCTTGGGATGATCGCGCTAGTGATGGTCCTCGCGATCTATGGCGGCGGGCTGTTCGCGGCGGTGGTGGCGCCGTACTCGTTCACCGAGCAGAACCTCGAGGCGAAGTGGGAGGGCCCGAGCACGGCGCACTGGCTGGGGACGGACATCCTGGGGCGGGACATGCTGACTCGAGTGCTGTACTCGTCGCGAACGAACCTGATCATCACGGTGGCTGTGCTGCTGAGCGGCTCGATCGTGCTGGGGAACACGCTTGGCCTAGTGACCGGGTACGTGGGTGGGTGGTTCGACGGGCTGGTGATGCGCGTAGGTGACGTGTTCGTGTCGCTGCCGGGCCTGCCGATGTTGATCCTGGTTAACACGTCGCTGTCGCCGCGTGTACTGGACTGGGTGCGTGGGTTCGAGGAGGACGTAATCGATCTCGGACTGGTGCGATCGGGCTTCGCGTCCTACATAACTGTGTTCGCGGCGCTGTCGCTGTTCTCGTGGGTGGGGACTGCGAGGCTGATTCGATCGCAGGTGCTGCAGCTGCGCGAGCGTGACTACATCATGGCGGCGCAGTCGATTGGGGCGCCGACGCGCCGGATCCTGACGTCGCACCTGCTGCCGAACGTGTCGCACCTGATCATCCTGCAGGTTTCGACGGGGCTCGGCGCAATCGCGGGGTCTGAGATCTTCCTCAGCTGGTTCGGGGTAGGGATCCAGCCGCCGGCGCCGTCGTTCGGGCAGATGATCGCGGAGGCGGGTGGGGCTAGGACGCTCCAGGGGCACCCGCACCTGCTGCTGGTGCCGGCATTCTTCGTGAGCGCGCTGATGTTCTCGTTCACGCTGCTTGGCGACGCGGTGACGGACGCCCTGCGTGGACGGTGAGGGCGCCACCTGCCCGATGTGGTGGGGCGCACCCTGAGGTCGCAAACGGGGCCGGTGATATACTTCGAAAGTCGCTTGCGCCGGCAATCACAAGATCGCGGATGTCATGACGGCTCGCTGACGGAGTTCGCTCAGACGGGGCGAGCCTCCTGTGTAAGCGCCGTGCACGCGCTGGGATGCGCCTGAGAGACGGATATTAGCGTTGTCAGTTACGACCGAACGCCTGCCTCGATCGCTCGTGGCACTGCAGATCGAGGTGGACCCGGAGCGCGTCGAAGCGTCGCTTGAGAAGGCGGCGAAGCGAGTCGCGCGGCAGGTGCGCATTCCGGGATTCCGCCCGGGCAAGGCTCCCCGCAACATCGTTGAGCGCACCGTGGGACGGCCTGCATTGCTGCAGGAAGCCCTCGATGACCTGCTTCCCGAGGTGTACAACGAGGTAGTCGAGTCGGAGTCGCTGGACCCGATCGCACAGCCGGAGTTCGACCTCGAATCGATGGAGCCGCTGGTCGTGAAGGCCCGAGTGGCCGTGCGACCGACCATCGACATGAACGAGTATCGATCGCTGCGCGCGCCGCGGCCCGAGGCCAAGCTCGACGAGGCCGACATCGACCGTGCGCTGACCAACCTGCGCCGCCGTTTCGCCACCCTCGAGCCCGTTGACCGTGCCGTGGCGTGGGGCGACACCGTGCGTGCCGATGTGTGGGTGCAGGCCGAGGGGCAGGCAGAGCCGCACGTCGAGGAAGACGCGGAGTTCCGCATCGAAGAGGGCACGGTGGTGTCGCTGCCGGGGTTCCAGGATCAGCTGGTCGGGCGCGAGCGTGGCGGGCCGTACGAGTTCGACGTGACGCTGCCCGAGGACTTTTCCGCGGAGGAGCTGCGCGGCAAGACGGCGCACTACGTGGTGACGATTCACGAGGTGAAGCAGGAGATCCTGCCGGACCTCGATGACGAGTTTGCGGCCTCGCTGGACGAGGGCTTCGAGAACGTGACCGAGCTGCGCGCGCGCGTGGAGTCTCAGGTCAAGCAGACGGCGGAGCAGAGCGCGCTGGGCGCGTACCACGACGAGATCGTGGACCTGCTGGTGGCGTCGGCGGAGATGGACTATCCGGAGATCCTGGTGACCCGCGAGGTGGACCGGATCATCGATGAGCAGTCGAACCACGCCTCGCACACGCAGGAGGGCCTCGATCGCTGGCTGGAGGCGATCGGCCACACTGAGGCGGCGCTGCGTGCGGAGCTGGAGCCGCAGGCGGACCTGAACGTGCGCCGTGCGCTGGTGGTGGGCGAGCTGGTGCGGCAGGAGGCGCTGGAGATCACCGAGGCCGACATCGATGCGCGCCTAGACGAACTGGTGGCGAACATGATCGGCGCCGAGGCGCCTGAGGACAGCCGCCTGCGGATTCGCGAGTTGCTGAACACGGATGCGGGGCGCTCGCAGATAAAGAGCGACCTGACGACGAAAGTGGCGCTGGGGCGGCTGGTGGAGATCTTCTCGCAGCCGGACGAAGAGACGACGGAGCGCGCGCGTGGTTCGCGGCGGCGGCGGCGTACCTCGGAGGATGGTGACGACGAGGCCGAGGCGCCCGAGGACGCGAGCGAGCCAGAAGTGACGGCGGAAGCTGCGGAGTAGGAAGCGGAATCTAGAATCATCGAGGGCGCCGTGGCGGCTGAGCCATCCGGCGGCATCGAGTGAATACACGACAGAAGCAGGGAACAGCAATGATGACTCACCAGCCAGCAATCCTAGAAAGCGACAAGCGTTGAACCAGAATTCGATGAGCCCGATGAACAGCTTCGTGAACATTGTGCCGATGGTGGTGGAGCAAACCGCCCGAGGCGAGCGCGCTTATGACATTTACTCGCTGTTGCTGAAAGAGCGCATCGTTTTTCTGGGCACACCGATCGATGATCAGGTAGCGAACTCGATTGTGGCGCAGTTGCTGTTCCTGGCGCGTGAGGACTCGACGCGGGACATCCAGATGTACATCAACAGCCCGGGCGGCGTGATCCCGGCGGGGCTGGCGATTTACGACACGATGAACCTGATTGAGCCGGACGTGTCGACGATCGCTGTGGGGCAGACGGCCTCGATGGGGTCGGTGCTGCTGACGTCTGGTGCGCGCGGGAAGCGTTACGCGCTGCCGAACGCGACGGTGCACATGCACCAAGCGCTGGGTGGTGCGCGAGGTCAGGCGGCGGACATTGAGATTGCTGCGCGCGAGATCTTGCGAGAAAACGAGATCATCAGGCAAATCCTGACACGGAACACGGGGCAACCTGTCGAAAAGATCACTCAAGACTTCGATCGCGACTTCTACATGAGCGCGGACGAAGCGAAGGCATACGGGATGGTGGACGAGATTCTCTCGCCAGCGATTCCGATGACCATCGGCGGACGGTAATGGGCACGAGCCGGCGTGAATCCGCTACAACGGGATAGGCTCCGCCGGAGCACTGCCTGAGGGGGCGCACAATGGCAGGCACAACAACCCGCAATCGAGGCGTGCAGTATCACTGCTCGTTCTGCGGTAAGAACCAGGACGCGGTGAAGCGCCTGATTGCCGGCCCCGGCGCCGTGTACATTTGCGACGAATGTGTTGAGCTGTGTCAGGAGATCATCACCGAGGAAGCCTCCGGAGGGAAAGCTGCGTCGCGCAGCGAAAGCGCGGCGATCCGCACGCCCCAGGAGCTGGTCCGGCGCTTGGATGAGTACATCGTGGGGCAGGAGCACACCAAGCGAGTGCTCTCGGTGGCTGTGTACAACCACTACAAGCGCATCGACGCACCGCCGCAGACTGACGTCGAGCTCGAGAAGTCGAACATCCTGCTGATCGGACCGACGGGGACGGGCAAGACCGCGTTCGCGCGAACGCTGGCGCGCATCCTCGATGTGCCGTTCTCGATCGCGGACGCGACGGCGCTGACCGAGGCGGGTTACGTCGGCGAGGATGTTGAGAACATCCTGCTGCACCTGATTCAGGCGGCCGACTTCGACATCCAGAAGGCGGAGCGCGGGATCGTCTACATCGACGAGATCGACAAGATCGCGCGCAAGAGCGACAACCCCTCGATCACCCGCGACGTGTCGGGTGAGGGTGTACAGCAAGCGCTGCTGAAGATCATCGAGGGTGCGACTGCGAGCGTGCCGCCGCAGGGTGGCCGCAAGCACCCGCACCAGGACTTCATCCAGATCGACACAACGAACATCCTGTTCATCGTTGGCGGCGCCTTCGAGGGGCTGGACGAGATCGTGTCCAAGCGCGTTGGCGTGGGGCAGCGGCGGCTGGGATTCGCTTCAACGTCGCGCGCGCAGATCGACCGCGACAAGTCGCAGATCCTGCGCGACGTGACGCACGACGACCTGCTGACGTTCGGGCTGATTCCTGAGTTCGTGGGCCGTCTGCCGGTGGTGTCCACCCTCGAGCCGCTGAACGTGGACATGATGGTGCAGATCCTGCAGCGTCCGAAGAACGCGATCGCGCGTCAGTTCCAGCGCATGTTATTGCTGGATGGGGTGGAGCTGGTCTTCACGGATGAGGCGATGCTCGCCATTTCCGAGGAGGCGATCCGCATGAAGACCGGCGCGCGCGGGCTGCGCACGGTGGTCGAGGACCTGCTGCTGGACGTGATGTACGAGGTGCCGTCTCGCAAGGACGTGGCGAAGTGCATCATCAGCGAGGAGACGGTGCTGCACCGCAAGCGACCGATGCTGGTCTCGCGGTCTGGGAGCGTGATCACGGAGGGCGAGGTCGACGGCGAGGTCGCGCAGGTGTCCGAGTCTGCGTAAGGCGTCGAGGGCGCTCGGAGCGCCGATGACACCTCGATAAGACGAATGAGCGGGCCCCGATTGGGGCCCGTGTTGTTGTGGGCGCACTCGGAGCGGCGGGCCTGCCGCCCGCCACGTTCGTGGTCGCAAGGCCTTGCGCCCCTACCCGGAGGCGCTGGACGTGGCCGGAGGCGGTAACGCCGGCTGTCGAGGATCTCGCGCCCTTCGACAGGCCATTCGGCAAGCTCAGGGGGGCCTCAGGGCGAGCGGGGACGGCGGAGCCTCGCCGCATCCCTCGGCGCGACGCCTGTTTCGAGGCTGGTACCCACCTCGCGGTGATATCGTCGAGGCCATGACCACCGCTCGCGATCGCGCCGCCGCGCCCATTGTAGCCGCTGGCCCCAGGCCACCGCGGGCGGTGCGAACGCGCCTCGACCAGGCGCTGGTGGAGCGCGGGCTGGTGCCGACGCGTGAGCGCGCACGGGCGCTGGTGCTGGCGCGTGAGGTCGAGGTGGATGGCGAGGTCGTGCTGCGGGCCGCGGCGCCGGTGCGTGCGGACTCGGACGTGCGCGTGCGCGAGCAGCAGCGCTTCGTGAGCCGCGGTGGCGAGAAGCTCGAGGGTGCGCTGGCGAAGACTGGTATCTACCCTCGAGGGCTGCGGTGCCTCGATGTGGGCGCATCGACGGGTGGGTTCACGGACTGCCTGTTGCAGCACGGAGCCGCGCACGTGGTCGCCGTCGACGTGGGATACGGACAACTGGCGGCGAGCCTGCGCGAGGACGCACGGGTGACCGTGGTGGAGCGCACGAACGCTCGCAACCTCGAGGTAATCGACCCGCTTGCGGACCTCGCGGTGATCGACGTGTCGTTCATCTCTCTGACGACGGTGCTCCCGGCGGTGCTGGCGAGTGTGCGGGTCGGCGGTGATGTGCTTGCGCTCGTGAAGCCGCAGTTCGAGGCGGGACGAGAGCAGATCGAGCGCGGCGGTGGCGGAGTGATCCGTGACCCGATCGTGCACGCCTCGACCGTGGCGGAGGTGGCGGTCTGGGCCGTGCGCCACGGCGTGCGGGTGCGTGGGGTCGTGCGGTCCTCGCTGCTGGGGCCGAAGGGGAACCGCGAGTTCTTCCTGTGGCTGCGCAAGCATGATGCTGCGATCGGCGAGGGCAACGAGACTGTCGAGGCGACCTCGTGAACCGACCTCAGCGTGTGGGGATCTGCTACCACCCGGCGCTCGCGGGGGCGGAGGAGCTGGCGACACGCCTCGCCGCGGTGGTCGAGGCCGCCGGCGCCAGTCCGTGGCTGTCGGAGATCGACTGGGCGCAGGTGGATGTGCACCTGCGCGAGCACATGCCGCAGACGGACCTGCTGGTGTGCGTAGGCGGTGATGGAACGGTGCTGCACGCGGCTGGCGTGGCGGCCGGGACCCCGGCGGCGCTGCTCGGCGTGCGCATAGGGCGGCTGGGCTTCCTCACGGAGTGCACCGAGAGCGAGGCCGAGGACGTGCTGCGCCGCGCTCTGGCCGGCGAGGGGCACATTGAGGAGCGGGCATTCGTGCAGGCGCGGGTCAACGGCGGCGACCCGGTGCACGCACTCAATGACGTGATCATCGGGCGCCACACGCTGGGGCGAACCATCTCGATCGGCGTGCTGGTCAACGGCATCGTGCTGGCGGAGTACCGCGCCGACGCCGTGATCGTGTCGACGGCGACGGGATCGACGGGGTACGCGCTCTCGGTGGGCGGGCCGATCCTGCATCCGTCCTCGACGGACCTGGTGCTGGTGCCGGTGGCGCCGCACCTGACGAAGGCGAATCCGCTCGTGCTGCCGGGTGCGGGGACGAGCCTGCGCCTGATGGTGGAGCGCGGTGAGGACTCGGTGCTGTCCATCGATGGGGGGCCCGAGCGGATCATCGAGTCTGGTTCGGAGGTCGAGGTGACGCTGTCGCCACTGCGTGCGCGCTTCCTGCGGCTGGCGGGGCCGGACCAGTTCTACGCCAACCTGGCGCGACGCCTCGGCTGGTTGCGTACCGACCACGCGCTGGGGGAGCTGGGTCCGACCGGACGGGCGTAGGCCGTCCTCGTGACGCGGCTGGTCAGGTCACTGCTGGGGCAGATACCGCCCATCCCATTCATTGCCGCCGTTGCCGTCGGCTGGGTGCTTGATGCGCTCTGGCCTGTCGACGTGCCCTTCGCGAGGCCGATGGGCGTGGCGTTGCTCGTCGCGGGCGTAGGCCTCGATTGCTGGTCGATGGTGACGATGCTGCGCGCGGGGACGTCGTCGGTGCCCGCGCGTACCACCTTGAAGGTGGTGACCTGGGGACCGTACGCGTGGTCGCGGAACCCGATCTACGTGGCGCATGGGCTGGTCGCGCTGGGCCTCGGGCTGGCGCTGTGGGGAACCGCGTGGGTGCTGCCTGCGGTGGGGGCGGCGTGGTGGGCGACGAACCGCTGGACGGTGCCTTTCGAGGAGTCGCTGCTGGCGAGGCTGTTCGAGGAAGAGTACGAGTCGTACTCGAGGCGGGTGGGGCGATGGTGGGGGCGGGCTCGGTAGCGGCTCGCGCGGAGGGCGCGAGGCCTCGCGCCTTTAGGGGGCTTTGCCTGGCCCCGATCCCAACGAGAAGACGCTGACATCCGTTCGTGGTGAGCCTGTCGAACCACCAGCTTTCCTGGAGCTCACGCACCACTGCTCCGGCGCGAAGGGAGGGCTATCACCAGGCGGCGCATGGCTCGTAGTTCGACACGCTCACCATGAACTCATCCCGAACGGATATCAGCATGCCGCGGCCTAGAGGGTGCGGGGCCTCGTGCCCGGAGCGCTCGCACGTCAGATCGAGCACAGCGATGTGCTTCGACAGTTTCCGCACGAACGGATTACGGCGGCCATCGACGGGGCTCGGGCTGATAGCTGATCGAGCGGCTGACACCGGTTATCCTCGTTGGATGGCAGCTATCGATGTGTCCGGGGTTGGAGTTGAGCGCGCGACGGTGCGTGACGCCGACCAGATCGCGGCGCTGATCAACTTCTGGGCGGCGCAGGGGCAGATGCTGCCGAGGACTCTTGGCGAGACGTACGAGAACCTGCGTGACTTCTTCGTGGTTCACGACGCGGCTGGCAAGGTGGTGGCATGCACCGCGCTGCACATCACCTGGGCCGACCTGGCCGAGGTGAAGTCGCTGGCGGTGCGTCAGGACGCCCAATCCGGCGGGTACGGCAGCGCGCTGGTGCTGGCGGCGGAGGCCGAGGGACGCGCGCTGGGCCTCGAGCGGCTGTTTGCGTTGACATATCGGCCGGGGTTCTTCGAACGGCTGGACTGGGTGCAGGCTGACGTGATGACCCTGCCTCGGAAGGTCTGGAACGAGTGCTACCGGTGTCCGAAGTTCCCGGGGTGCGAGGAGATCGCGCTCGTCCGGGACCTTCAGGCTCCGGCCACGCGCTCGGCGGGGCGCTGAGGACCTAACCAAGCATGACGACGCCGGTTGAGCGCATCCCCGAACTCGTGAAGTCAGTGGTCGTCCATCGTGGGTACCCCTTCGATGTGACGGTCGACACGCTGCGGGTTGAGGGCGGTGGCGAGGTCGAGCGTTCGATCGTGCGGCACCCGGGCGCCGTGGCACTTGTTGCCCTCGATGAGCGTGGACGCTGGGTGCTCGTGCGGCAGTACCGGCATCCGGCACAGCGCTGGCTCATCGAGATCCCCGCGGGCACCATCGAGGCAGGTGAGTCGCCCGAGGTGGCGGCGGCGCGCGAGTTGCGCGAGGAGACCGGCTTCGCGGCGGCGAGCCTCGAACGCCTCGGCGGGACGTGGATGGCGCCGGGGTTCTGCACCGAGTACATCACGTACTTTCTCGCGACCGGGCTGAGCGCGGACCCGTTGCCGCAGGACGCGGACGAGGCGCTGTCGGAGCCGCTCTATCTGACGTTGGACGAGATGCGGTCGGCAGTGGCGAGCGGCGAGATCGAGGATGCGAAGACGCTGGTGACGATGCAGCTGATGGCGCTGCGCAGGTAACGGCGGCTAGCGGTCTCCTGCTTGTGGAGGAGGCTCGAAGGAGCCGCACGCAGTACGCCGGTAAGCGAAGCCGCTGCTGAGATCGAATTCGCTGGCGGCGACGGGCAGCGCATCGCGTGAGTCGGATGCGGCAGCAGGCGCGGCGGTACCGTGGCTCTGGGGAGATTCAGCGCTGGTGGCGCCTCGCGTGCGCAGCCCCGCCACGACCGTCGCCCAGGCCGGTGAGCGGGACGGCGAGGCGCAGGATGTCGGGCCGCAGTACGACGACGACGAGAAGAATGCCGAGGCCGGTGAGGGACATGATGTGTATCGCGTTCTGCGCACCGAAATGCGTCGCGAGGACGCCGGCGAGGAGGGCGCCGAAGGGGACGCTGCCGCGGTTGAGCAGGTAGATGCTCATCACGCGGCCTCGGATGTGCGGGGGCGCGCTGAGCTGGAGGAGGGTCTGGTTCTGAGTCTGGTATGTGACGTTGAAGGTGCCGACCAGGAAGCCGAGCATGCAGCTGAGCCAGAGCCAGTGGGACCAGGAGAAGGCGAAGACACCGGCGCTGAAGGCGGCGGCCCCGAGGACGACCGAGAGCCCGTAGGCGTGGCTGCGACGCATTGAGGCGACGGTCAGCGCGCCGACAAGCGCACCCACGCCGATGAAGGAGAGCAGCAGGCCCTGCGTGGCCGCGTCACCGCCGAGGACGTCACGGGCAATGATCGGCATCAGTGCCGTGTACGACATCGCGAAGGTGAGGGGGCCGAGGGCGATGAGCATCTGGGTACGGATGCTGGGCTCTCTGGCGACGTATGCGAAGCCCTCGCGGATGCTGGTGAAGAAGGGCTCGTGGACGCGCCCCTGGAGGTGCCGCTCAGGAACGTGCATCTGGAAGGTCCAGATGGTGGCGATGGCGTACATGGCGCTCTGTAGGTAGTAGGAGCCCTCGACGCCAGCGCTGGCGATGAAGGCGCCGGCGGCGGCGGGGCCGAGCGCGCGCGAGGCGTTGAGCGCGGCGGAGTTGAGGGCGAGCGCGTTCATCAGCTTGTCGGGGCCGACGATGTCACTGACGATGGTCTGGCGGGCGGGCTGCTGGAAGGCCTGCACGGTGCCGGCGAGGAAGGCGCTGATGTAGACGTGCCACGGCTGCACGAGGCCGGTGAGGACGAGCGTCGCGAGGATGACGTTCAGGACCGCGTTGGTGACCTGGGCGACGACGAGCTGGATCTTGCGGCCGGAGCGGTCGGCAAGCGCGCCCGCGAGAACGCCGAAGAAGAGGAGGGGCAGGCCTCGCATGGCCGTGGCGAGGCCAAGCTGTGTTGCGGAGCCGGTGATCTGGTAGATGAGCCAGCCGCGGGTGACCTGGTCCATCCACTGGCCCATGGAGGTGCTGATCTGGCCAAGCCAGAGGAGGCGATAGTCGCGGATGGCGAGGGACTCGAAGGTACGGATACTGGCCACACCCTTACGTTAGCGTAAGGATTGGCTGTCGCCAAGTATGGTCCCGCGGCGAGGCAGCGGAAGTGCGCTCGTTCCCGAGCAGGATGGTCATACAGACGCTGTTGGTCGCCGAACGGCGGACAGACCTCGAAGCCAACCTGGCGGTAGGGGCGTGGGCGGGCGCGAAGGCCTCCATCGTTCCGGTCTCGAGGCTCACTCGCTCGTAGCGTCGCTCGCGCGCCACCGCCAGCAGATGCTCAACGATGGCCCGGCCGACACCATGCTGGCGGGCCGATTGGGTCGTGTGCATGGACTTCACCTCGCCATGCCGTGCTTCGAGCTGTTTGAGTGCCCCGATGCCGAGTAGCAGGCCGGGCCGCCGCGCGCTGAAGAAGGTCAAGGAAGGGTCAGAGACACTCGAGGGGAAGCGCGTGCACATGACCGGGTGGGGCCACCCGGGTGGGCAAATCCGAGGTGCCGCGCGAGGAGCGCTTGAATGTCCTCGGCGCGTGGGTCTTCGACTGCGATCGTCATCAGATCGTCCAAGAGACCTCCAGTGGCACAGTAACCGCTTCGGGCCGCCACTCGGCGCTGACGATGCCGGAGCCGCCGGCAGTCTACTGGGACGGCTTATTGACGGACGTACCCACGGACACTTGACCGCGTGGCGTTGGTGCGGGATAACCGAACGAGGTTCGCATGGCTCGAGGAGCGCTCCGTGCCCGAGACGATGAAGCACGACATTCTGATCGTCGGTGGTGGAGGCGCGGGCCTGCGAGCGGTGATCGCCGCCGCTGAGGCGTTCCCGAACCTCAACATCGCAATGGTGTCCAAGGTCTACCCGATGCGGAGCCACACGGTTTCCGCCGAGGGCGGGGCCGCTGCCGTCATCAAGCCGAACGACTCCCTGGACGCGCACTTCAAGGACACGGTGTCCGGGTCGGACTGGCTGGCAGACCAGGACGCGGTGGAGATCTTCGTCAACGAGGCGCCGCGGGAGATGATCCAGCTTGAGCACTGGGGCTGCCCGTGGAGCCGCGAGCCCGACGGTAGCGTCGCGGTGCGGCCGTTCGGTGGGATGACGATCGAGCGCACGTGGTTTGCGGCCGACAAGACCGGGTTCCACATGCTGCACACGCTGTTCCAGACCTCGTTGAAGCATACGCAGGTGAAGCGCTACGATGAGTGGTTCGTGACGAGCCTGCTGGTGGAGCATGGGCGCTGCCAGGGCGTGACCGCCATCGAGTTGCGCACGGGCCAGGTGCACGCGATCCTCGCGAAGGCGGTCATCCTCGCGACGGGCGGGGGCGGGCGGATCTTCCCGTTCACCACGAACGCCGCGATTAAGACGGGCGATGGGATGGGCATGGCCTATCGAGCGGGCGTGCCGCTCAAGGACATGGAGTTCGTGCAGTACCACCCGACAGGGCTGCCGGGCACGGGCATCCTGATCACCGAGGCTGCCCGAGGCGAGGGCGGTATCCTGCTGAACAACAAGGGCGAGCGCTTCCTGAAGGACTACAACCTCGGGACGCCGCTGGACGTGAACGACCCCGCGCACCCCCAGTTGCGCTCGATGGAGCTGGGGCCTCGAGACCGCCTGTCGCAGGCGTTCTGGGGCGAGGAGCAGAAGGGCAACGTCTTCACGGGGCCGTATGGCACGTACGTGCACCTCGATGTCCGGCACCTGGGCGAGAAGAAGATCGAGGCGAAGATCCCGTTCGTGCGGGAGCTGGCAAAGAACTACGCGGGCATCGACCCTGTGTACGAGCCGATTCCGGTACGCCCGGTGGTGCACTACATGATGGGCGGCGTGGACACGAACACGGAGGCGGCCACCCTGATGCCAGGTCTGTACGCGGCCGGCGAATGCGCGTCGGTGAGCATCAACGGGGCGAACCGCCTCGGATCCAACTCACTGACGGAGCTGCTGGTGTTCGGAGCGCGGGCTGGCAAGAACGCCGCCGAGTGGGCGCTGTCACACCCGGACATCGACACGGGCGCCCTGGAGTCGCAGGCGCAGGCCGAGCGCGACCGCATCGCGCGTGATTTTATCAACCGGACGGGGCCGGGCGAGCGGATCGCCGCTGTGCGTGCGGACCTGGTCGCCACGATGGGCGAGGGCGCGGGGATCTACCGCGATGAGGCCACGATGAAGACGATGACCTCGAAGCTGGATGGCATCAAGGAGCGGGCGCAGCACGCGACCATCGATGACCACAGCCTGAGCTTCAACACGGAGCTGACGTCAGCTCTCGAGATCCAGTTCGAGGTGGAGATCGCAGAGGCGCTGGCGCACTCGGCGATCCAGCGCAAGGAGTCGCGGGGCTCGCACCAGCGCCTCGACTTCCCGGCGCGTGACGATGAGGGGTTCTTGAAGCACTCGCTGGCGTACCGCACCGAAGGCGGCGGGCCACGCATCGACTACCGCGATGTCGTGATCACGAAGTGGCCGCCGGCCGCACGCGTGTACGGCACGGCTGGTCACTAGGCTCGATCGGAAGCGTGAGCGGAAACTAGGGGTCCGATGCCAGAGACGATCACCCTCGAGGTCTTCCGCTACCGGCCTGATCAGGAGGACCGTCCGACCTCGCAGACGTACACCGTGCCGTACCACGAGGACTGGGTGGTGCTCGACGCGCTGAACTACCTCAAGGACCAGGTGGACGGGACGCTCTCTTACCGCTGGTCGTGCCGGATGGGCGTGTGTGGCTCGTGCGGGATGATGATCAACGGCGTGCCGAAGCTGACGTGCTCGGCGTTCCTGCGCGACCTGCTGCCTGGGCCTATCCGTGTCGAGCCGCTGTCGGGGTTCCCGGTGGAGCGCGACCTGGTGGTGGTCCTCGATGACTTCATGCAGAAGCTGACCGACATCAAGCCGTGGATCATCCGCGAGGTCGAGCAGCCCATCGAGCAGGGTGAATACCGTCAGACGCCGGGGCAGTTGGCCGACTTCAAGCAGTACACGATGTGCATCAACTGCATGCTTTGCTACGCGGCGTGCCCGGTGTACCAGCACGACGAGAAGTTCCTTGGGCCCGCGGCGATTGCGCTGGCGCAACGCTACAACAAAGACTCTCGAGACGAGGGCAGCGCGCAACGCCAGGATCTGGTCTGGGCGGATACCGGCGCGTGGGACTGCACGTTCGTGGGCCAGTGCAGCGAGGTCTGTCCGAAGCACGTGGACCCCGCGGGCGCGATCCAGCAGGCGAAGATCGAGAGCGCCATCGGCTGGGTGGCCTCGTTCTTGCCGGGGAAGAAGTAGCCCCTGATGGCGCGACCTTACCCTCGACAGCACGTCTCCAAGACCTGGTACCTGAAGCGGACGCCGTACCGCATCTTCATCCTGCGCGAGTGGTCGGCCGTGTTCGTCGCGCTGTACTTCGGGCTGCTGGTGACGCTGGCGGCGCGGGCGCGCGAAGGTGTGGGGTCGTTGCAGGAGTACGTCGACGTGGCGCTCTCAACGCCGCTGGGAATCGCCTTCCACTTGGTGACGCTGGCGTTTGCGTCGCTGCACACGGTGACGTGGTTCCAGGCGGTGCCGAAGGCGATCCGGGTGCGCATGGGCGACGAGTTCATTCCGGCCAAGACATTGATCGGTGTGCACTACCTGGCGCTGGTGGGCATCTCAGGGGTGCTGTTGGCGCTGTTCGTCATCCTGTAGCTGGTAGCGGGAGATCGAGGTCTCGTGCGTAAGTCGAATGAGCCGCTGTTCTGGGCGTTCTTCTCCGCGGGTGGGATGGCGACGGCGATGCTGGCGCCAGCGCTCATCGTGATCACGGGTTTGCTGCTGCCGATGGGCATCGTGAAGGTGGCGGACGCGGCGAAGCTGCTCGCAATGCCGCTGACGCGCCTCGTGATCCTCGGCGTGTTTGTGCTTGCGCTGCTGCACTGGGCAAACCGCTTCCGCCACACGATCTACGACATGCAGCTGTCACCGCTGATGCCGATCAGCGTGATCTCCTACGCGGTTGCGATCCTCGGATCGCTGTGGGGCGCGAAGATGCTGCTGGGATAATGTTGCCGGGTCAGGGGCCCCTCGAGGGCTGGCGAGGGCGCCTCGATGGTTGACCCTTGCGTTCGTATTGCATTGGTGTGCTGGTCGGCGAACTGCTTGGTGCATGGCTCGCGTGGGGTACCTCGGTGCCCGCGTGGGGCGTCGGAGCGGCCGCGGGTGCGCTGGGCGCGGTGATCGGTAGTTGGGCGCTGGCCAGCCTGCGGTCGTCCGAGCGCGAGCCGGAGCGGCCGGATTCGCCGAGCCAGCCCTCGATCTATGGGGGCGGGGCGCCTAGCGGCTTGGCCGCGGACCGCAGTCTGTTACCGCGCGAACTCCAGAGTTAGCCGGTCTACCTCCACGCCAAGTGGGTCTGCCTCGTCAACGTGCACGACGAAATGGTTCTCGCCTTCGCGTAACTGCACGAAAGCGAACGAGAGCGGTGCCATGATCTACCAGCCGGTGTCATGGGTACGGTCGGCCGCCGTCGGCTGGCTGCCCTCGGTGGCCAACGCAAGAATGTCCTCCGGACCATCGTTTGAGTAGTACAGGAACGCCGAGTACAGGCCGGTTGACGGGGATGTGACGAGGAAGGTCAGGGAATCTCCCGCCTTGAGGCGCACGGTCTTGCCGGCACTCGCTCGCGCCCTGAGTTGCGTGCTCGCTCCTGGGTCCGCGAATGTCTCTGCTTCGAGCACGAACAGCCGCCGGAGGGAAGGCGGCGGTGGAGTTGGAGGCGATGCGGACTTGGCCGCCGTTGCGGGTGCGGGTGAGTGAGCGGGTGTCGGCATCGCCGTCGGCACAGCAGCGGGCGTCACCGTTTCTCCAACCGCTCGAGTTGACACGGCGATCGGCGAAGGCGACGGGGGCGTTGGTGTGACACCGGCACTGCCGGGCCCAAGTGGCACGCGGTCAAGGAGCCTTGGGCCGAACTGGACCGCGAGGCTGCCTGCGCCGGGTAAGACAAGCAATATGAGACCCACGATTAGCGGGTGCTTGCTGAGTGGGTACTTCAACAGCCTTCGCCAGAGACGCACGGATTCGTTGTCTTCTGGTATGGGCGGGCCTCCGACGGTTCCGCACACTTCGTACGATTCTACGAGTCAAGCTCGGTCGAGTCGACGGATGCAATGTCTCCAACGAACATAGAAGCGGCGCTCGCAAGGGCGCCGCTTCTATGTTCGCACTTGCGCCATCGAGGGCGTGCAGGTTAGGGGTGGGTCATGTCCTCGGGGCGGACGAACCTGTCGAAGTCGGCCTCCGAGACGTAGCCCATGCCGACGGCGGCCTCACGCAGGGTCAGGCCCTCGTGGTGTGCCTTGTGGGCGACCTCGGCAGCCTTGTCGTAGCCGATGTGGGGGCTGAGGGCGGTGACGAGCATCAACGAGGACTGCATGAGCTGGCCGATGCGCGCCTCGTCCGCCTCGATACCGACGACCATGTTGTCGGTGAAGGAGACGGCGGCGTCGCCGAGCAGGCGGATGCTCTGCAGGGTGTTGAAGACGATGACCGGCTTGAAGACGTTGAGCTCGAAGTGGCCGTTCATGCCACCAATGTTCACGGCGACATCGTTACCCATCACCTGGGCGCAGACCATGGTGATCGCCTCGGCCTGGGTGGGGTTCACCTTGCCGGGCATGATCGAGGAGCCGGGCTCGTTTTCGGGGAGCCGCAGCTCGGCGAGGCCTGCTCGAGGGCCGGAGCCGAGGAGGCGGATGTCGTTGGCGATCTTCATGAGGCTGACGGCGACGGTCTTGAGCTGACCGGAGAGCTCGACCTGCGCATCGTGGGCCGCCAGCGACTCGAACTTGTTGGGCGCCGAGACGAAGGGCAGGCCGGTGATCTTCGAGATCTCGACGGCGATACGGTCACCGAACTCGGGGTGGGCGTTGAGGCCGGTGCCGACGGCGGTACCGCCGAGGGCGAGCTCGGAGAGCCTCGGCAGCGTGCCCTCGACGCGGGCGATGCCGTTGCGGACCTGCTGTACGTAGCCGGAGAACTCCTGACCGAGGGTGAGCGGCGTGGCATCCATGAGGTGGGTGCGGCCGATCTTGACGATGCCGGCGAACTGCGCCTGCTTCGCCTCAAGGGCCTGGAGGAGGTGCTTGAGGCCGGGGAGCAGGACGTGTGTGACCTGCTCGGCGGTGGCTACGGACATGGCGCCCGGGAACACGTCGTTGGAGGACTGCGACATGTTGACGTGGTCGTTGGGGTGAACGGGGTTCTTGGAGCCTCGGACGCCGCCGGCGATCTCGATGGCGCGGTTGGAGATGACCTCGTTGACGTTCATGTTGGTCTGGGTGCCGGAGCCGGTCTGCCAGACGACGAGGGGGAAGTTGCCATCGAGCTTGCCGTCGATGACCTCCTGCGCGGCGGCGCGGATGGCGTCGGCGCGCGTGGCATCGAGCTTGCCGAGGTCCTGGTTCACGGCGGCGGCGGCGTGCTTGATGATCGCGAGCGCGCGGATGATGGCGGCGGGCATGTGCTCGTCGCCGATCTTGAAGTTCTGGAAGGAGCGCTGGGTCTGGGCGCCCCAGTAGGCGTCCGTGGGAACATCGATGGGGCCGAACGAGTCGGTTTCGACGCGCGTCGGGCCTGCTGTAGCGGTGGTCATGTCGTTATCCCTTCATGGTGCTGACCGAGCGTATGAGGCGCGGTGTGTGACATCGAGGGCGCGTGTGCGCCCCTCGGAGTTGAGGACTGCCCTTCGGGCAGGTGACACGCCCACCCGCCCCTTGCCTGTGGGGGCCATTCGACAGGCTCAGGAGCGCCCCCAGGCCCCCGCTGTCACCGAGGACGGCTCGATACCGGCGAAGCCATTGTGCGCGCGGGAGGGGCTGCACCACTCGCACAGCCGCCTGGCTCGATCTCATTGTGCTGCCGCTGATGACGCACGCCAGCCGATGGCGAGAGGCAGCAGGAACGTCAGCGCGTAGTAGAGGTACACGTCTGCCTTGTAGTAGCCGTCCTCTTGGTTCAGCAACTTCACGATGAACACGTAGTCGAGCGCGATGGCCAGAACCGACCAGGCAACGGCGAGCTTCAGGTAGCGCTCAAGCGCGCCCCGTTCGACCTTTGTAGTGAGCACCAAGAGTGTGATAACCGCCCCGATCGGCATTACGACCCATCCGATGAGCGACGTGGGAAGGACGAAGAAGAGGACCACTCCCCGCAGATAGCCGATCAGCCACAGGCCAACGCCACAGCCGAACTCGTCTCTCAGCAGCCGTGTCTCGCCCATGCTTTGACGCTGGGCGCGCCCGCGCAGCTACCGCGGGCGCGGGCGCTTCCATTCGAACTACTGCGTGGTGGCTGCGACCAACTCGAGGACGGCGGCGCCGGCGGCCCGCATGCCGGCCAGCTCGGCGTCCGACAGCGGGATGTCGTGGACGGCCTCGACGCCACGGGCAC
Organism: Dehalococcoidia bacterium; assembly: GCA_009692685.1. The sequence goes on from SHYS01000001.1 coordinate 251,172, forward strand.
CGAGGGTGACCGGAGCGCCGACGTAGGCGTCCTTGATGTCGAACTGGCCCTGGAGCAGCGTGCAGCAGGGCAGGATGCGCTTCTGATCGAGGAGGATGGCGTCCACCATCTCGATGGTGGCGGCGGCGGGGGCGTTGAAGGCGCTGCCGGTCTTGAGGAGGTCGACGATCTCGGCGCCGCCGCGCTTTGTGCGCTCGACGACGGCTTGGACGCGCTCAGGCGAAAGCAGCGTGGTGAGCGGGACACCGCCGACCGTGGCGTTGGAGACGATCGGGACCATGGTTGCCTCGGTGTGACCGCCGAGGACCCAAGCGGCGACGTCGCGGACCGAGGCGCCGGTCTCCATGGAGATGAAGGTGCGGTAGCGGCCGCTGTCGAGCATACCGCCCTGGCCGACGACGCGCTGGACGGGGACGCCGGCGGCAGTGAGCGCTACGTGGCACATCGCATCCATGGGGTTGGCGAAGATGACGAAGACGGCGTTGGGCGAGGCCTTGACGGCGTTGCCGATGACCGAGCGAACGATGCCGGCGTTGGTGCCGAGGAGATCCTCGCGGGTCATGCCGGGCTTCCGGGGGACGCCGGAGGTGACGACGACGACATCGGAGTTGGCCGTGTCGGCCCAGTCGTTGGTGCCGGTGATGTTGGAGGAGAAACCGACCCACGGGGCGCCCTCGGCGATGTCGAGTGCCTTGCCCTGGGGCAGGCCCTCGACGATGTCGCACAGGACAACATCTGCATAGCCGCGCGCGGCCATGATCTGGGCCATGGTGCCGCCGGTCATTCCGGCGCCGACAAACGTGACCTTCTTGCGCACGAACCGTACTCCTTTGTCGCTCGCCCCCCGACTACACGGTTGGGCGACCCTCTTAGTGGTGAACATGAACGGGTACCGCTCAGCGGGCCGCTCCCGCTCATGGTGAGCCTATCGAACCATGAGCCGATGGCGTGGGTCCCGCGCATCCTTCGACAGGCTCAGGATGCGCGGGAGAGGCATTGGTCCCGAGATCGGGCCCCGCCTTACTCGGGTCGGTACCTCACAATCACTGCGCCACTCCTATTTGTGATGGGCACTCGGGCGTCTGCGCCATGCCTAGGCCTTAGCCATCGCGGCCTGCACGCCCTCGTCGAGCTTCTCGAGGAAGCCCATGGTGGTGAGGAACGGGGCGTCCGGGGCGATGAGGATGGCGAGGTCCTTGGTCATCTGGCCGGCCTCGACGGTCTCGACGCAGACGCGCTCGACGGCGTCGGCGAAGGCCTTGAGATCGCCGTTATTGTCGAGCTTGGCGCGGTGGGCGAGGCCCCGGGTCCAGGCGAAGATCGAGGCGATCGGGTTCGTCGAAGTGGCCTCGCCGCGCTGGTGCTGGCGGTAGTGGCGGGTGACGGTGCCGTGGGCGGCCTCGGCCTCGACGGTCTGTCCGTCGGGGGTGACGAGGACGGAGGTCATGAGTCCGAGGGAGCCAAAGCCCTGCGCGACGATGTCGGACTGGACGTCGCCGTCGTAGTTCTTGCATGCCCAGACGAAGCCGCCGCTGGACTTGAGGGCCTGGGCGACCTGGTCATCGATGAGGCGGTGCTCGTACCAGATCTTCTTGGCCTCGAAGCCGGCCTTGAACTGCGCGTCGTAGACGTCCTGGAAGATCTCCATGAAGCGACCGTCGTACTGCTTGAGGATGGTGTTCTTCGTCGACAGGTAGAGGGGCCAGCCGCGGTCGAGGGCGTAGTTCATGCAGGATTGGGCGAAGCCGCGGATCGACTCGTCGACGTTGTACATGCCCATGGCGACGCCGGGCGAATCGAACTTCATCACCTCGTACTCGGTGGGTGTGCCGCCGCCATCGGGTGTGAAGGTCATGGTGAGGCGGCCGGGGCCGGTGACCTTGAAGTCGGTGGCGCGGTACTGGTCGCCGTAGGCGTGGCGGCCGATGACGATGGGCTGGGTCCAGCCGGGGACGAGCCGGGGGACGTTGGAGCAGATGATCGGCTCGCGGAAGACGGTGCCGCCGAGGATGTTGCGGATGGTGCCGTTGGGTGAGCGCCACATCTGCTTGAGGTTGAACTCGGTGACGCGGGCCTCGTCGGGGGTGATGGTGGCGCACTTCACACCGACGCCGTACTGCTTGATGGCGTTGGCGCTATCGATGGTGACCTGGTCGTTGGTGGCGTCGCGGTACTCGATGCCGAGGTCGTAGTACTTCAGGTCGATATCGAGGTAGGGGAGGATGAGCTTCTCTTTGATGAAGCCCCACATGATGCGGGCCATCTCGTCGCCATCGAGCTCGACGACCGGGTTCGCGACTTTGATCTTTGCCATCGGTACCTCATCGGTAGGAAGCGTGTAGCCCTCTGGTCCGTCCTCGAACGCGGGAGGTTCGAGGCAGGCGCCGCCCGCTCCACCTCGCGACTGCGCGCGCCGCCTCGAGTATGGTATCGAGGGGAAAGACGCACGCCCGTTGGGCTCGAGGGTGAGCGGTGGTTGGCGGCCCTAGGGATTATACGGGGAATCTGAGGGAGGAGCAGGGCGGGCGCGGGTTAGGATAGAAGCCCCCCCCTCCGCATGCCTCCCCCCAACGCCGCCGAGCTCTGGCCGCCGACCGCCCCCGCTACCGTGGGTTGCGTCTCGCAAATCCAACCTCAACCTCTGCTGCGGCTGAGGCTCGCGGATGAGCAATCACCGCGGTGGTCGTTGAAGCACGCCCCCCCTCGGCATGTCTCCCCGGGATTCCGGGCGAGCTAAGCTCGCGCCCGCCAGCGCCGCCACGACCGCGCGCGGGCGTACGGCCTTCGGTAGAGTGCGCGGCGACGAGCAGCGACCTCCCGAGGAGTCACATCGATGACCGAACCAACGCAGCGCTTCGTGGAGTCGCAGCGGGTCAAGATCTGTTACTGGGACTGGGGCAACGAGCAGGCGGCGCCGCTGGTGCTGGTTCACGGTGGAGGCGACAACGCGAGGTCGTGGCAGCGTGTCGCGGCCGCTCTTAGCGACACATACCACGTGGTAGCGCCCGACCTCCGAGGGCATGGCGGGTCCGAGTGGGTCCCCGGTGGTACGTACGGTCTCCCCGATAACGCCCTCGATGTGGTGCGTGTCATCGAGGCCGTCGGGGCGCCGGCGTGGGTGCTGGCGCACTCGTACGGGGGGTCGGTGTCGCTGCTCGCGTCCGGCGCCTACCCGGAGATGTTCCGGGGCATGATGGTGCTGGAGGGCACCCACTCGCTGAACCCTCGCGACGATGAGCCGATGGGCCCGGCGTGGGTACGGCGCTGGGGCGACCGCGTGCGCTCGTTTGAGGGGATGACGCCGCGGGTGTACCCCTCGCTGGACGACGCGCGCGAGCGGCTGCACGCCGCCAACCCCCGACTGCCCGCGGACTTCCTCCCGGCGATGGCCGAGGACGCCTCGAAGCCGGTCGAGGGCGGGTACGTGTGGCGGCACGACTACTGGATCAACGGTCGCACCTCGATGGAGGTGCGTCGGGCGGAGCTGCCGAGGTTCTGGGCGAACATCGAATGCCCCGTGTTACTGGTGTTCGCGGACCGCGACCACACGAACTCTGGCCAAGTGCCGGATGCTGAGAAGCATTTCGCGAAGGCGAAGAGTGTGCGCTCGGTGTTCATCCCGGACTCGGGGCACTGGATCCACCACGACCAGCTGGAGCGGACGGTGAGCGAGGCGCGCTCGTTCTTCGAGACGGTGTGACGGGAGCAGCGCTCTCGTCCGTTCGTGGTGAGCCCGGCACGGGGTTATCCGTTCGCCCTGAGCCTGGCGAAGGGGCAACGGGGACCGCGTCAGGTGCGAATCCTGGAGACCCGGAGAGTGAAGCGGTGAGCAATGCCGTTCTTCGTTTACCTGCTCCGCTGCGCCGACGGCTCGTACTACGCGGGACACACGGAGAACCTAGAATCCCGGCTCGCGAGCCACCAGGGAGGCCTCGTCCCGGGATGCACGCGGCCGCGCCGGCCTGTGTCTCTGGTCTGGGTCGAAGAGACCTCGTCCCGGGCGGACGCGCTCCAGGTGGAACGGCAGATCAAAGGTTGGTCGCGGGTGAAGAAGGAACTGCTGATCGACTGTGGGTGGGAAGCGCTCCGAGGATCGTCACGCGGGGGCTCGCCATGCGTGTCGTAGGCCTGGAGTGCTCGATTCGCGCCAGTCGACGACGACGGTGCGGTTCGCCAGGCTCACCACGCACTGATAACGGCGCTCGATTACCATGGCTGATGTGAAGAGCGCATCGGTTCGCGCAATACGCTGGCCGCCCGTGGCCATGCATCCCGGCGAGCTGCTCGGTGAGGAGCTCGAGGCGCGCGACATGACGCAGAGTGAGATTGCCCGGGCGATGGGCCGGTCTCCGGGGCAGTAAGCGAGCTGGTCCGCCAGCGAACGCTGGTCACAGTCGATACCGCATTGGACCTCGAAGGGGCGATGGGGATCTAGGCGGAGCTCTTGTTGAACCTGCAATCGCGCTTTGACCTCGTGGAGGGGCGCAAACGGCGCGAGACGAAGGCCAGCTAAGACCTTGCGTCGTGCCACCATCGCAGCATGACCACGCCTCGGATCCGGCATGGGCGACTCGATGACGGTGTGCCCGCGGTGTTGCCTCAGGAGCTGGTAAGCGTGCTGGCCGATGGCGGCGGCGTGCGCATCGAGCGGATCGTGTCACGCGGACAGGCCTCGGCAGAGGGTTCGTGGTACGACCAGGTCGAGGATGAGTTCGTGCTCCTAGTGAACGGGTCGGCGCGACTGGAGTTCGAGGAGTTCGACCTCGAGCTGACGGCGGGCGACTGGGTGGAGCTGCCGGCGGGCGTGCGCCATCGGGTGGCGTGGACGGACGAGGGAGCAGACACGATCTGGCTGGCGGTGTATCGTCCCGCCTCGACGGGGTGAGTGCCCCACCTGGAGTGGATTACGCGTACAATTCAGGCGCAATTTCGACCGCCTGAGTGGGCGACGGAGAGGGGATACCGATGGACTGGGCAGACAACGCAGAGCAGGCGGCCTTCAGGGCCGAAGTCAAGAGTGTGCTGGTGTCCGGGCTTCCGGACATCTACAAGCGCCTCGCCAGTGGCGAGGGCAGCGCAGAAGAGGGCCAGGCGGGCGACTGGGTCGCCGACCGCAAGGCCGATGACCCCGAGCGGGTGAAGGCTGCGAAGGACTGGGGCGACGCACTGGCTGCTCGCGGCTGGTTCGCGCCACAGTGGCCGAAGGAGTACGGCGGCGGGGGCCTCTCGCCGATGGAGCAGTTCATCTTCCGCCAGGAGACGGCGCTGGCCGGTGCACCGGCGGTTGGTGGTTCCGGGGTGAGCCTGCTGGGTCCAACGCTGATCGTGCACGCCTCGGAAGAGCAGAAGAAGAAGTACCTGCCGGACATCCTGTCGGGCAAGACGGTGTACGCGCAGGGGTACTCGGAGCCGGGATCCGGCTCGGACCTCGCCTCGCTGCAGACGCGTGCGGTGCGGGACGGCGACGAGTACGTGCTCAACGGGCAGAAGATCTGGACCTCGGGCGCGCACCACGCGGATGCGATGTTCGCGCTGACGCGCACCGACCCGGACGCGCCGAAGCACCGTGGCATCACCTTCCTGGTGATCGACAGCATCAAGACGCCGGGCCTGACGATCCGCCCGCTGATCAACATGGCGTGGAAGCACGGCTTCAACGAGACGTTCTTCGAGGACGTGCGTGTGCCGGTCGCGAACGTCATCGGCGAGGAGAACCGCGGCTGGTACGTCGGCGCGACGCTCCTCGACTTCGAGCGCTCGAACATCTCTGGCGCCGTGGCGCAGAAGCGCACCATCAACGGCCTGCTGTCGTACACGAAGACGGACGATGGCAAGGCGAAGTCCAAGCTCAGCGGCCGTGGTGGGGAATCGACGGCGGTGCGGTCGGATGTCGCGGACCGGTACATCGAGACTGCAGTGGGCGAGAACTTCTCGTTCCGCATCATCTCGATGCAGAACCGCGGCCTGATCCCAAACTACGAGGCCTCGACGGCCAAGATGTTCATCTCGGAGTCTGGTCAGCGCCTGCAGCGCACGGGGACCAAGGTGTTCGGGCTGTACTCGAACATCTGGGAGCCCTCGGACCCGCGTGCGGCGGCGAAGGCGAGCTTCACGCAGGGCTACGTGACGAGCGTGCCAGCGACGATCGCGGCCGGGTCTTCCGAGATCCAGCGCAACATTATCGCGACTCGTGGCCTAGGCCTGCCTCGCGGCTAGATCTGGGCGGCTAGCCAGCCCTTGACTGTTGAAGTGCAGAGAGGCCGCCCGCGCGGGCGGCCTCTCTGTTTGTACGGAGATCTTCGGCGTTCGGAATGGCGCAAGGCCTTGCGCCTCCTCTCGGCTCATGGTTCGACAGGCTCACCATGAGCGTCGATGCCGGGCGTCACGGTCAGGGGAGAGCCGGTCTGACGAGGGCGTGCGATTTTCGGAGGGCACAAGGCATTGCGCCCCTACACGGAAGGCAGGTGCGCGTAGTCGCCTCGACTTATCCGATCGAGTAGTGGATGACCGAGCTGGTACCGCCCGGCGCCGCGATGACGAGGACGCGGTCGACCGTTGCCGCCTCGATCTGGACTACGAGGGCGTCGAGGTCGAAGTCGCTGAGTGTGGCGGTGGCGATGTCGGGGCGCTGCCAGGCACGGACGTGGGCGCTGAGGCGGTCTTCGAGGCGACGCGCGCGCCGCCGTCGTTGCCGTTGACGACGGCCACCTCGAGGACGCGCCGCGGGCGTGCGGCGAGCTATGGCTGGGCGCGCTGATCGGCGCGGAGGATCTGCCAGTAGTAAACGCTGGCCCCGGCAGCCGCGAGGAGGAAGGCGAACCCCCAGCGCGCGTCGTGGAAGAGGTCCAGGGAGAACGTTCCCTTCAGAATGCCATGGAAGATCTCGAAGAGCACGATTGAAAGCGAGATCAACGAGGTGAGCCCGGCGGCGCCGAAGACGCCATAGAGGAAGACACGACGCGAGAGCGCGCCGCGCCCGTTTGCGCCGTCCCTTGAGACGTGCGACTCCACCTCAAGCCAGTAGCGCAGCCAGAGCGGGATGCCGATGGCGAGCATGGTGACGCCTGTGACGAGCTGGTTCTGCCACCAGCCCCCGCCCTGGACCAGCGTGCCGCCCTGACGGCCGAGGAGGTCCAAGGAGGTGGCGAGGACGCGCGCCAGGCCGATCACGATGGTGACGAGGCCGGCCGTCGCGGCGAGGTAGCGGTAGACGCGCTCGGTCTCACTGGGTGGGGCGGTGACCTCGCGCGCGCGCTCGGCGAGGACGGCGCGGTGGTAGCCCCAGAGCAGGAGGCCGACAAGGAGGCCAGCGACGGCGCTCGGCAGCACATCGAAGTGGGAGATCGCGCTGGTGGCGCTTGGGCTGCCGAAGTACCACTGGAGGACGCGGTGCAGCGCGACACTGGCGGCGACGATCGCTGTGGTCATGCCACCGAGCAGGCCCCCGAGGAAGACGTATACACGCCAGACCGTAGAGGCGGCGCCCTGACGGGCGTGTGACCAGTGCCACACCCAGACTATGGCGCCCGCGATGGCGATGGCGAGCGACTGCCGGGCCGCCCCGGAGATGACCGTGCCGGGATTCCCGAGGAGTGCGCGGGCGAAGAGCGTGTCGTAGGCAGAGCTCAGGTAGTCGGTGAGGACCGCGCCAGCGGCGACGGAGAGCACGACTAGGCCGGCGAAGGCGGCGCCGAAGGTGTAGATACGGCCAAGCGACTGCGCGACCGGCGACGGTGGACCATCGATGGTGACGAGTCGCTGGTGGGCGAACCAGACGGCCGCGCCAACGAGGGCGAAGCCGACCGAGTCGCCCTCGAAGTCTGAGACGCGGAAGGCCCACTGCAGGAGATGGGAGCCAGCGACCGTCGCGGCCGCGAGTGAGACGCCGCGGACGGTGCCGAAGTAGAGGTGGCGGGCGATGCTGCGGCGCTCGACAGGATGGTTCGCAACCGTGCTCGATGCCACGCGCCAGAGGATGGCCCAGGTGGCGCCACCGACGATGGTCAGCGAGAGCCCGATGGAGAGCTTGGTGTCACTTTCCGAGATCAGCAACTCGCCCGCCAACGCGTTGAAGAGTCCGCCGACGAGGAGCGAGACGCCTGTGGTGGCGAGTGTGGCGGCCGCGAAGGCGAGGACGTAGAGGGGGAGGCGACGGACCGTGCCGATGCCGGGCTCGTCTTCATCCTCGTGACGGCGGGCGACCGAGACGATGCCGGCGACGATCGCCACCAAGAGCAGGAGCGGCAGGAGGCCGGTGACGATAGGGAGGACCATGCCAGTCACCTGGGCCCGGACGCGGTGGTGGGTGAGGCCGCGGGCGTCGAGGGCGGCGGCGGAATGGGGAGCGGTGGGCAGTAGACCGGCCAGGTGGGCTGCTCGATGAGCCACGCGCCGCCGACGTGCACGAGGTCGAAGATCTCGTCGTGGTCGTAGGAGCCGCTGTCGAAGAGGCTGCTGCCGGTGCTCTCGGAGACGCGGACCTTCACCTCGGCGCGCTCGCCGGTGATGCGGGAATCGCGGAGAGCGACGCGCAGGTCTCGCTCGTCGGGGTAGCGGAGGGCGTTGCGGATGTTGCTGATCTCGCAGCGCTTCTGGGCCTCTGGGGAGAGTGCGTCGCGGATGGCGAAGGCGTCTTCCGCCTCGATGGCGCGGACGAAGCGCTGGACGGTGCCTTCCGGGGAGTCGGCGGGGAAGTTGGCCTCGCCGCTCCTCGAGGTGCCGACGGCGATGCTGCCGCCGATGAGCAGCGCGAGGACCAGTGCCGCAGCGATCAGCCAGCGATTCGGACTCACGGTCACCTCCAGCGTGGGAACCATCCCGGATGTACCCGGACGGGTCGCCACTGCGGTATATCTTCCGGCATGGCGGCCGTTGGGGATGGTCAGAAGGACCATCCGCGTGGGACTTCTTGCGGAGGTTCGCCAGTAAGGGGTGCGGGATGGCGGGACTGAAGGATCGGTATGCGATCGTGGGGATTGGCCAGACCGAGTTCTCACGCAACTCGGGGCGAACGACGCGTGCGCTGGGCGTCGAGGCGGTGCGGATGGCGATGCTCGACGCGGGGCTAGGGGCGGGCGAGGTGGACGGGATGCTCTCGTACCACGGGAACGACTCGGTCACCTCGCCGCAGCTGGCGGGGGACCTGGGGATCCGCCTGAACTTCTACATGGACTGTTCCGGCGGTGGGTCGAGCACGGAGGCGCTGATCGGCCTCGCGATGGGTGCCATCGAGGCCGGCATGTGCAGCACCGTCGCGATCTTCCGCGCGATGAACGGCTACACCGAGGCGCGCATCGGCGGGACGGGGCGCCAGACGCCGGTGTTCGGCGGTCCGTCGTTGGAGCAGGGCATCCACGGGATGAACTCGGCGGCACAGTCGTTCGCGCCCTCGTTTATGCGGCACATGTATGAGCACGGGACGACGAGCGAGCAGATCGCGCACGTGAAGGTGGCGCACTCGAAGCACGCCTCGAACAACCCGAAGGCGTACTACAAGGAACGGGTGACGGTTGAGGACGTGCTGCGGTCGAGGTGGATCACCCGTCCGCTGCATCTGCTCGATTGTTGCGTGGAGACGGACAACGGCTCGGCGCTGATCGTGACGAGCATCGAGCGGGCGCGCGACCTGAAGCAGACGCCGGCGGTGATCATGGGTGTGGCGGGACGCGTGAACAAACCGCAGGCGAACTACCACTGGGGGCGCGGTCCCATCTCGAGAGTAGCGGGGTACTATGCCCGGCCGATCGTCTTCGGACAGGCGGGGATCACGCCTGAGGACGTCGACGTGACCGGCTCGTACGACGCGTTCACGTTCACGACGATGCTGCAGCTGGAGGCATACGGCTTCTGCAAGGAAGGAGCAGGCGGCGACTACGTCTCGAGCGGCATTATCGAGCTGGGCGGCGCGCGCCCGAATAACACCAGTGGCGGTCATCTGTCGGAGGGGTACACGCACGGCCTCGCACTGGTCGCCGAGAACGTGCGGCAGCTCCGAGGGCAGGCTGACGACTACTGCCCGAACTGGGCCCAGGGCGAGCACAGCTACGACTACAGCGAACGCGGCTGCCGGCAGGTGCACGACGCCGAGATCACGATGAACCTCGGGTGGGCGAGTCCGGCGACGGGGTCGTCACTCATTCTCAGGAGGCCGTAGATGACGTCGAACTACCTTGGTGTGGAGGTCCGGGTCGCCTCTAACGACCCGGACCACGCGGCGTGGCTGCGGGCAGCGGCCGAGGGACGGTTTGTGGTGCAGCGCTGCACCGAGTGCAGCAAGTTGCGTTACCCCTCGGGCCCGGCGTGTCCGTACTGCATGGCGCTGACCTCGGAGTGGGCGGACGTGTCCGGGAAGGGCGTGATCTATTCGTACGAGGTAGTGGAGCACCCGATCCACCACGCGTATCGAGGTCGCACGCCGTACCCGGTGGTCCTCGTAGAGCTGGATGAGCAGCGCGGCTTCCCGACTGAGCACGATGGCCTCCGGGTCATCGCCGGCCTCGTGGATGCTGAGGGCAACCCAGAGCAGACGGAGAACGTGGCCATCGGCAAGCGTGTGGCCGTGGAGTTCGTCGACCTTGGTGAGGGGCTGGCGCTGCCTCGATTCCGGCTGACGGATGAGCCATCCGAGGGCAGAGTGTGGAGCTTCCCGGGATAGCTGGCTTCACTGGGGCGGTTCGTTGTCGGTCGTGGTAAGTGCTGAGGGATCGCGACGGATCTGACGGGCGGTTGAGTGCCTCGATGTCCGGAGGGCGCAAGGCCTTGCGCCCCTACCTCGGAGGATGGCACGCCGCTGGATGGCACGCCGCTGGATGGCAAGCGAAAGGCACATCGATGGGTGACTCGATAGAGGTAGCGCGGGCGCTGGCGCCCCTGGTCTGCGAGCTAGCGGCGAACGTCGATGTGGAGCGGCGGCTGCCGTATGAACTGGTGGACGAGCTTGTGCGCGCGGGGTTGATGCACCTCGTACTTCCGGAGGCGTACGGCGGCAGTGAGACCGACCCGATCACCGCAGCGCGTGTCGTCGAGGAAGTGGCGCTTGCCGACGGCTCAACGGGGTGGTGCGTGATGCTGGCGGCGCAGACCGGCGGCTTCGCGGGGATGGTGGAGCCCACTGTGGTTCGCGAAGTGTGGGGCAGCGGCCGCATTCTCGCCGGCGCAGCGCGCCCCTGGGCAAGGCGGTGACGTCCGGCTCAAGGTACGCGCTGGCGCCCGCGCCAGCGCGTACCTTGAGCCGGAGCGCGTACGTGTGGAACTGGTTGACCGTTGGTACGACGGCATCCGCATCGATGCTTCCAAGTTCCCCGGTAACACCGCTGGCGATGAGTGGCTCATCGCCCTGCGGAACGAAGATGTGCGGGTGGTGCGATGACCGAGTGGATCGGCTGCCTCTTCTGCAAGCGCAGAACTGACTTCAGCGGCAAATGTGCCGCGTTCCCCAACGGCATCCCATACGGCATCTTCACCGGCGACGTTGACCACACCGTTCCGGTGGAAGGCGATCACGGTTTGCAGTTCGAGATGAGGGACTTCCCCAAACCGGCGGTGACGCAACTCGCCGCGCCGGTCGTCCAGATGCTCGTCACGTCACGCTGCCCCAACGACGGTAAACTCCTGAAGGCCGCGCCGCATCCTGCTGACGTTGAACTGTGGTGCCGCCGGTGCAAGCAGAGCGTCCTGCCGGTCGGCGTCGAGATGCGCGTGAAGGCCCGCGTGGATGTGCCGTCGTACATCAGCGCGAACGCGAAGCGTGGACCACGTCGCCGGCGCCGTGGTACGTGCTGACGGGACGCTGGCCGTTCGCCAGCGGCAGCACGCACGCGACGTGGTTCTCGGCGGAGGCGCCGGTCTACGACGGTGACACGAAACGCCTCGACGACGCGGGGAATGAGGTGTCGCTCGCGTACTTGCTACCGCGCTCGGATGTGACGGTGCACGACACTTGGTTCACGACCGGCCTGCGTGGCACCGCCAGCAACGACTACAGCATCGACGGTGCGTTCGTGCCGGAGTCCAGAGCGTTCCACATGTTCGGCGAGCCACGGCACCCGCGGGTGCTGTATCGAGCGCCGGCGCTAGTGTTCATGAACCACGGCAGCCACGCGCTTGGGATCGCGCGGGCTGCACTCGAGGAGGCGCGTGCGATCGGGACCACCAAGCGCGGATTGGGCGGCGTGCCGCCCTCCTCGATGACGCGCGTGCAATCGATGGTGGGTGAGGCAACCGTGCTGGTGGAGTCGGCGCGCACGTACCTCTATTCGACGGCGGAGGAGTTGTGGCAGGCGCTCCTCGGTGGGGCGAGCGACGAGGAGGTGGCTCCGCTGCGAGCGCGCGCGCGGTCGACCTGGTGCACGCGGCGCTGGGAGCGACCTCGATCTTTGCGAGCAACCCGATCGAGCGACAGTTCCGGGACATCCGCACGGCGGCGGCGCACGTGATGATCGGACCACTGGTGTACGAGGCGGCAGGTCTGGTGGAGCTGGGGCTGGCGCCGGACCTCCTGTTCTTCTAGCGCGGGCTCCGCGGGAGTCGGCACCTCTTCGGGGCGATGCCCGCGAACCGCAGTGAGGGCGCGCCCCGTTGCGCGATGTAGGCGGATCAGGATGGGGCTTGCTGGTCAACGATGGCAGGCGCCGACTCGATGGGGCGCGTTACCGCTCCCGAGCCCGGACCGCGCACGATCGAGGACAGCGTGGCCCTTTACCAGGCTCAGGGCGAACGAGACCAGCGCGCGCCGCGTTACCAACGCTGGTTAGCCCCGATGTCCCGGACGGGCGGTTTCGCGCGCCACGTCGGCCTAGGCGCCTGCGTCGGGGATGGGGGTGGGGGCGCGGTGGAGGCGGATCTGGTCGACGGCGAGGCCGTCGACCCTGGTGACCTCGACATTCCAGCCGTTGAGGTGGAAGTGGTCGCCGAGGACGGGGATGCGCCCGAGCTGGTCCATGACCAGGCCGCCGACGGTGGCGTACTCGCCTTCGGGAAGCTCGACGCCGACGTCCGGGAGATCGTGGATGGGGTAACCGCCGTCGAGAAGGATCGCGCCGGTGGGTTCGCGAACCACCGAGATGAGGTTGCGGTCGAACTCGTCGAAGATCTCGCCGACGAGTTCCTCGACAAGGTCTTCGGTGGTGATGATGCCCTCGACGCCGCCGTGCTCCGAGGCGACGACGGCCATGCGCTGCCGCTCGCGCTGCAACTGACGCAGGGCCTCGACGACGCGTGCAGACTCGGGAAGCGTGGCGATTGGGCGCACCCACAGCCGCAGCGGGCCGCTGGCGTCGAGCAGATCGAGGACGTGGACGACGCCGATAACGCCATCGAGTCCGGCGTCGCCCTCGTAGACCGGGGCGCGGGTGTGGCCGCTCTCGACGAACCGGCGGAGCGCGTCGGCGGCGGGGAGCGAGGCGGAGAACGCCACCACATCGACGCGGGGGACGAGGATCTCGCGGAGGGTGCGGTCGCCGCCCTCGAGGGCGCCCTCGATGATGCGTTGCTGTCCGGGGGAGAACCAGCGTCGCGAGGTGATGAGGTCTTGCAGCTCCTCCTGCGTGATGTCCTCGCGCTGGTGCCTCGGGTCACCGCCGGCGAGCCGCACGACGATATCGGTGGCCTTGGCGAGGAGCCAGACGGCCGGGCGGCCGACGAGGGCGACGGCGGCGAGGGGGAACGCGGCGGTGAGCGCCCACGCCTCGGCACGCTGCATGGCGAGGCGTTTCGGCGCGAGTTCGCCGGCGACTAGCGTGACGAACGTCAGCACGAGCGTGACAAGGAGGATGGCGACCGGGCCCGCGGCGCGCCCGAGCGGAGCGAGCCAGGGCGAGACCACAGCGGAGAGGCTGACGGCGGCGGTCGCGGAGGCCAGGAAGCCAGCGAGGGTGATGCCGATCTGGATGGTCGCCAGGAAGCGCGTGGGGTCCTGCGCGAGGCGGGCGACGATGCGTCCCGCGGCGCCGCCCGCCTCGCGCATGCGGGCGAGCTGGCCCTCGCGGAGGGTGATGATCGCGATCTCGCTCCCGGCGAAAGCGGCGTTGACGAAGACGAGGAAGGCGACGAGGCCGAGCTGGAACGGTGTTGAGGTCAGCACGAGCGGGAGCCTCGAAGGGGCGTGAGCAGGGCGGCGGCGGCGTGAGGCGCGTTGCGACTCGGAGGTTCGTCGACGTCGTTGGGCGAAGTTCCGGGTGAGCCCATCGTGCCCATCATAGCCCGAGCGCGTCAGGGCGTGCGGACGATGTGCCTGCGCTGGACGTCGCGGAAGCGGCTGGAGGTGTCGAACTGGAGGCCCGCGTCGAGGTCGCGAAGGCCCCGGGGGTGGACATAGTTGCGGGCTGGGTAATGGAGGATGACAGAAGGCGCCTGCGTGAGGAAGCGTGCCTCGAACTGACGGTAGAGCTCGATGCGCTCGAGCTGATCGACGGTAGAGCGTGCCTGCTCGAGGAGGGTGTCGGTGACGACGTCGTGATAGCCCGCAATGTTGCGACCGGCGCCTGCGATCTGCGAGGTATGCCAGGCGCCGTAGGGATCGGGGTCGGCGCCGGTGTCCCAGGCGAAGATCGCCATCGAGTAGTCGCGGGGGAGCAGGCTCTGCTGGAGCAACTGGATCGCCGGTAGCGAGGAGACCTCGACCTCTACGCCGGCGGCGCGGAGCTGGTTCGCCACCGCCTCGGCGAGCCGCGTGCGGCGTGGATCGGCGTTGGTCTCAAGGGTGAGCGCGAGGCGCTGGCTGCCGCGGGTGCGGACGCCGCCCTGCCCCCGAGGCCAGCCGGCCTCGGCGAAGAGGGCGTCGACGTCGCCGTACGAGATCGCAGGCTGAGAAGGTGCGGCCCAGGAACCGGGGACGAATGGCGAGAGGCCGGTGAGGGCAGAGTCGCCGAGGGCCTCGCGGTCGATGGCGGCGGAGATCGCGAGCCTCGTGCGGGCCTCGTCGAGCGGTGGGCGCTGGTTATTAAGGTACAGAGCAACATAACCAGCGCGTGGCAGCGCTGTCGAGGCAAGGTCAGACCTTTCCCGCGCTGCACGGGTGGCCGCGCCGTCGCCGTCGGGGAGGAGGGCGGCATCGGCGTCTCGCCGCTCCAGTGCGGTCGCGAGTGCGCCTTCATCGCGGTGGAAGCGCAACTCCAGCTCGGCGATGGGGGGTGCGCCGAGGTGGTAGGACGGGTTGGCCTCGAGGAGAGCATGGTCGCGCCCGAGTTCGCGGAGGCGATACGGCCCACTTCCGACAGGCGCGACACCGAACGCGGCGTCGGCGAGCTGGTTCGCGGGGACACCATGGAGGAGGTGCTCGGGGAGGATGGGGAGCGCCGCACGGTTGAGGAAGCCCGCCAGGGGCGCGCGCAGCGTGAACTCGATGCTGCGGTCGTCCGGGGTGGCGACGCGGACGCCCGCCCAGTCTGCAGCGAGGCCAGGGAGGCCTCGGAAGCCCGGATCTTGGATAGTGGCGACGGTGAAGGCGACGTCGCGTGAGGTGAGTGGCGCGCCATCATGCCAGGAGAGCGCGGCGTGCAGGCGGAAAGTGTAGACGAGGCCATCGGGCGAGATTTCCCACGACTCGGCGAGGTCGGCGAGTGGTGCCCCGTCACCAGCAGGGCGGGTGAGGCCGCTGAAGACGAGGGCGGCGAGGTCGGCCTCGGGTGTGTCGGGGAGGGCGAAGAGCGGGTTGACGCGCTCGACATGCCCGATGACGCCCTCGACGTAACGGGAGCTGCCTGCGTAGGGCGAGGTGCCGCCGAAGACGAACCAGCCCGCGGTGATGAACGTAACGGCGGCGATGAGCCACGCGAGCGAGAACAGACGCCTGAGGGCGGGCGCACTGAGGAGTCGCGAGCGCATCTCGCGCTCCGGCTCGGGGCTAGCTGCTGGCCGCGACAGCCCAGGCGGCGAGCGAGATGAAGACGCCCGCGAGGACGATGGTGATGTTGTGGATGGTCTTCTGCACGCCTCGACGGGTGCGGTAGCCGGCATCCTGGCCGCCAATGGCGGCGCCGAAGCCCGTCCCCTTCGCCTGCAGGCACACGGCGAGGATGAGGACGGTGGAGACAAGGATGAGTGCGATGCTCAGGAAGTCGCGAAGTTGCATGGTGGATCGAGGCTACGTCGCCGTGGCCGATGGAGCAAGCGCGGGCCTGCACTCCACGGCTTATGGCCGAGGCAGGTCGAGTTACTCCTCGTTGGTCTCGGCTGAGTCGTCGGCGGTCCTGCCTCCGGCTGCCTCCGGCTCATCGCCCTCGAGGAGATCGGCGGCCTCGACGCGGACTCGACCGCGGCCGATGCGGGCAACCATCGTCTCCGGGTCGGTGAGGACGCGGATGCCGATGGGGATGTCGAGGTCGGCAACGGTGATGACGGAGTCCTGCTGCGTCATGGAGTTGACCGATACCTCGATGTGCTCGGGGAGGTCGGCGGGGAGTGCCTCGACGTGGATGGAGTCGGCGCCGGTGAGGAGGAGGGCCTGGAAGACGTGGACGGCGGGGGCCTCGCCGGTGAGGCGGACGGGGACCGTGCCCTGGATCGGGCGGGTGAGGTCGACCTGGTAGAAGTCGAGGTGGAGGACGTCGCGGGTGACGGGGTGCCGCTGGTAGTTGCGGACGACGACGGGCCGCGGAGCGGCTTCGCCCTCGATCTGGACCTGGACGAGGTTGTCCTTGCCATGGGCGATGAGCATCTCGCGAGCGGTGCGGTAAGGCATCTGGACGGCGACGGATTCGAGGCCGCGGCCGAAGATGTTGGCGGGGAGGATGCCCTGGCGGCGGAGGGTGGAGACGCGCTTCCCGACGAGGGGGCGCGGGGAGACAGCGTACGTATCCATATCGGCCATGGTGTGGCTCCGGATTCGGCGGGCTGGTGCGGGGGTGAGATACGTACGTTAGCCGGAGGTGGGGGCGTGGTCAAAGGCGAGTGGCTAGAGTGTTTGCCTAGGCCGCGCGAGGAGGAGCCCTGCCGCGAATCGTTGTCGAAACGCACGTCCCCGACGGCGGTGGTGCAGCGATTGCCGACGTCGATGTCGGCCGCGATGGCGAGATCGTCGTCGTCAGTGGAACGCCTATTCGGCGGTCGCACGCTACAGTTGGCGTCCCGGGCGTCGAATGGACCGAGTATCACGACTCCGAGCTTCGGTTCGTCTCGGGCCCGACAACGCGGCTGGCCTTCCCGTCCACCCACCCGAACGTTCGTGCTCTGGGAGACGGGCTTGCCATAGTCCACGATTTCGGGACGCCCGACGGACTCACCCACACCCGGATAGTCGACGGGAGCGGGCAGACCACCGCGGCATTTGACGCTGGGATTTGCGTTGAGGAGATTGTGGTTTGTGGTCCACGGGTGGCAGTTACCTATTTCGATGAAGGGGTCTTCTCACGAACGACACTCGCGCCGCAGGGAGTCACGATCTTCGATTCAGGCGGTCGGTTCGAATTCGGTTATCACTCGGCTCTCCCGTCTGCACACCGTATCTGGGACTGTTACGCCGCTGCTGCAGACGAGAGAGGACGGTTAGTGCTCGTCCCGTACGCCGCCGACTTCCCGATCGTGAGGATCGATCTGGAGGCCAAGACGCACGAAGCTTTCAATACCCCGTCAGATATGCGCGGCTCGCTCGCTGTGTCTGCTGACGATGAGCGAGCGTTCCTCTGGAGCCCACGTAACTACCGCGGCATGATCGTGGAGATCCATTTCGGTGAGGACTCGGCGCGGCTCGTAGGTGGCCCAATCGATGGCCGGCTCCGAGGACTTCCTGGCGGGCGATTCATACGTCACACACCGGCGGGATTCGATCTGATATCCATCGCCGACTGAGGCCGTGGAGGTCTGCCCCCCCCGCCGACGCTGAGCGGCCGCGATCGGCGCGCGCCGTCGATTCCAGGTGTGACTAAGTGGTTCTGCGCTGGACGCGGTTGAGGCGGGATGCGCACACTCCCGACTTCAGGCGAGTCGAGGCGGGCGGCGGTCCGTGGGCTTCACCGTGCACTTACGTCGTACGTGCACGGCTCCTCGGCGACGCGGCGTTCGGAGGCGGTGCCGGCCTCGATGGCGGGGGCGCCATCGAGGGGTTCGAGGACGACGCGGACGCGGAGGCCCATTGCCATCGCGGCGACGGCGAGAGAGTCGATGCGCGGGCTGTGCTCGGCGGACTCGAGGCGGGCTACGACCGGCTGGGAGACGCCCATGAGTTTCGCGAGGTCACGCTGCGAGAGTCCACGCTCGTAGCGCGCGGCGATGATGGCATCGGCTGCCTCGTAGCGCGGCTGGAGGCGCTCCCACTCCGCCTTGAGGGCTGGATCCGCCTCGATCATGGCCCGGGCGTGGGCGACAGCATCCTGTCCGCGTGCACTGACAGTCACCTTCACCACCTCATCCTCGCGTCGTCGAGCCGACGTAGCGCTATGGCAACTTCTCGATCGTCCAGTTTCTGAGACCGCTTGCGCCACACGTGCAGGAGAACGATTTCACCGTCGATGACGGCGTAGGCGCTTCGATGTGCGCCAATTCGCAACTCGTACAGACGCGCGCGTGAATCGATCATCTTGGCGTACGGCATGCCGAGCGCCGGACCGACATCGGCGAGCCGGACCAGCGCGCAGGTGTAGCTGGTTGTGACGGTTGGAAAGCCCTCTCGCGCCAGGCGCTCGAAGTACCCCGTGACAGGCTCTCGACCAGCGCGATCGCGGAACTGGACGATTCTCACGCAGTTATGATAGCGTATGTGCTATCGATCGGCAGCGACTATCGAGGCTCGCCCGAGCCGCTACCCTCGCCGTATGACCTCGATTTCCGGGATTCTGGGTGTGGATGTGGGGGGGACGTTTACCGACTTCCTCCTCATCGATGAACACGGGCTGAGGCTGCACAAGCGGCTGTCGACGCCGGACGACCCGTCGAGGGCGGTGCTGGAGGGCATCGACGAGTTTGCCGCGAACATCGGGCTGGTGGTGCACGGATCGACGGTGGCGACGAACGCCGTCCTCGAGCGCACGGGGGCGCGGACCGCGCTCGTGGTGACCGAGGGGGTGCGCGACCTGTTCACCATCGGGCGGCAGGCGCGGCCTGACATCTACGACCTAGAGCCCGTAACGCCCGAGCCCCTCGTGCCGCCGGAGTTGACCTTCGAGCTGCACGGCAAGCTGCGGCCCGACGGCTCTGTCGAGGTCGCGCCGGACCACTCGGAGGTGCGCTCGTTGGTGCACCAGGCGGAGAGCGCGGGCGCCGAGGCGCTGGCGGTGTCGCTGCTCTACTCGTATGCCAACCCGGCGTTCGAGGAGCTGTTCGACCAGGTGGCGAGCCGCACCGAACTGTTCGTGTCGCTGGGGTCGCGGGTGTCACCGGAGTACCGCGAGGTGGAGCGCACCTCGACGGCAGTGCTCAACGCCTACGTGGGTCCCGTGATGTCGCGCTACTTGGGGCACATCGAGGAGGGCCTGCGCGCACGCGGCATCGAGGGGCTGCGCGTGGTGCGGTCGGACGGCGGGGCGACGGACGTGGCGGGCGCGATGGCGCTGCCGGTGGCGACGCTGCTGTCGGGACCATCCGCAGGCGTGGCGGGCGCCTTCGAGGTCGCGCGGCGCGCCGGGTTCGAGCGCGTGCTGACGTTCGACATGGGTGGCACCTCGACGGACGTGGCGCTGTGCGACGGCGACGTGCCGGCGCGCGGGGCGCTCGTCATCGACGGGCTGACTGCGCGCACACCGGTCGTCGACGTGCACACCGTGGGCGCGGGCGGCGGATCGATCGCACGCCTCGACGCGGGCGACGCGCTGCGGGTCGGGCCGCAATCGGCGGGGGTGGACCCCGGGCCAGCGGCCTACGGTCGAGGTCAGTCGTTCACCGTCACCGACGCACACGTCGTCCTCGGGACGCTGCCGTCGGGCCCCGGGGCCGGGCTGCTCGGTGGCGCGCTCAAGCTCGACGAGCGGCGGTCGAGGCGGGCGGCGTCCGGCCTCGTGCGGGGGTTTGGTGGAGACGCGCAGCGGGCGGCGCAGGCCGTCATCGACGTGGCGAACGCGAACATGGAGCGCGCGCTGCGGGTCGTGTCGGTGCAGCGGGGCTTCGACCCTCGAGAGTTCACGCTGGTGGCGTTCGGCGGGGCGGGGCCGCTGCACGCCTGCGCGCTGGCCGAGGCGCTGGAGATGCCGCGCGTGCTGGTGCCGAGGTGGCCTGGCTTGCTGTGCGCCCTCGGAGCGGCGCGCGCGGAACTGACGGCGACACGGACGCGCTCGGTGCTGCGACGCCTCGACCTCGAGGGAGCGAGCGCGGAGATTGCGGCTGCACTCGAGATGGTCGAGGCCGACGCGCGAGCGGAGGTCGAGGAGGCGGGCGGTGTCGAAGCGAGCGACATCGAGGTGACGCTGGCGCTGGACCTGCGGTACGCCGGGCAGTCGTACGAGATCCCGATTCCCCTCGATGGCGCTCGATCGATCGGGGCAGCGCGTGCTGCCTTCGACGCTGCGCACGAGGCGCGGTTCGCGCACGCAGACGCCAGCGCACCCGTTGAGGTGGTGAACGCCCGCGCGACGGCTCGCGTGCATTCCACAATCGAGCTGCCGGTGCCGGCGCTCGGAGCCGGCGGCGCACGAGCGATCGCGGAGGCGCGGGTGTGGCTCGACGGGGCGTGGCGCGAGACGCCGGTGTACGCGCGTGACGACCTCGGCGCCAGTGACGCCATCGAGGGCCCGGCGATCGTGACGCAGCTCGACACCACGACCATGGTCGCACCGGACTGGCGGGCGGTCGTCGATGCGTGGGGGAACTTGCTGTTGGAGCGGGCGAAGTGACGGCCTCGCCCGCGATGCCAGCCCTGACGCCGGCGGATCTGGCGATCGCGAACGCCGTGCTCGCCTCGGTGGCCGAGGAGATGGGCGAGGCGCTCGGTCGCACGGCATTCTCGCCGAACATCAAGGAGCGGCGCGACTTCTCGTGTGCCGTCTTCGATGCCGCGGGGCAGATGGTGAGCCAGGCCGCGCACATCCCGGTGCACCTCGGCGCGATGCCGGCGGCGGTACGTGCCGTCATGGCGCTGGCGCCGTTCGCGCCGGGTGACGTGCTGGCGGTGAATGACCCCTTCCTCGGTGGCACGCACCTGCCCGACGTGACGACCGTCGCCCCCGTCTTCGTGTCAGGCGACCGCGAGCCAATCGGCTATGTGGCGACCAGGGCGCACCACGCCGACATCGGCGGCATTGCCCCCGGCTCGATGCCGGTGGCGCGTGAGCTGCTGCAGGAAGGGCTGATCATTCCACCGATCCGCCTCGTGCGCGCGGGGGAGATCGAGGAGTCGGCGCTCGCGCTGATCGTGCGTAACTCGCGCGCGCCCGAGGAGCGGCGTGGTGACTTCCGGGCGCAGCTCGCGGCGACCGCCCTCGGAGCGCGGCGGCTGGAGGCGGCGGCAGCTCGGTTCGGCCTCGCTGGGCTACGGGCGCGGTTCGAGGGTCTGCTGGCGCATGGCGAGCGCGTGATCCGCGCGGTGATCGCCGGCATCCCTGACGGCCGCTACGCCTTCGAGGACCGGCTCGAGGTCGACGTGCCCGGCACGTCGCCTGAGTCCGGCGGGCCGGGTGGCCTCGTGATCCGGCTCGCTCTCGAGATCGCGGGCGACGAAGCACGCTTCGACTTCACGGGGACGGACGCGGAGACAGAGGAGGCCTCGGTGAACGCCGTCGCCGCCGTGACGCGATCGGCGTGCTACTACGTGCTGCGCTGCCTCGCGGGTCCTGACGCGCCCGCGAACGAGGGCTGCTACCGGCCGGTGCGCTTCACCTTGCCGGAGCGTTCCGTGGTGAACGCGGGGCCACCGCGGGCGGTCTCAGCGGGCAACGTGGAGACATCGCAGCGGATCACGGATGTGGCGCTGGGCGCGCTCGCCCTCGCGCTGCCGGGTCGCATCCCGGCGGCCTCGAGTGGGACGATGAACAACCTGACTATCGGGGGCTTCGACCGCGCGCGAGGCCGGCCGTACGCGTACTACGAGACGATCGCCGGGGGTGCGGGGGGCGGACAGCAACGCGCGGGTCGCTCCGGCGTGCACACCCACATGACGAACACGCTGAACACCCCCATCGAGGCGCTGCCGCTCGCCTACCCGTTCACGGTGGAGCGGTACGAGCTGCGGCCCGGCACGGGCGGCGCGGGCGCGCATCGAGGCGGTGACGGCGTCGTGCGCGAGTACCTGTTCCACGACGATGCGACGGTAACGATCGTCAGCGAGCGGCGGCGGTACGCGCCGTGGGGCCTCGCTGGTGGGGAGCCGGGAGCCGTGGGCCGCAACACGCTATTACGCGTCGACGGCACGGTCGTTGACCTCGGGGCACGCGCGGAGGTGCGCGTAGCGTCGGGCGATCGAGTGCGCATCGAGACTCCGGGCGGCGGCGGCTGGGGCGCGATCCCAATCCGGTGGTGAGGTCACTCTCCGCTCACGGTGAGCCTGTCGAACCATGAGCGCGATCGAGCGCACTAGATCGTGGCCCTGCTCGCACTGCGACAGGCTCAGTGTGAGCAGGTGAGCGGCTCAGTGTAAGCGAGTGTGGTAGCTCAGTCTGACGTGGGGATGGCTCAGCATGCGCAGGCGGGGCGCTCGTCTGTCTCGACGCCCGCCGCGGTCGCCTGACCGCGGCGGGGACCGGCGCGAGGAGGCGGTTGGCAAGGAACAGGCGCAGCGTGGCCTGCGCCTCGGTGGTGGCGCCGCCGTGGAGGCCGGGCGTCGACTGCAGGCGCTTGTCGGTGGAGGCCAGCATGCCGTAGGGCGTGAGGGCGCTCTCGCGGTCGAAGCGCTCGTCGTCCCACTAGACGTGGTACATCAGCGGGATCGTGACGAGCGGCGCGTCGGCAGCCAGGCGGCCCGCGATGCCGCTGCGCGCGATCGAGGAGCCGCGCAGGCCACACAGACCGAGAACTGCCGCGGCGATGCGGGGCTCCGAGACAACGTACGGCAGCCCGAACATCGTGCCCATCGAGAAACCGTGGTAGCCGACGGCACCCGTGTCGACATCGCCGAGCGCTAGGAGGCCCTCGAGGGTGCGCGCCCAGTCGGCGTTCATGTCATCGATGGCTGTGGGGACGCGCCACATCTCGGAGTAGGCGTGGTGATCGGTGTCGGTGACCGGGCCTCGATCGTCGTGGACGGGGCCATCGATTGCCGTCGCGGCGATGCCGCGTGAGCCGGTGTAGTAGTCGCGGGCGGCGAGGTTGTTGGGGGCGAACTTGTTCCCGCCGCCGCCGTGTCCGAGGAGGATGAGCGGCGTCGATGAAGATGCGCCATTGCGAGTCCAGAGGACGCCGGGAACCGGCCGGCCGCTGGACCAGCGGTGGTGAAGGTCCGTTCGACGATGCCGTTGTCTAGGGTGCGGGTGGCTGTGATCTCTAGGTTCGCCATGGCGTAACTCCTCCGGCGGGGCGCGGCGTACTGGTATCGATGGCCCGAGGGCATATCGATTGGAGGGGCGGATGGTCGCAAGCACGAGGCGCGTCGGCGGATTGCAGATTGCGATCGGTGGTTCGCGCGCCGCTACACTGAGATGGCAACGACATCGAGGTCCCGATGCCCGATCCCCAGGACCGCCTGGAGCGTGAGATCGAGGAGATCCTCGGCAAGATCGAGGATTTTCCGAGCGCGAGCGAGCGTTGGGCGCGCGCGCGCAAGAAGGCGACGGGACGCCTTGGTACGGCGATCGCCGGCCAGCAGCGCGCCGTGCTGGCGCGTTTGAGCCGCATCGACATGTCGCAGGTGATGCTGCTGTCGTTCGTGCTCATCCTCGGGTCGCTGTTCCTCGGACGGATGCTGAGTCCGCTGATCACGCAGTGGGTCCTGTACGCGGGCGTCGCGCTCTTTATCGCGTCGTTCGCGGTGCTCGTGTTCGCACCAAAGGGTGGCCGCTGCGGGCCGCCGGGTAGCGCTCCGTACTGGCGAGGGCGGCAGATCGACTACCGATCGCCCTCGATCGCCGATCGCGCGAAGCGGTGGTGGGGCGGCCGAGGGCGCAAGTCGTAGCCTGATCTGGCTCCCACCGAGCTGCCTCGAAAGACCACTTCGTTTGCTCTTCAACCGCCTGATACGCCCGATCCCATCGAGTCGTAGTCGACACGCCCGGCTGTTCGTGCTGCTCGCGTTGGGTGCGGCGCTGGCGGTGTGCAAGGCGTCGGCGCCCGACGTAGCGACCTCGATGGTTGCTGCTCCGACGCAGGCCACAGACGCCCCCGCCTCCGGCGAGCCTGAGGCGGGGGCTCGCGCTCGCGCATGTGCGGGTGCTTGCGGGCGACATCGGCACGCGGGCCGCGGGGACGTCAGGCGCGCGGCGCGCGGCAGCGTACATCCGCGGCCAGCTGCAGGCGTCCGGTTACACCGCGACGATCGAGCCGTTCACCGTCGATGTGCCGCGCGACGAATCGGACGTGGCCGGTGTGCCGGATGTCGCCGGTGGTGCTGTCAAGGCGCTGGCGATGGCCGGCTCTCCGCACGGCGAGGCGAGCGGGCGCCTGGTGCAGGTGGGACTGGGCCACGCCGCCGACTTCACCGGCCTCAACCTCAAAGGCGCGATCGCTTTCGCCAACCGAGGCGTGGTTGCGTTGCGCGAGAAGGCGATCAACGCGCAGCATTCCGGGGCGATCGCGCTGGTGGTGGCGAACAACGCCCCGGGCGGCTTCCGAGGCACGCTCGCGGACGGGGTTGAGCGCGTCACCATCCCGGTCATCGGTGTGACCTCGGATGACGCTGCGCTGATCGATGAGGCGCTGGGACAGGGGACGCGCGTGACGGTGCGCGCGCGCCGGACGCACGAGTCGTACGAGTCGCAGAACGTGGTCGCGAAGCCGGCGTCCTCGGGAGGAGGTGCGAGCGACAGCGCGTGCGCGGCCTACGTGGGTGCGCACTACGACTCGGTGCCGCATGGTCCGGGCGCGAACGACAACGCGAGCGGCGTCGCCTCGATGCTGGAGCTGGCGAAGACCGCTCCGGCGCCGGGGCTGTGCTTCCTCGCGTTCGGCGCCGAGGAGGTGGGGCTGGTGGGTTCCTAGGCGTTTGTCACCGCTCACGGGGTGGGGGCGGAGCGGTTAATGATCAACCTCGACATGATGGGGAAGGTCCGGGCGCCTGAGCTGATCACGGAGCCGGGCCACGCTGCCTCGGTGGCGCTGGTGGATCGGGCCTCTCAAGTGGCGTGTGTCGCGGGCACGACTATTCTCCGAGGTTCATTCGGACCGTTCGCGTCGTCGGACCACGCGTCGTTCGTGAAGGCGGGAGTCCCCGCGATCACGTTCTACTCTGGCGACGACGAGAACATCCACACCGCACAGGACACCGTGGAGAACGTGTCACTCGATGGGCTGCGGGTGATGCTACGCGCGACGCGGGCGGTGTTGCGGGAGCTGGAGTCCACCGCGGGGTAGGCGGGCCCGCGTTTCTCCTCGACCGGGCACGTCGCTACCATCGAGTTCTGTCGGCGTATCTCCCGAAGGATGTGGGCAGCATGCGCTTGCGTGGTGGATTCGCGATCATCCTCGGAGTGATGTCGCTGACGCTGTGGTCGTGCCGCGACGAGAATGGCGCGAGCACGAGCGCACCCGGCGTGGTGGCGAGCGCAACGCCCTACGCGGTGCTGCCGGCTGCCACGATCGTCGCCGTGGTGCCACCGCCGCCACCACCACCCGCGCCGACCCCTCGACCGACGCCGACGCCGGAGCGTGTGACGTACAAGGTGGCGGCGGGCGACATCCCGGGCTCGATCGCGGCGAAGTTCGACATCTCGACGAGCGAGTTGCTGCGCGCGAACAACATCACTAACTCCTCCGGGCTGCAGATTGGCCAGGAGCTGATTATCCCCGGGGTGACGCCGACGCCCGGGGGGGCGCCGGCGGCGACCGCTACGCCGAAGAGCACGGCGACGGCTGCCCCCACCGCGACACCAAAGAGTGCAGCGACGGCTACGCCGACGAGCACGCCGACGACGACGCCGGGTGGGACGCAGGTTTACATCGTGGTCGCGGGCGACACCGCCATCGATATCGCCTCCAAGTTCGGGATCACCGTGGCGCAGCTGGCGGCGGCGAACAGCACCACCGAGGCGGCACTGCGGAACCTCCAGATCGGGCAGCGGCTCACGATGCCGGTGCGGTAGGAGCCGGATTCGGAATCACGGTTGTTGCTTGGCGTCTCGGGGGCCGGACTCGGGGTGGTCTGGCGCGGGGCATGGCGCTCCCGCATAATTCCTGAATCCGATGGCCATCCGGCACATCGAGGCGGCGGGCGCCTCGAGCGGGTGAGGCGGCGTTCGGAACCGAGCGCGCCTCGAGGTAGCGTCGGCGACATCGGTAGCAGTCCCGGCACAACCTCAAAGCACACAGCACACAGCACGCGGAGAGATCGATGTCACACGAGGAAGACCTCGCCCGGATGACCGCACTCCACGAGCGCTCACGCCTCGGAGGCGGACAGGACCGCATCGACGCGCAGCACGAGCGCGGGAAGCTGACGGCGCGCGAGCGGATCGCGACGTTGCTCGACCCGGCGACGTTCCAGGAGGTCGACGCGCTGGCGGTCCGGGAGAGCGACCTGGTGGAGGGCGGCAGCGACCTCGTATACGGGGACGCCGTGGTGACCGGCTGGGGTAAAGTCGACGGCCGGCTGGTGTTCGTGTTCGCGCAGGACTTCACCGTGTCGGGTGGGTCGCTCGGTGAGGTGATGGGCGACAAGATCGCGAAGGCGATGGATCTGGCGCTGAAGGCCGGCGCGCCAGTCATCGGACTGAACGACAGCGGCGGCGCGCGCATCCAGGAGGGCGTGGTCTCCCTCGCGAAGTACGGCGACATCTTCCTGAGGAACGTGCGGGCCTCCGGGGTGATTCCTCAGATCAGCGTGATCCTCGGGCCCTGCGCCGGCGGGGCGGTCTACTCGCCGGCGATCACGGACTTCATCTTCATGGTGCAGGGCACGAGCCAAATGTTCATCACGGGCCCGGACGTGATCCAGAGCGTGACGGGCGAGAGCACCACATTCGAGGAGCTGGGCGGCGCGATGTCGCACGCCGCGAAGTCGGGCGTGGCGCACTTCGCGATCGAGAGCGAGGAGGCAGCGCTCGAGGAAGTACGGCGGCTGATCTCATTCATCCCCGGTAACAACCTCGAGAGCGCGCCGTACATCGAGACGGGCGACCCGATCGACCGCCAGCTGGACGACATCCTGACGGTGGTGCCGGCGGACGACACGCAGCCGTACGACGTGCGTGACGTAATCGAGCGGCTGGTGGACAACGGCGACTTCATGGAAGTGCATGAGCACTTCGCGCAGAACATCGTGGTGGGGTTCTCGCGCATCGGCGGACACAGCGTGGGCGTGGTGGCGAACCAGCCGATGTACCTCGGTGGTGTGCTCGACATCGATTCGTCGAGGAAGGGCGCGCGGTTCGTGCGGTTCTGTGACGCCTTCAACATCCCGATTGTGACCCTTGTCGATGTACCGGGCTACCTGCCGGGCGTCTCGCAGGAGTACGGCGGGATCATCGTGCACGGCGCAAAGCTGGTGTATGCGTACGCCGAGGCGACCGTGCCCAAGGTGACCGTGGTGATGCGCAAGGGGTTCGGCGGCGCGTACGACGCGATGGGCTCGAAGCACCTGGGCGCGGACATGAACTTCGCGTGGCCGGGCGTGGCCATTGCGGTCATGGGCGGCGGCCAGGCGGTGAACATCATTGGCAGGCGCGCAATCCAAGGGGCCTCGGACCCGGAGGCGAAGCGCCTGGAGATCATCGAGGACTATAAGGAGCGCTACGAGCATCCGTACATCGCGGCGGCGCGTGGGTACGTCGACGACGTGATCGACCCTCGCGAAACGCGGTCACGGGTTGCGCGCGCCCTCGAGATGCTGGCGACTAAGGCGGAGACGGTGCCGGCGAAGAAGCACGGCAACATCCCGCTCTAGCGTGATGTTGCCGTCGGCTTGAGGTCGGGGACGCCTTCGCGAACCATCGTCGCCATATCGAGGACGGCCGCGATCGCGTCGGCCGGACGGTCCAGATGCACATTGTGTCCGCTGGACTCCGAGACGACCTGCTGGCTATTCGAGGAGAGTCGGAGCAAGTCGGCCTGCTTTGCCTGCCAAGCTGCGTCTGAATGTTCCCCTCCGGCCGACAAGAGCGTGACGGGCAGCTTGCCGAGCCTGCGCACCTCCGCCGCCTGCGCCAGGCCTTCCGAGATGCCGAGGAATTCATCGACGAACGCCTGCAGGTGGTCGGGACGCATGCCGCGCGCAACGGAAGCCGAGGCCGCTTCGGGCGAAAGCGCAGCAGGGGCCGAGCCGAGTGGGTCGCCGAGGCCGGTGAGGATGTGCGCGATGCCACCCGGCCGAGTCACCGCATAAGGAAGCCGATACCGAGGGCCAAGCGGTCCTGTGTGTGAAGCTCGGAGGCCGGGCGAGTGGGTGCCTCGTGGTTCATCGACTCAATGAGGACAAGCCCTGCGACTTCCGAAGCGTACTCACGGGCAAACAGCTGCATCGTGAGGCCGCCCATCGAGTGACCGACCAAGACATAGTGGCCTGGCTCATCGGCACGCGCGAGCAGGGTGTGCAACTCCCGCGCGAATGCACTCGCGACGCGCGGCTGCGGATCCGGGTCGCTCCATCCAGAACCTGCGCGGTCGTAGGTGCAGGTTCTCGTACTCTTCGCGACCTCCGGTTGCACAAGACTCCAAGTAGTAGACCAATCCCCGAGTCCCGCGTCGATGACGACCGTCGGACTCCCGGTGCCGACGCAGACGATGTGCAGACGGTGCCACCACACATCCACGAGGACACCCGGGGGCGGATACGTTCTAACATCGATGGCTTCGGCTCTCGACTCCCAGAGTGCGCCGACAACGGACAGGGCTATCAGAGCAACCAGGAGGATGGCCAGATAGCGCATGGCGCGGACCCGCCGCTATCGTCGCGTGCGATGCGTCGACGGGCGACCGTTCGCATCCCCCTGGGACATGAGTAGCCTTGAGTAGCAGGCCACTCGCCCATCCAGGCGAAGTGGCAACTGGTCATGAACGCCTACGTCAGCAGGCAGTAACGGGTGACCGCTCGTTAGATCGGCGCTTCAGTGCTCCGAGTGTGTCACGAAGAAGCTTGGCACCCTCGCGCAGCGGCGGCGCCAGGGCAAGCCCCGCCGCGGGGCACTTACCCCTCGGCGCGGCGGGTGGACTGCCAGGAGATCTCGCGCCAGGCGCCATCGCGACGTGCCCAGACGTTCGTGAAGCGCACGGGGAGCAGCATGTCGCCGTCGGGCCGGTTGAGGGTGATATCGGCGCTGCCAGTGATGATGGCGACGTCGCCCTCGACGCGGACAACGACCTCGTTGGTGACAACGGACTTGTAGGCGTGGCTGGCCGAGATGGCAGCGATGTTCTCGGCCTTGGACTCCAGCTTTGCGCTGGAATGGACGTAGGTGAGGTCGTCCGCCATCAGGCGTTCGAGCGCCGGGACATCGACGGCGATTGTGGCGTCGAGGCGAGCGCGCTGCGCGGCGAGAACTTCCTGCTCGACAGCGGTGTTGGTCTTGGTGGTCATGAGGGCATCCTTCGGGAGTTCGGGTGCTCAAGCTGGCGCTGGCACTGTACAACGAACGCCCATCTCCACGCCCGTGGCGGACGCTGTACATTATCGCCCGCATCAGAGTCGAGGGTGCGCTGCGGCGGAGGAAGCATGGGTAAGCCGATGGTATTCGCCTCGATGGCCGAGGCGGTGGCCGACTTTAAGAACGACTCCATGCTGATGATCCCCGGGTTCGGGCCCGGGTCGCCGCACAACCTGATGACTGCGCTGTACTACCAGGGCGCGACCGGCCTGACGACTGTCTCCAACGGGGTGGGATTCCCCTCGGCGGATGAGCGGATGAAGGGACTCGGCGACCTGGTGATGGAAGGGCGCGTGAAGAAGGTGATCGCCGCTTTCACCGCCTCGACGCGGCCGTCGAGGGTGGGCGGCGCGGAGGAGCTGATCCGCAGTGGCGTGCTGGAGGCGGACCTGACGCCGCAGGGGACGCTGGCGGAGCGGATTCGTGCCGGCGGCGCCGGTATCCCGGCGTTCTACACCCCCGCGGGGGTTGGCACCCTGCTGGCCGAGGGCAAAGAGAAGCGCGTCTTCAACGGCCGCGAGTACCTGATGGAGCACGCACTGTTCGCCGACTACGCTTTCATCCGAGCGCACCGGGCGGACACGGCGGGGAACCTGATCTTCCGCCTGTCGGCGCGGAACTTTAACCCGATCATGGCGATGGCTGCCCGGATGACCATCGTCGAGGTCGAGGAGCCGATCGTGCCCGTCGGCGAGCTTGACCCAGACCTCGTCCACACGCCGGGCATCTACGTGCACCGGCTGGTGCAGATCCCGCCAGACGGCATCTTCAGCGTGAATCGACAGGCGATGGTGGGGCAGCAGCAGGCGCGCGCGGCCTCGCCTCCGGGCGGCGACCTGCCTCGATAGGCGTCCCCACCTCGACGTCCCGCGCGCACGTAGCTCCGAGGAGTATCGAATGGCCGACAAGCAGCCGCTGACCAGAGACCAGATGGGGGCGCTCCTCGCCCAGCGCATCGGCAAGGGCTGGATCGTCAACCTGGGCATCGGCATCCCGGTGCTCGCTTCGAACTTCTTCACGGACGAGCAGGACATCACGCTCACCTCGGAGAACGGTGTGATCGGGTATGGCGGGCTGGCGGCCGAGGGCCAGGAGGACCCGGACCTCGTCAATGCAGGTGTGCAGTTCACGACGCTGCACCCGGGCGGCACGATCGTGCACCACGCGGACTCGTTCGCGCTCATTCGCAGCGGACGCGTAGACGTGACCTGCCTAGGCGCTTACGAGGTCGCGGTCGATGGCTCGTTCGCGAACTGGAAGACGACGAACGACGGTCGAGGGGACATGGGCGGCATCGGTGGAGCGATGGACCTCGCGGCCTGCGCGCAGCGGATCTTTATCGCGATGGAGCACACGACGCGAGACGGGCAGCCGAGGTTGGTCGAGCACTGCGCGTTGCCGGTGACGGCGCCGTCGGGCGTGAACCTGGTGGTCACGGAGCTCGGGGTCGTGGTCGTGAAGGATGGCAAGTTCATCCTCGAGGAGCACGCGCCGGGGTATACGTTCGAGGAGATAGCGGCGGTGACCGGAGCGCCGCTGGAGGCGAGCCCGAACCTGCGGCCCGTCTCTGTCTGAGGGCACCCCGATGGCTGGGCCGGGGTTATTGGCACTTGCCCGAGAATGCGACGCTGCTCCGTCCCCGTTTGTGGTGAGCCTGTCGAACCACAACGCCGACCTCGATGCGCGCGGCGCCCATCCGGAGCGTTAGTCCGGATCATCGAGGTACCCACGCCCTTCGACAGGCCCTTCGGCAAGCTCAGGGGGGCCTCATGGCGAACGGATATTGGCGACCGGCTCGGCGGGGCTCTGGCGACGGTAGGTGTTGGCCTCGTGGCCCTACGCTGAGGCCGTGAAGCGCGTTTGGACCCTCTGTCTACTCCTCGCATCTGCCTGCGTTCTGGCCGCGTGCGCCGACGAGGACCGCGCGGAGTCGAGCGGACGTCGCCCAGCGGCGCCGAAATCGACAGTGGTTGCGGCGACCTCGCCTCGCGTGCCTCGCGTGCCTCGCGCAGCTGCAGCGAAGGCGGCGCCAGCAGCAGCGCGGACCTCGACAGCGGTGATCGATGGGAAATCGTGGGTGGCGATCGCGCACGCGCGGCGCGATGTCTACGAACTCCGCCTCGATGACGTGCGGCGCGTGCTTACGGGTGAGGTGCGCGACTGGGCTGACCTCGGTGGGACGCCGGCGGCGATCGAGGCATTCGTAGCGGTCGAGGATGTTGCCGCACTCGCGACGGTGTTCGGTGTCCCAGTGGACAAGATCAGCGCGCGGCGCCTCGATGGCGGAGCGTTGGTCGAAGCGGTACGTGTATCGACTGGTGCGTTTGCGCTTGTGCGACCAGAGGCGCTGACGCCGGACGTGCTGGCGCTGGTGGTCGAGGGGCACGACTCGCTGGGTGACCCCGCCAGCACGTCGCCGCTGCGGACCGTGGGCGTTGTGCAGGCGTTCGATCCTGTGCTCGTGGTCTCGCCGGGCGAGATTCTGCCAGTGCGGTGCGCGAACGCCGCACTGGAGGCGCACGGCGACTTCAACGCGATGTTCGAGGACGTGCGACCGCTCCTCGAACGCGCGGATGTGGCGATCGGAGCTCTCGACTCGCCGCTGACCGACGTGAGCCCCGCGACCCCATGTGAGCGTACGTTCGTCCTGCAGGGCGGACCACGCGCGGCGGAGGCGATCGCGACGGCCGGGATCGACGTGATGTTCGTCAACGGCAACCACATGCTGGACTGCTGGCAGCCATGTCCGCCGTACTCGGGACTGCGCGACACCATCGCGAGGTTGCACCGCCTCGGTGTGGCGACCGCTGGTGCGGGCGAGAACCTCGACCAGGCGCGACGGCCACAGGTCGTCGAGGCAGGCGGCGCGGCTGGCGGGAAGCCGGTACGCCTCGCATTCCTCGCCTACGATGAGATCGCGCCGGGGAACTGGGCCACAGCGGCGACGCCGGGGATCGCGCCGCTGCGTCGTGACGTGGTGATCGAGGATGTGCGCGCGGCGAAGCGGGTGGCCGACGTCGTGATCGTGGGGATGAGCTGGGGCATCGAGTACGAGACCGACCCCACCTCGAACCAGCGCGAGCTGGCGGCGGCGGCGGTCGAGGCGGGCGCGAGCCTCGTGGTCGGGAACCATCCGCACGTCGTGCAGGCGATCGAGCGGCGTGGTGACTCGCTGGTGCTGTACGCGCAGGGGAACTACTTCTTCGACCAGTCGTGGTCGACGTGGACGATGCAGTCCGTGTTACTGCAGGCGGGCTTTGTTGACGGGCGGCTCATCGGCTACCGGCTGCAGCCGGTGGTGACGAGGGGAAACGACGAACTGTTCCGCGGACTGTACCAGCCGGAGCTGGTGCCGCGGGCCGGCGCGGAAGGCCGTGAGATTCTCGGGCGGATCTTCGAGGCGCAGGACCGGCTGCCGAAGTAAGCGGAACGCCGAGGCAGCGTGAGGTCGAGGCGGGGAATGGCCCTCGATGAACCACGGGAGATCGATAGGGCGCAAGGCCTTGCGCCCCTACCTCGGCGTGCGGCTGGTCTACTCCCCCGGCGTATAACCCAGCACCGAGGGCGGGTAGGTGGTGCCGACCTGGCCGGAGGCGATGAGGGCAGCGTACTCGGATGCGGAGCAGCCGAGGATGTCGCGGAAGACGTAGTCGTTGTCCTGGCCGAGCATGACCGGGCCTCGACGGATGGCGTTCGGGGTGGCGGCCATCTTCCAGAACATGCCGGGGTACCACTGCCAGCCGACGGATTCCTGGCTGATGTACTCGAAAAAGCCGCGCGCCTGCAGGTGCGGACTGTGGAAGCGCTCCGCGGCCGAGAGCAGCGGGCCCGCGGTGACGCCGGCCGCCTGGAGACGGTGGAAGAGCCAGAACTTGTCGTACTGCCTCGTGAGCTCGCCGATAGCGGCGTCGAGGGGTGCGAGGTTGGCGAGTCGCGCCCCGCAGGTGGCGAACCGTGGGTCCGAGGTGAGTGCCCTCGCGCCCTCGCGCCCACACAGCACCTCGCAGAGCGCGGCGAATTCAGCGTCGGTGCCGACATCGATGGCGATCCACTGCTCGAGGCCGTCGCGCGACGGGTGCGCGGGATAGGCCTGGTGCGGCGCGTGAGTGCGATGGCGGTTGCCCTGTGGTCCGGGGTCGTTGCCGTTCATGGTCCATTCGAGGATCTGCTCGCCGAGGAGCGGGAGGAAGTTCTCCGCCTGCGAGAGCTCGATGAGCTGGCCCTCGCCTGTGCGAGCGCGGTGGCGGAGCGCCATCGAGACGGCGAAGGCGCCCTGGATGCCGGCGACGGCGTCGCCGGTGTAGACGTCGCCGCACTCATCGGGGGTGCCGTCCGGGTACCCGCGCAGGTAGTGGTGGCCGATCATGCCCTCGATGTGCGTGCCGAGGGCGCGGTAGTTCTTGTAGGGCCCGGAGAGCCCGAAGGCGGGCATGCGAATCATGATCAGCTTCGGGTTGTAGGCGAGCAGCTCCTCGTAGGTGATGTGCGCCTTCTCGATGGTCTCGGGGACGTTGTTCTCGATGAGGACATCGGACTTCGCGATCAGGCGGCAGAACAGCTCGCGGCCCTCGGGGGTGGTGATGTCTGCTGTCATCGAGAGCTTGTTGCGGGCGTGCGAGTTGAAGCCGGAGTTGCGGTTCCATGGGTCGAGGGCCGGGTCGTACTCGGGGAAGGAGCCACCGGCGGCGAGGCCCTGAGTACCGATGGCGGCCTGCTGCGCCAGCGTGGTGCGGCGCTCGGCTCCGCGTGTCGACGGCTGGACGCGCGTAATCGGCTCAACGCGGATGACCTCGGCGCCCCAGTCCGCCATCAGCTGGGCGCCGTAGGGCCCGGCCCAGACGACGGTGACATCGACGACGCGAACGCCCTCGAGGGGGAGGCGTGGAGGGCCGGCGGGGGCCGGGGAGGTTGGTGCAGGTGTGTGGCGTGCGGTCTCGGCAGGGCGTGTCGCTTCAGCCAGTACGGCGGCGGTGTGTTCGCCGAGGAGCGGCGCGCGTTGCCCAGGCGGTCGAGGGGTGGCGCCCATAATGAAGGGGCGTCCGGGGTACTCTGCGGGTCCGGTGTGGGGGTGATCGATGGTTTCCCACGCACCGCGCCCGCGGTAGTGGGGGTCCTCGACGAGGTCCTTTGGAGTGTTGATGGCGCCGGCGAGGGACTGGGCCTGCTCCTGTGACTCGCGTACGGCGTCTGCCTTGGTGCGCTGCATGAGCCAGCCGAGGTAGGTCGCCTCGATGTCGGCGACGAGTTCGGGGTCGACAAGGTTCGCGGGGACCAGGAGACGCGGGTCCTCGGCGAGTTCGGGGCGGCCGATCATCCTGAGGAAGGCGGGGAGGCGACGGTTGCCGGCGGCGGCGATGTTGACCCAGCCATCGAGGCAAGGTCGGGCGCCACTGGCGAGCGTGCCGCCAGCTGCATAACGCCGCGGCTCGATGCCGCTGTAGGCGTGGTTGGCGACGTAAGGTGCGGCGCGGTCGCGCGAGCCTGCCTGCGTGTCATAAATCGAGACATCGATGTGGTCGCCCTGACCAGTCGCCTCCTGGCGGAGGAACGCCATCGTCGCCGCGAGGGCGGCGACGGCGCCCGCCTGGTACTCCGAGAGCGGGCTGGCGCCGCCGAGCTTGAGTGGCTCGCGCGAGTCGCTGCCGGTCCAGAACATGGGGCCTGCCATGCCCTGCGCCACGATGTCGGAGAGCCGGTAGCCGAGGTAAGGGCT
This sequence comes from Dehalococcoidia bacterium, assembly GCA_009692685.1. The sequence goes on from SHYS01000001.1 coordinate 286,467, forward strand.
GAACTGCCCCCAGGGCGTGATCGAGACGAGGATGACGCCGGGGCGCGCTGCCTCGAGGTCCGCGTAGCCGAGCCCGTTGGCGGCGAGGCGGCCGGGCTCGAAGTCCTCGAAGACCATGTCGTGCTGGGTCGCCAGCGCGCGCAGGGCATCTCGCGAGGTCGGGTCGGCGAGATCGAGGATGGCGCTGCGCTTGTTGGTGTTGAGGTGCAGGAAGCGGATGGAACCCTCGACGTGGGGCTCGTCGTGGAAGAACGGGGCAGTGTGGCGAGCGGGGTCGCCGCCCGGGGGCTCGATCTTGGTCACCCGGGCACCGAAGTCGGCGAGGAGCTTGGTGGCGTAGGGCCCGGCGACGTTGGTAGTGAGATCGAGGACGCGAAGTCCCTCGAGTGGCCCGGCCATAGCACCCTCCTGAGCAGCGTGAACGGGCGCCATCATAGCGGGGCGTTTACAGGAGGGGAGATGCCGCCTCGAGGTTGCCGTGCTGGTCGACGTCGCGCGCAGCGATGAGGCGCACGAAGGGGGCGGCTGGCGGCGCCGCGGAGGTGCGAGAGCCGGGGCTGCGGGCGGGTGTCGGCGTCGCGAGGCTATCGAAGAAACGCTGCCAGGCCGGACCGTCGTCCGGCGTGATCGTGCTGAGGAAGAGTGCGCCCGCCACGGTGCCGCAGAGGAAGAGGGTCTGCAGGGCCGCCCAGATCCAGGGGCCGACACCAAGGGTGAGCGGGCCCCAGCCCGGGGGACGCTGGCTGGCGCCGCCGTTGAGGACGGGATCCGGCACGCGGACGACGTAGACCTGAGCCAGCTTGTCGTGCCATGCCTGCTTCTGCGGGTCCCACACCACCCAGAAGTACCCGAGGAGGAACGGGAGCGCGCTCAGCAGCCGGGTGAAGATCCTCGCGAGGCCGTGCACGGTACCGGGCGGGTGGCCGTCACGCCGGATGACGCGCAGGCCGAACGTCGCCTTGCCGGGCGTCCAGCCATACGCTTCGAGGACGGCCTGCGCGACGCCGGCCACCAGCGAGTACACGGCTAGGTAGACCAGCAGGTGGTCCATGGTCTGCGCGAGTGCGTCGTAGAACTCGGGGGTCGGAGGAGCGCCGGGCTCGAGGGTGGGAAACGAATTGCCGGCTGGAACGTTGAAGATCGTAGAAAGCGGCCACGACACGAATTGCCAGAAGACCCAGTCGACGAAGAAAGCGCCGGCGCGGCGCCAGAACGAGGCGAGCTCGTAGCGGGTGCCGGCGAGTTCGATGGTGGGGGAGCAGTTCGACACGAGCGGACCGCTGGATGCGCCCACGACGGTGCCGCAGGCACTGCAGAAGCGTGCGCCAGCGGCCAGCGGCGTGCCGCATCGCGCGCAGAATTGCGCGGCAACCTCATTGAACATGAGGAGACTGTAGCGAGGCTAGGCGGCGGCGCGCTGAGAGCGGACGGGGGCGGCAGCCGACGTGTCGCCTCGGACGAGGCGTGTGGCGTCCTCGACGGAGAGGGGGCGGGAGTAGAGGTAGCGCTGGGCGAGCTCGCCGCCGAGGGCGCCGAGGAGCCACTCCTGCTGTTCGCCCTCGACGCCCTCGGCGATGACGCTGAGGCCAAGGCCGCGGGCGAGCATGAACGTGGCGCGCATGACAGTGAACATGCGCTCGCTGCCGAGCATGCCGTCGACGAAGGAGCGGTCGATCTTCATCACGTCGAGGGGCAGGTTCGTGAGATGGCGGAGCGAGGAGTAGCCGGTGCAGAAGTCATCGATGGCGAGCCGGACGCCGAGGTCTTTCATCTCGTTGAGGCGGTCGACCATGACATCGATGTCGTCCACGAAGACGCTTTCGGTCACCTCGATCTGCATGCGCTCCGGGGCAACACCCTGCTCCTCAAGGATGGCGCGGAGGCGTGGCACGTACTCGGGCTGCCGCAGTTCAACTGCGGAGGCGTTGACGGAGACGTAGTGGGGAGCGGCACGTTCGCCCTGATCGACCCGCCAGAGACGGAGTTGCTTGGCGGCCGCCGCCTAGACGAATTGGCCGATCGCGATGATCTCGCCGGAGGCCGCGGCCTGCGAGATGAAATCGACGGGGCTGATCAGCCCGCGACGGTGGTACTGCCAGCGGACGAGGGCCTCAAAGGAGTGGAGGTTCCGGCCGGGCAGGCTGACGATCGGCTGGTACTGGACGAAGAGCTCACCGCGCGCGGCGGCGCCGATCAGGTCGTCGACCTGCGGGTCAGGAGCTGGGGCGGCACCCCTTGGCCGGAAGATCACGGGGGCGCGGCGCGGATTGCCCGAATGCGGCAACTGCTGCAGGCTCACGCGGAGTCCATCCCCCATGACCACAGAAGTTCTATCGAAGCGATGGCAGTAACCCTCAGCCGGATCATCGGTCGTCGGTTCGTCGGGGAGGAGTGCTGGAGGCGCGATTTCTGACGATTCTGCGCAGAATCTGTCGACGGCCGCGATCACGAGCGCTCGAATTCGGGAACGGAGGTCTCGAGCGGGGAGTGGGCGCGGGGAGTCTGAGGGCGGAGTGCGGGGCTGGTCTCAGGCCTCCGGGCGCGCCTCGAGGGTCATCACGAAGGCGGCGCCGCGGGCACGGATGGTGTGGCGGGCGAGGCGGAACGCGGTCAGGCGGTCATCTGGCGAGCCTTCGGTAGTCGCGTGGTCGGCAAAGCTCCAGTGCTCGGTGGCTCTGGAGTGCGGGAATATGGGACATGTCTCCGCGGCCTAGTCGCAGACCGTGATGACGTAGCCATAGGTGGTATCGAGGAATTCGTCGAGATGCTTGGAGCGCGCGTGGGAGATATCAATGGTGAGTTCGTGCAGTACAAGCGTGGTGAGCGGGTGGACGACCGTTGGATGCGTTCCCGCCGAGGCCACCTCGCAGTCGCGCCCACCGAGCAGGCGCAGCATCGCCTCCGCGAGCTGTGAGCGGGCTGAGTTGCCGGTACAGAGGAAGGGGACGCGGTGCAACGAACGCCTTTCGCCAACGGGCGGGTGACACTGCCGTGCCCGGGACGAGAGGCCAACACCACAGCCATCAGGGTCGATGTCGCGGGCTGGCCGGCACGGTGCGCGCTCGAGCTGGTGTGAGAGATGGTAGCCGGGGGCGGTGGCTTGTCGTGTCATGTATCAAGGGTGGCGTGCGGCGCCGGCGCGATGGTTGCCCGCCTGTAAACGCTATGTGAAATGGTGATTAACGCGGCGGGGCATGCGACACCGCCGGGGCGACGCTGCGAGGAGGCACGTTGTGACGAGCGAGATCCAGGTCACACTGGCGGACATTGAGGACGCCCGCGCGCGTATCGCCGGGCATGTGTGGCAGACGCCGCTGCTGGTCAGTGCCGCCCTCAGCGAAGTGGTGGGTCACAGGGCTTATCTCAAGTGCGAGAACCTGCAGCGCACCGGGTCATTCAAGGTCCGCGGGGCGCACAACATGCTGGCTGTGCGCGCGCCAGTGGCGGTGGTGACGGCGAGCGCAGGCAACCACGCACAGGGCGTCGCCCTCGCGAGTCGGGAGCGAGGCGTCCGCGCGACCGTTGTTATGCCGCAGACGGCGCCAATCGCGAAGCAGCGCGCGACGCTTGGGTACGGCGCGGAAGTGGCGCTCGTCGAGGGCGGGCTGGCCGAGGCGATTGAGCGGGCACGCGCGCTGGCGGAAGAGCATGGCTGGCTCTACCTGCCGCCCTTTGACGCCGTGGAGGTGGTCGCCGGCCAGGGCACTATTGGACTTGAATTGATCGAGGAACTTCCGGAGCTTACGACCGTGATTGTGCCGGCGGGCGGCGGCGGGTTGCTGGGCGGAATCGCCGTGGCGATCAAGTCAACGAGGCCAGACGTGCGGGTGGTGGGCGTGCAGAGCACGGCGATGCCCGGCCTGATCGCCTCGAGGGCGGCGGGCGCGCCGGTGGCCGTGCCGCGGGCACGGACGATCGCGGACGGCGTGGCGGTGGTGGGCCCTTCGACGCTGACGCAGGCGTTGATCGAGCGCTACGTGGACGAGCTGGTGGCGGTCTCGGAGTCGGACATCGCGAGCGCAGTGGTGTTCCTCGTCGAGCGAGCGCGGCTGGTGGTGGAAGGCGCGGGTGCGCTTGCGGTGGCCGCGTTGCGCGCCGGACTGGTGCGGCCGGGCGGGCCGACGATTGCGGTGATCTCGGGCGGCAACATCGACGCGAGCCTGCTGGGGCGGCTGGTGCAGCGCGGCCTCGCGGTGGATGGTCGCCAGCGGCGCCTTACGATCGCGGCCGCGAACGTGCCCGGGGAACTGGCACAGATCACGGCAGTGTGCAGCGCGGCGGGTGCGAACATCATCGAGGTGCAACACGACCTGACGCCGCCGGAGCTTCCTGTGGGCGTCGCGCGGATCACGCTCCGTCTGGAGGTAGCGAGTGCCGAGGCGTACGCGGCGCTCGAGGCGGGGTTCCTCGAGGCGGGCTTCATGCGCGGCACGAACACTGATCTGTTGACCGCTGCTGCGGCGGAATCGAGGTTCTAGCGAAAGGAGCTGAGCGATGGCGTGGACAGTGCTGGGCAGGAGCGTGGGGTAGCGCTACACCACGCAGTTAATTGGTGACCGGCACTCGATCATTGCGAACGAGCCGACCCCCATGGGCGACGACCTGGGTCCATCGCCCTTCGAGTTGTTGTTATCGGCGTTGGGGGCGTGCACCTCGATGACGCTGCTGATACATGCACGCCGGAAGGGCTGGCCGCTGCGGGATGTCCAGGTGGAGCTGACTCATGACCGGGGCCACGCGACCGACTGCGCGACGTGCGAGGAAGACGACACGCGGATCGAGGTGATCCGACGGCACGTGGTGTTGGTGGGACCGCTCTTGCCTGAACAACGTGTGCGTCTGCAGGAGAACGCCACTCGGTGCCCGGTGCACATGACGCTAACAGCGCCGCCGAGGATTGAGGACACGTTCTCTGCGGAGAACACGTAGGGGACGCCCCGATAGTGACGCCCGTTGCGACGCACCACGCTGGATCGACGGAATCGATACGCGATACGCGGTGATGGTGGCTCGCAGGGGAGGTGCATTGTGGAGAAGGATTACGCGCTGCGGGCGCTCATCGATGTGATGCGCGACAACGGTGCGGCTGATGGTCCACTCGTGGCGGCGATCTCGCGGGCGGAACGTCGAGCCGGTCTGGCGCGCGCGGGAGATCGACGAGGCCCAGCTCGACACGCTCCTGATGGAGCTGGCGGCCGAGGGCGGCCGGATCCAGCAGGCCGCGGAGACGATCGCCTCGTGGCGGGCCGAGCGCGCGAACTACTAGCGCTCGCTAGGCGACGGGGTCGACTTCGGCGTCGCTGTCGGTCATGCGCCGCGCGAATGCGCGGAACGCCTCGGCGGTCATGGGTCGCCCATACGCGTGACCCTGTAAGAAGTCGCAGCCGAGCTCACGCGCGAACTCGATCTCGAACAACGACTCAACGCGCTTTGCGGTGACGGTCAGGGAACGTGCGTGTGCAAGCTGAGCAGCGACGACAAGCTGATCTCTGGTCGCCTCGCTGTTGGTGTTGGCTCGAAGGTCGAGTTTGACGCCACGCAGCCCGGGCGTATCGATGATCTCAGCGGCACGATCGCTGCCCCAGAAGTCATCGATCACGATGCCCACATCGAGCGTGGCGAGCCGAGCGAGCGTGGCGGGCAGACCGGAGTCGCCATCGAGCAAGACTTGTTCGGGGATCTCCAGAAGCAGGCACCACGGTGGGAGCTGGCTGGTCGCGAGGGCCTCGCTTACGGACGCGAGGGCGGCGATACCGTCGGCGAGCTGGGTGGCGGACAGATTCACTCCGAATGTCAACGAGCGGCGGCCTTCGATCTGGAAGTTACGTGCGAACTCGCAGGCTGGGCCGACCACAGACCAGATCATCTGATCGAGGACGCTGGCGCGCATCACTTTGGACATGAATTGGCGAGCAGGAGCGGGCTCCGCGGCGCCCGGCAGGTCCCAGCTCAGCAGGGCCTCGGCGCCAATGAGCGCGCCAGACTCGAGGCTGAGCACAGGCTGGAAATGCATGTTGAACTCGCGCTGGAGCAACCCGGTCGTCACTGACTCGGCGGTGCTGGCGCCGGGACTGAGGCGCTTAGCGGAGCCGCCCGCTCCGCCAAAGCTCCGGATCGCCTTGAACGGGTTTCGTAGCGCCACGTTCCACCTCAATGCGTGCCGGTATGCCGAACGGGCCCGGGTAGGCAAAGGGATTACCGACAGCACCGGGCGGGACAACAGGGAGCGCGCGGTGGTCCGCTTCGCGGGGCGTTCGAGGGCATTCAAGAGAAGGGGCGTGCGCTCCGATGATGGAGAGAGGCGATGGGGGCGGCTGTCAGCGCGCCCTCGAGATATCGGCTCGATATGGACCACGCGGCTGCGGGGGCGGCTCGAGGGCCACGAAGCAGCCGGCAAGGCGGATGTATGGCGGCCACGTCTGCGCTCGACCAATTCGGGGACGCATCGCGCACGCAGGCTGCGCTCTCCGCGCTCCTTGTCATCAGTGACCCCGAGATTCTCGAGTCGCTGCGCCGGTCTTTCCGCTCCACGGGTTTTTGGTGGTTGGCGAGGCATGGCCGGGCATCGATGCGGTCCGGCGCGCGGATGCGCTAAAGCCCGACGTGGTGGTGCTCCACATCGAGGAGCCGATCGTGCCAGCGCTGCGCACGGCACAAGCCCTAGCGGACTCCTGCGACGCGGGGCTCGCGGTGATTTCGAGCGCGGACGACCTGGACACGATGCGCCGCGTCATGAATGCGGGAGCGCACGACTTCGCGACACTGCCGCTTTCGGATGCCGAGCTTCGCGACGCTGCACGTCGAGCAGCCTCGACGGCCGGGCGACGGGCGTCGGCAGGTTAGACGGAGAAGAAGAGCGCGACCACCGGCCGCGTGGTGACCGTGGCGGGTGCTCGCGGCGGTGTCGGGAAGAGCACGATTGCGGCGAACCTGGCCATCGAGATCGCGCGCACGACGCGCGCAGCGGTGAATGTCGCCGACCTGGACCTGCTGTTCGGTAGCGTGGCGATGATGCTGGATACGCTGTCTGAGATCGGATTGCAGGAGTGGAAGCGCGATCGAGTGCGCCACAGCTCCACGGCGGTGTCGCCGTACCTGACGGAGACGAAGTCGGGGGTGCGCCTGCTGGCGGCACCGACCGACCCAGACGCTTCGCTGGAGCTGTCTGCGAGCGATGTATCCGACCTGATCTCGGACCTGAGCAGCACGTACGACTACGTGGTGGTGGACACGGCGCTCGGATACACCGAGGTGACCGCCGCAGCGCTGGAGCGTGCGACGCTGCCGTTGCTGGTGACGACGCCGGAGATCAGCTCGCTGCGGGCGACTCGGTTCGTGGTCAACGACTTGCGCAGCCGCGGCGCCACGAGCGAGCGTCTTGCGGTAGTGGTGAATTATTCGAGGGCGTTCGTGGGCTCGAAGGAACTGGCGGAGACGCCGGGTGCTTCGGTGAGCTGGGAGATCCGGCACGACGTGCAGGTGCTGCGCGCTGCGAAGGCGGGGGTGCCTGTCAGCACGGAGAAGGCCGGCGCGCTGATACCTCGAGTGCTTCACGAGATCGCCGCCGAGGTGTCGGGCGTGGTCGCGAGCCAGGGGTCGCGACGCTGGCTACTCAGAGCCGGCTAACCCGGGAAACCATCGCAGCTGCGCTCGACAGGGCGCGGCTGCCCGCGCCGCTCTCGTGACACTTCCCTCTGGGCACTGTGTCCGGCGCCATCCGATCCGCGAGTATTGACACCACAGGCGAGCCACGCAGTGGCGCAGTCACGGCGACGCGTGCCGTGCCGAACTGGGCTGGAGCGTGAGGTCAGTTGCGGAAGAGCTGCGTCACCATGACGTGCGTCGCGTCCTTGCGGACGATGCCGATGCCGATGCCGATGCCGATGCCGATGCGGGCCAGCTTCGGGTTTAACAGGTTCGCCCGGTGGCTGGGGGAGTTCATTAGCGCCTCATGGGCGAGGGTGGTGTCGCCAGCCCAGGCGATGTTCTCGGCGGCGCTGGTGTAGGTGATGCCCGCGGCCGCCATGCGGGCGAACGGGTCGAGTCCTTCTGGGTTGATGTGCGAGAAGTAGCCCCGAGCCACCATGTCGGCGGAGTTACGCCGTGCCACCTCGATGAGTGCCGGGTCGAGCGTGAAGACCGGGAGGCCGTTGGCGACGCGGGCCTGATTCACTAGGGCGAGCATCTGCGCTTCGGACTGTTCGAGGGCGGCGACGCCCGATGGAGGCGGCAGCGGCGGGGGCGTGGATGTGGGAGCGGGCGTCGCTGCGGACGAAACAGCGGTGGTTGATGAGCAGACGAGGATGATCGGGCTCTGCGCGGGCAGGTTGCTGCCGGCGAACATCGTGCGGAAGCTCAGGTTCACAGCGTCCGGCGCGCCGTAGAGGTAGCCGATGAGTTCGTCGCCGCCTGAGCGGTTGGTCCAGAGCGAGCGTGGGCTACACGACGTACTGGCGAGGGCGGCACGCACGTCCTCGGTGGAGCCACCGCTCCAGAGCAGGACACCCATGGCACCGGGACCGGGGACCGCGCCGACGAACTGTCCGGCGTGGGCGCTCGAGGCGCCGAGTGACATCGAGGCGCCAACGAGGAGGGCGAGGAGCAGGCGACGTGCTGTCGCCCCCGGCATAGAGGCCCTGGCGCGATCGGACATGCGGCCATTATCGGCGTTCGTCCTCACATAACCCAGTCGTAAACCCCCTAGGCCAGGATAAGAAGTCGCCATGCTGGAGCGGGCGCGAGCGACGATATTCCGGCACCAGCTGATGGTGAGAGGCGGTACCGTTCGAGGTCGGCGGCAGGTCAGAGGGGTGGGCCATGCTACTCGAAAGGGCGCGCGCAATTGGATGGCGTGACACACGCGCGATCCGTCGGAACGTGATGCGGGGCATTGCGGCTGTGTTCGTGCTGACGGCGTGTCTGCCCTCGATGGTGGCGGGTCAGACGCCGCAGCGCGAGCAGATCACCGCGTACAACATCGACGTCGCGGTGGAGCAGACAGGCTCACTCCTGATCACGGAGACGATCGCGTACTTCTTCGACGCGGAGCGCCACGGGATCCTGCGTGATATCACCGTGCGGCTGCGTTACGACGACAGGTACGACCGCGCCTATCCCCTCGATGTCGTGAGCGTGGACTCGAAAGACGGCGCTCCCGACGAGTACACCGTCGAAGACATCGGTGGTGGGATGACGCGCATCCGGATCGGCGACCCGAAGAAGACGATCCAGGGAGCGCACACCTACGCCATCAGCTATCGAGTGCGCGGCGCGCTGAACGCGTTCCCGGACCACGATGAGTTGTACTGGAACGTGGTGGGGAACGCCTGGCCGGTGCCGATCGGTCTGGTTACCGCGCGAGTCGGCCCGAACGCAGACGGTCAGCGTGCTGGTACTCCCGGCTGGTGGTCGGCACCGCTCGAGGTGGCGTGCTTCGCCGGGCCGCTGGGATCGCAGCGCACGTGTCGAACCGCCTCGATCGACGGAGGGCAGGCTCGTTTTGCGCACCCCGCGTTGCAGCCGTACGAGGGACTGACAGTGGTGGTCTCGCTTGCGAAGGGCGTGGTGCCTGCGCCGAGCCCGATCCTAGAGGAGCGCTGGAGTTTCGGACGCGCGTTCGCGGTCACACCGCTCACCGTTGGGATGGCAGCCCTCGTGCTGGCCGGGGTGGTGTACGGGCTGGTGCGTGTCTACTGGACGACCGGTCGCGACCTGCGCTGGGCGGGGTCGCCCATCGATGCGGTGTTCGGGAAGGCGGGTGCGCCTGAGACCACCGTGGCGTGGGGCGACAACGGGCCGTATCCGGCGGAGTACATCCCGCCCGAGGGGATGCGCCCCGGCCTGATGGGCACGCTGGTCGACGAGACCGCACATCCCCTCGACGTGACGGTGACGATCATCGACCTCGCGTCGCGGGGCTACCTGCGCATCGAGGAGATCCTGAAGGAGGGCTGGTTCGGCAAGCCCGATTGGAAGCTGGTGCAGTTGAAGGAAGGCGGTGACCTCCTCGAGTACGAGCAGCTGCTCCTCGATAGCGGCCTGTTCGAGGACGGGCCGGAGGCCTTGCTGTCGGACCTGAAGGACCGTTTCGCGGGACGAATGCACACGGTCCAGGAGGTGCTGTACGACGAGGCGGTTGCCCGGGGCTGGTTCACTTCGAGTCCGCAGTCGCAACGGACCCGCTGGATGTTGTTCGGGATGCTCATCCTCGTCGCAGCCGTCGTCGTTGAGGTGGCGACCGCCGCCTTCACGCACTTCGGCATCGTGCCGCTGCCGCTCGTGCTCGGCGGAATCGTGCTGCTGGTGATGAACAAGTCGCTTCCGAGGCGCACGGCCGCGGGGACTGCCGCGCTGCGTCACGTCTTGGGGTTCCGGCGATTCATCGACGACGTGGAGGACGAGCGATCGCGCTTCGCGGAGCAGGCGCACCTGTTCTACGACTACCTGGCGTTCGCCATCGTGTTCGGGCTGACGGCGAAGTGGGCGAAGGCCTTCGCAGGGTTGGCGAACGCGCCGCCGCCACCCAGCTGGTACGTCTCGTCGAGCGCCTTCTCGGTAATGGCATTCTCGAACTCGATGGACAACTTTGGGGTGACTGCGACGGGCACGATCGCGAGCACGCCGAGTGGGTCGGGCGGCAGCGGGTTTAGCGGTGGCTCCTCGGGTGGAGGTGGCGGCGGTGGCGGCGGGGGCAGCTGGTAGCCGCACCCGCGACTGACATCGAGGGCGCACGGCGCGCCAACGGGGGCTATCCTGACGCGCGACCTTCGGAAGCGTGCGGAAGGGGGCCTCGATGTACCCATACGAGGGCATGCTGGCGGAGACGGTCCTGTTCCAGGGCCACAACGGTGACTGGGTGAGCGGCTACGCGGCGCGACCACTGGGCGCGGGTCCGCGCCCGGGCGTAATCGTGATCCACCACATGCCCGGCTGGGACGAGTGGAGCAGGGAAGTCGTCCGCAAGTTCGCTGCGCACGGCTACGACTCCGTGGGGCCGAACCTGTTCCATCGATTCGGCGAGGGCTCACCGGACGACGTGGCGGCGGTGGCCCGGTCGCAGGGTGGCGCCTCGGACGCGCAGGTGATGGGGGACGCCGAGGGCGCGGCCGCTTACCTGCGAGCGCTGCCGTCCTCGAATGGCAATGTGGGGATCATCGGATTCTGCTCGGGCGGGCGTCAGGTCTACCTCGCGGCGTGCTCGATCCCGTCGTTGAACGCGGCGGTCGACTGCTGGGGTGGTGGCGTGATCGCGACGCCGGAGCAGCTGAACGAGAAGCGGCCGGTGGCGCCCATCGATCTGACGAAAGACATGCAAGTGCCGCTGCTGGGGATCTTCGGGAACGAGGACCGCAGCCCGACGCCAGAGCAGGTGGACCAGACCGAGGCGGAGCTGCAGAAGCTCGGCAAGGTCTACGAGTTCCATCGATATGACGGTGCGGGCCACGGCTTCTTCGCGACCGACCGTGCGGGCTACCGACCGGAGCAGGCCGTTGATGCCTGGGGCAAGGTGTTTGCGTGGTACAAGAAATGGCTGAGTGCCTAGCGCGCCTTGACATCGAGTACCAGAGCGACGTCGAGGGGAGTACGCAGATGTGCACGTGGATCATCGAGAAGGCCGAGCTGAGCGGGAGCGCTAAGGGCGCCGAGGGCTGGTTCGACGTCCGACAGGCGAACGTGTACTACGACCACCCGTTCCACGCGCAGTTCGACCACGCGCTGATCATCGACTTCGTGCAGGACCCGGACACGCCCGGCCATCGGGTGGCCGTGGAGCTGACGGCGGATTCCGCGCGGCGGCTGATGGAGTCGATCCGCTTGGCCATCGCGACGGGCGTGGACGCGCACGCCGAGGATTTACAGGCGGCGCCGGCCCTTGCGCACGCGCACTGAGGGCACGCCTCTGCCTCGGAGGCCGGTATTCCCCGCTCGTCCTGAGTGTGTCGAAGGGCGAGCAGGACTGACGCCGTCGGCTCATGGTTCGACATGCTCACCATGAGCGGGGGAGTGCACTCACCATGAGCGGGGGAGTGAACTCACCACGAGCGCGGAAGTGAACTCTCGATGACTCGGTGAGGAAACCCATCTGGGCGGGAAGTGGGCGTGGGCGACATCGAGCTGCTGTTCGACGGACCCGAGGACGCGCGCGACGTGCTCGTGCTGGCACACGGGGCGGGCGCGGGTATGCGGCACCCGTGGATGACCTCGATGGCGGGACGACTGGGCGATGCCGGGCTGCGGATAGCACGCTTCGAGTTCCCGTACATGGCTCGCAGGATCGAGGGCAGTCGAGCCGGGCTGCCCGACACTGAGCGCGTGTTGCGCGCGACCTGGATCAAGGTTGTTGAACGCCTCGGAGGTGGGGGCGCAGTGGTCGTCGGTGGGAAGTCGATGGGTGGACGCACCGCCAGCATGATCGCGGACGATGTGGGATCGCGGGGGCTGGTCTGCCTCGGGTACCCGTTTCACCCGACGGGGCGGCCGGAGCGCCTGAGGACGGCGCACCTCGATGGGTTGCGCACGCCGGCGCTGTTCGTGCAGGGCACGCGCGATATCAAGGGGAGCCGGGAAGAAGTCGCAGGGTACGCGCTGTCGCACTCGATCCGCGTGCACTGGCTCGAGGATGGCGACCACTCGTTCGCGCCTCGCAAAGCGTCAGGGCACACCGCCGTGGGGCACCTCGATGCCGCGGCCGCGGCGGTGGTTGAGTTCGTGCGGGGTCTGCGGTGACTGCCGGAGATCGAGGCGCAGCGCCAACGCTCCGCTACGACTCGGACTGCCGGTTCTGCACGGCGAGCGCGCGCTGGATCGAGGGGCGCTCGGGCGCGCGCGTGCGCCTCGAAGCTGCACCAGGAATCGGTGCGGCGGAATTCGCGGCCGGTGGGGCAGTGCGTCGAGGCGGCGCGGCGGCTACCGCGGCGTACGCATTAGCGACGGGACAGCGCTGGGTGCGCGCCCTCGATGCGCCGGTGGTGTCGCTGCTGCGGGACGCGGCCTACGCTGTCATTGCACGTTCGAGGTGGGCGCTAGGACGACTGGGGAGGCGCTAGGGCGCGTCCCCGCTCATGGTGAGCCTGTCGAACCCCTCAGCCAGCGCCACGACTACCGGCTCGTCCTTCGACAGGCTCAAGACGAGCGGGAACCCGGAGTGCGGCCAGCAGCGGTGCCGCGCGGTGATCCTCGGAAGGTCCGGCATGCTCGCCGCTACGAGGGTGGAGCGGCCTGGTTGAACTCAAGCATGACGTTACCGTTGAGTGCGGGGTGAATCCACGCCGAGGTGGGCGACGCGGGCTCGGTGTTGACCTTGAGGCCGGCGCCGGTCGCCATCGCGATCTGCGTGGCCGTGTCGTCGACGTGCATGCCGACGAGATAGATGCCCTCACCGCCGGGGTAGGCGGGCCCCTCGCGCATCTTCATGAAGCGGGCGAGGGCGCTGTCCGGCGTGGAGGGTGAGATCACCTCGATTAGGTTGCCGTCGTCGTTGCCGATCATGCAGTTGCGGAAGCCCCAGCTGGTGTCGAGGACCTCGGTGCGCTTCTTGAGGCCGAACGCCTTCGTGTAGCGCTCGACAGCGGCATCGATGTCGTTGACGGCGATGGAGAAGTACTGAATGCCCAAGATGGCCACGCGCGGCCTGCCTTCCTCGCTACGCTCGGGGACGCGTCGCTGTGACGCGTCGACAAGGGCAGTATGCCATGTGTGCGCAAGCGTCAGTGCGTCCGCGCACGCTGGCTGATCGATGAGGGGTGATGGAGTCGAGGACGTTCGGCAGGCTGGGTCGAGTGTCGGCGCTGACCCTTGGTGGTGGTGGCATCGCGCAGATCTGGGGTGCGACGACGCGCGAGGAGTGCGTCGCAACGGTGCGCGCGGCGGTCGAGGCGGGCATCGACTGGCTGGACGTAGCGCCCTCGTACGGCGCGGGCGAGGCGGAGCGCGTGGTAGGCGAGGCGTTCGGCGGCGCGTTGCCCGCGGGCGTGCGAATCAGCACCAAGTGCCAGCTCGGCAATCCCCCGGCCGCCGAGGTCTACGACCGGCTGCGCACCAGCCTCCTCGAGAGCTTCGAGCGGGCTCGGGTGGACCACGTCGACCTGTTCCTGCTGCACAACCTGGTGACGCCGGACGGCTGGCTGCCGCCGGGCGTCACGAGTGCCACCTCCGCCGAGATCGCTGGCACGCCTCGAGCAGGCACGCCGCGCACGCTGTTCGTCGAGGCGGTGCGCCCCGCCTTCGAGCGCCTGGTAAGCGAGGGACTGACGCGGGCGTGTGGCATCACCGGCATCGGCATCCCCGAGTCGGTCATCGCCACGCTGGGCGAGCGCCCCGCGCCCGCGGCCGTGCAGTGCATCACGAACCTCCTCGACTCCCCGGGCGGACTGAAGCGCTACGAGGGGGACGCGCGGCCGCGCGCGATCATCGAGGCGGCGAACGCCTCGGGAGTTGGGGTGATGGGGATCCGCGCCGTGCAGGCAGGTGCGCTGACGGACGCGATCGACCGCGCGCTATCGGATGGCTCGGCGGACCGCGCGGACTACGAGCACGCGGCGCCCTTCCGTGCGCTGGCGAAGGAGCTGGGGGAGTCGACGGCGGCGCTGGCGCATCGCTACGCGCTGTCGATGCCGGGCGTGTCGACGGTGGTGCTCGGCGTGAAGAACCGCACGGAGCTGGCGGAGTGCGTGGCCGCCGAGGCACGGGGTCACCTCGATACGGCGCTCATGGCACGGATCGATGCTGTCGGGGGGGGGCGGGGATAGAAACGAGAGGGGCCGAGGATCGTCCTCGTCCTCTCTCCGGCGAGCGCGCTTCGAGTTAGCGCTTCGTGATCTGGTCGACCTCGGCCATCTCCTCTGGTGTCAGGCGCCAGGCGGCGGCGGCGGCGTTCTCGGCGACCTGCTCGGGGCGGGTGGCGCCCGCGATCACCGAGGCGACGTAGGGCAGCGAGGCGAGCCACGAGAAGGCCAGCTCGAGGATGGTGTGGCCCTGTCGCTGCGCAAACGCCTCGAGGGCTTCGACCCGGTCGAAGTTGCTGTCGGTGAGCATGCGCTGCGACATCGGGCCGGCGGAGAGGCGAGCACCGTCGGGGCCAGCCTGGCCTCGGCGGTACTTGCCGGTGAGGAGACCGCCGCCGAGCGGCGAGAAGGGGATGAGGCTGACGCCGAAGGCCTTCATCGCGGGCACGAGCTCCGCCTCGGGGCGGCGGTCGAGGAGGCTGTAGGCGTTCTGCGCGGAGATGAATGGTGCGTAACCGCGGTGCTTGGCAACGTGGTGGGCGTCGGCGACCTGCCAGCCGGCGTAGTTGGAGTTGCCGATGTAGCGGACCTTGCCCGAGGTGACGAGGTCATCGAGGGCGCGCAGCGTCTCCTCGATCGGGGTCTTCGGGTCAGGGACGTGCATCTGGTAGAGGTCGATGTAGTCCGTCTCGAGGCGGCGGAGCGAGTCTTCGACCGCCTTCATGATGTAGGAGCGGGAGCCTCCTCGAGTCATCGGGCCCTCACCCATGGCATTGGCGAACTTGGTGGCGAGCACCATCTCGTGGCGGCGGCCCTTGAGGGAGCGACCGATGAACTCCTCGGAGAGGCCGCGGTTGCCGTAGACATCCGCTGTGTCGATGAAGTTGATGCCCTGCTCGAAGCAGGCGTCGATGACGGCTTTGGTGCCTGCCTCGTCGGTGCGGCCGCCGAAGTTGTTGGTGCCGAGGCCGACGACAGAGACCTCGAGGCCGGAGTTGCCGAGGTTGCGGTATTCCATGGTGTTCCTCCTGGACGGCAGTGCGGGGCTGATGGAATCAGTTTGGTTAGGGACGGAAGTATACGCGTCACAGCGGAGACAGAGGTTCAACCTCGTCACCACGAGCGGGCGTCAGCCCTTGCTGGCGCCGGAGACGGTGAGGACGCCGTTCTTGACCTCGCCGAGGAGGAGGCGCTGATCCGCGCTCCAGCGTGTGTTGCCCGCGCTAGCGGTGAGCGAGGTGGTGTCGGACCCGTGGACCTCGAGGGAAGGGCCGCTGCACTGCGGATGGTGCGATTCCGCGAGCGCATCACAGAGGCGGACCTTCGAGCCGTCGGCGAGCACGTAGCCGCACACCAGCAGCGGGCCGTCGAGGCGAGAGCGCCGCGCTGCGGCGATGGAGATGCCGGGGCCAATTGCGCCTCCGTCGCCGCCGGAGAACGAGGGCGCTTCGGTGGTCGACGCGTCCTTGCCGGCGCAGGCGGCAAGAAAAGCGACGATTGTCGCGACGGGGAGGAGCGTGGCGAGAGAGTGGCGCATCGGAGCCTCTCGTGGACGTAGAATGGCGGCCCATGACGCAAATCGCAGTCACGCCACCGACGCCAGCGATGCCACCTACGTTACGCCTCGGAGTGCTGGATCAGTCGCCGATCCGGAAAGGTGGGACCGCGCGCGAAGCGGTGATGGCCACCCTCGAGCTGGCGCGCGCTGTGGAGAGCTTTGGCTACACCCGGTACTGGGTGGCGGAGCACCACAACAGCCGGACGCTGGCAAGCGCCTCGCCGGAGATCCTGATCCCCGCGATCGGAGCGGCGACCGAGCACATCCGCGTGGGGTCCGGCGGGGTCATGCTGACGCACTACGCCGCACTGAAGGTGGCCGAGCAGTTCCGCATGCTGGAGACCCTGTACCCGGGACGCATCGATATGGGCCTGGGACGGGCACCCGGATCGGACCGGCTGACGGCCGCGGCGTTGCAGCACGGGCCGGGAGCGCTGCCGCTGGAGGCGTACCCGGAGCAGATCGCGGACGTACTGCGCTACATGACCGGCGAGGCGCCTGCGGAGCATCCGTTCAGCGGCATCCGGGCGATGCCTGCGGGCCCTTCGATGCCGGAGCCGTGGCTGCTGGGATCGGCGTATGACAGTGCGCATTTCGCGGCGGAGCTGGGCCTGGGGTTTGCGTTCGCGCAGTTCATCAGCCCGGACGGCGGGCAGCGGGTCGTGCGGGAGTATCGGGAGCGCTTCCAGCCGTCCCCGTTCCTCGCCGAGCCGCGGGTCATCCTCGGTGTGTCGGCGATCTGCGCCGACACTGACGAGGCGGCGCACCGCATCGCGCTGAGTCGCCACATGATGAGGCTCCGGCGCGAGCAGGGGCGGCCCGAGGGCGGCGTGCCGAGCATCGAGGAGGCGGAGACCACGGAGTTCTCCGGGCCGGAGCGCGACTACATCGAGTACCAGCGCACGCGCGCCATGGAGGGCTCGCCGGAGCGGGTTTCGGAGAGGCTCCGGGCGCTGGCCTCGGAATACGGTGCGGACGAGCTGATGATCGTGACGGTGACCCACGACTACCGCGACCGGATCAGGTCATATGAGCTGATTGCGAACGTCCTAGGTGTGACCGCGACCGCATCGACGGCGAAATCGTAGGACAAACCCGGATAGGGGAATTCGCGCAGTGGTGCGAACCTGAGCACGAACTGACGATGATCTACGGGAGTTCGAGGGGGAACGCCCATGGTCGCACAACGTCAGCCTGAGCCAGAGTACCAGCGGCCGCAGCTGCGCCTAGTCACGGACCCGTACACGCTGGAGCAGGACGCGCCGGTCCTGAGCTACAATGACGCCAACGAGGCGTTCACGAAGGGACTGCTCTGGGGCCTAGTGCTGGTCTCGCTGGTATTCTGGCTGCCAGTCGCCTCGGCGCTGTACCTCTGGCTGAAGTAATCCGACAGACCTCGCGGCGAGTACGAGGGTAGCGCGAGTACCTCGAGCGCCCGTACCGTGAGTTCGCGCCGCGCCCGCGGCCAGCAGTGGAGCAGTACGCCGATGCCCGCCGGCGACTTCGAAGCGCTGCTCATCGTTGACCTGGGCGACACTCGTCTTCGCGCCGCGATCCTGGACCCGTACGGCGGCTTCCTGCACCGCACATCCGCCACGACACCACGAGATGACCCGTCAGCCCTCGAGCGCGTGATGCGCGAGAATATCGAGGCGAGCCGCTTTCCGCTCGCGGGTGCGGTCGTTGGCGTGCCGGGGCCCGTCTCCTACCTCGATGGCATTCCGTTGTCGCTCCCCAACTTGCCCGCGTGGGACGGGCACATCGATGCCGGTGTGCTGGCGAGGCGCCTCGGCCTCCCCGTGGCCGTCGCGCACGACGCCGATCTCGCGGCGCTGGGCGAACATCGCTTTGGCGCCGGCCGCGGCACGCTCAACCTGGTGTACGTGACGGTGAGCACGGGCGTGGGCGCCGGTGTCGTCCTCGGGGGGCGGCTGGCGCACGGGCGGCGCTCCATCGTCGAAGTTGGGCACACCCTCATCGATCTCGAGAGTGGCGCGACGCTCGAGGAGCTGGCAAATGGGGCCGCGCTTGCGCGGCTGGCGGGGGTACCGGGGCCCGAGGCGACACGTCGTGCCGCCCTCGGCGACGCGGCCGCTCTTGAGGCGTTCGAGCGCGTGGGACGTGCACTGGGCGCTGGCATCCTCAACCTGGCGTTGCTCTTCGGACCGGAGCGAGTGGTCGTTGGTGGTAGTGTGGCGCACGCGGGCGAGCGCCTGTTGGCGCCCGTCCGCGCGTATCTGGAGGAGATGGGGCCACCTCGAGGGGTGACCGTCGAGGTGGTGCGCTCGGCTCTGGGTGACGACGCTGGGCTACGAGGTGGCGTCGCGTTCTGGAACGACCTGCACGCGCCACGCACCGATACTTCGCCCTTCCTCGCGAGACCGGAGTGACAGCGCAGCAGGCAGCGACGGCGTCGCGAGGCTCGCTACTGATCGTTCGTAACCCGCGCTCGCGACGCGCGCCGACCGAACGTGCGCTTGTCGTTGCCGCGCGACGCCTCGAGGGCGCCGGGTGGGAGATCGAGGTGCGCACCACCTCGACGCCGGGCCACGCGACCGAGCTGGCGCGCGACGCGGCGCTGCGGGGCGTCGATGCCGTGCTGGCGTGCGGCGGAGACGGCACCGTGCGCGAGGTGGTGGAAGGCGTGGCACACACCTCGACGGCGCTTGGTGTGCTGCCTGCGGGCACAGCGAATGTCTGGGCGCACGAGGCAGGCGTACCGCTCCACCTTGAGGCCGCGCTGGCGATGGCCACACGCGCCCGTCGAGTGCGAATCGACACGGGCACGGCGAACGGACGCCGCTTTCTGCTGATGTGCAGCGCCGGCCTCGACGCGGCAGTGGTGCGCGCGATGGAAGGCAGCCGCACGAAGGGCGCGTTCGGGCGCGTGGCCTATGCCGTGGCGGGAGTGCATCGCGCCGCGGTGACGCGAGGCGTTCGCGCGACTGTCGAGGTGGATGGCGTGCTCATGCAGCGAGACGTGCTGATGGCGGTAGTCGGCAACACACGCCTGTTCGGCATGGTGGCGCACGTCACGGCACGCGCCAGAGCAGATGACGGCGTCTTCGATGTGTGCGTGCTGTCGAGTGGTGGCGGGGATAACCCGGCGCGGCGCCTTGGGCTGGCAGTCTCGGCGGTACGAGGCCGCCTTCCGGAGCTGGCAGCGGGTGGCGTGGCGGGCGTGGACTACCTCAGGGGCAAGGTCGTACGTGTGACCTCGGAATCGCCCATCGATGTGCAGGCCGACGGTGACTGGATCGGCCTGACCCCCGTCGACATAGAGGTCGACCCCGCCTCGCTGTTGGTGCTGGTTGCGCCGGGCACGAACCCGCTCTTCGGCCAGGGGTGATTCGCCAGGTCAGTCCTCGATGCCCGCGCCAGCCTCGAGGTCGGCGACGACGACGACGCGCTTGGCGTGCACGCGCGCCGCGGGGATCGGGCCGCCGTTGAGGAGCGCACGCAGAGCCTCGCGCTTAGTAGCGCCGGTCACGAGGAAGAGCGCCCGCTTCGAGGCGGAGAGTACGGGCAGGGTGAGGGTCAGGCGGTCGACATCGGGGCGGTGTACGCGAGCCACGAGGCGTGTGCGCTCCTCGAGGGCGGAGTCGCCGGGAAAGAGCGATGCCGTGTGACCATCCTCGCCCAGCCCGAGGAGCACGAGATCGAGGGCGGGTTGTACACCGAGGCGAGCGCGCAGGACGGCCTCGTACGCCGCGGCGTCGGCGGTCTCGCCCGGCATGCGGTGCGTAGTAGCCGGGACGTGTCGCAGGAGCGCCTCGTGCGCCATGCGGTAGTTCGAGGCGGGGTCGCCGGGCGGGACGCAGCGCTCGTCGCCGAAGAACACCTCGATGTCTGCCCACGGCAGGTCGACGGTAGCGAGGCGCTCGTAGAGCTGTCGAGGGGTGGAGCCCCCGGCGAGCGCCCAGGTACGCGGACGCGCCTCGATGATGACGGCGAGAGCCGCCTCGACCCAGTTGTCGGTGACGATGAGCTGCGGGCGTGCGCTGGTCATGCTGGTGGCGGCTCAAATGTCAGTGGATGTGCCAGCGGCGGTCGCCGATGAGCGCGTCGGCCGCGATGGGGCCCCAGCTCCCGGCGGGGTACTGGTGAACGGGCGGCGGCTGGTCGATGAGCGGCTGCAGCACCTCCCAGGCGCGGAGGACGCTGTCCTGGCGCAGGAACAGCATGGGGTCGCCGTCCATCGCGTCGTAGAGCAGGCGCTCGTAGGCCTCGGCTGGTTCGGTCATGAACGACTCGCCGTAGCGGAAGTGCATATTCACTGGCTGATGGGTGATCTCCGGGCCCGGAACCTTCGCGTTGAAGGTTAGTTCGATGCCCTCGTTGGGCTGGATACGCATGATGAGGTGATTGGGGCGGCGCTCGTCCTCGTCGTTGGCGGAGCTTTCCCAGAGGCGTACGGGCGGCTCACGGAAGGAAACGAGCACCTCCGTGACGCGGGCGGGGAGCCGCTTGCCGGTGCGGATGAAGAACGGGACGCCAGCCCAGCGCCAGTTGTCGATCTCGGCGCGCAGTGCGACGTAGGTCTCGGTGCGCGAGTCTGCGGGGACGCCGGTTTCCTCGAGGTAGCCGTGGGCGGGCTTGCCCTCGATGGTGCCGGGTGCGTACTGGCCAAAGACCGCGTGCTCGGGGCGGATGGGGCGCAGGGCCTGGAGCACCCGCGCGCTCTCGTCGCGCAGCGCTGCGGCTGTAAAGGTCGAGGGGGGCTCCATAGCGAGGAGGGCGAGCACCTGGAGGGCGTGGTTCTGCACGATGTCGCGCAGTGCGCCGACGTCGTCGTAGAAGGCGGCCCGGCCGCCCGCGCCAATCGACTCGGCGACGGTGATCTGGATGTGATCGATGGCGTCCCGGCTCCAGACCCGCTCCCAGACCGCGTTGCCGAAGCGGAAGACGGCGATGTTCTGCACCGTCTCCTTGCCGAGGTAGTGGTCGATGCGGAAGATCTGGTCTTCGCGGAAGTACTTTCGGAGCTGCGCGTCCAGCTGGTGGGCGGAGGAGAGGTCGAAACCGAAGGGCTTTTCGAGGACGATCCGGCTGCCCTCGACAAGGCGATTCTCGGCGATCTCCTCGATGACCGCGGGCACCGCCGTCGGCGGAATCGCGAGGTAGATCAGGCGTTGTTGCTGGGTCAGGTACTTCGCTGCGAGGCCGATGCCACCCTGTGAGCGGGCGACGTAGCGGAAGCGATCGCGCAGCGCGTCCCAGGCCTCGTCGTAGAGGGGACGTCGGGAGCCAGAGCGGATCGAGTTGCCGGCGCGGAGCTTGAACGTCTCGACAGTGGTCTCTTCGCGGGCGTAGCCGATGATGCGGCCATTGTTGGGCAGCAGGCCATCCAGGAAGAGGTCGTAGATCGCGGGGATGAGCTTGCGCCTCGCGAGGTCGCCCGTAGCGCCGACGAGGATGATGTCCTGATCGACCGGCGGGTGAAGCGTGAAGGACGCCTCGAGCGGCGTGCCGGGGGTATCGTCATCGACGCCGTCGTGGTCTGCGTCCCAGCCTGTCGAGTGCGGCATCGCCACCTGCGTCCCTCGAGGTTACGCGGACTGCACGGCGTGGCCGCCGAACTCGTTGCGCAGAGCGGCGATGAGCCGCATGCCCAGGGCGTTGTCGTCGCGCGAGCTGAAGCGTGCAAAGAGCGCCTGGGCCATGACGCCGGCCGGGACACCGCGCTCGACGGCCTCGAGGATGGTCCAGCGACCTTCGCCGGAGTCATCGACGTAGCCACGCAGTCCTTCGAGGTTGGGGTCGCGCTGGAGAGCGCTCTCCGCAAGTTCGAGGAGCCAGGAGCGCACGACGCTGCCGTGGTTCCAGAGTGCTGCGATCGAGTGCAGGTCGAGGTCGAAGTCGGACCTACTGAGGAGCTCGAAGCCCTCGGCGTAGGCCTGAAGCAGGCCGTACTCGATGCCGTTGTGGACCATCTTGGTGTAGTGACCGGCGCCCGGGTGGCCAACGTGGGCATAGCCATCGACGGGTGCGAGGGTACGGAAGGCGGGCTCAACGAGGGCCACGGCCTCTGGTGCGCCGCCGACCATGAGGCAGAAGCCCTCTTTGAGACCCCAGATGCCGCCGGAGACGCCTGCATCGATGAAGCGCACGCCTCGGGCGTGGGCGGCAGCGGCGCGGCGGACCGAGTCGCGGAAGTAGCTGTTGGCACCATCGACGAGGACGTCGCCCGCATCGAGGAGCATCAGCGCCTCGGCGACCGCGTGCTCGGTCTGGTCGCCAGAGGGGAGCATGAGCCAGACGACGCGCGGGGCTTCGAGGCGCGCGATGAGCGCGGCGAGGGAATCGACGTCAGATTTTGCGGGGTCGGCATCGAAGCCGACGACCTCGTGACCGTCACGGCGGAGCCGCTCGGCAATGCCAGCGCCCATTCGACCGAGGCCAACCAGCCCGAGCTTCACGCGGGGCTCCCTCCGGCGTCCAGATGTTCGATGCGCGTATCTACCGTATGGCAGGGTGAGAGCGGGGGGGGGGCATCGGAGGATCACCTAGGTGCCAGCACTGCTGAGCGGGGCTAGGCGAGGGCTTCGAGCTCCTCGAGGGTGGCGCGGGCGACGGGCCGTCCGCCGGCGAGCAGCAATTCGAGGTCGCCGCGAGCCTGCGCGTGCTTCAGTGTACCGAAGCTGAATGGCTGTCCGGGGATGGCGAGGTCGGCCGGGTCGTCGCCGACCACCTCGATGAAGGCGCCGTTTGCAGGTCCGCCCTTGTGGAACTGGCCGGTGGAGTGAAGGTAGCGCGGGCCGTAGCCAATGGTGGTGGCCACATGGAGGCGGTCGCGCAGGGCGACGCGGACGCGCTGCAGGCGTGCATCGATCTCGGTGGTGCGAGGGAGGTAGGCGAGGATGGCGAGGTAGTCACCGGGTTGCGTGGCATCTAGGAGCGCGCGGGCGGAAGGCGTCGCGGAAGCGGGTGCGGCCTCGGAGCCTCGCTCGAGGATGCGAGCCGTGGCGTCCTTGGCGGACTGGACGTTGGGCTGGTCGAAGGGTTGTACGCCGAGGATGTATCCGGCGATGGCTGTGGCGAACTCCCAGCGGAAGAACTCACCACCGAGGTCTGAGGCGTCCTGGGCGGGCAGGCGCACGACCGGGTGCCCGGCCGCCGCCAGTGCCTCGAGGGCCGGGTCGTCGCCCGCGCTGCCGAGGGCAACGAAGAGACGGCGGTCGGAGTAGACCTCCGGCGGTCCGAGTGGCTCACCCTCGACGAGCAAGATGCCGGTGCCTTCCTTGCCGGTCGACTCGGCGATGAGCTGCTCGAGCCACGTGCCGAGCGTCGCCAGGGAGGAGGGCAGGACGCAGGTGACCTGATCGAAGCCAGCGCTGGCGCCCTCGCCGAGGACGGCGCCGAGCCATGCGCCGGGGTTGGAGGCCGGGTCCGGGTTCTTGCACGCTTCGGTCATCGCGCGCGCGGAACCGAGAAGGACCTCGAGATCCACGCCGACGAGGGCGGCGGGGACGAGGCCGACGTAGGTCAGCGCCGC
The DNA here is from genome assembly GCA_009692685.1 of Dehalococcoidia bacterium. Next base: position 310,243 of record SHYS01000001.1, read on the forward strand.
GTAGCGTCCGCCGAGATCCGGAAGGTTCAGGAAGACCTCGCGGAAGCCGTGGTCGCCCCCGATTGTTGCGAGGGCGGACCCCGGGTCGGTAATCGCCGTGAACTGGGTGACGCGGGGCGCTCGAGGCAAGAAGTACGCGAGGTGTGAGAGCGTCTCGAGCGTGCCACCGGACTTGCTGGCGACGATGAAGAGCGTGTGGTCCAGGGGCGCTGCCGCCTCGACGGAGGCGACCTGCGCCGGATCCGTGGCGTCAAGAACCGTGAGGGAGAGCGCTCCGGGCGCGTGTCCGAAGGTGGCGTACAGCACCTCGGGAGCCAGGCTGGAGCCCCCCATGCCGAGCAGCGCGACGCGCTCGTAGCCCTCGGCGGCGGCGGTGCGCGCGAACTCGCGTAGGCGTGGCAACTCCGGCGTCATCACCTCGACGGCGTGCAGCCAGCCGAGGCGGTTCGTTATCTCGGTGGGGTCGGGCTTCCAGAGCGTGTAGTCGTGTTCCCAGAGCCGCTCGACCGCGCGTTCGGCGCGCATGCGCTCAAGGCGCGCAGCGACAGCGTCGGTGAGCGGGCCGAGGTTCTGCATCACTTCGAGCGGACCGCGAGCGCTTCGCCGACGCGCTGAAGGAGCGTGTCGAAGTCGGCCTGGAAGGAGGCCAGCCCCTCGACGAGGAGGCGCGCGGTCACGGCGTCGAGGTCGACGCCTGCACCGGCAAGGGAGGCGAGGGTGCCCATTGCGCCATCGAGGGCGGCGCGGTCGACCGTCGCGCCGTCGCCGTGATCGAGGAACGCCTCGATGGTGGGGAGCGGCAGGGTGTTCACCGTCTGCGGGAGCGCGAGGCGATCGACGTAGAGGACGTCGCTGTAGGCCGGGTTCTTGGTGCCGGTCGAGCCCCAGAGCGGTCGCTGCACGCTGGCACCGGCCGCGGCAATGGCATGCCAGCGCGGGGTGGCGATGAGATCCTCGAAATGTCGGTAAGCGGCGAGGGCGTTCGCTATGGCGACCTGGCCTCGCAAGGGCGAGCTTTCGGGGATGGTGGGGTCGATGGCGGTATCGACGCGTGAGACGAAGAACGAGGCGACGCTCGCGACGCCGTTCGTGCCGCCGAGCGGCAGCCCGAGGCGGTGGCGCTCCTCGAGGCCCGCGACATACGCCTCGGCGTATCCGGCGTACTGACCCACGGAGAAGAGCAGCGTGACGTTGACGTTGATACCGGCGGCGATCAGCTGGCGTGCCGTCTCGATGCCTGCGGACGTGCCGGGCACCTTGATCATCAGGTTCGGACGGTCGATGAGGCCGGCGAGTCGTTGCGCCTCGATGATGCTGCGGCCCGTGTCGTTCTCGATGCCGGGCGGGAGCTCCAGGGAGACGAAGCCGTCCGTACCACCGGTATTGCGGTAGGTCGAGGCGAACGCGTCCGCGGCGCGACGGATGTCTTCGACGGCGATGGCAACGAACGCCTCGTATGGGTCGCGAACGCCGCCAGCGGCGAGGGCGGCGAGCGCATCGTCATAGTCATGCGAGCCCGCGATCGCCTTCGAGAAGATGGAGGGGTTGGAGGTGAGACCATGGATCACCCCGTCTTCGATCATCCGAGCGAGATCGCCGGAGTCGAGGAGCGGGCGGCTGATGAAGTCGAGCCAGATGCTCTGAGGAGCGGCTCGGAGGCGCTGTAGTGAAGGTGGCGTCCCTGCCATGGTGCTCCTTTGTGGGCCCGCGCCCTCGATCTGCTCTCGATTTACGTCTGGCCGAAGCGGTCCTCGAGCGCGATGAGCTTGTCGACGCGAAGCCGGTGGCGCTCGGCGCCGGAGAACCTGGCACCGGCGAAGGAACGCACGATCTCGCGGGCGAGCAGGGGGCCGATGACCCGCGCGCCGAGGCAGAGGACGTTCATGTCGTCATCCTCGACGCCCTGGTGGGCGGAGAACGTGTCGTGGCAGGTGCCGGCGCGGATGCCCTTGACCTTGTTTGCGGCGACGCAGGCACCGACGCCGCTGCCGCAGAGGATCACGCCCCGGTCGGCCTGACCTGAGGCGACGGCACGCGCGACCGCCTCGGCGATGTCGGGGTAGTCCATGGGGTCGGCGGTGTAAGTGCCGAGGTCCGTGACCGTGTGTCCAAGCTCCTCGAGCTCCGCGCGCACCTCGGCCTTCAGGGGGAGGCCGGCGTGATCACAGCCGATGGCGTAGCGCGCTGGAGAAGTGGGCACGCTAGCGGGCCTTCGAGCGCGCAAGGAGCGCCTGAGCGCGCGTGACGACGTTCTCCTCGGAGAATCCGAAGCGCTGCATGATGTCCTTCTCAGAGGCCGAAGCGCCGAACCGGTCGAGCGAGATGATGTCGCCTGAGTCGCCGACCCAGCGGCGCCAGCCAAAGGATGACGCTGCCTCGATGGAGAGTCGGGGGATGCCGGCGGGAAGCACGCTAGCGATGTAGGCGGGTGTCTGCTCCTCGAAGAGCTCCCAGCTCGGCATGCTGACGACGCGGACCCTCGTGCCAGACTCGGTGAGGCGGGCACGAGCAGCGGTGGCCAGCGCGACCTCGGAGCCGGTCGCAAGGAGGACGAGGTCAGCAGCGCCGCTGGACGCGTCCGCGGCCACGTAGCCACCTCGGGGCGTGCCGACGCGGACTGCAGTGAGGTCTTCGATATGCGGCAGCGCCTGCCTCGAAAGCACGATGGCGGTCGGGCCGCCGCGTTGCATAGCGATACGCCACGCCTCCGCCGTTTCGTTGGAGTCGGCGGGGCGGATGACGACGAGTCCGGGCATCGCACGGAGCGACGCCAGGTGCTCGACGGGCTGGTGCGTCGGGCCATCACCGCCGAGGCCAATCGAGTCGTGAGTGAACACGAAGATCGAGGGGACTCGTTGGAGCGCGGCGAGGCGAATGGTCGGGCGCATGTAGTCGGAGAAGATGAGGAAAGTCGCGCCGAAAGCGCGGGCGCCGCCGTGCAGGCCGATGCCGTTTACAACGTTGCCCATCGCGTGTTCGCGTACGCCGAAGCGGATCTGGCGTCCGCCGTAGTTCGAGGCGCTGAAGTTCGTCTCGCCTGCCAGCACCACCTGGTTCGACTCCGCGAGGTCGGCGGAACCGCCGATGAGGCCAGGTACGCGTTTGGCGAGAGCATTGAGGACGCGGCCGGAGGCCTGGCGGCTGGCGAGCGCGGGGCTGCCCAGCTCGAAGGTGGGGACGTCCGCGTCCCAGTCGATGGGCAGTTTGCCCTCGATGGCGGTGTGCCACTCGCCGGCCGCGCCGGGGAAGTCACGTGCGTAGGCATCAAAGCGGGCGTTCCAGGCATCCTCGACGGCGCGGCCGCGCTCGAGGGCGTGGCCCATCTCCTCGCGCACCTCACCGGGTATGTGGAAGGCGGGCGCTGTGGGCCAGCCGAGCGCCTGCTTGGTGAGCGCGACCTCCTCGACGCCGAGTGGTGCACCGTGCGCCGAAGCGTCACCGGCCTTGTTCGGGCTGCCGAAGGCGATGGTCGTCGGCACGATGATCAGCGAAGGGCGCGCCGTGTCGTCGCGTGCTCGCTCGAGGGCGGTCGTGATATCGTCGAGATCGGTCTCGTCGGCGACGCGCTGGACGTGCCATCCGTAGGCCTCGAAGCGCGCGCCGACGTTCTCGGTGAAGGCCTGCGCAGTATCACCATCGATGGTGATCGAGTTCTGATCGTAGACATAGATGATACGCCCGAGGCAGAGGGTTCCGGCGAGCGAGGCCGCCTCGGAAGCCACGCCCTCCATGAGGTCGCCGTCGCTGACGATGCCGTAGATGCGGTGGTCCACGATGTCATGGCTGGGACGGTTGAAGCGGGCCGCGAGGTGGCGCTCGGCGACGGCCATCCCGACCCCCATCGCAAAGCCCGCGCCGAGGGGGCCCGTCGTTAGCTCGATGCCGGGGGTGTGGCCACGCTCCGGGTGTCCGGGGGTGCGGCTGTCCCACATCCGGAACTGCTGGAGCTCGTCAAGCTTCAGGTCGTAGCCGGTGAGGTGAAGCATCGAGTACTGGAGGATCGAGGCGTGACCGGCCGAGAGGATGAAGCGATCGCGGTCGGGCCACCCGGGGTTGGCGGGGTTATAGCGCAGGACGCGGGTCCAGAGGGCGTAGGCGACGGGCGCCAGGCCCATCGCAGTGCCGGGGTGGCCCGAACCAGCCTGCTGCACCGCATCCATCGCGAGGGCGCGAATGGTGTTCACGCAGAGATCGTCGATCTGCCGGTTCGCCATCGGACCGCGACCTTTCCGTACTGCGTGGGGAGAAGCGAACTGAGGTTCGCGGCGCGCCGAGGGGTGCCGAGGGGTATTGTGTCGCGCCTGCCGCCGTGCGTCACCCCGGCCGAACCCTACTCGTTGGACGCGGGCGCCGAGGCTGTTTCGGTGGCATCCTTGATTACGCGAATGGCGGTGGACACGGTGTGTGTGCGGCCCTGTTTCACCTTGTCGTAGCTGCCGAAGACCTCGAGCATGGCGCGCTCGATGAAGCGACGCATGCCGGACATGGTGACGACAGTGCAGCGGCCGCCGGGTTTCAGGTGGGCGTCAGCATCCGCGAGGAGGAGGTACAGGGCCTCGTTGCCGGCCTTCGCGGGGAGGTTCGAGGCGACGAGGTCGAAGCTGCGGCCTGCCAGGTGCTCGAAGCCGTCGCCGAGGAGCGCTTCGGCGTTGGTAAGCGCGTTCTTCTCGATGTTGCGGCGGGCGTACTCGAAGGCCACGACGTCGCGATCGACGAGCACGGTGCGGCCCTGCGGGGCGAGGCGAGCGAGCGTTAGTCCGATGGCGCCGTAGCCACAGCCGAGGTCGAGGCAATCGTCGGTGGGGTTCACCTCGATGTGGTCGAGGAGGAGGCGCGTGCCTTCATCGACGGCGCGAGGCGAGAAGAGGCCGAAGCGGGAGGCGAGGCTCAGGCGCTGACCGCGGAGCACGGCGTCGAACTCGATGTCTGCTCGCAGCCGGTCGACGTCGAACATCGGCAAACGCGTGGCTCCCTGGACCCGCATCCTGCGCGCGCAGGATCAAGGTTGAGCGTACGGTGGTGAGGGCGCACGACGCCATCCTCGGACCGCCGTCCGCGCCGAGGGCGAGGTGGGCGATGCCAGGTATGCCGGGCGTTCCGGGGTTCGAGCGGTGGACACCACCCGATTTTACGGACCTCGAAGCCGTGGCGCGCGTCCCCGGTGGGGGGGGCTTCTCGGTGGCCGTGGCGACGGCGTCGGGGATGGTATTTCGCCTCGGCACCAGCCCGGACGTGTTCGCGCGCTACCAGAAGGAGTGGCGCGTGCTGCCATGGCTGGCCTCGAAGTGGTTACCACTCGAGATCCCGAGGGCGCGCTGGCTGCTGGAGCCTGGCCGGCCGTTTCCGTTCGGCGAGATCGGCTACCCCCTGATCGAGTGGCGCACGCTGACCGAGGCGGACGTCGCGGGCCAGCATCGAGGGCGCTTCGTTGAACAGATCGCCGCCTTCAACCTCGCGCTGCACCGCCTGCCGGTCGAGGAGGCGTTCGCCCTCGGCGTGCCGGATGGCCTCGAGGGCGCGCATGCGTGGGCCGAGCACGACAGCACGGCGACGCTGGGCGCCATGATGGGTGTGCTCACGGAAGACGAGTACCGAACGGTGATCCTCTGATGGGATGGGTTTCTCGCCGCCTCTGGATTCGACGGCGACAAACCGGTATTCGTTCACAGGGATATTGGTGACGGGAATCTGTTGGTCGAACCGAGCGGATCGATGTTGGTCGGGGTGATCGACTTCGAGCATTGCGCGGTCTGTGACCAGCTGCACGACTTAAGTAGCCTGCAGAATCTCGACAGCGCGTTCTTCTTCGAGACCGTCGAGGTGTACGAACGCCTGGGCGGGCGGGTGTACGAGGGGTTCGCGAACCGCCTCGAGTGGCAATGGCAGCGCGACGCTTTCTACTCGATCCGGCGCGCATGGCAGCGCGGTGAGGTGATCGATGCCGACGAGGTACGCGCGAAGCTGAGGCGACACCTGGTGCTGCCGTAGGAGTGAGGCCCCATCGAGTGGTCTTCCGCACGTGGTGAGCCCTCCCCCGCTCATGCTGAGCCTGTCGAACCATGAGCCAGACTCACGACGATCGACTCGTGCTTCGACAGGCTCAGCATGAGCGGGAGGTCTGCGGCTCCGGTGCGGTTCGATGCCGCTCGGTCTGCCGTCGCCCGGGCGACCATCGATGTCCTCGCTATCATCGAGGCGCACCGGGAGGACCTGTGGCCGACACGTCCAGCCGCCCGCGGATGAGCACCGGCAAGCCCGATTACACCTTGCTGGGCTTTCCGCCGCCGCCCGCTGACCGTCCGTACGTGGTCAGCAACATGGTCATGTCCCTGGACGGCACCGTCGTCGTTGAGGGGACCGAGCGCGGCCTAGGGAGCAGCATCGACCAGACGTTGATGCGCGAGTTGCGAGTCAATGCCGACGTGGTGATGAACGGCGCGGGCACGCTTCGAGCCAGCGGCACGTCATCGAGGGTGAACGTGGCACACCAGGCGCTGCGGCGATCGCGCGGGCAGAGCGCGCAGCCGCTGGCGGCGGTCTTGAGCACCTCCGGGGACATGCCGCTCGACCGCGCTTTCTTCACGGAGCGCGACTTCGAGGCGATGGTGTACCTAGCGAGCACGGCGCCTCCGGAGCGCGCCGCCGCCATCGAGGCGACCGGGCGCACCCTCGTCATACTGCCTGCGGAGGATTTCCTGGCGAACGTGCTGCGGCACATGCGAGGCGAGCTCGGCGCGCGGGTGCTGCTCATCGAGGGGGGACCGCGCCTCCTCGGGGCGCTGGTGGCCCTCGGTGCGGTGGACGAGTACTTCCTGACGCTCGGACCGGTCGTGGTGGGCGGCAACGCGCCGCTGGCGGCCGTCGTCGGGACGCGCCCGCCCGCCATCGACGGGCTCACGCACCTCGAACTGGTGTCGCTCGCGCTGGAGCCATCGACGAACGAGCTGTACCTGCGCTATCGCGTGGCCGGTCACGGGTAGAGACCGGTAAAGGCCAGTCGAGGCGAGCACCGGAGAGTCCGACGCCCGCCTCGATGTGTGGGTTCTGGTCCTGCCCTGCCATCACCGCCAGGCCACGACTCGATCTATGCCGTAACGGGCGTGTGCTTGCGACAGAACTCGATGATGGTGTCGTAGACCGCGGGGTGCTCACCGGCGACGCCGTGCTCGGCGCCCGCGATGGGCACATACGTGTAGTTGGGCTTGCCCGCGAGGAGCTGCTCCCAGCCAACGTTCGGGTAGACCGTGTCGCCGGTGCCGTAGATGACGAGTGCGGGCGCCTTGCTCTCGCCGAGGCGCGCGGAGCAGTCGAAATTGAGGTGCGCCTCGTAGGTGCGCAGCTCGCTGCCGTACTTCGCGATGCGCTCTTCGCGCGGCACCTGCGCCAGCTGCGCCTGGATGGCCGCGCGTCGAGCGGCGCGCTGGTCTTCCTCTTCCTGTGACTGCGCGGTACGCGCGGCCGCGAAGAGGTTGAGGCCAACCGTGCCACCCTGCCGGCGCGCCTCGTACGCTGCTTCGACGCCCTTCGTCTTGAGGATCTCGATGCGCTCGCGGAGCTTGTTCAGCAGGTCGGGGTCCTTCGACAGCCATGGCGCTGTATCGGTCGCCACCAGGCTTGCCGTTGCGTCCGGGTGCTCGATGGCGAATGTCAGCACCGTGGGGCCGCCCGCGGAAGTGCCGAAGATGTGCGCCTTGTCGTGGCCGAGGTGACGCAGCAACTCGCGGATGTCGCTGGCGAAGAGCGACTGCGTGTGCGGCGTGTCCGGGAAACCGGAGCGCCCCGAGGAGCGGCGGTCGGGGAGGATGACCTCGAAGTCGTCGGTGAACTTCGCCACCCAGGCGGGGGGCCCGCTGCTCTGGCCGGTGCCGAGGCCACCGAAGCCGCCGTGCGCGAAGACGAGCGGGAACCCTGTGCCATAGGTCTCGTAGTAGATCTCGGTGCCGTTGATCGATGCGGTGGGCATGATGCCTCCTCTGTCCGTGATCGGAGTAGTCGTCGCGAGGATTATCCGCTCCTAGCGCAAGCACGGGTGGTGCCCCCAATCGGTGCTAACCTCGGCGCGAGATGACCGAGGCACTCCTCGACCCCGCGCGCTACCTCGAGATCCCATCGTCGCGCGGGCCGATCGCCTGTGCCTACAGCACGCCTCGGGAGGGCGTCCCGGTCGTGGTGATGGTGGGTGGAGGCGACGGCGGCCTCGACGGGCCGGTTGGTCTGTACCCCGCGCTCGCACGGGACCTCCTCGAGGCAGGACTCGGTACGCTGCGGGTTGACTTCCGCATCCATCGATTTCCCGGTCCCGTCGAGGACGGCGTGCACGATGTGCGGGCAGCCGTCGAGTGGCTGGCGGGGCGTGGCATGGAGCGGGTGGGGCTTCTCGGGCACTCGTTCGGCGGGGCGGTCGTCATCGACGCCGCGGCCGAGGAGGCGGCGCGAGTGGCCTCGATCGCCACGCTGGCGACGCAGACCGCGGGGGCGCAGCGCGTCGCGGAGCTGGCGCCGCGGCCGATGCTGTTCGTGCACGGCCTGGATGACACGCGGCTGTTGCCGGAGTGCTCGCGCTACCTGTACTCGCTGGCGGGAGAGCCGAAGGACCTCGTGTTGCTGGAGGGCGCGACGCACAGCCTGCGCCAGCGGCACCCCGAGGTGCGCGAACTGCTCGTCGAGTGGTTCGTGGACACGCTCCTCGATGGCCGCGTGGCGGCCGAGGAGTGACCGCTGGGTACGGCGGGACGCCGCTGCCAACCAAGCTCGGCATCAAGGCGGGCCACCGAGTCGCCCTCGTAGGGGCGCCCGCCGGGTTCGAGTCGACGCTGGGGGCGTTGCCTGCGGATGTCGTGCTGCGCACGCAGTTGCGAGGGCCCACTCGACGTGCTCGTGTACTTCACGAAGGAAGCCGCCGACCTTGCCTCGAAGGTAGAACGCCTCGGCGCGGCCATCGATGTGGATGGGGTGGTCTGGGTGGCCTGGCCGAAGCGCTTCCTCGAAGGTGCCCACCGATATGACAGAGGACGTGGTGCGCGAGTTGGCGCTGCCGCTGGAGATGGTGGACAACAAGGTGGCGGCCCTCGATGAGACGTGGTCAGGGCTGCGGCTGGTGTGGCGTCGAGATCTGCGAGCGGGGCTTAAGGCGTCGCTGGGGAAGTAAGGTATGGCCTTGCGAGCACTCGTGAGTGCTCGCAAGGCCATACCCTGTCCTACACCAGCGGAAGGGGTCGGCGATGCAGGCTTGTCGACAGTGCAACCGCGAGGCGCTCCGCTTCCTGACCGTGCAGTCGGTGGCCGAAGGAGCGCCCGCCGAGGAGGCCCAAGAGGAAGATGTCTGGCTCTGCCCGCTTCACGAGGAGCAGGCCCGCCGCCTGGGCGCTTGGGCACGCGCCGGGCGGTCGTACTCGGTGGTTGTGGGGGTGCCGCCCAAACACACCGCGAAGCGTCCGAAGGTATCCGGACCCCCGAGCCCCGAGGCGATGGCCGCCTACAAGGCGCTCTTTCCGGGTTCCAGGCCCGACCCCCGCAAGTAGCTTCGACCTGGCTTCCCTCCCCGCTCACCCAGACGCGTGGTGAGTCTGGCCGAACCACGGGTGGTAAGCGGGACGTGGTGTCTCTGGCTCCTGCTTCGACAGGCTCAGCATGAGCGAGAGGGGTTGCTCCGCAGCCTACCTCGAGGGGAGACGCAGGCGGATCACGATCACCGGTGGGATCGTAGGCAGGTTGTCCCAGTTCGGGCCGCGACGGTCGTCGTGCAGCTCCAGCGGGAAGACCCGCTCTTCGAGCCCATCGAGGGCGAATCCCGACTCGAAGGCGGGGCGAAGCAGGTCCATCAGCGAGCGATGGAAGTTCGGTTGCGAGGCGGGCTGGCCGACGATGGCGAGTGTGTCGGTGGTTTCCGCTTCGAGGTAGCCCGTGATGCGGACGCCGTAGTCGTAGCGCAGGCCGGCGACATCACCGAGGTCGGCGCGCTCCGTGTACAGCGAGATGTGCGCGCCGTTGAAGGCCGGATGCGGGACGCTGAAGACGAAGCGCCCGCCGGGTTTGAGGAGCTGCGCCAGACCTCGATAGAGGGGCGCGATGTCGGCGATGTCCATGAGCGCCATGTTGGACAGGGCGCCGTCGAAGGTGCGCTTGCCAAGGGCGGCTACCGCCTCCTCGTCGGTGGCATCGACGTGGTGGTACTAGATGCGGTCGCCCTCGGTGCCGCAGGCGCGCGCGTGATCGAGCATGGCGGGCGAGAAGTCGAAGCCTATGACAGAGGCGCCGATGGCGACGAGGCGGCGCGTGAAGAGCCGGTTGCCCGTGGCGACATCGAGGATGGGCTCGCCGGGGCGCAGATCGAGGAGGTCGCGCAGGGCCGGCCAGCAAAGGTGCTCGACCCAGTCGTTGCCTTCGCCCATGCGGGCGTCACAGAAGGAGGCATTCGCCTCCCACGCCGCAAGCGAGTAGGCGTTGCCGTCCTCGTACTCAGTCGTTGTGGCATCGGCCATCGTGGCTCGGAGTCCTGAGCAAGAGGCCCGGCGCCTGGCCGGGCCTCTTGCTCCCTGTGAGTACTGCTGGCTCATGCTTCGTGGTTCGACAAGCTCACCATGAACTCAGCATGAGCGGGGGAGGGCCCACGAGCCCGCCGGTTAGCCTCGAGGGAGGCCGAGTCCGCGGGTGGCGATGACGTTGCGCTGGATCTCGGAGGTGCCGCCGGCGATCGTCGCGGAGACGGTCGAGAGGTACATCCGGGACCAGCGGCGCTTCATCGGCGTGTAGCCGTCCTCGGTCTCGCTGAACAGGCCGCCGTAGAGGCCGAGGGTCTTGGTGGCGGTGCGGGCCATGCGCTGCGAGAGCTCGGTGTTGAACATCTTGGCCATCGAGGACTCGTAGTTGGGGATCTGGCCTGCCGCCTCCATCGAGATCACGCGGCGCGAGAAGCAGTAGGCGACCTCGGCCTCGGTGTAGCGGTCGGCGAGCTCGTGGCGGATGACCGGGGTGTCGCCGATCTTCGAGCGGCCGGTCTTCCTGTCGCGCTCGTCGACGAGGAAGCCCTTGAGGGCGTCGAGCGTCTGGAGCTGGCCGACGGACTGGCCGATGCCGGAGCGCTCGAAGTCGAGGTGGGTAGCGCCGACGTACCAGCCGCGGTTGATCTCACCCACGGCGTTGCGCACCGGGACGCGGACATCCTCGAAGAAGACCTCGTTGAAGCCGGAGGCCTCGGACATCTGCTTGAGGGGGCGAACGGAGATGCCGGGAGTCTTCATCTCGAGGAGCAGGTAGGTGATGCCTCGATGCTTGGGGGCGTCCGGGTCGGTGCGGACGAGCATGAACATCATGTTGGCGAGGTGGGCGCCGGAGGTCCAGATCTTCTGGCCGTTGATGACGAAGTCGTCACCGTCGCGGACGGCGCGGGTCTGGAGCGAGGCGAGGTCGGAGCCCGAGCCGGGCTCGGAGTAGCCCTGGCACCAGCGGGTCTCGCCGGCGACCATCGGGGTGAGGAACTCTTTCTTCTGCTCCTCTGAGCCGTGGACCATGATCGTGCTGCCGACGGTGTGCACCGTCAGTCGAGGCGCGCCCGAGGCGGCGAACTCCTCGTTGACGATGAACTGCTCCTGCTTGGTGAGGTCGGCGCCGCCGATCGACTTTGGCCACATGGGCGCGATCCAGCCGTTCTCGACCATGGCGGAGCGCCATCGGCCCATGGCCTCCTTCTTGTCCTCGGGGTCTTCTTCATCGAAGCCGCGGACCTCGTCGGGCTTGAGCTTGAGCTCCGGGGGGAGTCGCGTGGCGATGAACTCCTTGACCTGCGTGCGGAACGCGGCCTGCTCGGGGTTGTCGGCGAAATCAACCATCGATATCTCCTCGGTGAGGTGGGTCCTCGGATTGCGAGCGTAGTGTAACGGAAGGTGGGAAGAGGGAGGGGCGGGAAGCCGCTAGGCGTTGTCTTCGTTTGGGAGCGCTAACGCGGATCGCAGGGCGGGCGTCAAGTCGTACAGTCTGCCCAAAGCGACGATCTCAAAGCTGTCGCTCGTCAGCCCCGTGTCGTATGAGAACGACCCGTGTGTTGGCACGAGCGAGAGGCGCCAGCTGACGACATCGGCGATCACGCCGGTCGGCACCTCCGCGAGGAGGGTCGTGAGCTCGACGGCGGTGCCGACGAGGACGAGCTGGAAGGGTGAGAGGGCGGCCTCGCGGACCGCGTAGAGGCCGTAGGTGGTGAACGCGAGGCCCAGCAGGAACCCGCGCCAGCCGCGGATGACAAGGTAGTAGAGGGGCAGGGGCGCCAGCGGGTGTCCGGGGAGCAGCGTGGTCCGCCCCGGCCACCCCAGCGAGGGCGGGGCGGGGCTAGACGATGCCACGCGCCACGAGGCCCTCGGTCTCCGCGTCAGTGCGACCGAGGGCGCGCAGCACGTCGCGGGTGTGTTCGCCTTGGGCTGGCGCACGCCGCGGACCAACGCGCGCAGCGCCATCGACGTTGATGGGGTGGTTGATGACGAGGGGCGCGGGCACGGCGTGGTCCGAGGGCGGCACGAGCGCACCGATGTCAACCAGCAGCGGGTCGTTGCCGAGGTCCTCGGTGCGTGTGATCACATCGATGGTGAGACCGAGATGGCGGAGGAGCGCGAACCATGCTGCGGCCGTCTGTTGACGGAAGCGCGCCGCGAGCGCCTCGCTGAGAGCGGCGGTGTGTTCCGCGCGGGCCTTGGTGGTTGCGAAGCGTGGGTCATCGAGCAGCAGCGGGTCGCCAAGCGCGGCGAGTAGGCGCACGACCAGTTCGTCGGTACGCAACATGCTGAGCTGGAGCAGGCGGCCGTCGGCGGTGTCATAGGGGAGGCGCATCGGCGCCGCCTCGTAAGGCGCACGTCGGCGGGTGAAGTCGGCGCCGGCGAGGGCACCCTGTCCGAGGCAGAGGTTGGCCCAGGCGCCGTTCGCGAGGAGTGAGGTGTGCACGCGCGTGCCTCGACCGGTGCGGTAGCGGTAGAGGGGCCCGGTGACGATCGAGGCGTAGGTCGCGGTCGCCGTCGGGTGGTCGCCCAGTCCGGGGACGGACCAGGCCGGAGCGCGCCCAGTAGGCGTTGGCGTCGAAGCCATCGTTCTCCGCCTCGTCGCCGACCTCGCCGAACGCGGTGAGCGAGGCGTAAATTATCCTCGGGTTGAGGGGGGCCAGGTCTTCATACATCAGGCCGAAGCGGCGGCGCGGTCCGATCGGCTGATTGGTCAGGTAGACATCGCATTCGCGGACCAGCTCGTGGAGAATTGCGTTCGCCTCGGGCGTGGCGAGGTTGAGGACGATGCCGCGCTTGTTGCGGTTGTCGGCAAGCCACATGTAGTCGATGTCGGACTGGGGCGATCGAGGGCCGGTGTGGAGCGCTCGGTAGCCATCTCCCGGCCCGGGCTGTTCGATCTTGATCACGTCTGCACCGAAGTCAGCCAGGATCGTGGCGGCAGCAGGCCCGGCAACCCAGGAGCCGGCATCGATGGCCTTGAGGCCGGAGAAGAGCAGGTCACTGGGGAGTGAGGGGTCGGCGGGCCAGAGCATTGTGCGCTCATCGGGTGGCGCGCGTCGTGCGGCCGCGCGCGAGGTAGATGGCGGGTGCGCGGAGATGCTATTGCGGCGCTAGCGGAGCGCGGTGAGCAGGCCCTCCTTCGAGAGGGCGTAGGTGCCGTGGCTGGTGACGATGGCAGAGTCGAGGCCGAGCTTGCTCGGCAGCGGGTAGTAGGTGAGCAGGTGCCCGTCGGCCGGGTCGTAGAGGGCGAGGCCCAGCCCGTGAACCACCAGCAGGCCGTCCGCGGCAAGCGTTGGTGCACCCGCCATGGGCGGGGTGTGCTGCTGCCAGAGCGGCGCGCCGTCGACGCGACTCAGGGCTCGGAGGTCGCCGCCGGCCCCGGCGACGAGGAGGCGATCGACGGCGACAGCGACGGGGTAGCCATCGCGAGGCGGGCGCTTCGTGACCCAGACCGAGGGGGGCGGTGGGGGCTCTGACGCCATGCTCCAGATCCACAGCTGGTTCCAGTAGACGCGCACGCCCTCCCACCACGGCCGGCGCGATTCGACATCGATGGCCGCGCCGAACCGCGAGGAGAGCGTGTAGACGGTGTCATCCGCCACCACGATCGAGAAGGGCTGGGCGCGCTCGAACTCGTAATAGTAGGTCTGGCGCCCGGCGAGACGGTCGAAGATCAGGGTGCGGTTGCCTGTGGCGACGGCGATGTGCTGCCCGGAGAGGACCGGGGTCACGAAAGCCCAGTTGCTCTCGATCGGGTGCGACCAGAGCCGTGCGCCGCTCGTGGCGTCGAAGGCGAGCAACTGACCGGAGCCGAAGAGGTAGGCGATGCCGTCGGCGATGAGGGGCGAGGTGGTGAACGACGTGCTGGCGGCGGTGCTTTCGAGGAGCGGCACACCCGTCGCGGCATCGAGCACGAGCAGTTGACCGGCGATCTGCGGCACATAGAGACGGTCGCCCGCGAGAGTTGGACCAGCGACTGGCTTGTTGGGGAGAGCGTGCGTCCAGACCGGTGCGCCCGAGCGCGCATCGATAGCCACGATGCGGCCGTCCTCGAGGGCGGCATACACGATGGTGGCACTGGCAATGAGTGGTGCGACCGGCGGCGCGCTAAGGTCCTGCATCCAGGCCGCCGTGCTTGCCTCGGAGATGGCGGTCTTCGCGGCGGTCGTGCGCGTGCCGCGGGCGTCACCGGCATCGATGGCCCACACGTCGGGCCCGGCGGCGAGCTGGAGCGCCGGCTGCGTGCCGAGTGGCACCGGGGGTGGCTGGTAGATAAAGGTACGGTAGCCGTACACGCCGATCGCGAAGGCGAAGACAGCGAGGGCGAATCGTTTGAGCACCTGGATGCGGCGAACCGAGGCCGCGCGACGGGCGTCGCGAGCACCATCGATCTGCTGCTGGCGAGCGAGAGCGGTGGAGGCGGCGTCGACCTCGAGGACCGGGACGCTCGCGACGTCGTTCCAGCACTCGTAGCACCGCATGCTGTCGGCGGGCGTGAGACGGTTGCAGGTGGGGCAGCGCTTGTAGCGCCGTGCCTCGAGTGGTGCGGATGGTGATGTCACGTTGTGATCTTAGTGCAGGCGAACTCGGCGAGCCAAAACGGTACGCGACTACGCTCGCCCGAGCTACTCGAGGCGCAGGCGCCGCAGCCGGAGTGAGTTCGTCATCACGGAGACGGAGGACAGCGCCATCGACGCTGCCGCAACGACCGGGTTGAGGAAGCCACGCTCGCCGAAGATCGGCGCAAGCACACGGGGTACCTCGCCGCCGCCGAGGACGACCGCGAAGAGCACGTAACCGAGGCCGGCGGCGACCGGGATGAGCGCAATATTGTAGCCGAACGCCCAGGCGAGGTTCTGGTGCATGATCCGCATCGTTGCCCTGGAGGCGGCGATAGCGGTGGCGACGGCGCGGAGATCGGGGCGCATCAACGTCACGGGTGCGGCCTCCATCGCGACGTCCGTCCCGGTGCCGATGGCGATGCCGACATCGGCGGTGGCGAGGGCGGGGGCGTCGTTGATGCCGTCGCCCACCATCGCGACCACGTGGCCTTCGGCCTGCAACTCGCGGATGATGCGCGCCTTGTCCTCGGGCTGGACTTCGGCCTCGAAGCGATCGATGCCGGCCTGGCGTGCGATCGCCTCGGCGGTGCCTCGACGGTCGCCGGTGAGCATGACGACGGTCACGCCGAGCGAACGCAGGTGACGGACCGCGGCGGGCGCGGACTCGCGGATGCGGTCGGTGGCCACGAGGACGCCGGCGGCGCCGCCGTCAACGGCCACGAGCAGCGGCGTCTCACCTCGAGCTTCCGCCTCGGCTATCGCAGCCGCGAGTGGTGACGTGTCGACGCCGCGCGCCTCGAGTAGGGCGGCGTTTCCGGCGAGGACGGCGCGGCTTTCGATCGTCGCGGCAACGCCCTGCCCCACAACCGCCTCGAAGGTGTCGGGCCAGCTGAGGTCGAGAGAACGCCGTTCGGCTTCGCGGACGATGGCAGCGGCATAGGGGTGTTCGGAGCCGCGCTCGACCGAGGCTGTCAGGCGAACCAGCGTCGCCTCGTCGATGGTGGCGGCCGGGGCGAGGCGGACGCCGGTGACCTCGGGACGGCCTTCCGTGATCGTGCCGGTCTTGTCGAGGACGACCGTGTCGATGTGTCGCGCCTGCTCGAGGGCGGAGGCGTCACGGATGAGCACGCCCGCCTGTGCGGCGCGGCCGGTGCCCACCATGATCGCCGTAGGTGTCGCGAGCCCCAGGGCGCAGGGGCAGGCGATGATCAGCACTGCAACCGTGTTGAGGAGCGCGAAGGTCAGCGCCGGGTCCGGTCCGAGCAACCACCAGCCGAGGAACGTGAGGGCGGACACGCCGATCACCGCCGGTACGAAGATCGCGGCGATGCGATCGGCTAGGCGCTGGATCGGCGCCTTCGAGCCATGGGCGTCTTCGACGAGGCGAATGATGCGCGCGAGGGCAGAGTCCGCACCGACCGCGGTAGCGCGCACGCGCAGCATCCCGGTTCCGTTGAGGGTCGCACCGAATACCGAGTCGCCTCGTCCCTTAGCGACGGGCACGGACTCGCCGGTAAGCATCGACTCGTCGACAGCGGATTCACCTTCGACGACCTCGCCGTCCACGGCGATCTGCTCGGCTGGTCGCACGACGACGAGGTCCCCGGGCTGCACTGCCGAGACAGGGATCTCGTATTCCTGTCCGTCCTCGATGACGCAGGCGAGCCTCGGTCGGAGAGCGATGAGCGCGCGCACCGACTGGGCCGTCTGGCCCTTGGCGCGCGCCTCGAGGAGGCGGCCGAGGAGGACGAAGCCGATGATGGCGGCGGAGGTGTCGTAGTAGACGGCACCATCGATGCCCTCGACGGTGGCGAAGACGCCGGGAGCGAATGTCGCGACGACCGAGTACCCGAAGGCGGCCGTGGTGCCCAGGGCGATCAGCGTGTTCATGTCGCTGGCGCCGTGCCGGCCGATCCGCCATGCACCCTGGTAGAAGCGCCAGCCCGCCCAGAACTGCACCGGCGTGGCGAGCACGAACAGCGCCAGGTTCAGCCAGCTGAGCGGGACGTTGTGGTGCAGCCAGTTGATGTTGGCATGCAGCGCCATCGTGAGCATGATCAGGCCCGCGATGCCGAGGGCGAAGACCATGCGCGTCTTGAGCGCGGCGTACTCGGCGCGGCGTTCCGCCTCGAAGGCATCGGCGGCCTCGAGGTCGTCGTCGCCGGGGAGGCGCACCTCATAACCCGCTTTCTCGACCGCGGCGCGCAACGCCTCGAAGGGCAGCGCGACGTGCGAGGCGACGCTCGCCTCCTCGGTGGCAAGGTTGACAGAGGCCCCCTCGACGCCGGGCACCGAGGAGAGCGCTCGTTCGACACGCCGCACGCACGAGGCGCAGGTCATGCCCTTGATGCCGAGGCGAACCGACTGTGCGTCAACGCTGGAACTGGCGGAAGTGGCCTGGGTCGAGGTGGTCATGGTCGTTCGCTCCTCAGAGCGTGGCGCGTGCGAGCTAGCGGTTTGCCATTGAATAGAGCTCGACGAGCTCATCGAGGACGCTCTCGTCACCTCGATTGATGCCGTCGATGACGCAGTGGTGGACGTGGCCGTTGAGCATCGTGGTCTCCGTCTTTTCGATGGCACGGCGTACGGCGTACATCTGCTTGAGGACGTCGACGCAGTAGGTGTCCTGCTCGATCATCCGGCGCACGCCGGCGAGGTGGCCCTCGATGTAGGCGAGGCGCTTGAGGACATCGGCGCGAGTGTGGTCGTCCACGGGCGAACTCCCCTCGAACGTGGCGGGCTAGGCGCTGGCTCCGTGCGTCGCCCCCTCCAAGGGGACGGCCAGAGCGACCGGCAGTGGCTGGCCCCAGGGCATCTCGACGGTCTGCACGTCGAAGCGATAGCCGGCGGGGGACTCCAGCGTCGCACGCAGGCGGTCCTCGGCGTCACGCCCCACGAGGATCTGTCGGCCGCAGCAGCAGGACTCGGGATCCTGGGCCGCCCTGGCGCGATCGAGGGCGAACCCCGCGTCGCAGGAGCAGGGGCAGGCGTAGTTCACGTCCGCGCCCGCCTCGGTGCGGGTGACGCGGTAGGAGGGTGTCCAGGATGCGTCATCGTGGGCATGCTCGGAGGCGGGCGGCGCAGCGTTCGCCTCACCAGCCGCTCCGAGGGGGTAGCCCGCCGCCTCAAGGGCGGCGCTGACCGCATCGAGGACCGCGCCGGAATCCACCTCGATGGCGAAGGTCCGGAGGGCGTCGTTGCCGTGGATGAACCGCCCCCCATCGACAGCGTTCACGGTGTGCTCGATCGTGGCGATGCAGTGTTCGCAGGTGATGGTGGGCGAGGAGAGGGTGAGCTGCACGGAACCTCCGGGAGCCGCGATGGATGACGTCGCTCAGTATACCCATACCGGGGGGGTATGGGTAGGACGTTCGACAGGTATCCAGGGGCGTGAAGGTCCCTCGGACTAACGCCCGCCGCCGACCGGAGTCACAGGCACGCCGGTGCGGACGTCGACGCACGGGGGGGCCGACGCCGGAGGCTGCCCCTGGTAAGCGCAGCGCAACTGGCGGTCAGCCCACGAGGCCAGCAGCGTGATAGTGCGGTTCGCGTGATCGGTGGTGGGGTCGCAGGGTGGGTGCGGATGTGTCCAGCGGAACGTCCTTGGATTCGCGATAGGGCCGAAGGTGCCACAGTCGGCGCCCGACCATGCGAAAGAGAGAGCCGGGGCGGCGCCCGCAGGCTCGGTCGACACCAGGGCTGAGTATTCCGTGGTGAACGCGGCTTTGTTGAACACGGCCTCGATGGGTGAGACGCGGACCTCGACAACGGGCGCGGCGGCATGTGGTGCGCCCTGCTGGAGAGCAGCGGACGCAGCCGCTGTCGAGGTCGGGGACGCCACCGTTGGAGGTAGGTCACCGGCGCGGTTGAGGGCGACGCCGGCACCGATGGCGACGAGGAACGCGCCCGCGGCCGCGCCAGCTGCAACCTTGCTGCCGAGCCCAGATCGAGGAGGGGCCGGCAATGTCGCGGGTGGGGTGAGCGTGGGTGGGTTGACGCCGGGCAGCGGGACGAACTGGCCGGTGACCGTACGACCTGTCACCGGGGCGATGTCCTGCGTCGAGCCGATCGTTGGCCGACGTTCCGGATCGCCACGCCAGAACGGCACCACCTGCTTCTTGTTCCAGTCGGCGTGGTAGGCGGTGCGCCAGTCGGCCGCGAGGCCGCCGATTGCGGCAAGGCTGGAGATCGAGGCGGTGGGCGCGGTGACTGGTACGCCCGCGGCATCGGCGATGGCCTGGACAGCCGCCTCGCCCTTCCTGCCCTTGCCGAGTCCGCACACGCGGAACTCGATGATTGCCTCGGGGCAGAAGTAGGGGCGCAGGCGTGCGAGCTGCGCCTCGATGTTCGGGCTGCCGAAGGGGCTGCGGCCTTCGTGGTGGGGGCTCAGCGCGCTCGTCCCGATGGCCGCCGTCATCGGCTGGCGCATGGTCGAGGAGGAGCGAGTACTCCTCAGCGAACTGCGCGGCTACTCGGACTACTGCGCACGCGTCCGGTCGCGCCTGATACCCGGCGTGATCTGACGCTCAGAACGGCGCGATCGGGTTGACCGGCGAGCCCGTGCCACCGAGGACGACCAGCGGTGCGATGGTGATCTGGAACTCCCAGCGACCGAGCTCGACACAGGTTTCGGCGAGCCGCTCGAAGTTCGTGTTGTCGAGGAGTGGCAGGCCCATGTAGGGGATGGCCGCCTCGTGGATGCCGATGCGCGCGGCGTATTCGGACTGGCCGCCCGCCTCCTGCAAATCCCAGCCGAGGGGCGCCGCCGAGGTGTCGTAGAGGAACTCGAGGGCAGAGACATGTACGCCGGGTGTGCTCGGCGGCATGGTGTGCGGGAACGTGGATTGGCCTCGAAGAACGGGGCGGTGCCGGAGCGTACGAGGACGGCGTCACCCGGGCGGGGCTCGACGCCCTGGGCCTTCGCGATGTCGGCCAGGTCCCCGCCGTGCACGTGGCGATCCACCGCGACGTGTGGCGTACCGCGGAATCGAGGCACGTCGTAGAGCACGCCGCGAGTGACGATGCCGTCGCGCCAGCGGTCGACGGAGTTGGACCTCGATCCCGTGGTGCTGAAGTCCGAGGAGAGGCGGCCGTTGTACATCTGGCCCCATGGCTCGGTCCATATGTGGCACAGGGCATCGATGTGGGTGTTGACGAAGTCGTGGTACGAGACACCGATGTAGTCGCTGCTGCCGGTCGGACCGAAACGCATGCAGTGCTGCGCGGGGTTCTGGTTCCGGGGCGCGGGCGTGACCGCGAGGGGATTGGCGCAGGAGACCGAGCGCCCCTCGGTGACCATGGCAGCGGCGGAGCGGCGCACGGCTGGCGGCATGAAGTTGAGCGTGCCGAACTCGTCCTCGGCGCCCCAGCGGCTCCAGTTGCTGAATCGGCGCTTGTAGTCGGTGAACTCCTCGGGGGTAGGAGGCGTGCGGGTGGCGAGCGTCATCGTCTGCTCCTCGGCTGCTTCTCGATTGGCCCTCGATAGGAGCGGGCGGCATCGGAATCGCTGCGGGGGCGCAGGTGGGGACCATCGTTGGTCGTACACCGGAAGGTGGGTAGCATCGAGGGCGAGCAAACCAGAGGGTGCTGAGGAGGTACGGGATGCAGGTGTGGTTCTCGGTGCGCGCGGTAGCGCTGCTGGCTGCGGTGGGTGTGAGCGCGCTGGCACTGGCGTGCGGCGGCGGTGGTGCCGCCAAGGAGTCAGGGTCGACCAAGCCTGCGGAGACGAAGTCGACGACGGCCGCCTCGAGTGGTGGTGTGGGTGAGAGGCTGTCCGTCGAGCTTGCGGACTTCAAGGTGACGGCGGCACGCGCGACGACGAAGGCGGGCAAGGTCGAGATCACCGTTAAGAACACGGGCACGACGCCCCACGAGCTGGTCATACTGAAGGCGGACAACCCCGCCTCGCTGACCAAGAACGCCAGCGGTATGGTCGACGAGGCGAAGTACCCGCCGCTGGGCAGGACGAAGCAGCTCGATGGTGGCGGGAGCGAGAAGCTCGAGGTCAGCCTGGCGGCCGGCAAGTACGCGCTGATCTGCAACGTCGTCGGGCACTACGACCTGGGTATGCGGACGGCGCTGACCGTCAACTAGTCGACGGGTCGCGGGAGTTCGAGGAAGGGCCGCCGCGCGGCGGCCCTTTCGTTGGCCCGCGTCGGGCCGCAGGGTGGTCAGCGGTGGCGGGCCTCGTCGCCGAGCGAGCCGGGCGTGTAGTAGGTGTTGCCCTCCGCGGAGGGTGGGCGGTGCGTCTGGTCGGGTGGGACGTGGCCCTCGAAGTCGTGGGCATACTGGTAGCCCGCGCCGTAGCCCATGCCGCGCATCAGGCCGGTGACGGCGTTGCGGAGGTGCATCGGTACGGGCTCGTTGCGCGTGCGCTCCACGTCGGCCTTCGCGCGGTTGTAGGCGGCGTAGGCGGAGTTCGACTTCGGCGCGCGCGCGAGGTAGACCACGGTCTCCGCCAGCGGCAGGGCCGCCTCCGGCATGCCGAGGAAGTGCACGGCTTGCTGGCAGGCGACGGCTATCGGCAGCGCCTGCGGGTCCGCCAGCCCCACGTCCTCCGAGGCGAGGATGACCATGCGGCGCACGACGAACAGCGGGTCCTCGCCGGCCTCGAGCATCCGGGCGAGCCAGTAGAGCGAGGCATCGACGTCGGAGCCGCGCATCGACTTGATGAAGGCAGAGACGGTGTCGTAGTGGGCGTCGCCCTGGCGGTCATAGAGCAGGGTGCGCTGCTGGGCGGCCGCCTCGATGTGCGCGCGCTCGATGGAACGGGGACCTTCGGTCGTCGCGGGTACGAGGCCCGCGGCGACTTCGAGGACGTTGAGGGCACTGCGGGCATCGCCTGCGGCGATCTCGACCAGGACGGCGAGCGCGTCGTCCTCGATGCGGACGGCGCCATTGAGGCCGCGCACGGGGTCGTTGATGGTGCGGCGGACGATCTCAGCGAGTGCCTCCGCGGTGAGCAGGTCGAGGCGGAAGACGCGAGCCCTCGAAAGGAGAGGCGCCACCACGTAGAAGGAGGGGTTCTCCGTAGTCGCCCCAATCAGGCTGACCGTGCCGTCCTCGACATTGGGGAGGATGACGTCCTGCTGGGCGCGGCTGAAGCGGTGCAGCTCATCGATGAAGAGGATCGTGCGGCGCCCGGAAAGTCGGTGGCGCTCGCGGGCATCGATGGCGGCCTTGCGGAGGTCGGCGACCCCGGCAGAGACAGCGGAGATGCGTTCGAAATGCCGGGCGGTGTGCTGGGCGATGATCGAGGCGATGGTCGTCTTTCCGGAGCCGGGTGGGCCCCAGAGGATGATCGACGGCACCTCGTCGCGCTCGATCATCTGGCGCAGCGGTGCGCCGGGGCCGGCGACGGTGTCCTGCCCTACGAACTCATCGAGGTCACGGGGGCGCATCCGAGCGGCGAGTGGGGCGTCGGCAGGCGGCGGGTCGTCGGCGGGGCGAGCGGCCTCGAACATTCCGCCCTGCATGCCGGGCGGGAGCGGACCGCGGCCTCGAGCGGGCATGGGAAAAGTCTACGCTGCGGTAGGCGCCGGTGGTGGCCAAGTGGGTTTGTGGTTGTGCTAGAGTCCACCCGCGCAGGGCTAGAGTCTGAATTCCGAGGAGGAAACAACGTGCCCGATGTGACTTGCCTGGTCTGTGGAACCGTCTTTGACCCCGTGACGGACCCCAAGGGTGGGTTCAAGTGGATGCAGGACGGTGCCTGGTACACGTTCAACGACATCAGCTGCCGCAACAAGTTCATTGGCAACCCGAAGAAGTACCTGGAACCCGCGAGCGCCTAGTCGCGACTGCACCACAGATCAAGAAGGGGCGCGCGAGCGCCCCTTCTTGGTGTGCGACCGCGACGCTGCCGGCAGCTAGCCCGATCGCGGCCAGACGTGCGAGTCGCGGTCGAAGGGTGGGGCGCGACGAGCCGCGAGATCGAGGAGCAGGGACGCCGCCTCGCGGGCGCGCGCGGCCAGGGCTTCGGGGTAGGCCATGCGTGCGCGATGCTCCTCGAACTCGTCCTCGTCGAGAAGTGCGACGGCGTCATCGCGGATGACCACGTCGAGGTCGAGATCTACCCAGCGGAGCGTCTCGCCATCGAAAGTCGCGGGCGTGGAGACGTTGGCGTAGACGGCGGTCGATGATCGTCCGCCCGGGGGCCGGACGATCCAGTGATTGTGGTAGACGTTCCACCAGCGATCTGTGTCTGGCCAGAAGAGTGCCGTGAACGACATCCGCACGGTGAGGTCACCTCGATAGGACTGGATCGAGGTCCCTTCGGGGACGAACACCCGGAGCGGCGCGCCGACCCCGCGGCCCGTCGGTTCCTCGATGAGGCGTCCGACGAAGTCGTTGTGCAGCGAGCCGTCGAACTTCGTGGAGAGGATGCGGACCACACGGTCGGTGACGCGATGGGGACCGATGGGATCGCGAGGATTCATCGCGGTCGCGCCGTTGTCGCCACGAAGTCGACGAAGTGCGGCGCGAGGTCTGCGCGGGCGCCGAGGTGCAGGTGTACGTAGGTGGCGGTGACGGAGCCCGCCCGGAGCCCCTCGGGCCGCGGGTCGTCACCGCCAACGGTGTAGGCCGCGGTGGCCGGCTCGATCGGGGATTCGAGCGTGGACCAGTGGAACTCGTGGCCACGCACGCTCTCGCCGGCAGCGAGGAACGGTGTGGCCCGGGACGTCACCTGTCGGTAGCCCAGCGACATGCGGTCGGTGGTCGTGACGGAGTCGACGGGGACGAGCCCGAGCATGCGGTGGCGCGAGCCATCGAACATCGTGAGGTGCCCGCCGAGGTACATCAGGCCGCCACACTCGCCGTAGACAGGCATACCTGCGGCGGCGACGGAGCGGAGCGAAGCGAGCATCGGGAGATTCGCCGCCAGCTCCGGGAAGCCGCCACCGATGAGTACGGCGTCGACGCCCGCGGGAAGCGAGGGATCCTCGACGGGGCTGAACGGCACCAACTCGGCGCCCCAGGCGCGAAGGAGATCGAGCGAGTCTTCGTAGTAGAAGTGGAAGGCGGTGTCGCGTGCGACCGCAACGCGGACTCGAAGGGCGACGGGCCGCTCCGGGAACAGGCGCCGCGGCGCCGTGGTGTCACACGCCTCGAGACGCGCGAGCAGCCCATCGAGGTCGATGTGCGCCTCGATGAGGGCGACGAGGCGGGCCTTGAGCTCCGCGCGTGGCGCACGCTCAACGGCAGGGATGAGTCCGAGGTGCCGCTCCGGCAGGCCGATCGCGGCGTCCCGAGGCAGCCAGCCGAGGACGGGCAGGCCGGTGAGCTCCTCGATGGCCTCGCTGCACATCTCGGCGTGTCGTGCGCCCGCGACGCGGTTGAGCACCACGCCTGCGAAGCGCACGCTCGGGTCGAGCTGCTGGTAACCGAGGACGACGGCGGCGGCAGAACGAGCCATCGCGCTGGCGTCAACGACGAGCACCACGGGGAGGCGCAGCAGTCGCGCGAGCGAGGCCGTGGAGCCAGCGCCGTAGGTACCCGTACGACCGTCGTGGAGGCCCATGACGCCTCGATGAGGGCGATGTCCGCACCGGCAGCGGCGCGCGAGAAGAGCTCGCGGACGGGGGACGAGGGTGGCATCCACGTATCCAGGTTGCGGCACGCGCGTCCCGCGAATGCCTCGAGGTAGGTGGGGTCGATGTAGTCCAGTCCCGCCTTGAAGGGCTGGACGGTGAGCCCGCGGAGGCGGAGGGCGGCAGCGATCCCGGCGGTGCTGGTGGTCGTGCCGACGCCTGAGGAGGCCCCGCCTATCACGACACCGAGGGTCACGCGGACTCCTTGCCCGGGCGAATCTCGGCCCGCAGCGTGGCACAGGTACAATCGAGGGTGACCCCGGGACGTGAGCGCGAGGACGTCATGGCTACTGCAGAGGCTACCCGAACAGAGTACGAGGCGGTGATCGGCCTCGAGGTGCACTGCCAGCTGAAGACGCAATCGAAGATGTTCTGCGGCTGCGAGCGCGACTACTTCGATGCCGAGCCGAACACCCACGTCTGCTCGGTCTGCCTCGGTATGCCGGGGATGCTGCCGGTGATCAACCACCAGGCGGTGGTGTTCACGATCCTTGCGGGTCTGGCGCTGGGTTGCGAGATCCCGCCGCACGCCAAGTTCGACCGCAAGAACTACCACTACCCGGACCTGGTGAAGGGGTACCAGATCTCGCAGTACGACGAGCCGTTGTGCCTGGGCGGCGAACTGGAGATCGAGGTCGACGGGGTGACGAGGAAAGTGCAGCTGGAGCGCATCCACCTGGAGGAGGACACGGCGCGGCTGCTGCATCGCGGCGGCGGCGCCGGGGAGAGTTACAGCCTGATCGACGTGAACCGCTCCGGAACGCCCCTCATGGAGCTGGTCTCAAGGCCGGACATGCACTCGGCGGCCGAGGCGATGGCGTTCCTGCGCACCCTGCGGCAGGTCTTCCGCTACATCGGCGTATCGGACGCGGACATGGAGAAGGGCTCGTTCCGCTGCGATGCCAACATCTCGATGCGGCCGGTAGGTCAAGCGGAACTCGGTCGTAAGGTCGAGGTGAAGAACATGAACTCGTTCCGGGCGGTCGGGCGCGCTCTGGAGACCGAGATCGAGCGACAGACGCGCGTACTCCGTGAGGGCGGACGCATCGCGCAGGAGACGCGTGGCTACATCGACGCCACAGGCACGACCGTGTCGCAGCGCTCGAAGGAAGAGGCGCACGACTACCGCTACTTCCCTGAGCCCGACCTGCCGCCCTTGGAGGTGTCGCGCGAGGCCGTCGCGGCACTGCGGGCGAGCCTGCCCGAGCTTCCCGCGGCGAAACGCCGGCGCTTTATCGAGGAGTACGGCGTGACCTCGGACGAGGCCGCGCAACTCGTCGAGACGCGGGCACGGGCCAACTCGTTCGAAGAGACGGTGGAGCTAGCGGGCGCAGCGAACGCGCGGGCGGTCGCCCACTGGTTCATCGGCGACGTCACGAGGCTGCTGAACGCTCTGGGTGCCGATGCGGAACTTGATGACTCGAAGCTGACACCCGCGTATCTGGCGGAGTTGGTGGCGCTGCAGGCCGAGGGCGCGATTACGGCGGCCACAGCGAAGGAGGTGCTGCAGAACGCCTTCGACAGCGGGCAATCCCCGGCGTCGATCGTCGACGCTGGCGGGATGCGGCAGGTACGCGATGATGGTGAGATCGACCGCGTGGCCGCAGAGGTGATCGAGTCGAACCAGCAGGCTGTGGCAGATTATCGAGGAGGCAAAGAGACCGCGATCAAGTTCCTAGTGGGCCAGGTGATGCGAGCGATGCGGGGTCGCGCCGACCCCAACGGGGCCGCCGAAGCCCTCGAGCGCCGGCTGAGGTCGTAGCGGTCACGTCACAATGCGCGCCGCTGCGCGCCGAAGGAGAATGATCGGCGGTGCCGTGGTCCGGCCTCGAGTGCGTTCTTTCGGATTGTTTACTCGCGGCGAGTTACGCTGAGCAGGCAGGTGGAGAGGCGGGCCCGGAGCCACGCCTCGCTGGGGGGGGGTAATGAGCCGGTCGCAGGTCGCGAAGTGGCTGTACGTAGGCCTGCACATCAAGCGCTGGCTGGCGCTGCTGCTCATCGGTGTCGTGTTCATGGGCCTCGGATTCGCGTACCTGCTCCGCGAGGTCTACGTGAGTTACACGTTCCCGGAGTGGGTGGGAGCGGCAACACTGCAGTTCCTGCCCCGATGGGCGCGAGGCTTCCTCTTCATCTCGGTAGCCTCGGTGTTGAGTGTGCTGGCGGTATGGCGTCTGAACCGCTCGATGGTGAGCGCAGTACTGCCCGACAGCCAGCAGGGCCAGGTGATGGACCTCATCTACCGGGCGCGCACGGCCCAGCGCGGGCCTCGCATTGTCGCGATTGGCGGCGGGACCGGGCTCTCCAATCTCCTGCGCGGGCTGAAGCAGTACAGCGCCAACCTCACCGCGATCGTCACCGTGGCCGACGACGGAGGTTCCAGCGGCACGCTCCGTCGCGACATGGGCGTGATTCCACCGGGCGACATTCGGAATTGCATCGCGGCGCTGGCGGACTCTGAACCGCTGGTCACGGAGCTGTTCCAGTACCGCTTTGACGAGGGCGCTGGCGACCAGCTCGAGGGGCACTCCTTCGGCAACCTGTTCATCGTGGCGATGTCCAAGGTGACCGGCAGTATGGAAGAGGCCATTCGCGAGACCTCGCGGGTGCTCCGCGTACGAGGTCGGATCGTGCCGTCGACGCTGAGCGACGTAGTGCTCGCGGCCCGACTCGATGACGGTTCGGTGGTACGAGGTGAGTCGAAGCTCGGGCACTCGGGTAAGCGCATCGCCGAGGTTTCGATCGATCCCGGGAACGTGCCGGTGAACGCAGAAGCCGTGACTGCGCTACGCGAGGCCGACCTGGTGATCATCGGGCCGGGTAGCCTGTACACCTCGGTATTGCCAAACCTGCTCGTACGCGGGCTGAGCGAGGCGCTGCTCGCCTCGAAGGGACATAAGGTCTTCATCGCGAACGTGGCGACAGAACACGGCGAGACGGACAAAATGAGCGCGTCGGACCTGTACCAGACGGTGCGCGCACACCTCGGTGGACGTGACTTTGCCGACGTGGTGCTCGCGAACAGCAACCTCCCGGCCGAGGCGCTGCCGGCGGAGTGGAACTCGGAGCCGGTGGTAGCGCCCGGGGACGCCGACTATGGTTCGGCGAGGCTGGTGCTTGCAGACCTCGTTGATACGAACCGCCGTTACCGTCACGACAGCGAACGCTTGGCGAGCCAGGTGATGCGCCTGTACTTCGAGCGCGACCTGCGGCGGGCGGCCGAGGGCGTCGCCACGGCATCGAGGTATGACCTCTAACCCATCCCGGCTCCACTCTCGTTCCTGTGCATGGTGAGCCTGTCGAATCACCCCCGCCGTTCAGGGTGGTCTGAGCGATCGCTGCGGAGGCGGGTGGGCGGACCATCCGTGACCACGGGCCCCTTAAGCTCAGGGCGAACGGGGGACGGCGGGTAGGGGCGCAAAGCCTTGCGCCCCTACCCGGAGTGCTTCGCCCTTGTTCCCGCGCACGGTGAGCCTGTCAATCGTCGCGGCAGTCCACGACTGACACCACCTCGGGTTAGCGGGGAAGGGCGGCGCGGGCGGCGAGGACGCGCGCCACCGCCTCGTCGGGGGTGGCGCCCAGGGCGGTGATGTGACCCATCTTGCGGCCGGGGCGGGCTTCTGCCTTGCCGTAGAGATGGAGCTTCACGTCGCGGAGGTCGAGGGCGCGGTCCCAGTGCGGTTCGCCGCCGGCCCACAGCTCGCCGAGGAGGTTCGCCATCGCCGCTGGCCTGAGGAAGTCGGGCGCGCCCAGGGGTAGTCCGCAGATGGCGCGCACCTGCTGCTCGAACTGGCAGGTGACGCAGGCGTCGATCGTGAGGTGACCGCTGTTGTGGGGGCGAGGCGCCAGCTCGTTCACGAGAAGGCGGCCGTCGCGGGTGACGAACATCTCCACGCACAGGACGCCCACTACCTCGAGGTGGCTGAGCACCTCGCGCGCGATGGCGACGGCCTCTTGCGCGAGGTGCGCCTCGACACCGGCCGGAGCGAATGTGACGTCGAGGATGTGATGCGCGTGGCTGTTCTGGAGCGGGCCGTAGGCGACGACGTCGCCATCGAGGCCGCGCGCACCGACCACGGAGACCTCGCAGGCAAAGTCGACGAACGCCTCGAGGATGGACTCGACGCCCTCGAAGTCGGGCCACACCGCCTCCGCCTCGGCCGTTGAGGCGAGGAGGACCTGGCCCTTGCCGTCGTAGCCGCCGTGCGCCGTCTTGAGGACGGCGGGGAAGCCCGATTCAGCGAGGGCGGTGCGCAACTCCTCGAGCGACAAGACTGGCCAGAACGGGGTCACGGGGATGCCGGCGTCCCGGAGGAAGGACTTCTCGCGGACGCGGTGCTGGGTGACGTTGAGCACGTCGACGCCTGGGCGCACCGGGGCGTGCTTGCTGGCCTCGATGGCGGTGGCGGTGGGCACGTTCTCGAACTCGAAGGTGACGACCTCGACGCTGCGGGCGAAGCGCGCGACCGCCTCGAGGTCCTCGTACGCCGCGGTGATCTCGAGGTCGGCGACCTGGCCGGTGGGCGAGTCGCGATCCGGGGAGAAGACGTGCACGCGGTACCCGAGGCGGTGGGCGGCGATGGCGAACATCCGCCCGAGCTGGCCGCTGCCGAGCATGCCGAGGACGGCGCCGGGCTGGATGGGGGCGGTCGAGGAGGCCACGGGCGTCTAGGCCTCGGGGAGCGACTGGTCGAGGACCGAGCGCGTCAACGATTCGTGATACTCATGCAGGCGCGCGCGGAGCTGGGGGCGCGAGTTTGCGATGATGCGGATGGCGAGGAGCGCGGCGTTGCGCGCGCCCGCCTCGCCGATGGCGAGCGTGCCGACGGGGATGCCGCCCGGCATCTGGACGATCGAGAGCAGCGAATCGAGTCCGTTCAACGTGCGGCTCTGGACCGGCACGCCGAGGACCGGGAGCACGGTCATCGAGGCGACCATGCCGGGCAGGTGCGCCGCGCCACCCGCGCCCGCGATGACCACCTCGAGGCCACGGGCCTCGGCGCCGTTGGCGTATTCCTTCATGAGGTCGGGCGTGCGGTGGGCGGAGACCACGCGGCGCTCGTGCGGCACCTCGAACTGGGTAAGCACCTCGGCGGCGTGGCGCATCGTCTCCCAGTCGGACGTGCTGCCCATGATCAGGCCGACGAGGGGGCTATCGGGGGCCATGCAGCCATCTCTCGCGTTCAGGGCAGAGGTGCCTCGGGAACCCCTCGATTCTAGCCGAGGCCTCGACTTGGTGCCTGAGGGAGAATCCCTAGGGACTGGCAGCGCGTGAGCTAGATCGAGAAAGCTCGCGCGGCCACATCCGTGCGGAGCTGACCGCAGGCGGCCGCGATCTCGGCGCCGCGCTCGATGCGGATGGTGGCGTTGACGCCGCGCTCCTGCAGCGTGCGCTGGAAGGCGCGGACGCGGCCCAGTGAGGGGCGGCGCAGGCCCTCGCCCGCCGTGGGGTTGTAGGGGATGAGGTTGACGTGGGACTGGAGCCCGCGCACGCGAGTGGCGAGGAGGGCGGCCTGTTCCGGGCTGTCGTTGACGCCCTCCAGGAGCGCGTAGGCGAAGGTGACGCGACGGCCGGTAGCGGCGATGTACTTGCGAGCGGCCTCGATAAGATCATCGATGGTGGTGCCGCCAGAGGTGGGGATAAGGCGATGGCGGAGGTCGTCGTCGGGGGCGTGGAGCGAGATCGTCAGGTTGACCTGCAGCCCCTCGGCGGCGAGGCGGCGGATGCCGGAGCGCAGTCCGACCGTGGATATGGTGACGCCGCGCTGGCGCAGATTCAGGCCGTGCTCGCCGACGAGCCAGCGCACCGCCTCGATGGTATGGGTGTAATTGGCGAGGGGTTCGCCCATGCCCATGAAGACGATGTTAGTGACGCGCTCGGTGCGAGCGAAGTGCAGGACCTGCGCCACGATCTCGGCGGTGGTGAGGTTGCGGGTGAAGCCCTGCTGGCCGGTGGCGCAGAAGACGCAGGCCATCGCGCACCCCACCTGCGTGGAGACGCAGATCGTGGAGCGCGGGCGGCCGAGCGCCGCCTCCGGGTGTTGCTCAGCGATTTCCTCGGGGTCATAGGCCATGCGGACCGCCTCGACGGCGGCGCCGTTCCCCAGGTCGAGCAGCACCTTGGTGGTGGCGCCGTCGTCCGCCTCAACGGTCGTGAGTACGGGCGGCGCCTCGATAGTGAAACGAGCGGCGAGCCGGTCGCGGAGGACTAGGGGCAGATCAGTGATCGACGCGAAGTCGGTGGCGCCATGAACGAAGACGGCGCGCGCGACCTGGCGGGCGCGGTACGCGGGCTCGCCCCAGGCCTCGAATACGGCCTCGAGGGCGGTTAGCGAGCGATCGAGCAGGCGCTCGCGCTGGAGGGCGAGGGGGGCGACGGGCGAACCTGATGGTATTGAGGTCACAGAGCCAGCTTAGAGATGATCGTGCGGATAGTTCAGGGCTATTTGGATAAGTTGTGCGTTCCAGCCAGTAGGACGTCGCCGCGGCCCACGAGGAGGCCTTGTCGCCGGGCGCACGGCTGCTGAAGCCGGGATCGTCGGCTGACGTGGAGTCGCAAGGGCATCAGACGTCCGACGCGCCGGATGCTGCGGTTGGGATTATGACCCCGCAGGAGCTTGAGAGCCTCGCTTACCTGCGTCGTGCCCGGGATCTGATCGATCGCGAGTACGCGAAACTACTCGACGTCACGACCATGGCCCGCAGGGCGCTCATGTCGTCCGCACATTTCTCGCGCCGGTTCCGCGCGGCGTACGGCGGAGACGCCGTACAGCTATCTGATGACCCGAAGGATCGAGCGTGCGATGGCGTTGCTGCGCGCAGGTATGAGCGTCACGGACGCGTGCATGGCGGTGGGCTGCTCCTCGCTTGGCTCGTTCAGCTCGCAGTTCGCCGAAATCGTCGGGGAGACTCCGAGCGCGTACCGGAGTCGCAAGCACGATGCGGTCAAGGCCATGCCCACCTGTGTCGCACAGACGCTCACGCGCCTGGTCCGGAACGCATTTAGCAGGATCGGAGAAGCGGCTCGGAAGGCCGCTACCTAAGGTCACGATGTCAAGCGGGGCGAGTTCCGGGGGGTCTTCGATGACAATCACACTCCAGTACTGCAACATCACCGTGAATGACGTCGACGAGTCGATCGCCTTCTACGCCGACGCGCTCTGTCTTCAGGTGCGCAACGACGTGGCGTCGGGCGGATTCCGCTGGGTGACGCTCGGCAGCGACGCGCAACCCGGACTCGACATCGTGCTGTCCGTGCCTCATGCGGTCTGATCGCAGGCCGACGGTGACGGCCCTGCAGGAGCTCCTCACCAAGGGCGTCATGCCGATGATGGTGTTCCGCTCCGACGACGTTGATGCGACCTTCGAGACTATGCGCGCATCCGGCGCCGAGGTCCTCCAGGAGCCCATCGACCAGCCCTGGGGCCCGCGTGACTGTGCGTTCCGCGACCCGTCGGCAACACCGTCCGGATCACGCAGGCGCCTGTGGCCTGACCGCGGACGCACCTCGAGAAACCCGCACGGCCTCCGCGGGCGCTAGCCGCCGAGCCGCGCACCAAGAAACGCCGGATCCCCGTTGAGGTACGCCTCGACGTCTACGGGGCGGCGGCCTGAACGCTGGACGTTCAGGAGCGCGAGCGCGCCGGCGCCAGTGGCGACCACCGCGCGCGCCGTTCGGCCGGGCAGCACGGCGGCGTCGAGGGGTGCGCCGTCGCCGGCGAGGACAGTGCCCGGGGGGGCATCGAGACTTGCCTCGAGTGGCCACGCCTTGTGGATGACGAAGGGGGCGCCTCGATAGCTGGTCGTGGCGAGCGGCCACGGATCGAAGGCGCGGATTCGCCGCCAGATCTCGAGGGCGGGGAGTGACCAGTCGACGGCACCGTCGGCTTTTTCGAGGCGGGGTGCGTGGGTCACCGGGGCCTCGTCCTGAGGTATGGCCTCAATGGCGCCCTCGACCCAGCGTGGGAGGAGCTCGAGGAGCAGCGCGGCGCCCAGCTCGGCGATCCGAGGCGTGAGCGAGGCAATCGTGTCCAGCGGTCCGATGAGCGTGCGCGCCTGGCCGAGGACCGGACCGGCGTCGACCTCTCGTACGACGCGCATCACAGTAGCGCCGGTCTCGGCATCACCGGCGAGGATCGCGGAGGCGATGGCGGAGGCACCTCGATGGCGCGGCAACAGCGAGGCGTGGACGTTGAGCACGTGGCGCGGAAACGCCTCCAGCAGGTGCGTGGGCAGGATGTGGCCGGACGCCGCGACCACGCCCACCTCCGCACCGAAGGACGCGATGTGCGCGGTGTCGGCGCGGCGGATGCGCTCCGGCTGGTGGACGGGGAGCCCGAGACTCGTGGCGAGCGCGTGCACGGCCGTGGGCTCCGGTGTCCCGCGGCGTCCTCGAGGGCGATCGGGTTGCGTGACGACGAGCACAACCTCGATATCCGCGCTGGCAGTCAGGCGCTCGAGGGTGGGGACGGCGTACTCGGGCGAGCCGAAGAAGATGGTGCGAATGCGGGCCATGTCTCGATGGTAGGGTCCGAGAAGTCAGGGCGCGCCTCGAGGGCAGCGAGGGAGCGAGACGCGGGCGCGAGGCTCGGTGGCGGTACGATCCGCCTCTATGACGCCGCCGATTCGCTACGCCCGCACTACCGACGGAGTGAGCATCGCGTTCACGGAGCTGGGCGCGGGTCCGGACGTGATCTGCCTGCCGCCGCTGCCGTTCAGCTACGTCGAGGAGGCATGGCGGTTACCGGGCGTGGCCCCGCTGGTACGAACGCCTCGCGAGGTAGGCGTGCGTGGTGCTGTACGACGCGCGCGGGACCGGCATGTCGGACCGCGAGGGTGAGGCCGCCGGCGACACCAGCTTGGAGGCGATGCAGCGCGACCTCGACGCGGTCGTGGCCGCCTCACAGGCTCAGCGCCCCGCGCTCATAGGATTCTTCAACTCGGCGCCCGTCGCGATCCTGCACACGGCAAGCGGGGCCGAGGTGTCCTCGCTGGTGCTGTGGGGCGGCTTCGCACGCGGGGCCGACGTGTACCAGCTGGCGCCCTCGATCTCGAGCGGCCCGAGCGGCGCTCGCCTGGTCGAGGCGCAGCGGGGCGCACTCGCGGAGACTGCGGCGCGATCGTGGGCGGCGGACCTCGACGATGCGCGCGTAACGGTGCGCTACTTCGGGGCGTGCGCGTCTGCCGAGGGGCTGCTGCGTTACGCCGTCGCGGCTCGGGGCTGGGACGTGACGGCGTCCCTCGATGCTGTGCGCGTGCCGACGCTGGTGATGCAGTGCCGGGCCACCTCCGGGTTCTGGGCGGCGGTGTCCCGGCGCTGCATCACCAGCGAGGACGCGGAACTCGTCCTGTCGCCGGACGAGGCCGCCTCGCCGTTCTCGGGCGACGTGGACGCAGGCGTCGATGCCGTGTCACGATTCCTCGGGCTGGGCGCGCCCGCAACGTCGCTTGTGGGCGGCGAGCCTCCGGCGCTGTTCGCGAGGGGCCTCGCGAACAAAGGAGATCGCGGCACGCCTTGCGGTGAGCGTGAACACCGGGGAGCGGCACCTCACGAACTTTTACCATAAGATCGCAAACGCCGCCGCACCGAGGCGGCGGCGTTTGCGATCCGCCACGGGCTCGGGATTTCTGCGACGCGTGTGCCAGGTAGCGGGGCGTAGCTTCGAGGCTGCAGGTGCGACCTGCGCAGTGAAGAGCGAACGATGCGAGTGCTGATCACGGGCGCCTCCGGCGGCATTGGGCGCAAGCTACGTGAGTACCTGCCCACGCGCGGCCACGAGGTGACGCCACTGCATCGAGGAGCGCGCGGACCGGCTGGGGAAGCGCGCTGGGACCCGGCTCGAGGCGAGCTCGATGCGCAGGCGCTGTCAGGATTCGACGCGGTCGTGCACCTGAGCGGCGCGAACATCGGCAAGGGGCGGTGGACCGAGGCACGGAAGCGCGAGTTGCGGGCCAGCCGCATCGATAGCACGCGACTGCTGGTGGACCGCATGCGTGCGGCCACGGATGGCCCTCGAGTGCTCGTCTGCGCCTCGGCGATCGGGTTCTACGGCGATCGTGGCGAGGACATCGTGGACGAGAGCGCCACACGAGGCGTGGGCTTCCTCGCCGACCTCGTGGCCGACTGGGAACTCGAGGCGGTCCGGGCGGCTGACGGCGGTATCCGAGTGGTCTCGACACGCTTCGGGGTGCTGATGGCCGCGGAGGATCTGGCGCTGCAGCGGTTGAAGCTCGCGTTCAGTCTCGGTGTCGGCGGACGCCTCGGATCGGGGCGCCAGTGGATGTCCTGGGTGGCGCATATCGATCTGGTACGCGCGATCGAGTGGGTGCTGACGCATGACGTCACCGGGGCGGTGAACGTGGTGTCTCCGTTGCCGATGCGTAACAGTGAGCTCACCAGTGCTCTGTCACGGGTGCTCAGGCGGCCCGCGCTGTTCCCTGTGCCGGCGTTCGCGCTGAAGCTGGTGCTTGGTGGGTCGGCGGACGAGCTGCTGCTGGCGAGCCAGCGCGTGATGCCTCGGCGATTGCTGGACGCGGGCTTCGAGTTCACGCTGCCGGGGATCGAGGAGACGCTGCGAGCAGAGCTACGCCCCGGCACCATCGAGGCGAACGCTACCTCGACGACGGGTCGCGCGATCTGATCTTGCTGGCATCTGGAGGTGCGGAGCGAGCACGAAGCAGGGCGGCCGAAAGGCCGCCCTGCTTCGTGCTCGAGGGTGGCCGCGAGCCTAGTCGAGGTTGCGCATCCTGGAGGAGAAGGCATATGTGCCGAGGGCTAGCGCTACCAGGAAGGCGGACATCAACCCGAGGGCCCACTGGATGCCGATGGCCGCGGCCAGCAATCCGACGAAGAAGGTTCCGATCTGCACCAGGCTCATCTCCATCATGTAGATGCTCATGACGCGGCCGCGATAGTGGTCATCCGCGTACGACTGGACCAGCACGTTGCTGAGGGCCATACGCGTACTCTGGCCGATGCCGATGAAGACCATGATCGGCATGGTGAGCCAGAACCAGTGCGATGCGGAGAAAGCGATGAGCGCAAGGCCGAGGAGGAACGAGCCCCAGATGAGGATCGCGCCACGCCGGCGGCTGGGAAGCGAAGCGATGATCAGCGCGGCAGCCAGCGAACCGACGCTCGTAGCGCTCATCAGGGCGCCCTGCATACCCGCGTCGCCATGGAGGACGTCCTTGACGAAGCCCGGCATCATCATCATGTACGGCATCGAGCAGAGCACCATCAAGAAGTTGACCAGCAGGATCACACCGATGGTGCGGTCACGGACCATGTACTTGAGCCCGTCCCAGAGGTCAGCGACTCCCATGCCGGAGTTGGCGCGGTTGACGTGGCCGACGGGCGCACCGTGCCCGCCCCTGACTCGACCGCGCGAGGGCAGCGCGATGCGCTCTTCGGGCGGAATGTCGATGGGCTTGCTTGGCACTCGGATGAGCGTGACGACGGAGAAGAGGTAGAGACCGGCCATGATCCAGAAGACGAGGCTGGCGCCGCTGGAGACGTCTTCGCCCTCGTTGTGTGTGGCCGCGATGATGAAGCCGCCGAGCGCGGGCATGAACATGCGGGAGATGTTCATGCCGACGTTGTTGAGTGCGACGGCGTTCATGATGTGCTTCGGCAGGACGATGTCTGGGATCATGGACTGCCGCGCCGGCATCATCAGGGCCTGGATTATGCCCTGGATGATCGCGTTGGCGATGAGGTGTTCGTAGCGCAGCATGCCGAACATGATCAGCAGGGCGATCGAGATGGTATTCAGCGCGTTGAGCGCGTTGCCGATCTGCTGCGTGAGCTTCTTCGGGATGCGGTCTGCGACGACACCGCCCGGCAGCGAGAGCACAAGGCCCGGGACCGCGTTCGCAAGCGAGATGGTGCCGAGCGCGACGTATGAGCCAGTGAGCTGAAACACGACGTAACCGCGGACCAGCATCTGCATGTTCATGGCGCCGAAGACGCCGAGCATGGAGATGAAGTACCAGCGGAAGTTCGTGACGCGGAGCGAGTCAAAGGTGCGCAGGCCGCCGAGACGGCCGAGCACTCCTCGAGAGGGTGCTGCTGGTGGTGCCGCAGCCGGTGGCGCCACGAGGGGGAGAACTGCCGCGGGCATCGCGGCGGCGCGGGCCAGGGCGCGCGCGCCGCGCAGCGGCATCGCGGTCGCGTCGACGGTCTCGATTGGGGTGATGCCCGCGGTCTGTCGCGCGCCATAGACGCGGGCGGCGAGGTTGTAGCCGTCCGCGGGCGCCTCAGCTATGGCTGCCAGCGTGCTCTCCAGCGACCGGCCAGCCTTCGTTGGGCTCAGGCGAGCCGTGCCGGTGAAGATGCGCCTAGCCAGGTTGTAGTCATCGGTGGCACCACGGCGCGGCGGAATGGTCGTGGCCACCTATGTCCGTTCGTGCTCGAGCGCTCAGGGATATTTCAGAGGGTAGCACGATAAAAACGGAGTCAGATCGCCCTAGTGGTAGTCGCTGTGATGGTTCTGGTCTTGGTGGCGCGCAGCGCCTCTATCCACGGATTCAGCTTCGCGGTCATTCTGTTCGATGTGGGTTTCGCGCCGATCGTCTGGATCGGCGTCGGCCTCGTGTTCTATTTCCGACACCGCGAAGCTCCACCGTCAAACTGACCCACTACCCGCGCGGCCGTCAATGTCAACAAACCGTCTGCGGGATGGCAAAAACGTCTGGACTTTGGTGCCTCGGGGGGCGTTGCCGTGCTCCCGCGCAGGGCCGAAGACGGATAGAGTTTGTCCATGGCAGCCGTCGCAGCTGGCCCTCAGCGAACAGAGCTCGTCGTGCGCAGCGCGCGCGGCCCAGCAGACTTCGACGCGATTCGCCGCTTAAACGAGGCAGTGTTCGCGCGCGAGATCGGGCAGCACGAACCCTCGGCAGACGGGCGACTGGTCGATCAGTTCGAGGCGCGCAGCCGCTTCTACACGGCGTGGCGGGGCAACGAGCTTGTCGGGATGGTCTGTTACGCCACTGGCGCGGGCGGTCCACTCTCGATCGAGGCCAAGCTCGATGACGCGCGCATCATCGACGCGTACCGGCCGACGGCCATTGAGATCCGCCTGCTGGCGGTGCGCCCCGGAGAGCGCAATTCGCGGGCGGCCTGGCTGATGCTCCGCGATCTGGCGCGAGACGTGGTGCAGCTGGGCTATCGTTACGCGCTGATCTCTGGCATCGACTCGCAGATGCGCCTTTACCAGCGCTTCGGGTTCACGGCGCTGGGCCCGCCGGTCCGCCGCCGCGATGCGCTGTTTACGCCGATGGTGCTGACGCTGGACGGCTTCCTCGACTTTGGGCGGCGACACGTGCACCTCGACCTGCTGCCGGAGGCGACGGCGGGGTCCGAGGAGCCAGCTCCGATCCTGCTGACACCGGGGCCTGTGGCGGTGCACGCGGACGTGCGAGCAGCGCTCCTCGCGAGCGTCGACATGCACCACCGCAGCACGGCGTTCCGCGCACTCCTGCGCGACGTGCATGGCCGGCTGCGCCG
Organism: Dehalococcoidia bacterium; assembly: GCA_009692685.1. The sequence goes on from SHYS01000001.1 coordinate 348,380, forward strand.
CCTCTTCCGCGTGCCGGACGACATCGAGATCGTGCTGGTCGGCGCCGGCGGCACGGGCGCCACGGAGATGCTGCTGGTCAGTGCGGGGCAGATCGGCGATCTCCTTGTGGTCAGCAACGGGCACTTTGGCGAACGGTTGGCGTCGATGGCGGCGGACCTCGGTATTCGGGCGCGGGTGATGCGGTACTCGCCTCACGATCCGCTGCCGCTGGCGGAGGTCGAGGCGGCGCTGGGTGACGCGGCGGTGCGCTCGGTGGCCGTGGTGGACATGGAAACCAGCGTGGGCGCCTCCAACCGCGAGGGAGTGCGCGCCCTGCGCGGCCTGACGCGGCGGCTCGGCCGTCAGCTAGTGGTGGACGCGGTCAGCTCGCTCGGCGGGGAGCCGGGGTATGTCGACGACCTTGATGCTGACGCGGCGGCGACTGTCTCGGGCAAGGCGCTCGGCGGTGTACCGGGCGTGGCGATCCTGTTCCTGCGGCGCTCGTTCCTCGAGGCGCGCACCGGGCAGGCGCGGTCGCACGCGCTGTCGGTGGACCGGCACCTCGATGCCTGGCGTGAGCGGTCGGACCTGCCGTTCACGCCGCCGATCCAGGCGTTCGTCGGTCTCGACGCTGCGCTCCGCGTGCTCGAACGCGAAGGTCTCGAGACGAAGTGGCGTCATCAGGCGGAGTCGATTGCGATCATCGAGGAGGCGCTGCGCGCGCTCGGTTGCCTGCCGGTGGAGGTGTACGCGCCGTCCGCGACTACGCGGACCTGGCAGCCGCCGGGAGGCAGACACGACTCGAGCTGGGCGCTGGCTGAACTCGAACATCGAGGCCTCATCGGCTACCAGAACCAGCGCTATCACCGACCGCTCGATGTGTTTCAGACCTCGGTGATGGGATATGTCGAGGCGGCAGAACTCGCGCGCCGCCTTGGCGGAATGGCGCCCGAGCGCTGACTGAGCCCGGCACCGCCTCGCCGCCTGGGCCACGTGGGTTCAACCAAACCCACGCCGTACACTTGGCGATCTTGCGCTGGGTGTCGCGGCGCTACTTTGGCGTGACGTACGAAGGGCTGGATCACCTGCCCCGGGGGCCGTTCATCCTCGCGGCGGCACACCACTCCATTCTCGATGGGCCGTTGATCGTGGCCCACGTCGCCAGTGCTGGGCGGCCGATCGCGCCGTTGATGGCCGCAGGGATCAATCGGTTTCCGTTTACGCTCGTGTCGCCACCGTGGCAGCCGATTAGGATCGACCGTGAGCGCCCGGGCGGTGACATTGGTGCGCTACGCGCCGTGCTCGAGGCGTTGCGCGAGTACCCGGTGCTGATGTTCCCGGAGGGACTCCGCCGTCGCGGGGAGGTGGGGATTGGCCTGCCCGGCGCCGGGTGGCTGGCGCTGCGGGCGGGCGTGCCCGTGCTGCCGGCGGCGTTGCTGGGCGCACGGCGCGCCATGCCCAGACGCGCGGTCTGGCCGCGCCGGGTGCCACTGAAGCTGAAGATTGGGCCGGCGGTTGACTTGCGCGAGGCGATGAGCGCGCCTCGAAGCAGCGCGCGCGCAGAGGCCGCGACCGCCACGATCATGGCGGCCATCGCCGAGATCGAAGCGAGCTTAAGCACCGCGCCCTGATCGCGGGCGATCAAGGGGCCTCGAGGCCAGGCCGGGGCCGAATCCTAAGCCGGACGCCTGTATAGTTCGGCTCGAATAGCGACGGAGAGGTATTGATGCCCGTAGACCAGCAGCGCCTGCACCGCACTCTGAACCCCACCTCGATCGTGGTGGTGGGAGACAAGGCCCCGAACTACGGCTGGCTCAAGCGGCAGTCGAACTTCGCAGGCCCGCTGTACTCGGTGCAGGTGGACCCCACCGAGATCGCGGCCATCGAGGCCCTCGGGTTTACGAACTTCACCTCGTTGGACGCCGTGCCGGGCGACATCGACCTGCTGATCTGCGCGGTGCCCCGCAACATCGCGCCGCGCATCGTCGCCGATGCGGTGCAGCGAGGCGTGAACGGTATGGCGATGTACACCTCCGGCTTCGCCGAGACGGGGGAGGAAGACGCCATCGAGCTGCAGCGCCGCATCGTCGAGATGGCGACCGGCGCCGGCCTCGCGATGGTGGGCCCAAACTGCCTCGGCATCTACAACCGCCGTATGGGCGTCAAGTTCGGTGACGACCAGGAGTTCGGTGAGGGCGGCAGCATCGCGATCGCCGGGCAGAGCGGGACGAACACGGGCGGCCTGCTGAGCGGGATGCAGCGTCTCGGCATCAAGGTGGGACGGGCGATCTCGTTTGGGAACGCCGCTGTCATCAACGAGTGCGACTACCTCGAATACTTCATGAACGACCCTCTGACCGAGGTGATCGTGATGTACATCGAAGGCATTCGCGACGGCCGGCGGTTCTTTGACCTCGTGCGGCACGCGACGAAGACCAAGCCGGTCGTGCTCTGGAGGGGCGGGCAGACGCCTGCGGGCGCGCGCGCGGTGCAGTCACACACGGCCTCGATGGCGTCGGCGAACGCCGTGTGGGATGCGCTGTTGCGCCAGTCGAACGCCATCGGCACCGGCACCATGGAGGAGACCCTCGACGTCGCCTCGGTACTGGCCAACACCAGCGGCCCGAAGGGGCGAGGCGTGGCGCTGATCGGCATGAACGGCGGGCAGGCCGTCGCGCTCTCGGACCAGTTCTCGCTGGCCGGATTCCAGGTGCCACAGCTCTCCGAGGCGTCCTACGGCCAGTTCGCCGAGTTCTTCATGACCGTTGGAGGTTCGTACAAGAACCCGTTCGATGCCGCCTCGACGATGCGGCGCGAGGACGACAACCTGCAGAAGATCCTCGAGATCCTGGCGCAGGACGGCGCCATCGATGGTGGCGTGGGCCTCGAGCTGGGAGCGCGCGACCTCGAGAGCGGCGCACAGGAGCTGGACCGCATCCTCGATCTCCTCGACGGCTACCGGGAGAAGACCGGGCAGCCGATCGTGGCGCTGATGCACGAGCAGGGTGGTGGCGAGGGCGGCGCCGAGGCGATGGTGCGTGCTCGCAAGTACGTGGGATCGAAGGGCTTCGCGGTGGCGCCGAGCTACGCGCGCGGCGCGAACGCACTCGGCAAGGTGGTCACCTACTTCGAGGAGCGCGCCCGCCGCGAGGCGTAACGGGCATCGAGTCTGCTCGATAGTCGCCAGTGAAGAGGGCCCCGCGAGGGGCCCGCTTCAGCTTCGCCGCCCGACGGTGGGGGCTAGATGTTCTGTTCGAATCAGGCCATGGTGTCGCGCCACGCCTGTTGCGCCTGCGCGTCTACCACCTCGGTGTAGGCGCTGGTGTCGTTGAAGAAGCCGCGGCCGACTTCCGGGTACGTCTTCATCTGGTGCTTCACGTTCGCGGTGGTCAGCGCGGCATCGAGGGCGGCCGCCCCACAACCGCCGAGTGTCGCGGAGAGCATTAGCGCTAGGAACGTGAAGTGCGTCCGGAGGTGGAGAACAGTTCGTTCACTCGCTAAGTTGCCTGCGCCGGTAGGGTCAACGGGTGGTCTGTGGAGGTTGCATGAACCCTCGGTCGTCTCTCATCGCGGTTGGCGTGGTCGCCGTGCTCGCGGGGATCGCTTTCGGCGGATGGTACCTGCTGGTAGGCGCCGAAGAACCGGCACCGGTAACCCTCGATGACGCCCTGAAGGGTATTGCAGCGTCGCCGGTCGCCGCGGCTCGGGGTGTCAGCACGACGCCCGCTGTGGCGGCGCCGACGACGGCGACCGTGGCAGCCCCGGCCGTCGCGACCTCGGCCCCGGCGGGAGCGTGGGCCGTCGAGGGCGCCTCCTCCTTCGTCGGCTACCGCATCAACGAGGAGCTGGCGCGCATCGGAGCGAACACGGTCGTCGGACGCACCTCGGGAGTGACAGGCCAGCTGACCTACAACGGCGGTGCATTGACGGCGCTCAAAGTGACGGCGGACATGACGATGCTGAAGACCAACGAGACCCGGCGCGACAACTTCCTGCGCCAGGAAGGACTGGAAACGAATAAGTTCCCGCAGGCCGTGTTCGAGCTGAAGGAGCCGATCGCGGTGAGCGTGACCATCACCGAGGGCGCCACGCTGACCACAACTGCGAAAGGCGACCTGACCGTCCATGGCGTGACCAGACGCGTCGAGGTGCCGGTGGAGGGCAAGCTCGCCGGTGGCAAGCTCGTCGTGGTTGGCTCGGTGAAGGTGGCGCTGGCCGACTTTGCGATCGTCAAACCTCGAGTACCGCTTGTGCTTTCCATCGAGGACAACGCTGTCGTCGAACTGTCGCTGGTGTTCACCCCGACAGGCGGTTAGCCGCCTGTCGGCTGTCAGGCGCGCCGCTGGATGCAGCAGCAGGAACTGTCCCGGCGACATCTCGCCTTCGCGGACGAGGCGCGCGCTGCGTGCAGCGTTCCTTGAGGGCGACGCCCACTCGGTGAAGTTGACCTCTTCCCGTCCCCCATCTACGTCACTCTGAATGAGCCACGAGACGGGCGCGACGTTTGAGTACCACGGCCACGTGGTGGCGTTGCTGTGGCAGGCGTAGCAGGCGCGCACCGTGAGTTCGCGCGTGGCGGGCGCGTCCCAGGCCGGCTCGGGGCCGAGCGGCGGGTTGGCGTGGCCGCGCCCGTAGGGGACAAGCTGAATGGCGACAAACAGGAGGAGGAGGAGGGCGATCAGTCCTCGGCGGAACAGGCGTATCGAGACTCCGTTCGGGCCCGTCGGGGTTGCTCCACCGTACCCCGCGTGAGGTCGACGGCCAATCATCTGCGTTGGGTCGTTGCCTCGACGAATGATGGTGTGCTCTCGCACTACCCGGCGGTAGGCTGAAGTTCGGAGACTCGATGCTCGCTCGACTGATGCCACGTGTGTACGAAGGCTGGGTGGTCGTAGGCGCTGCGGCGTTCATCGTCACGATGATCGGCGCGGTGTTCTTCTACGGCTTCGGCACGATCTTCAACCCCCTCCGTGCCGAGTTCGGGTGGAGCGCGACTGCGACATCCCTTGCCTTCTCGTTGCGGCAGGAAACGTCTGGCATCGCCTCGCCGTTCATCGGGATGGCGATCGATCGCTGGGGGTCGCGCGTCGTGCTGCTGTGCGGCCTGATGCTGGTCTCGCTGGGCGTCGTGGCGATGTCGATGATGACCAACCTCTGGCAGTTTTACGCGGTGATGACACTGATCGCGGTCGGGACGAGCGCCTCCGGTGGCCAGGTCGGCCTAGTAGCGATCGCCACCTGGTTCGAGGAGCGGCGTGCGCGGGCGATGTCCGTGATGACCGTCGGTGGCGGGATAGCGGGTCTGCTCGTCGTCGGCGTGGCCGCCCTGGTGGAGTCGCTGGGCTGGCGTGGTGCGTTGCAGGCGCTGGCTGCGATGATCGTCGTTGTCGGGGGACTGGCTGCGCTGAACGTGCGGTCGAGGCCGGCGAATCACCCGCAACCGATAGACGGCATCGCGTGCGTGGCGAGGCCGGGTGGCGCACCACCGTACGAGGACTGGGGGGTACCGCTGTCGAAGGCGGTGCGTTCGCGGTCCTACCTCGTCTTCACGTACTCGATCCTGGCGAACGGCTTCGCGACCACGGCGTTGATCGTGCTACAGATCCCGTTCTTCGAGTCGCTTGGCGTGAGCAAGACGCTGGCGGGGACAAGCGTGGCCGTGTTCACGCTGGTCTCGATCACGGGGCGCCTGGGCGCCGGCGTGCTGGCGGACCGATTTCCGAAGCGCTACGTGCTGGCAGCCTCGGTCGGGATGGTGGGGGCGGGGATGCCGCTCCTCGCGCTGACACACAGCTTCTGGCCGGCGATGGCGGTGATGGTGCTGATCGCGCCGGGTTTCGGAGGCGCGATTCCGGTGCGCCCGGCGATGCTCGCGGACTATTTCGGCACGCGGTACTTCGGGACGCTGAACGGCATCAGCGCGCTGATCACCACGTTCGGCGGATTCGGCTCGCCGCTCCTCGTTGGCTGGCTGGTCGACACGACCGACTCGTACAGCGTGGGCTGGATCATCTGCGGGCTGATTGGACTGACGGCCGTGCCGGCGGCGCTCGCCTCGCGTCCGCCGCACGCACTCCTCGAGACGTACCAGACATCGAGACCGCCCCGCCTGGACGAAGCAGCGGCAGGAAGCTAAAGGGCAAATCGCCGCGCAGGCCGCCTCGATGTCGCCCCTGGCGGGGACGCTGGACGTCAGGCGCCCGCGCCTGCCCCCTGGAACAATTCCATCAGCACAAAGTTAGTGGACAGCGGGTGCACCCAGATGTTGGTGGTGTTCGGCGCGCGGTTTACGCGCCCGCCGCCGGCCTCGATCTGGGCGGCGATGGCGTCGGTGCTCGGGGTCTCGAAGGCGAGGAGGTAGATGCCTTCGCCGTGGGGATTCAGGCGGTTCACGCGGTCCTGCATGAGCCGGTAGATCGGGCTCTCTTCTGAGGAGGGGCAGATCAGGTGGCAGAAGGTCTGGCCCTCGTAGCCCAGGACCACGAAATCGAAGTTGCCGATGTTGTTGTGGGCCTTCTCGTTGACGACCGACAGGCCGAGGCGGGCCTGGTAGTTCGTGACCGCCTCAGCGAGGTCATGCACGGCGACGGTGAAGTGCTTGAACGACAGCACGTTGTCCCTCTCTCCCCGGGGCGCGTGCCCCCGTGTTTGGCCGGGGCAGCATACGCGGGAGAGGTGGGGGTGGCCAGCCTTCGTGGTGTGTCGGGTTGTCGAGGGCTAGCCGAACAGCGGACCGCCGTGGTCAAGGACGGTGCGGTCCATGCCGATGACGGACGGCCGCTCCTCGCAGTAGCCGTCATTCTCGCACTTGTCGAACTGGAAGGCCTCGCGGGTCTTGTCGTAGTGGATGGTCCAGGTGCCGAGGACGTTGCCTTCGAGGCCGCGGGCGAGCTGATCCTCGAGGACCTCGATGAGCGCCTGCAGTTCCTTCGAGCCCATGAGGTTCCTCCATCGCGAGAACGAGCCGAGCGGCCGCGTGGCCACAGTATAGAGAGCGGCGCAGGGACGTCATTTGCGCCTGATTTCACGATTGGGCACTAACGAACATGGTCTATGAATGTGGAGCATGATTATATTGACAACTTCAACCGGCGGTGGTTGGATGAGCCCGTTCCCGCGGTATGCCACGGGATTCGGCAATGGCCGCCGGAGAACTGAGGGAGCCTGGGCATGGCAGAGACCGATTACTGGAGCAGGAAAATAGGCCGCCGGGCGGCGATGCGCGGTGCCGGGGTCGGTATCGCTGGCCTCGCGGGTGCAGCACTCTTCGGCTGCGGCGGCTCCGCATCGACGGAAAAGACAGCCGTAGCGATCACGCC
>SHYS01000016.1 GCA_009692685.1 Dehalococcoidia bacterium
CGGGCCGCTTCTGGCCCCTGGACCTCATCGGTGGTGGCGTCGGCCCCGACCCGCGCTACCTGGCCCTCCCGGACGATGTCCACGCCATCTGGCGAGGCATCGATGACGGTCGCGCCGAGTACCTCGCGCGGCTGGCCGCGAAGCAGGTCCGTTAGGCCGCTTCGGACACCGCTCACCTCGAGGAAGCACAGCAGGCTCCCTGTGATCGAGGGTGCTGCGAGCACCCATACAACCAGTATGAAGAAGAAGAAGAGCCCTGCCCCGGTCGCCGCCATCGCGCACCTCCCGCCCTCGCCAGACTCTGCCCAGAAGAGGCTCGTGCGCCGCGTAACGACCGCCGTCGAATCACGGCCGCGCGAGGTTTGACACCCCAGAGGGCCGCCGATATCGTTCGCGCGCGGCATGGGGGACAGGCGTGATCGCGTCACCCTCACCGTGCCACGCCAGAACCGACAACTCACTCACGATGAGGAGGGAGTCGATGGCGGAGTCTGTGGTCTCGGATGACATGCGGGCGCAGATCGGCGTCGAGGGCTCGGAGACCGTCTCCGAAGTCACCTCGACGGGTTGCCGTCTCTTCGCGCGTGCCGTCGGGCACACCGACCCGATCTTCTACGACCGTGAGGTGGCTCGGGCTCGAGGCTTTCGAGACGTGGTGGCACCTCCCGGATTCCTCGGCAGTGCGGTCTTCCGCCCGGGTAAGCGCATTGATATGGGCGGGCACGTGCCCCGCAGCCCGTACCGGCGCATCCTGAACGGCGGCACCACGTTCGAGTACTTCGAGCCGATCTGCGCCGGCGATGTCGTCCGGTCGCGCTCGAAGGTGACGGACTACCAGGAGCGGCAGGGTTCGATCGGCCCGATGCTCATCACATTCCGAGAGACCTCGTACGTCCGGGAGGACGGCACGCTGGTCGCCAAGATGTACGGGAACCTGATCAACTACTAGGCGCAGAACGCCTCGAGCAGGCGGCGCAGGCAGGACGGACAGAGGCGCGGGATGGCGGAGCAGGTCTACTGGGAAGACGTGAATGTGGGAGACGAGATCCCCACGCTCCAGAAGAACTGTTCGACGCAGCAACTGGTGGTCTGGGCAGGCGCTTCCGGCGACTTCTACCAGATCCACTACGATCAGGCGTTCGCGAAGGAGACCGGACTGGACACGATCATTGTCCACGGTGCTCTGAAGAACGCGTTTCTGGGACAGTTGCTGCACGACTGGGTGGCACCGCGGGGCGCTGTGCGGAAGTTCGGCTGCACGTACCGCGGCATGGATTATCCGAATCAGGACATCGTCTGCAAAGGCGTCGTCATGAAGAAGTACATCGACGGGTCGAACCACCTGGTCGACCTGGAGATCTGGACGGAGAATCCGTCCGGGCAGAAGACCTCCCCGGGGATCGGGACGGTGACGTTACCGGCACGCGGGTAGGGACAGGCGCGATCCGCATCTCCCTTCGTTGGGGATGTGCATCTGTGAAGTGCCCTCGGGAGGGGGCGGGAGAGGACTAGGGATATGGGAGCACTGGACGGCAAGGTCGCCGTCGTCACGGGCTCGGGCCGTGGCATCGGTCGCGGCATCGCAATGCTGTTCGCGAAAGAGGGCGCGAAGGTCGTGGTGAACGACCCTGGCGTGAACGTGGACGGCACCGGTGGCGACGCCGGCCCAGCTCAGCAGGTCGTGAACGAGATCAAGGCTGCCGGCGGTATCGCCTCGGCCAACACGGACTCGGTCGCGGAATACGCCGGTGGCGAAAACATGGTGAAGCAGGCAGTCGACGAATACGGCCGGATCGACATCTTGGTCAACGTTGCCGGCATCCTGCGTGACCGCATGATCTTCAACATGGCCAAGGAAGAGTGGGACGCGGTCATCGCGGTCCACCTGAAGGGCCACTACAACACGATCAAGCCCGCCTCTGTCCTGATGCGACAGCAGCGCTCCGGCCGGATCATCAACTTCTCGTCCACCTCGGGCACCATCGGTAACACGGGCCAGTTCAACTACGGCGCGGCGAAGGCCGCCATCGCGGGCATGACCCGAGTCGTGGCGAAGGACCTGGGCCGTTACGGCGTCACCTGCAACGCGATCGCCCCGGGCGCCGCCACGCGTATGACGCAGACGGTGCCGGACTCCGCGCGCCAGTTGCGTGCCTCGCAGGGCATCGCGGGTGCGGCTCAGGCCGCGGCCGCCGCCCCGCAGAGCGCCTTCGGTGGCCTCCGCGAGCCTGAGTTCGTCGCACCGATGGTCGCGTACCTCTCGTCTGACGACGCGTGGAACGTCAACGGCTGGGTGTTCAACGTCTCCGGGGGCACCGTCTCCGTGGCGCACCACCCAACGGCGATGCGCACCATCTTCAAGCCGGGCCTCTGGTCTCAGGCTGAACTGGATGACGCTGTGTCCTCCATCCTGATGAAGGGCATCGACAACCCGGCCCCGCCGCGCGAGGACGTTGAAGTCCCCGGCCGCGACATTCCAGCCAAAGCGCTGGCATAGTCGCGGAAAGAGAGGAACCGAACATGGCAAAGCCCCTGGAGGGCCGCGCATACGTCATCACCGGCTCCGGCCGCGGCATCGGGCGTGAGATCGCCCTGCTCGCTGCTTCGCTCGGTGGTTCCGTGGTCGTCAACGACCCCGGTGTGAACCTAGACGGCACCGGCGGCGACGCCGGCCCGGCCGCCGCAGTCGTCAAGGAGATCACCGCCGCTGGCGGCAAGGCCGTGGCGAACATGGACACCGTGTCGACCGAGGCCGGTGGCGAGAACATGATCAAGCAGTCAGTGGACGCCTTCGGGCGGCTGGACGGCGTGATCCACGTCGCCGGCATCCTGCGTGACCGCATGATCTTTAACTTGGCCGAGTCCGAGTGGGACGAGGTCGTGGGCGTACACCTGACTGGCTACTTCAACGTGGCCAAGCCGGCGTCCGTGATCATGCGCCAGAACCGCTACGGCCGGATCATCGCGTTCTCGTCTGGCTCCGGCCTGAACGGCAACGCGGGTCAGTCCAACTATGGTGCGGCCAAGGCCGGCATCGCTGGCGGCGTCCGCTGCCTCGCCCGTGACCTCGGTCGTTACGGCGTCACCTCGAACGGCATTGCGCCGGGCGCGGCGACCCGAATGACGGCCAGCGTGCCGGACAGCGCTCGTGAGATGCGGGCCCGCGCCGGTATCGCGCAGGCGGCGGTCCGCGAGGAGTCCATCGTGCAGCAGTTGCGGGAGCCCAAGTACGTGGCCCCCATGGTCAACTACCTGCTCTCGGACCAAGCATGGAACATCAACGGCAAGATCTTCTACGTGTCCGGCGGCTCCGTGTCGCTGGCATGGGAGGAGACGCCGAACCGCACCATCGCGAAGGCCGGCATGTGGACCACGGACGAACTCCGTTCGCTCGTCCCCAGCCAGCTGCTCGCGGGGCTCGTCAACCCCGCTCCGCCCCCGGCGGACCTCGACCTCCCGGGCCGCCCCGTCGCGAAGGCAACCGCCTAACCGATTGAGCCTCACTCGAGGTCACCCACACGCGAGTGTGAACGAGAGGGCCGCCCAGTGGGCGGCCCTCTCTGCATCCAACGTTCAAGGGCTGCGACTACTCGCGATCCTCGCGTGCGAACGGGAGCAGCGAGGTGGCGAGGGTCTCCTCGGTGGCCTCCATGTAGAGGAACTCGTAGCCGCCGCGTGAGACTTGGCGGATGCGCTCGAAGCCAGCGCGCTCGAACGCCTTCTGGGCGCGGTAGTTCCACGTCAGCGTATGGAGGTACACCCGACGCAGCCGCTTCTCCTCGAACAGGAACCCCAGCATCGACTGCACCACGTCAACGCCGAAGCCACGCGACCAGTAGTCGCGGTGACCGATCGTAATCCCGATCTCCGCCTCTCGCTGGTTGGCGTCGTACCCGTAGTACATGACGTTGCCGATGTGCCGGCCGGTCTCGATGTCTTCAATGCCATAGGTACGCCGGTGGGCGGTCGGGTACTTCAGTTCCTCCGCCATCGTGGCGACGAAATTCGTGAAACGGACGGTGAGCGGGCGGGCCGCGTCATAGGCAGCGAGTTCCTGATCCGTACGCCATGAGTAGTCGCGCTCCGCGTCCTCGACCGTCTTCTCGCGCAGCCGCACGAGGCGTCCAGTCGCCAAGGTACGCGGCTGCGTGGCGGTCACGTCGCGCAGTCCGTCAGTTCGGCGACACGACGCAAGATGTGCAGTTGGTTCCGATGTGTCAGCAGTCGCTCCGCCTCGGACAGGTGGATCCATGCGGCATCGTCGAACTCGTGGTCGTGGTTGGCGACATCGCCGCCAACGGGCTGCATGAGGTAGTACGTGACCTTCTTGTGGACGCGCTGTCCGTCCGGCCCGATGTACCAGTACGCTACGTCCCCCAGCGGCTGCTCGATACGCGCTTCGAGGCCGGTCTCCTCGCGCACTTCGCGCAGCGCCGTCTCCTCGGGCGCCTCGTCGCCGTCCGGCTTGCCCTTCGGCAGCGCCCAGAGGCGCTCGCGACGCCGTCCGACGAGGACGACCTCGATTCCATCTTCACCACGGCGATAGACGACGCCGCCGGCGGAGAACTCGTCACGCGATCCCGAAGTCATAGCGGGGGATCCTCGTCCGCGAAATCGGGGCGGCCCCCCTGCCCGTGACGCATCTCCTGCGTGATCAGGTGTACCGAGCCGAGGGCCTCGCGCAGGGCCTCGCGGACGTGCGGCTCGTGGCGCTCACGCTGCCAGCGGTTCAGGATGCGCTCCGCCTCGTCGCTGGCGATCTCGCCGAGGGCTTTGATCGCCGCGACCTGGACGTCGTTGTCTTTGTCCTCCGTGGCGAGCATCACGAGGGCGCTCACCGCCTCGTCGAGGAGCAGCAGGCCGGCAGCCTCGGCGGCGGTCGCGCGCACCTCGGGGTCTTCGTCGTCGAAGTGGTAGATGAGCAGGTCGAGCCAGCCGTCCGAGGCATTTCGCCCCATCGCCTTCAGTGCGGCGATCTTCATCGTGCCGCTGCCCGTCTCGTACTGCTCCGAGATCAGTTCCGCCGTCGCCTCATCGCTCGCCGCGCCGAGCGCCACGAGGACTGCCCCACGGACCTCGTCGACCTGCTCCACGTCGTCGATGACGTCGCGCAGCCCGGCGATCAGCGTCTCGGCGTCGTCCTCCGCGACCAGGCCGAATTCCATCGCGAGGATGAACTGACCGAGCGTGCGAGCAACCTCGATGCGGACGTCCGTGGAGTCGTCGTTTGCCAGCATCGGGAGCAGCAGTCGCATAATCTCCGGACGGTCCTCTTCGAATAGACCTCGCACGGTCAGGATCCGAGTTGCCGTGTCCGAATCCCGCAGCGCCGAAAGGTAGATCCGATGGAAATCGAGGACTGCGTGCTCGGCCGCCTCGTGCTGGAGCGCGGCGAGCACGTCCCGACGCCGTTCGGGCGTCAGTTTGGGCCACATGCGCAGGATGCGCAGAAGCAGGTCAGGGCTCGGCTCGGAGAGCACGTGGAGTTGCCCGGGCAGCAGCGGCATCCCGCGCTCGATTTCGTCGAGGACGGTGCCCGCGGCCGGCAGCGCTACCGGCTCGTCGTCGTCCTCGGGCTCATCGTCATTGTGAATGTTCGTCATAGGAGAGACCATTCTACGCGGGCGCCTCGGCTGCCGCCCTCCAGGGCGCCCCTAGCGCTCCGGGCGGGGCGAGCGGCCCATCAGGATGCGCATGGCCTCCAACGGCGACTGGCCCCCGCTGAGGACGCTCTGCAGCCCTTCCGTAATCGGCATCTCCACCCCCAGCCGCGAGGCGAGCCGGAGCGCCGCCGGGACGGTCGGGACACCTTCGGCGGTGCCCCCCAGCGCACCGAGCGCTACCGTCAGGCTCTGGCCGCCGCCCACCAGTTCGCCGAGGCGGCGGTTCCGCGACAGCGGGCTGTACGAGGTGGCGATCAGGTCGCCGAGGCCAGCCAGCCCCTGGAACGTGAGCGGGTCCGCCCCGGCCGCCACTCCCAGTCTCGTGATTTCCGCCAGCCCTCGAGTCAGCAGGGCCGCCTTTGCGTTGTGGCCGAAGTCGAGGGCGTCCGCCATCCCCGCCGCGATCGCCATCACGTTCTTGAGCGCTCCCCCGAACTCGACGCCCGCCACGTCGTCCGAGGTGTACACGCGCAGCGACGCCGAGTGGAACGCGGCCCGGAGCGCATCGATGCGGCCACCCGTCGAGGCGATCACCGTCGACCCGGGCATCCCCAACACCACCTCCCGAGACAGGTTCGGACCGGAGATCGCTGCGACCGCCCGTCCAGGGAGCGCGGCGGACAGCAACTCCGTCATACGCCGGCCGGTCTCGAACTCGATCCCCTTGGTCGCGGACAACAACGTCGCGTCCGCCGTCACCGCGGACGCGACTCCCAGTGCGTTCTCGGTCAGCGTTCGCGAGGGCACGGCGAACACCACGAGGTCTGCGTGTGCAACCCCGGAAGGCCCCACGCCAACCTCAAGGGTGTCCGGGAAGGCCGCACCGGGGAGCCGAAGCGTATTCGTGCGCTCGCGGTGGAGCGTCGCGGCTTCCTCGGCGTGCCGGGCGACGAGGGTCGCGCGCACCCCGTTCCGCGAAAGGTGGATGGCGAGCGTAGTGCCCCACGCCGTCGCGCCTACGACAGCAGCATGCCCGAAGGCGTCGCCCGAGGTGCGTGAGATAGGTTCGAGGACCATGCGGCGGTTATAGCGCGCCTCGATGCTGGGCGCGCGAGTCGGCGCGGTGGCGCTAGGAAGCGCCTGGGGCGCGCCGAGTGACGCCCTGGCCGAGTTTCGGCTCGGTGCCAGCCAGCAGGCGCCGGATGTTGCCTCGATGGCTGATCTCGACGGCAAGCATCGTGCCGATGGCGAAGACGGCGTACGGATTCGCGAGGTCGCCCGTCGCCACGAGCGCAATGACCACGACAAAGCCGACGAACACGCCGACGACCGACATCAACGAGGCGTACCGGAACAGGTACAGTACGATCAGCGAGAACGTGACGACCGCAAGCGCCGCGGGCCAGCTCACCGCGAGGAACGCACCGAACGCCGTCGACACGCCGCGCCCGCCTCGGAAACCTGCGTAGACGGGGTAGATGTGACCCAGCACGGCAGCGATGCCGGCGAGCGCCGCCGCCCACGGCTCATCGAGCAGCAGCCGCCCAACGAGGACGGCCGCGACACCCTTCGTGATGTCACCAGCGACGACGAGCATCGCCCACTTCATGCCGAGGGTCCGAAGCGAATTCGTGAACCCGATCTTGCCAGAACCGTACTCGCGGACATCGCGCACGCCAGCCAGCCGCCCGACGATCAGGCCGAACGGGATGCCACCGATGAGGTATCCGGCCAGGGCTCCGAGCGCGGCGGCCACAGACATGTTCACGACGGCTCCTCGGTACCCTCCGCACGACCACGGAATATTACCCGGATCGCGGTCCCTTCGAAGTCGAAGTTCGACCGGAGCGTATTTTCCAGAAATCGCTCGTAGGAGAAGTGGACGAGGGCCGGGTCGTTCACGAAGAGGACGAAGGTCGGCGGTGCCACCTCGGGTTGTGTCGCAAAGTACAACTTCAACTTCTTGTGCCGGATCGTCGGCGGGCCGTGCTCGGCCATCGCACGGTGCAGCACCCGATTCAACTCGGACGTCTGGACACGGCGGCGGCGTACCTCCGAGATGTGGATCGCCAGTTCGAGGGCGTCCTGTACGCCTTCACCCGTCATCGCCGAGGTGAAGATCACAGGCGCCCACGGGATGAACTTGTACTTGGCGTCTACCTTCTGGGCCGCCTCGGGCTTGGTCGCCCGATCCTCTGCCAGGTCCCACTTGTTCACGAGGATCACGATGCCCTTGTTCGCCGTCGCGGCGTACCCGGCAATGTGCGTGTCCTGTGCCACCAGCAGCTCCTGCTGGTCGATCACCACGAACACGACATCCGATCGGTCGACCGCGCGCTCCGCACGCTGCACCGAGTGGCGTTCCACACCTCGCTCGATGCGGCCCGCGCGACGGATCCCAGCGGTGTCCACGAGCAACATCGGCTGTCCGCCGAAGTCGAAGGAGGTGTCGATGGCGTCACGGGTCGTGCCCGGCACATCCGAGACGATCGCGCGCTTCTCGCCAAGGATGGCGTTCGTCAGGGAGGACTTGCCGACGTTCGGGCGACCAACGATGGCCACACTCACGCGCTCTGGCTCGACGGGGGGATCCTCGGGCGCCTCGGGGATGAGTTCGAGGACGGCGTCCAGCAGGTCGCCTGCTCCCCGACCGTGGAGCGCGGAGACGGACATCGGCTCACCGAGGCCGAGGGCGTAAAACTCCACCAGGTTCCGCTCAGCGGCCCCGGTGTCACCCTTGTTCACGCAGAGCAGCACCGGCTGGCTCGCCTTGCGCAGCATGTCGGCGACCTCGTAGTCCGCGCCCGTGGGGCCGGACTGGCCGTCCACGACGAACACGACGGCCTGAGACTCCGCGAGCGCGTGTGCGACGCCCTCCCGGATCAGCGTCCCGAACGGGTCGGTCGCCTCGTCACCGAGTCCGCCCGTGTCGACGATGCGGAGGTTCCGCCCGCGCCACTCGACGAGGCCGTAGATGCGGTCACGCGTCGTGCCCGGCAGGTCTTCGACCAGCGCGTTGTTGCGCCTCGTCAGGCGGTTGAAGAGCGCGGACTTGCCGACGTTGGGGCGTCCAACGATCGCGACGATCGGCAACAGAGGTTCTGGAGAGGTCATGGGCCACCGATCGTAACTGTCACGGTGGCGGGCTGCACCGACTTCACGGAGACGCCGTCTGGCGCCTTCACGTTCACCTGCAAACTGAATGTCCCTGTACTCGCTCCTGCCACGTCGACCGTGGCACGAAGGTCACTCGACACCATGGCGTTCAGGACGGGAAGCGGCCCTTCGAGGATCACCTCGACACTGCCGGAGCCCTGCACGCGCGCGATGCGCCCACCCGGCACGCCGATCGGTTCGATGGCGAGCGTGGTGCGACGCGACCCGGCGGCAGCGGTAATCGTCACTGTTACCGTCGCACGATCGCGGTCCACGTACGAGAGGCCCGCCGGGAGCGGGATCAGCACCGACCGGACGACGTCCGAGCGCGCCCCCGCCACGCTCACGGCCGGCAGCCGAATCCGGTCGATCTGCTGAAGCAGTTCAATTGGCCCCTGGACCTGGATCGCCGACGGCGACGATGCCACACGCGATACCGCGTAGCCCGGATCAGGCTCCCCGGCGACTTCCACAGCCAGCGGGACGGTGCGTACGATCGTCGTCTGGATCACTTCGACGTTCACAGGGACGTTCGTTGGCTCCAGACGGACGCCGCGAATCTCCGCGCCACCGGTACCGACGGCCTTCAGCACAACGTTCTGCTGCACGTTCACCGTGAGGCCCGTCACGTTCACCTCGGCGACCGCCTGGTCGATGAGGGCCACGAGCGACTCCGGCCCGCTCACGCGCGCGCTCGCCGTCTGCGGCGTGATCGCGCCGATCTGGTAACCCAGCGGCGGTGACCCCACCCCGCGTGCGGCGACTGAGACCTGCCGCGTCGCGAAGTCTTCGAGGTTCACCACCACGGTCCGAGGCTGCACGTCCACCACGCGCACACCGCGCACACCCTCGACCTCCACGCGCACGGGCACTTCCTGTGAGCGCGCGCCGAACCCGTTGAGGTCGACGAGCGCGCGGAAGTTCGCGGGCGTCAGGCGCTCCCAGCGGTCAGCGGGAGCGGAGATGCGTACCTGTACCGCCGGTAACTGGTTCGCCACCGCGAGCGCCTCGGTGACGTTCACCGACTCGACGGAGATCGGCGAGGGGTAGACATCGATGAGCGTCGGGTTCTCAGTGTCAGTGACGAAGTACCAGAGCACGATGGCAAGCATGAACGACAGGGCGGCGAGACTAGGGGTGTTCCGCATCAGCGCACGGGCGCGCCGCCACGTCGCCGTCGCCACCTCCATTGCCTCGCCGCGGCTCATGTCGCCGACTGGGCCCAGTCTCACGAGGCAGCCACCCGCTCGGCTTCCGCGACCATGTCCGGGTCGAGGTCGAACAGCCGCTGCAACTGGCGCGTCAGCCGTACCTCGTCAAGCCCGGTGACCATGCGCCCGTTCGAGGCGACGGCAATTTCGCCACGCTCTTCGGACACCACGATCACGATCGCGTCGGTGCGCTCCGTCAGGCCGACGGCGGCGCGGTGGCGCATGCCAAACTCGCCGGGAAGCGGCGCCTCGGACAGCGGGAGGGTGCACCCCGCGGCAACAATGAGGTCCCCCCTGACGACGACTGCGCCATCGTGGAGGGGTGACTGCTCCAGGAAGATGCTGGAGAGCAATTCGACGGACAGCGTCGCGCCCACGGGCACGCCGGTGTCGATGACCTCCTTCAGCCCCGTTTCGCGCTCGAGCACGATCAGCGCCCCAAGGCTCTGCTTCGCGAAGGCGGTTGAGGCGCGCACGACGGTACTGATCGCGCCCGCGCGCTCCGCCCGTCGCATCGCCGTCCGCAACCCTGTACGACCGAGGCGTTCGAGGGCGCGCCGGATCTCCGGTTGGAACACCACCATCATCCCGACGAGCAGGCCAGCGACGGAGTTCCGCAGTATCCAGTTGAGGACGGTGAGATCGAAGATCCGGCTCAGCACGAACGCGCTCAACAGCAGGACTCCCACGCCTCGGAGCACCGTCATCGCCGTGGTGCCGCGCACGAGGAGCAACAACCAGTAGATCGAGACCGTAACGATCACGATGTCGACGACAGCAGATACGTCGAACCGGGCGACAGCGTCGTGCAGCCCAGCGGGAATGTCCGGCATTCGTTACCCCTCGGATGCGCCGAGCGCGCACCCATCCTGCCTCGTCACACGTCGGAGGCTACCGCACTCAGCAGATCCGGAACGCACCGCCTCGGTGACGCGGATTCGCGCTACAGCGCCGCCCCGAGCATCAGCGCCAGCACCGCCTGCTGGGCGTGCATCCGGTTCTCCGCCTGCTCGAACACCACCGACCGGGGTGACTCGATTACCTCGTCGGTGATCTCCTCGCCGCGGTGGGCCGGCAGGTCGTGCATCACAATCGCGTCCGAAGGGGCGGAGGCCATCAGCGCGGCGTCCACCTGGAAGCCTCGGAAATCCTCACGGCGCTGAGCAATCTCGTGCTCGAAGCCCATCGAGGCCCACACGTCGGTGTAGACGGCGGCGGCACCTCGCACGCCCTCGTGCGGGTCGAACACCTGCGTGACGCGGCCCTCGCCTGGCAGCGCCTCGACACGCGCGAGCACCTCGGGCGGCAGTTCGTAGCCGTGCGGCGATGCCACCACGAGGTGGACGCCCGTCATCTTGCAGGCATACGCCAGCGAGCGCGCGACATTGTTCCCCTCGCCGACATACGCGAGGCGTATGCCACCGAGGTTCCCGAACCGCTCGCGCAGCGTGAGGAGGTCAGCGAGCGCCTGGCACGGGTGCTCTTCGTCCGACAGCGCGTTCACCACGGGCACGCTCGCCCATTCGGCAAGGTCGACGACCGTCTGGTGCGCATAGGTCCGCGCCGCAATCGCCTGCACCATGCGGGAGAGCACGCGCGCGACGTCCTTGACCGGCTCGCGCTCCCCCATCTGCACTTCGTGGGCGTTGAGGTAGATCGCGTGCCCGCCCAGGCGGTGCATCGCCATCTCGAACGAGGTACGGGTACGCAGGGACGGCTTCTCGAAAATCAGCGCCAGCGTCTGCCCGCGCAGCGAACGCGCCCCCGGCCCGTCACGCTTCATCCCGAGGGCGAGATCGAGGACACCCTCGAGTTCCGCGGGGGATAGGTCGAGTACCGACAGAAAGTCGCTGCCCAGCATGGGGAAGGCTCCGGAAACTGCTCTCGTCCGAGCCACATCGGACGATCGGGGACGCCGTTCGGCGCGGCGGCCACGAAGCGAAAGTATAGCCGCCGACTTATGTAGCGGAAACCAGAGATTTCCCGACGCCCGCTACCATCCCGCCGACCTCAGCCCACACCCCTTCCGAGGCACCCATGCGCCGCCCCGGCACCCGTCTCCTTCTGGACACCACCCTCGCGCTCACTGCCGTGGCGGGCCTCGGCGTCCTCGCGACGCGTGACGCACCCGCACCAGGCGTTGAAGTCGAGCGCGCGGATCCGCCCACCGCGATCGACCGCGTAACGGCGCATATCGGTGGCGCGGTTGCGGCACCCGGCCTCAGACATCGAGGCCGCCGGGGAAGCCTGGCTCGTAACGTCCGGCTGGCCGCTGCGCGCGGATGTCGAGGTCGTGCCCCACCACGGCTCGAAGACCTCGTCCAGCGTGCCGTTCACACGGGCGGTGTCGCCGGCGGTCGCCGTGGTCTCGGTGGGAACGCGGAACCCCTACGGCCACCCAGTCGCCGAGGTGCTCGCGCGGTACGAGTGCTCAAGACTGCTGCGCACCGACCTCGCGGGCACGGTCACGCTCGCGACGGATGGGACGCGGTGTGGGTGCGGACGGCGAAGTAGGCAGGGCTATCGCGGCGCGGGCGACTGTTCGCGGGCGAGGGCGCTTTGCAGGAACTGACGACCGAAGCGCCAGTCCTTGAGCGAGGTCCACCTCGCCGGCCCGACCTGCATCGGGAAGACGAGGGCGAGGTCGCCGGGCTCGATGGCGGCCTGGAAGGCATCACGGACGGCCTCGGCTGAATGCTGGGACTCGATCACCCAGCACGCCTCGGGGAATGGCCATGAGACGACACTCACCGCCTGCACGGCGCCGAGGAGGGTAGGGTACTCGCCTGCCGGGCGGGCGAGGCGGCAAAACACGCCGTACAGCATCCATCACTCCCGTCGTCCGCCTGCCCGGGGAGACAGCGGAGAACGTCCGGTAGCGTTGCTGTACTCAAATCTAGGGTGGGAGCCGGAACACGTCAAGTGATCTGATCATTGGATCGATCGAATGTTCGACTCGCCGGGCCGCCTACCGCCCGCGCCATTCCGCGAGCGCCGCCTTCTGGGCCACAAACAGCCGCTCGATGCCCTCGCATGCGAGGTCGACGAGTCCGCCCATCTCCTGCCGCGAGAAGGTGCCACCCTCCCCGGTGCCCTGCACCTCGACGAGACGCCCGGTCGAGAGCATCACCACATTGAAGTCGACCTCCGCCGAGGAATCTTCGAGGTAGTCGAGGTCAAGCAACGGCGCACCGTCGTGCATGCCGACTGAGAGCGCGGCGATCTGCGCGGTGATCGGCGAGGTCAGCATGCCACCCGCCCTCTGGAGGCGCTCCACGGCAATCGCGAGGGCGACCCACGCTCCTGTCACGCTCGCGGTGCGCGTCCCGCCGTCGGCCTGGATGACGTCACAGTCGAGGGTCACCGTCTGCTCGCCCAACTTCCCCATGTCGAGGCAGGCACGCAGCGAGCGGCCGATCAGGCGCTGGATCTCCTGTGTGCGCCCGCTCTGACGGCCTCGCGCGGCCTCACGGTCACCTCGAGTGTGCGTGGCACGCGGCAGCATGCCGTACTCGGCGGTGATCCAGCCCTTGCCGGAGCCACGCATCCAGCCGGGGACGCCGGGCTCCACGCTGGCAGTGCAGATCACGCGCGTGTCGCCGAACGAGATGAGCGCGGAACCCTCGGCGTGCTTCGTGTAGCCGGGCTCGATGGTGACGGGGCGCTCGTTGCGGGGGCTGCGGCCGTAGGAACGCTCTGGCATGGGGCCTCGATTGCTGCGCGTCGGATGTCGGTGGGGTGACGGCTAGACTAGCGTTGCCCAACCTACGAGGGCAGCACGTAAGCCTCACAGCACCGCCCGGGAGCGTCGATGGCCGGCTATCGCATGACTGCGGACGAGCGAGGCCAGACTCACCTCGAACCGATGGACCTCTTCGCGTGGCCGTTCGAGAACGGCCCGGGCGAGTTCAAAGGGGTGGGTGGCGCGGCGATGGGTGACGCGAGCCGCGTCATGCTGATGCGCTTCGAGGTCGGTGCGCGACCGGGCCTGCATCGCGCGGTGC
Organism: Dehalococcoidia bacterium; assembly: GCA_009692685.1. The sequence goes on from SHYS01000016.1 coordinate 13,975, forward strand.
CGGGGTTCCTCGTGGTGCTGTCCGGCGAACTCGTTGTATGGGACTCCGCTGGCACCGAGGTAGCGCTTCAGGTGGGCGACACTCTGCGCTGCGAGACGACCGGTCGAGGTGGCTGGCGCCTCGGCAATCGCGCGGAGCAGAACACGTTGGTCGCGCTGGTACAGATGCCGCCGAAGAAGAGTGCGCCTACCGGCGAGCCAGACGCTTAGGCCTCGATCAGGCGTACTCACCAAGGAACGTCCCGCCCAGGATGTGGACGTGGGCGTGGTCCTGCGACTGCATACCGTCGTAGCCGGAGTTGGAGACGAAGCGGTAGCCGCCAGGACACTGCTCCTGCGCCACCTTCACGGCGGCGGCACCCACCGGGCCCATGTCGCCCCAGAGTTCCGACTGCGTCATGTGCCTCTTCGGCACGGCGAGCAGCATGATCGGCACCCAGCGCAACCGGTTCCGGAAGACGATGATGTCCTCCGTCTCCAGCAGCACCTCGGCGGGCTCGCGCCCGGCCACAATCTCGCAGAACACGCAGTATCGAGGCATCGGGCGAGTCTATCGTCCGACTCTGGCGCGTGCGACCGGGGTCGAGGACGATACGGCCCTGCCCTGACCGCCCCGCCGCCACTCCCGCCTCGGAGGTGCCGCCATGACCGAGATCCGACCCTTCCGTGGCCTGCGCTATGACCCCCGCAAGGTGCGGGGCGACGACGTCATCGCGCCACCGTACGACGTGGTGGGTGCCGAGGCGGTGGCGACACTGCACGCACGGTCACCGTACAACGCCGCACACCTCGAAAATCCGTCCGGTGACGGCGAGGCGAAGTACCGCCACGCCGCCTCGCACCTCGCCACATGGCAGCGCCAGGGCGCCCTGACGCGCGATGCAAAGCCCGCTTACTACGCTTACGAACAGCGAGCGCGCATCGATGGCGCGTGGGTGACGCGGCGCGCTTTCTTCGCACGCTGCCGCCTCTACCGACCGGACGAGGGCATTCTGCGGCCGCATGAGGCGACTATCGCCGGGCCGCGCGCCGACCGCCTAGCGCTGATCAAGGCGACGCACACCAACATCTCGCCCGTCTTCGGCATGTTCCTAGACCCGCAGCGCACCGCCCGCGACCTCCTCACGGAGATCGCGAAGCGCGAACCCACCTACGAGGCGACGGACGCCATCGGCGACCGTCACCGGCTGTGGGCCGTGGCCGCCGCCGCCGAGGTCGCGACGCTGACGGCCGTTGTCGGAGCCTCGAACGTGACAATCGCGGACGGCCATCACCGCACGCACACCGCCCTCGACTACCGCGACGAGTGCGCGGCGAAGGCGGGCAAGCGCTGGACTGGGAACGAACCAGAGAACTTCGTGCTGATGGGGATGATCCCGCAGGACGACCCGGGCCTCGTGATCCTGCCGATCCATCGCCTGGTGCAGGCCGACCCGCTGCCTGACGCGATCCTCGACCGCCTGTCCGCGCTCTACCGCGTCGAGCAGATCGGTACCGCCGAGGAGGCGTGGACGCGAGTGCAGGCGAACGCCTTCGGCCCCACAACCTTCGCTGTCCTCGGACTCGAGGGCCTCCACTCGGTGCATCTCCTCACAGCGCGGACGCAGGAGGCGATCGATAACGCGATGCCGCAGGGGATCTCGCAACCTTCGAAGCGCCTCGACGCGCTGATCCTGACGGAGACAGTGCTGACGCCGATCTTTGGCATCGACCGTGCGGTGATGACGCGCGGCGACCGTGTCGCGTTCACGGAGAGCGTGACCGAGGCGCACGAGGCAGTCGAGGGCGGCGCGTGCCGTCTCGCCTTCCTGGTAAACGCGACACGTGCGCAGCAGATCACGGACGTCGCGGACGCCGGCGAGGTGATGCCGCAGAAGACGACGTACTTCTACCCGAAGCTGGTGACGGGGATGGTCTACAACCCGCTCGACTAGTCGGACGGCACCGCTCCTACAACCGGATCTGCCGTGCCATCTCGATCCCGTCGAGGGCCCGCACCTGCGCGAGTTCGTCCACCTCGAGCGAGCGGTCGACGCCCAGGAGCATCAGCGAGCGACCATGCTGGGCCGGGGACGGCGAGACGGACATCGAGGAGATGTTCACGCCGCGCTGTCCCATGAGCGTGCCCACGCGACCGATCGAACCCGGCTTGTCCACGTTCTCGATGGCAAGGAGCGTCTGCGAGTCACCTCGGACGTCCACGCTGTAGTCGTTGATGGCGACGATGGCTGTGCCGGCGGCCGTGTGCGTCGCACTCACGCGCTCGACGCCGGTGTCAGTGTGGACGGCGACGGTGACGAGGCTGGCATAGGGCTCCTGGGCCGCGCCTTTTTCCTCCTCGATCCGGAGGCCGCGCTGCTCCGCAACGGAGATCGCGTTGACGGCGGAGACCTTCTCGTCCGTGGCCTCGTCCAGCAGGCCGACGACGGCGGCGGCCTTCAGCGGCGTGACGTCGTGGTTTCCGACCTCGCCGCGGTACTCGATGCGCACTTTCTCGAGGCGACCCTCGGCGAGTTGCATCGCGACGCGACCGGCGACCCGGGCAGCCTCGATGTACGGGGCGATGATCGCCATCGACTCGGCACCGACGGTGGGGACGTTGACGGGGAAGCGCGGCGCCTTACCATCGAGGATGTCGAGCACCTGCTCGGCGACGTCGACGGCTGCGCGGTCCTGTGCCTCGTTGGTGGAGGCGGCGAGGTGCGGCGTGACCACAATCCTATCGTGCGTCGTAAGGATGTTGCCGACGGCCGGCTCTTCCGAGAACACATCGATACCCGCGCCCGCGACGTGGCCCGAGGCAACGGCGTCGTACAGCGCTTGCTCATCGATGAGGGCGCCGCGGGCAGCGTTGATAATCCGGATGCCTTTACGCGCCTTCGCCAGGCGCTCGGCAGAGATCATCCCGCGCGTCTCCGGCGTCAGTGTGGTGTGCAGCGTAACGAAGTCCGCCTCGGCGAACACCTCGTCCAGTGACATCATCTCGATGCCCAGCGCCGAGGCGCGTTCCATGGAGACGAACGGGTCGAAGGCGATCACCTTCATCTGGAAGGCGCGTGCCCGGCTCGCCACCTCCGCGCCGATGCGTCCGAGGCCGACGATGCCAAGGGTCTTCCCGGCGAGTTCGACGCCCTGCAACTTCGAGCGCTCCCACCGGCCATCCTTCAGCGAGGACTGCCCCTGCGGGATGTTGCGGGCCACCGCGAGCATGAGGCCGAAGGCGTGCTCCGCCGTCGAGATGGTATTCGCGAGCGGGGCGTTCACGACGACGACGCCGTGCGCGGTGGCCGCGTCCACATCGACGTTGTCGACGCCGACACCGGCGCGGGCGATGACCTCGAGGCGTTGGGCGGCCGCGATGATGCGGGCCGTCACCGTGGTCTGGCTGCGGACGACGAGCGCCTGCACATCGGCGACGGCCTCAACGAGGGCGTCCTCCGAGAGGCCGGTCTTCACGATGACCTCGTGGTCACGCGAGAGGAGGTCGACCCCCTCCTTGGCGATGGAGTCCGCGATCAGGATCTTTGCCACGAGTACCGCCTCACCCTGCTGCGTATCCCTGTCCGCAGGGCGGCGCCCCGCGTCGTCGGGTGTTGCCTAGGCCTTGAAACCCATCTTCGCCAGGGAGCCCTTCAGGGCATCTAGGCCGGCGTCGATGTCCCCGTCGGTCATGTGGCCCAGATGGCCGAAGCGGATGATCTTCCCCTTCAGCGCACCCTGTCCGCCGGCGAACACGGTGTCGTACTCCGTGATCGCGGTCTTGATGATGTCGTCGCCGTTCATGCCCTCGGGCACGCGGATAGCCGTGACAGTGTCGGACTCGACGCCCTCGGCGGCGAGGAGCTTGAGGCCCATCGCCTTCGCACCGTTACGCACCTTGCTGGCAAGACGGTGGTGGCGGTCGAAGATCTGGTCGAGGCCCTCGGCCAGCATCAACTCCAACGACTTGTCCAACTGGAACCAGACGGAGACGGCAGGCGTCCACGGCGTCTGGCCGGACTTCAAGGAGTCATGGTGACGCTTGATGTCGAAGTAGAACCTCGGCTGCGGGTTTGCCGCGGCCTTCGCCCACGCGCGGTCGTTCATCGAGACGAACGCGAGGCCGGGGGCGGTCATCCAGCCCTTCTGCGAGCCGGAGAGCACCACGTCCAGGTCCCATTCGTCGGTCTTCACCGGCACGGAGGAGAGCGACGAGATCGCGTCGACCACGAGCAGGCGATCGCTGGCGTGGACGACCTTCGCGAGGTCGGGAAGGATCGGGTTCGTCACGCCGGTCGAAGTCTCGTTGTGCGTGATGAACACGGTCTTGATCGCAGCGTTCTTCTTGAGCGCGTCCTCGATCTGGTTGACGTCCGCGGCCATACCCGGCTCGAACTTCAACGTGGTCAGTTTGCCGCCGTAGGTCTGGACGAGGTTCACGAAGCGGTCGCCGAACTCGCCGATGGTGACGACGAGGACTTCCTCGCCGGGCGCCATCAGGTTGACGACGGCGGCTTCCATCGCGCCGGTGCCGGAGGCAGAGAGCGTGACCACGTCGTTCTTGGTCTGGTAGACCTTCTTGACACCCTCGGTGGTGCGCGCGGCCATGGCAGCGAACTCCGGGCCGCGGTGGTTGATCATCGGAGCGGCACCGGCCTGCGCGACCTCATCGGGTACAGCAGTGGGGCCGGGGATACGCAGGTTGACCACGATGGGGCTCCTTGAGAGAGACGAGGTGCTTCGAGATCGATGACGGGCGCCTCAACAGCGCCCAGTCAGAGTCTTACGGACGACTTCAGTACGGTCAACGAGCGACATTCGCCTACCCGCACTGCTGGGCCCCCATGATGCGCTCCGGTGTTCCCGCCTACAATCGATGAGGGCCGCCGGGCGCGTTTCGAGGGCCGCCCCCCACTCGCATGCTCAGCCGGATCCACTGTGAACGACACCGCCCCGAACCCCTACCGCGACCTGCCCTCGGTGGACCGTGTCCTGGCGGATCCTCGGGTGGCGGCGCTCGCCGTCGAACGGGGGCATGCGCCCGTCGCCAGCATCGCGCGCGAGGTGCTAGAGACCTACCGAGCCTCGATTGCCGCCTCCCCCATCGATAGCCCGGCGGTCATCGAGGCGGTTCTGGCCCGCGCCGAGGCACTGCGGCCTTCCCTGCGGCGCGTGGTGAACGCGACCGGAGTGGTCATTCACACGAATCTGGGGCGCGCTCCGCTCTCGCTGGCCGCCCTCGAAGCTGTCGAGCGCGTTTCGGCGGGGTACTCAAATCTGGAATTCGACCTCGATGCCGGTGAGCGCGGGACACGGTTCGCGCATCTCGACCGAGTGTTATGTCTCCTTTCTGGTGCCGAGGCGGGCATCGCGGTGAACAACAATGCTTCCGCCCTCCTGCTCGCGCTGGCCGCGCTCTGCCGCGACCGCGAGGTGATCATCAGCCGAGGGCAGCTCGTCGAGATCGGCGGGGGCTTCCGTATCCCGGACGTCCTGCGCCAGTCCGGTGCCACTCTCGTTGAGGTGGGCACCACGAACCGCACTTACGCCCGCGACTACGCCGAAGCGATCACGGAGCGCACCGCCGCGATCCTCCGCGTCCACTCTTCCAACTTCAGAGTGGTCGGATTCACCGAGCAGGCCCCGCTCGCCGCCCTTGCCTCGTTGGCGCGGGAGCGAGGACTGCTGCTACTCGACGACCTCGGCAGCGGCGCGCTCCTCGATACCCGCGCATACGGGCTGGCTCACGAGCCACTGGTGCAGGAGTCCGTCCGCGCTGGGGCAGATGTCGTGTTGTTCTCCGGCGACAAACTCCTCGGCGGGCCGCAGGCAGGAATTGCCGTGGGCCGCACAGCAGCCATCGAGGTGATGCGACGACACCCGTTGGCGCGTGCCGTGCGGATCGACAAGGGGAGCATCGCCGCACTGTCGGCGACCCTTGATCACTACGCGAAAGGCGAGGCGGAGCGCGAGGTGCCAGTGTGGCGCATGATCGCGCTCGCTGCGGACGCCATCGAGGGCCGCGCGCGCGGCTGGGCTGACGCATGCAGCGACCACGCGAGCGTCGAGGCGTGCGAGTCCACCGTTGGGGGCGGGTCGCTGCCTGGTGAGTCGCTGCCATCGTTCGCGTGCGCAGTCGATGCGCCTTCGGGGGCGGAGGCATTCGCTGCGGCCCTGCGCGCGGCTAGCCCACCGATCGTCGCGCGCATCCACGAGGGCCGCGTCTGGCTCGACCCTCGGACGGTGGACGCGATCGAGGACGCGCACGTCAAGGCGACACTCGTCCGCCTGCTGGCTGAAGCCACCGAGGCCAACCGTGGACGATAGGACTGTCGCTGTCCTGGAATTGCCCGCCGTCCTCGAACGGTTGGCGAGCCAGACCGCGTTCTCGGCGGGGCGCGAGGCGGCACTTGCGCTGCGCCCGTCGAGTGAGATCGAGGTCGTGCGCGCTCGGCAGCAAGAGACGGCGGAGGCGATCGCCCTTGACCGGTTGGGGGTCACGATCCCGCTGGCCGGCGCACGTGAGGTGCGTGACCGTGCGGACGTAGCTGCACGCGGCGCGGTGCTGACACCGGCTGAACTGCTGGACATCGCCTCGCTGGCACGGGCAGCGATGACCGCGCGGCGGGTCGTGCTGCGGCAGGAGGAGGACGCCCCTCGCCTCGCACGAGTCGCGGCGGGGATCGGGGAACTCAGCGCACTGCGCACGCTGATCGAGGAGGCCATCGACGACCGTGGTGGCGTGCGGGACTCGGCGAGCCCAGAACTGGCACAGATCCGACGTGAAGCGATTGCCGCGCACGACCGTCTGAAGGCGCGGATGGAGGCGATCGCGGGCGCCTCGGGCATCCGCAACGCCCTCCAGGACGCCATCGTGGTGATGCGTGACGGGCGATACGTCCTCCCCGTCAAGGCAGACTTCCGAGGTGCCGTCCGGGGAGTCGTCCATGACACGTCGGCGAGTGGCGCCACGGTGTACGTCGAACCGTTGGCCGTCGTGGAACTCGGCAACCAGTGGCGTGAACTGCAGGTGCAGGAGCGGCACGAGGTCGAGCGCATCCTGCGCGATCTCTCGACGGCGACCGGGGAGCAGGCCACTGATCTGCACGACGCGGTGGAACGGCTCGCACATCTTGATGTGGCCCAGGCGAAGGGACGGCTTGCCGTCGCCCTCGATGCCACCCACCTCGCGACGCAGGGGCCGAACCAGCGGTGGCTGGTCGATGCGCCCGCCGAGTACCGGCTGGTGGAGGCGCGGCATCCGCTACTGCACGGGCCAGTGGTGCCGACCTCGATCCGCGTGGGAGGCGACTTCGACGCGCTGCTGATCACGGGACCGAACACGGGTGGAAAGACGGTGGCGCTGAAGACGGCCGGACTGCTGTGCCTGATGGCGCTCACCGGGCTGCCCGTGCCCGCAGGCCCGGGCTCGCAAATCCCGGTCTACTCGGCGGTCTTCGCGGACATCGGTGATGAACAGTCGATCGAACAGTCGCTGTCGACATTCTCCGGCCACATCACTGCGATCATCGACATCATCGAACGCGCGCAGGCGGGCTCGCTGGTGCTCCTCGACGAGATGGGTGCGGGTACCGACCCGACCGAGGGCGCCGTGCTGGGCATCGCGATCGTGGAGCGGCTCGTGTCGCAGGGGGCAGCGCTAATCGCGACGACGCACCACTCTGAGTTGAAGGTGTACGCGCACCAGACACCGCGCGTCCGCAACGCGTCCGTCGAGTTCAACTTGGAAACGCTGCGCCCGACCTACCGCTTGACGATCGGGCTCCCCGGCCAGTCGAACGCCCTCGCGATCGCGAGCAACCTCGGGATGCCGGTGGACGTGATCGCGAGGGCACGCGCGGGGCTGTCGAGCGAGACGCGCGAGATGGAGTCGCTGCTCGGCGACCTCCGCGCGCAACTGACGACCGCCGAGGAGCGCACCGAACGTGCCGCCTCAGACGCCGCGATCGCCGAGACACTCCGCACCGACCTCGAACGGCAGATCCGGGAGACGCGGTACG
>SHYS01000017.1 GCA_009692685.1 Dehalococcoidia bacterium
CGCAACCTGCGGGGTCTCGCGGACGTCGCCGAGCGCCGGGGCGATCACGCACTCGCAATGGCGCACCTGGACAACGCGCGAGATGTGTTTGGGAAGCATTATCCCAGATGCGCTGTGCTACAGACGTGGGAGTAGAGCGAAATGTTGTCCAGTTATCTGCTCTTGCGCAGCGGACACCGATCTGACAGAACATCGAGTTACACGCTCAGCGCGCGGCGAGAACCTTGCGGAGTTCATCAAGCGCTGATTTGAGACGAAACTCTCGGTCGAATAGGAGAGGTGCATCGTTCTCGCTTCCCTCGTATCGGCCAGTCAGCCACGTATGACCGGCGTCGAGGTTCCATGTAAGAAGAGCTGTACAGACAGGCGTGGCGAGACATGTTCGGAGAATGTTCGCGTAAATGTCAGCCTGCACCGCGAGTTTGTTACCGGAAAGTTTCAAGACAGAGACATCCATCTCCGTGATGTGGACGGTGACGCCCAAAGCGCCTAATCGCGCAATGTTTTCGCTCATTGCGTTGAGTGCTGCTGTTCGAGAAACGACATTTCCATATGTCGTCTCTCGGCCTTGGATTAAATGCATTGTTCAACGTGGGTAGCACGCAGAGCCGGAGTGCTTTGGGTATCGAGAGATTCCCTGTCTGCGTCGCTACCGCGATCTCCTGCGCCAGCGTCGAGGTGATCACCTCCACCCCCGTGTGCATGCTGCCCACGATGAGTACCGTCTGGGTGCCGGTCCCCACACACATCACGTCCAGGGGCCGGGTCTGGAGTGATGCTCCGGTGCGGACGGCCACGGCTGGGGCCGTGATGTACGAGGCCACGGTATGACCAAGTGAGAGGCTGACGGAGGCAGCGAGAAGGATCACCATGACACGAAAGCGGAGGCTCAGGCTCGAGGGGTGTTGCGGCAACCGATCGCCTCCCGCAGACCTTGATACGGGGTGAGAGAGCAGTCACACACAGGGGCGGTCCGGTGAATCTCTGCGACGATTGGTGACGCGAGGGGGACAACGAAGTGACGCAGGCACGCCAGTCGCGGGCAGGTTCAGCCTCGCCGGGCCCACAGTAGGACACGAGGGAACGGGAAAAAGTACGGCCGCCGGTCACCCTCGATGGTGAGGAGCGCGGCCTCGTAGGTCTCGAGGTAGCGCGGCCAGAGGTCGGCTGGCAGCCGCGCCTGATAGGCGGTGAGCAGGCTGCCCTTCAGCCACTCGACCGCGCCGTGGGTGGACTCCATCACGTGGGGGTAGATCTGTAGCCGGACGTGTTGCTCCACGAAGCCGAGGTCGCTCAGCAGCCGCGAGTAGAACACCGCGTCTCGGACGGGATCTTCGCGCACCCAGCCCTCGAGGGCGGTCGCGAAGGGCTCCTGCTGCGCTATCTCGGCGGTGAGGCGGTGGGGGACGCCCTGGTTGGCGGGCATCTGTACGGCGATCTGCCCGCCCGGCCGCACGAGTTTCACCAGCTCCGCGAAGAGGGTCTCGTGTCCGGTCACCCACTGGAGCGCGGCGTTCGAGAAGACGAGGTCGAAGCCCTCGGGATAGCGCCCGGGCGTGGCGCGGATGTCTTCGCGTACAAAGGTGAGGCCGGCGCCGGCGTGGGGGGTGGCCTTCTCCAACATCGCGTCCGAAGAGTCCACGCCGATCGTCTCGGCAGCCTGGAGTTCACCGTGGAGCCAGGCGGTAAGGTCACCCGGCCCGCAGCCGAGGTCCACCACGCGCATGCCGGGGCTCGGCTGGATGAGCGCAGCGAGGTCGTAGAAGGGGCGGCTGCGCTCGTCGCGGAAGCGCCCGTACTGGCCGGGGTCCCAGTTGCCGCGACTGACCGCCTCGTTCGTCACGCCTGTGCCTCCTGCAACGTGTGCGATATGCGCCGGGTTTACCATGCCGCCCACGCACGCGCAGGGATCACCCTCGATCCCCCGAGAGGTCACACCCATGCCCGATGCCACCGAGATCCCCAACGCCGCCCGCTGGGCCTACCTGCGCTCGCAGGTACCGGCCATGGAGCGCACCACCTACCTCAACGCTGGGTTCATCGGCCCGATGTCCAACTTCGTCGCGAAGGCCTTCCGCGACCGCTTCGACCTCGAAGTCTCGCTCGGGCCTACGACACGCGCGGTGTCCGAGGACCGGATGGCGATCACGACACGGCTGAAGGAAGCCGGCGCGAAGATGCTCGGATGCGACGTGGATGAACTCGCCATCACGGGCAACACGACCGAGGGCGTGAACATCGGCGTGAACGGCGTGGAGATGCGTCCCGGCGACCGCGTGGTGACCACGAACATCGAGCACGGCGGCGGACTTATGCCGGCGTACCGGATGCGCGAGCACGGCGCGGAACTCGCGTTCGCGCGGATCGAGGCGGAGGACGGCCCCGGCGCGATCGTGGAGCGGTTCGACGAGGCGCTCGGCGACCACGCGCGCCTCGTGATCCTGAGCGAGATCTCGTTCTCGACGACGCAGTTGCTGCCGGTCAAGGAGATCGTGGAGATGGCGCACTCACGCGGCGCCACTGTGGTCGTCGACGGCGCGCAGACAGCGGGCCATCTGCCCCTTGACATGCACGCGATGGACGTCGACGCATACGCGATCCCGAGCCACAAATGGCTCTGCGGGCCCGGTGGCATGGGCTTGCTGTATGTGAAGCGCGACCGCATCCCTGACATCGAGCCGGTGAAAGTCAGCGGCCGCTATGCCGCGTCCTACGACTACGAGGGGAAGTTCGAACCGAAGCGCAACTCCGTGCTCAAGTTCGAGGTCTCCACGATGTCGTCGCCCGCGGCAGCCGGGATGGCGGCCGCGATGGAGCAGTACCTGGAAAGCGGCCCGCAGGCGCACTGGGACTACGTGCGCTGGCTGAATCTCGAGGCCGAGCGCCGGATGGCATCGATCCCGGGGGTGGAATTGACCGGGGCGCGGCAGGAGGCGACGCGCAGCGGGTTGTTCCTCTTCAAACTCAAGGGCACCGACCCCGCACACCTCGCGTACTACATGCAGGCAGCGGGCGGCATCGTCTGTCGCTCGGTGAAGCAGATGGACTCTGTGCGGCTGTCGCTCAACGCCTACAACAACACCGCCGACCTGGACAAGGTCGCGGAGTACGTGGAGCGTGCGGCGACGAAGGGGATCCCCGAGGACATCCTCGAGGCCGCGCGCGCCGTCGCAGCGCCAGTCGAGGCGTAGCACCTCGGAGGTACTAGCCCGTGGCGGCGTCGAGCGTGGGAGTGGCCCAGCGGGACACAGCATCCACGAGACGGGCGTGGTCGAAGGGCTTCGGAAGCAGTGCCTCGGCGCCGTGACGAAGCACCTCGTCTTCGGTCGCATGGCCGCTCATCATCACCACCGGAGTCAGATAGCCGCGGGCGCGCAACTCGCTGATGGTGGACCAGCCGTCCATCACCGGCATCTGCACGTCCAGTAGCACGAGGTGGAAAGGGGGGTGCTGGACGACGCGGGCCAGGGCCTCGGCACCGTTGCGGGCGAACTCGACCTCGTGGCCCGCGCCGCTCCGTCGCTCGACCGCTGGTAGTCCCGCCTGACAAAGCTGTCAGGGGTGATCAGCATCGCGTCACGCTCCTGCACTCAATGCCTGGGCAGACGAAGCAGAGGCCCGGGTCGCCCCGGGCCTCGGTCCGCGGATCGCCTACCGGAAGCGGTAGGCGGTGAGACGGTGTTCCACCGTCCGGCGATAGTCCTCGCTGGCCTCACGGTGGGACGGGCGGCCCGGCCGGCCGTCACTCACCACCTGCCGGTAATACTCGTCCAGTCGCATCTGTGGCCTCCTTCCACGCCCGTCGGGGCCGTGCCCTCGACGAGGTGCTTGGTGCTCGCTGTTGGCGAACGCTGGGTGGCCGATGCCCCTGAGCAGGGCCCCTCGGTGGGTCTGAGAGGAGAAACGAGAAGGCCGGGAGGCTCGTCACCTCCTGCGGCCTTGCAAGTGCTCACTCGTTGGGTGGGCCAGCGTGGCGCCCCGCTGGGAAAGAGAAAACGCGCTGGGAGGAGAAAAGTAAACGAAGTCGACAAGAAATCTTTGTCCGTTTGGCACACCCCTCGAGCGAGCCCCGACCCGTTCCTACAGCAGTGCGATCTGGCGCTCTGGCGGCGGTGCTTCGATCGGCTGGGCACGACGGTCCGCGATGCCCACCTCCGCCGCGAGGCGCTTCACGCGCGCGCGGATCGGCTGATCCACGGAGCGGTCGGGGTTCGCACCGCGATAGAGCGAGGCGTAGCGCGCCGCCTCCTCTGGCCAGACACGGGCGAGGCCCTCCAGGAAGTGCTCGCGGGTGCCGCTCTGGAGATAGAGCGTGCGCGTCCAGAGATGCGTCGCGCCTGCATCTCGAGCGGCGCGGACGACCTCCAGCAGTTGCTCCGGGCGGTCGGAGAGGCCGGGCAGCACGGGCGCCATGCCGACGCCAGCGCGGATGCCCGCGTCTACCAGCATGCGGACAGCACGCAGGCGCTGCCTCGGCGGTGCCGTCCCCGGCTCGGTATTCCGCCAGACGTGGTCACCGAGGGTAGGCACCGAAAGGTCCACCGACACCTCCACACGCGTTGAAGCCTCCGCCAGCACATCGATGTCGCGGACGATCAGCGGGCCGCGCGTGATGATGTCGAAGGGCGTGCGGGAACGTGCCAGCACCTGGATGCAGCCACGCGTGAGGCGGTATTGGCCCTCCGCTGGCTGGTATGGGTCGGTCGCCGAGCCGATCGCCACGCCCTCGTGCTTCCACGAACGACGGCGCACCTCAGTATCGAGGACTGCCACAACGTTCGCTTGACGCGGACGGAGCGGCCATAGGCCTCGCCCGAGGGCCGATCAGCACGCTGCTCGAAGCCACGGATGTAGCAGAAGGTGCAGCGGTGGGCACAGCCCATGTACGGGTTCAGCAACCACGCGAACGCCATCCCCTGCACGCGCGAGAGCACCGTCTTGCACGGCTCCTCGCGGTAGGCAGTCCTCGGCGCTGCGAGGGCAGTCAGGGTGCGGTCTGGCATGCCCCCATGATGTCTGACGCCCCCTCGAAATCGAGGGGGCAAGTGGCACTCCCGGAGGCGAACGCGGGCTAGCCGTCGCCCGTCCCGCGCGCGAGCGCCGGCAAGCGCATCGCACTCTGAAGGCGTGGGTAGGCTATGCCGAAGGCGCCCGCGCCGAGGAGCGCACCCGCGAGGGTGGCGAGCGCGTACACCTTTCCCTCGCCGATGTTCACGAGGATCGGCCCCGGGCACATCCCCGTGATCGACCAGCCGACGCCAAAGAGGATTCCGCCGAACACGTTGCCTCGATGTCCGGGCTTCGGCGTCACGATTAGGGGTGCCCCGGTGAGTGTCTTGCCGTAGCGCTTGAGCAGCCAGAGCAACGGCGCGGTGACCACCACCGCGGTGCCGAGGATCCCGTACAGCTGGAACCGTTCCAGCAGGAACATCCCCTGAATGAAGTCGTAGTCAGCGGCGCCAGAGCGGCTCAACACAAACCCGAAGAACGTGCCGAGGACCAGGTAGACGAGGACCATCGCAGCCCCCCTTCCTAGAGGATCACGCGGTAGATGATGTTGGTCGTCACGAGCCCTGCCGCCATGAACGATATCGTCGAGACGAGGCTGGGCAGTTCGAGGTTCGAGAGGCCGAAGATGCCGTGGCCGCTCGTGCAGCCTCCGGCCAGGCGCGTCCCGAAGCCGACCAGCAGCCCGCCCGCAAACATCCAGATGACCTTCCCGCCCGGCCCCCAGCCGATGCGCTCGTCGAACATCCCGAGGTCCCAAGTCGGCGCCCAGCCGCCGCCGAGCACGGCCGAGAGCACCCCGCCGACCACGAGCCCACCAAGCAGTGGGAGCCGCCAGCCGCCCTCCGACTTGAGTGAGTCACGGTGGAAGTACGGCGCGCGCAGCACGAGGGCACACACGTCCTCGAAACCCGTGGAGACACCGAGGCGGCGGTTCGTAATGACGAGCAGCGCGAGCGTGACGGCGCTGATGCCGAGGCCCGCGATCGCCCAGTGGATCGCCTGCATGTCGTTGAGAATCAGCATCGAGGGCTCCTCCTCACAATCTGGGCGAAATGATACGCGCCAGCGCGGGTGACTTTGTCCGGTGCTTCACAAACCGGCCTCAGCGGCGCGTACCATCCCGGCGCAGCCTAGGAGGCCCCCCATGCCATCTTCCAGTACCCGTTGGGGTAACCGTGTCCGACTCGATGGCGGCATCGAGGAGCGCTCGATCACCGTCGACCGCGGGACCGGCACGGTGCCGGGACTGCTGTGGACGAAGGTTGGTGCGGGACGCTCGCCGCTGGTGCTGGTCGGGCACGGCGGGAGCGGGAAGAAGGACGCCGCGAACAACCTCGCCACCCGCGACTTCCTTACGGGGCAGCGCGGCATCGCCACGCTCGCCATCGACGGCCCGGCGCACGGCGACCGCGGCCCGGTGACCGACACGAGCCACCCCGCCTACACCGAGATGTGGAAGAACCTGCGCGTCATCGATGAGATGAACGAGGACTGGCGCGCCACCCTCGACGCTGCGCTGGCGCTTGGTGAGTTCGACTCGGGCGCCATCGGCTACTACGGGCTGTCGATGGGGACGCTGTTCGGGCTGCCACTGGTGGCGTTCGAGCCGCGGATCGCGGTCGCCGTCCTCGGCCTCTGCGGCGTCCGAGGCACCTCGATCGACCGGTTCGGGAACGCGGCGCGGCTGGCGGCGGACGCACCTCGCGTCACCTGCCCGCTGATGTACCACGTGCAGTGGGACGACGAACGCTTCGAGCGCGAGAGCGCCTTCGAGTTGTACGGGATGCTCGCGTCCACCGACAAACGGCTGCAGTCCACGCCCGGCCCGCACGCCAGCATGGGCATCGAGGCGCGCAACACGATCCAGTCGTTCCTCGCCGCACGGCTGGAGGCGCTCCATGCCACCTCGGCAGTCGGCGCGCGATGAAGCGGGCGCGGGTCGGAAACGTCGAGGTCGTCGCGCTCGTTGATTGCGTCGAGGCGTACGACGCGAACATGGTGTACCCGGACGCCGCGGAGGCGATCGCGCCGCTGGGCGGCTACCTCGACAGCGAGGGCCGTGTCGCACTGAACTTCGCCTCGTTCCTGCTACGCGAGGGCACCCGCACGATCCTCGTCGACACCGGATGGGGCCCGGAGCACCACGGGCTGCTCCCGGACGAACTGCGGGAGGCCGGCGTGGGCCTCGACGAGATCGACACGGTGATCTTCACCCACCTACATGGCGACCACACAGCATGGAACCTCGACCGCGCGAACGGGACGCCGATGTTCCCCCGCGCGCGCTACCTGGTGCCGCGCGCAGATTGGGACCACTACAGCGCGGAAACCGCGGCCTCCTTCGTGCGAGACGTCGTGCCACTCGAGCGTCTTGGCGTGCTCGACTTGATCGAGGGCGAGCGGGTGCTCACGCCCTCGATGACCACGCTCCCAACGCCGGGACACACGCCCGGACACACGAGCGTGGTGATCGCCTCGGCCGGTGAGCGCGGGTTCATCTTGGGTGACGTGGTGTTCTCCGAGGTGGACGCGGTGCTGCCGGATCTTCTCAGCACGTTCGACGGCGACCGCGAACTCGCACGCCGGACACGCAAGGCGATCGTCCAGCGCCTCGCCGAGGACGGATCGCTGGTCGGCGCGAGCCACATCCGCGCGCCCGGCCTCGGCCGGTTCGTACGTGATGGTGCGGGTACGCGCTGGGACGCGTTGGCGTAGGAGGTTTGCGTGGTACTGCCAGCGTTCGCCCTCGATGCTGCGGATGGGTTACGGGCGTTCCCCACGGGGCGGCCGGCGCTGTTGTGCTTCGTCAAGGAGGACTGCCCGACCTGCGGGCTCTCGATGCCGCTGATCGAGGAGGCGCACCGCGCGTTCGGCGACGCGGTGGACGTACTGATCGTCGGGCAGGACGCCGAGGGGAACGCGGTGCTGGTGGAGCGGCACGGGCTCACAGCGCCGATGCTCGACGACTCCGCGCTACACGTCTCCTTTGCCTACGACCTCGACACGGTGCCCACTGTGATCCTCGCTGACCCGACAGGCGAGGAGCGCACACGGTTCGTCGGGTTCGGGCGGGATGACTGGCGGCACCTCGTGTCATCGCTCGCGGAGACCTCTGGGCTGCGGGCGCCCGCGGTGGACTGGGATGCCTACCCGGAGTCGCGCCCTGGGTGCGGGTCGAAGTCAGTGGAGCCCGGGATCGCGGAGCGCCTGGAGGCGGAGGCGAGCGGGAGCCTACTCCGCGCCCGTCGGATCGAGATCGCGACACAGGACGACGAGTTCGAGTTCATGTTCGACCAGGGGTTGACGGACGGCTTGCCGGTCGTCCCGCCCACGCCGGAACGCGTGCTGCGGATGCTGCGCGGGACTCGCCGCGACGCGCAGGAGGTGGCTGCTATCGTGCCGCCGAACATGGCGCCCGCGACCATCGAGAAGATCGCGATCAACGCGGTGATGGCGGGGTGCCGTCCGGAGTACCTACCGGTGGTCATCGCGGCCATCGAGGCGGTGTGTACCGACACGTTCAACGCACACGGCATCATGGCGACAACCATGGGCGCCGCGCCGGTGCTGGTGGTGAACGGCCCGATCCGGCATCGCATCGGGATGAATATGGGCCTCGGCGTGCTGGGGCAGGGGAACCGTGCGAACGCGACAATCGGGCGCGCGCTCATGCTGGTGCTGCGGAATGTCGGCGGGGCAAAGCCGGGCGGGACGGAGCGTTCCACCTTCGGATCGCCCATGAAGTACACGATGGCCTTCGCGGAGTGGGAGGAGCGCAGCCCGTGGTCGCCGCTCCACGTAGAGCGTGGCTTCCGCGCGGAGCAGAGCGTGGTCACCGCGTTCGGCATGACAGGCGCACCGCACTTGATCGTTGACCAGACCTCGAGGAGCGCGCGCGCCCTCGGAGGGAGCATTGGGGTCGGCCTCGAGTCGGCCGCGCACCCGAAAGCTCACCGCTACGGCGACGTGTTGCTGGTGGTCGGCCCAGAGCACCTCGACACCCTCACGCATGGCGGCTACGCGACAAAGGAGCACCTGCGCGAACGGGTGCAGGAGGTGACGGCTCGCCCGTTCGCGGACGTGGTCTCGGACGACGAGGTCGGCGGTGGCGCCTCGACTGACTCGCTCGCCTCGATGACGACCGAGCAGCGGGCGCGGCGGGTACCGAAGTTCGAGACGCCCGCGAACATCCACATCGTGGTGGCGGGCGCGGACGCCGGGAAGTGGTCCGCGTTCTTCGCCGGATGGACGACCGGTGCGGGCGGCACGATCCCCACCAGCCGGGTGATCGAGGAGTAGACTCCTACTAGGAGACGTGCCATGACGCTGATCCTTGACCCCACTGACGAGCGCGTCCCGGTTCGGCGGCATCTGACGCCACGACCGGAGCACCTGCGCGGGGTCATCGGCCTCCTCGACATCTCGAAGCCGCGCGGCAACGTCTTCCTCGACCGTCTCGAAGCGCTGTTCCACGAGCGGCTGCCCGAGGTGGAGGTACGCCGCTACCGCAAGCCGACGTTTACGAAGCCAGCACCCGAGGACTTGCGGCGGAAGATCCTCGAAGAGTGCGGTTACGTGATCGAGGCGCTCGCCGACTGAGGATCCTGCACGACGTGCAGTGTGCACGACACCGTCTACTTCGAAACGCAAGGCCGACCCTCGGTCTTCCTCGCCTCCACCGAGTTCGTGGACGCGGCAACGGCCCAGTCGGTCGCGCTCGGGCTACCGGAGGTGCGACGCGTCTTCGTGCCGCACCCAATCCAGGACGCGCTGGATCCCGAGATGTGGGCGAAGGCGGAGGCGGCCTTCGAGGCGGTGGTCGCCGCCCTTCTCGACGCCTGAGACCGCACATAAGTCTCGTTTGAGACCCCTACTCACTCGTTTTTCACCTACCCGATGAGGCCTCGAATCTGACGACTTCCTCATGCTGCTGCGCGTTCTGTCGAGGATCCAGAGGGAACGTGATGCCGAAGCGGACGTCACGGGTAAGAGATCGCGATGCCGACGACGACACTCTCCGACGTGGGAGCCGTCCTCGACACACTGGCGCCGCCGGTGGTGGTGTGGGACCTCGAGGGGCACAACCTCGCGAGTAACGCTGCGGCGGCGGCGCTGTTCGGGTACTCCCTCACGCAGATGCACGCCCTCAACCGCTCGATGACCGTCCACCCCGAGGATTTGCAGGCGGTGCAGGCGCGCGTGGCGACGCTTCGATGAACCCACCGGGTGCCGGGGGTAGAGTCGAGGGCATGGAGACGACCCTGTGGGCGAGCGAGCGGCGGGCGGGGCCGACACCACTGGTGTCGTACGCGTGGTTCACCCTCGGCTGGACGCTCCTGACGATCGTCCTCGGCGCGGTGGTGCGTGGGACGTCCTCCGGGGACGGCTGCGGTGCCTCCTGGCCCTCCTGTGACGGCGCCTTCCTCGTCTCCTCCGTCAGCGACTCCGCACGTGTGATCGAGTTCACCCATCGCGCGGTGAGCGGCCTCGACCTCGCCTTCATCGGGGGGCTGCTCGTGGCGGTGTGGCGAGGGCTCCCGGCGGCGCATCGAGCGCGGCGCACGGCGGTATGGGCGCTCCTCTCTGTGATTTCGGAGGCAGGCATCGGGGCGATGATCGTGCTCTACGGGTGGGTGGCGGACGACCGCTCCACGCCACGCCAGATCTCCGTGCCCCTGCACCTCGTCAACACGTTCGCGCTCACAGGGTTGCTTGCGCTGCTGGTGTGGCAGATCCGAGGCCGGCGCGCGCTTGCTGCGACTCGTACACGAGGCGTACGCGCGCTCGTGGGCCTCGGGGCGCTGACCGTGCTGGTCGCAGCGACGGGGGCGACGACAGCGCTGGCGGACACGTTGTTCGCACCGGAATCGCTCGGGCACGGGCTCGCACAGGACCTCGATGCCTCGTCCACGCTGATCGTGCGGCTGCGCGTGCTGCATCCGCTAGTGGCGGTGGGCGTCGCGATGCTGCTCGCCTCATATGTGTGGCGACGCCTTGATGACGGGGTGGGGAACCGGGCAGGGCAGGCGGTCCTCGGGCTGCTCACGGTGCAGGTCGCGCTGGGAGTGCTGCATATCGCGCTGCTGACGCCGCTGGCGACGGCGCTGCTGCACCTGGTGGTGGCACAGGCGCTCTGGGTCGCGTTCCTGTTCTTCGCCTTCGACCGCCTCGAGGTACGTGAGGGCTAGGCGGGCTCGTGACCCGGTCCCGCGCACATTGAGAGGTATCATCCGCCCGCAGCCTGAGAGGCCCTGCTGACAGGGTGGGCTGCGGAGGGCCGAGCGATGCTCGAAGGCGTGCGCGTGGTGGATCTCTCGCGAGAGCCGGGCGCGGCCTACGCGGCCCGCCTGTTCGCGCTGCTGGGCGCCGATGTCGTGAAGGTCGAGGCGCCCGAAGGCGATCCGACGCGGCAGCGCGGCCCTCGACGCGGCGACGACGGCGAGACGAGCGCTCTGTACGCCTATCTGAACGCGGCGAAACGCTCGGCCGTCCTCGACCCCACCGACGAAGCGCAGCGCGAGACGCTCCTCCGCCTGATCGCGCGCGCCAACGTGGTATTCGAGGACGGCGCGCCGGGGTGGTGGAGGGCGCAGGGCATCGACCTCGATGCGCTCGTGGAGGCACACCAGCGGCTCGTCGTGGTTTCGGTCACGCCGTTCGGGCAGGACGGGCCGCGCGCAGGGTGGCGGGCGACGGCGCTGACGGCGCATGCGTCCGGGGGCCAGCTGATGCTGTGCGGCGATACCGACCTGCCTCCGCTCAAGGTCGCCGGGCAGCAGGCGTACTACCAGGCCGGGCTACACGCATTCTCCTCCGCACTCACCGCGATGTACGCGGTGCGCCGAGACGGCCTCGGCGACCACATCGACCTCTCGATCCAGGAGGTGCAGAACGCGAGCCTCGAAGGTGCGGGGCCGGGTGCGATGGTGCGCGGGTTCGACCTCGAACGGGTGGGGAACCAGGCACGCGCAGTGTGGGGAATCTATCCGTGTGCAGACGGCTACGTGGGTGTGGCTTCGATGGCGCGACAGACGGGATCGGTCTACCGCTGCATCGAGCACCCCGAACTCGCCGAGGACCCACGGTTCGCCGACCTCATCGGCAATCCGGAGATGAACGAGATCGCCACGCTGCTGATCAACGAGTGGACGATGGCCCGAGGCGCGCGCGAAATCTTCGAGGAGTCACAGCGGCACCGCGCGCCGTTCTCGTTGATCCCGACACCGCGCGACCTGCTGGAATGGGCACCGCTGGAACAGGCGAAGTTCTGGACTGAGGTCACCCACCCACGTCTCGGGAAGCACGCGCTGCCGGGCGCCCCGTTCACGCTCAACGGCGAACGCGCTCGCGCCTCGGGGCCTGCACCGCTCCTCGGCCAGCACACCGCTGAGGTGGTCGCGGAGGCTGCCGAGCCGGTCGCGCCTGTCCGCACCGCCACCGAGAATCGCGCGCGACTGCCGTTCGAGGGGTTGCGTGTCCTCGACCTGTCGCAGGTGTGGGCAGGGCCATACGCCGCGCGCTTCCTTGCAGACATGGGGGCGGACGTCATCCACATCGAGGGGCCGCAGTTCCCGGACGCGGTGCGCGGCGTTGGGCGCGGAGACGACCCACGAGCGTTCAACAAGGCGGCCTACTTCAACGAGTACAACCGCAACAAGCGCGGGCTAGCGCTGGACCTGCACCGACCGGAGGGGATGGAGGCGTTCAAGCGCCTCGTCCCCCTCGCGGACGTGGTGCTGGAGAACTGGAGCGTGGGCGTCGCGGAACGCCTCGGCATGGGGTACGACGATCTGCGAGCGCTGAACCCGCGGATCTCACTCGTGCAGATGCCCGGCTTCTCGAAGGAACTACCGGAGTCGGAACGCGTCGGCTTCGGGCCGACCATCGAGCAAATGGGCGGGCTTGTGGCGTTGCAGGGATACGAGGGCGGGCCACCGCACAAGAGCGGGATCTCGTACGGTGATCCCATCGGCGGAATCATTGCGGCGGGTGCCACGGCGCTCGCGCTGTGGCGTCGCGAGAGCGGCGCAGGCGAGGGCTGCCACATCGTCGTCTCGCAGCGCGACAACGTGATCGGGATGGTGGGAGAGTTCATGGTGGCCGAGTCGCTGGGCCTCGACTATCCCGTACGCGAAGGCAACCGCGACCGGGACGCCGCGCCGCACAACGTCTACCGCACCCGCGACGACGAGGGCCGCTGGCTGGGCGATGTGCTGTTCAAGCGCGTGTCTGAGTACCACGACACCTGGGTCGCGATCGCCGTTGACTCGGACGAGGCGTGGCAGGCACTTCGAGGCGTCGTACGAAACACGCGCCTCGACGACCCCGCGTACACGACGCTGGCCGGGCGGAAGGCGGCGGAAGCCAAGATCGATGCCGTGCTGGGCGAGTGGGTGCGAGACCGTGATGCGACCGAGGTGGCCGCGGCGCTGCAGGCCGCTGGCGTGGCCTCGAGTCCCGTGCTGTCCGCGCTGATGCTGGTGTCCGACCCACACATGAACGCGCGCGCGAACTTCCCGACGACGGTGCATCCCGAGGCGGGTGAAGTGCTGACGGCCCGCCCCGTGTGGCGGATGACGCGGCGACCCACACCCCCACCGAACGCAGGGCCGACGTTCGGCCAACACAACCGTGAGGTGATGCGTGACCTCGCGGGGTACTTAGACGCCGAAGTGGACGCGTTCGAGGCGAGCGGGCTGCTCGCGACCGTCCCGACGCGCGCATGACATCTGAAACGCCTCGCGAGCAGACGCCCGAGGAAGCCGAGGAGTACCGCCGTTTGCTGCGGAAGGAGAACCGAAAAAAGGGTCTCCTGATCGTGAACACGGGCACCGGCAAGGGGAAGACGACGGCGGCGTTCGGCCTCGCGATGCGCGCACGCGGTCGAGGGATGCGCGTCGCGATGATCCAGTTCATCAAGCCCGGCACGGCGAACTTCGGCGAGATCCGCGCGGCGCGCGAACTCGGCATCGAGGTGCAGGGGATGGGCGACGGGTGGACCTGGCGCAGCAAGGACCTCGACGAGTCAGCGGAACTCGCGCGGGTCGGCTGGGCGCGCGCGCAGGAGGTGATCGCCGGCGGCGAGCACGACCTAGTGGTGCTCGACGAGTTCACCTACCCGATGCACTACGGCTGGCTGGACACCACGGAGGTGCTGGCGTGGATCGCCGCAAATAAGCCCTCGATGCTCCATCTGGCGATCACTGGCCGGTACGCGCCGGACGCACTGATCGAAGCGGCTGACCTGGTGACGGAGATGCGGCTGATCAAGCATCCGTTCAAGGAGCAGGGCATCCGCGCCCAGCCCGGCATCGAGTTCTAGCGCCCTTTGTGTTAGCCCTCGCGGACGCCGGGGGCCTCCGGGCCGGTGGCGGCGAAGCCGGCGGCGATGAGGGCCTCGATCTTCGCTGCGTCGACGCCAGCCATGCGGAGGAAGTCGACGGTGTCCGCGCCGGGCTTCGGTGCGCCGCGTTCGGCGCCGCCGGGGGTGCGCGAGAGTTTGACGGGGGTGTTGGCGACCTTCAGGGTGCCGCCGGTCCATGTCGGCAGGTCGCGGAGCATGTCGCGTGCGTTGACCTGGGGATCCTGAACCGCCTGGGCGATGTTGTTCATGGGACCGATCCAGCAGATGTCCGCGAGGATCTCCAGCCACTCCGCCATCGTCTTCTTGCGGAACGCCTCGAAGAGCAGCGGCTCGAGGTCCTCGTAGTTGGTGGTGCGGTCGGCGGCCTTGAGGAAGCGTGGGTCGACCGCCAGGTGGTCGGCCTCGATGCTGCCGCAGAAGAGCGCCCAGTTGTTGTCCTTCACGCCGGCGATGACGACCCAGCCGTCGCTCGCGGGGACGGCCTGATGCGGCGTGCCGATCGGGTGGCGCAGCCCGACGGGTTCCGGGATCTCGCCGGTCGAGGTGTGACGGACGATCGCGTTCTCCAGGAAGGCGATCTGCGCGTCGAGCATCGCGACGTCGACGTACTGGCCCTTGCCGCTGACCGAGCGCTCGACGAGCGCGCTGAGGACGCCCACGGTCGTCCACAGGCCGCCACCCATGTCGCCGATCGAGTAGCCCGCGCGCGCGGGCAGGCCGCCGACGTGGCCCGTGAGGCTCATCAGCCCGGACATCCCCTGCGCGATGATGTCGACGGCGCCGCGTGCGCTGTATGGGCCGGTCTGGCCGAAGCCCGAGGTGGACGCATAGATCAGGCGCGGGTTGAGTTTGCTCAACGTCTCGTAGTCCAAGCCCAACTTCTTCATCGTGCCGGGCTGGAAGTTCTCGTTCACCACGTCCACGTGGGGGACGAGGTCGTAGATGACCTGCTTCACCTCGGGCGACTTGAGGTCGAGCATCACGCTCTTCTTGCCACGGTTCACGGAGAAGAAGTAGGTGCTGACGCCATGGACGTAGGGGCCGCCGCCGCGCCGCTGCTCGTTCTGGAAGACCGTCTCGATCTTCCAGACGTCGGCGCCCATGTCCGCCATCACCATCGTGCCGTAGGGGCCGGCGAGGGCCCATGTGAAGTCGAGGATCGTGATCCCTGAGAGTGGTCCGGGCATGGTGGTGTCTCCTCGATCGTCCCGAGCAGCGGTGGCTAGGAGCCGGTGACTTTCTGGCGCATCGCCGCGGCGCGAGCCGCCTGCTCCGGGCTATCGCGCAGCCGCCGGTTGGCGTCCGCCTGCATGCGCTCGGCCTCGACGGTGGCAAGGTCGATGATCTGCTTTGCCTCACGCATGGCAGCAGCGGAGCCTTTCGCGATGGTCTGCGCCATCTCGAGGGCGCGCGGGACGAGTTCGTCCGGCGGGTAGACCTCGTTCACGAAGCCCCACTGGTAGGCCTCCTGCGCGGAGAAGGCACGGCCGGTGAAGATCAGTTCCTTCGCGCGAGCCGCACCGACGAGGCGCGGCAACGCCGCCGCGCCGACGACGAGGCCCATCTCCGAGCCGGGGAAGCGGAACGTCGCCGTGACCGAGGCAAGGCGGATGTCGCAGTTGGTGGCCAGCGATGCGCCGCCGCCATAGGCGACGCCATTGACGGCGGCGACTACCGGGAGTGTCGTGGTGCGGAACCGCTCAGTCGCGAAGCCAGCCTTGCGGGACTCTTCCGGGCTCTTCGGCTGCGGGCGGAGGGCGGGGTCAGTCATCTCCTTCAGGTCGCCGCCGGCGCAGAACGCCTTCTGGCCGGTGCCGGTGAGGACGATGGCGCGCACCGCCTCGTCCGCCTCGGCGCGGTCCACCGCCTCGGCGAGTTGGACGCGGAGGAGGTAGGAGAGGACATGGTAGCGGTCCGGCTGGTTGAGGCTGATGAGCACCACCGGCCCGTGACGCTCTTCGAGGACGAACTGGGGGGCATCGGCCATCGGGGTGTCTTTCAGGTGGGGCGCAACCTCAAACACGAGGCACGGACATGCGTGGAAGGTGTCTACCCCGGCGGTGTTCGGGGTGTCAACGGCAAGCGGCAGCCGTCTCGTATACTCGCGCCGCCGGGCAGGGACGTGCTCTCAGCCCGAGGAAGAAGCATACGGTGCCCGAAGCCGACCTGTTCCACACGATGCATACGATGCGCGCCATGCGCCGGCTGAAGCCGGACCCGGTGCCCGACGACCTCATCCGCGAGATCCTGCGGGCGGGCACCGCCGCGCCGAACAGTTCCAACCGGCAGGAATGGGGCTTCCTCGTCGTCACCAACCCCGAGGTGAAGCGGCAGATCCAGGTCTACTACCAGCGAGCCTTCGACGAGATCGTGAAGCCGCACTACATGAACTCGCCCACGCCCGCCGGAATGACGGCCCAGCAGTACGCGAGACAACTCGAGCTCGTGGAACACCTCACCCTGCACTTCCACGAGGCGCCCGTCTGGATCGTCGCGTGCCGGAAGGATGGCGACCGGCCGAACCGGACGGCCGGCGCGGCCATATACCCGGCGGTGCAGAACATGCTGCTGGCCGCCCGTGCGCTCGGGCTCGGCGCCACACTGACCACGAGGCACACGAACTACCAGGCGGAGTCGGACGCGATCTTCGGGCTCCCGACAGGCGTGCATTCATTCGCGATCCTGCCGATCGGGTACCCGGTCGGGCGCTTCGGGCCGACGCGGCGCGGGCCATTGTCCGAGGTGGTACACGGGAACCGCTGGGGCGAGGCTGCCCCGTTCGCCCTCGACGACTAGCAGTACGCAGCTCAGGGCAGGAGCCTCAGTCTGATCAACAAGGTTGTCGGCACCTTCGACGAAGCGGTCGCAGACCTCGATGACGGGATGGCCGTCCATTTCGGGGGATTCGCGTCGCCGTTCAACAGCCCGTCGTACCTCGTGGCTGCGGTCGCCCGCCGGGGCGTAACGGGACTGACGGCGATTTCGACCTCGATGGGCCGTGGGATGAAGTATCGCGATTCGCAGTCGCCGTGGCTGCCGCCCGAGTTGCGTCCGCAGGATTTCTTCGACGTCTCGCTGATGGCCGAACTCGGGCAGTTGAAGAAGGGGATCACCTCCTTCGCCGTCGGCGCCCGCCACGACCTCATCTACCCGTTCGAGGAGCGCCTTGCTGAAGGCACGGTGGAGGTCGAGGTGCTGGGACAGGGCTCGCTCGCCGAGCGGATCCGCTGTGCGCGCGCCGGCATCGCCGCGTTCTACACGCCGGTCGGGCCCGGCACCGACGTGGCGAACGGGAAGGAAGTCCGTGACTTCAACGGCGTCCCCCATGTCCTCGAAACCGCGCTGTACGCGGACTTCGCGCTGATCCGGGCGTGGAAGGCGGACCGCTACGGGAACCTGATCTTCCGCGGGCCTCGGACGTTCAACGAGACGATGGCGGGGGCGGCCCGGATCACCGTCGCGGAGGTGGATGAGGTGGTCCCGCTCGGCGACCTGAAGCCGGACCAGATCCACACGGCCGGGGTGTACGTGCAGCGCGTGGTCGTGCGGCCAGCGGCGCCTGTCACCTCGTGGGAGACGCCGCAATGAGCGCCAACGAGCCGGAGCGGCTCCACCCGACGGTCATGGCGATGATCGTGACGCGTGACTTCCAGGACGGCTATGTGGTGAACCTCGGCGTCGGACTGCCTCTCGAGTGCGTGAACGTGCTGCCGCCGGGCCGGGAGGTTCTGCTGCATTCGGAACTGGGCCTCCTCGGTTTTGGGCCGGGGATCAGCGACCACACGAAAGCCGACCCGTACGTGACGATGGTCGGCAACCTGCCCGTGGAGGCGCTGCCCGGCATGGTCTTCATGAGCCATGACGAGTCGTTCGCGATGATCCGAGGGAAGCACCTGGACATGGCCGTCCTCGGCGGGCTGCAGGTGGACGTAGAGGGCAATCTCGCGAACACGCAATTCGACGGGAAGCCGGCGGGGAATCTGGGCGGCGCGCCCGACCTCGCCTACGGGGCGAAGCGTACGGTGGTGCTGATGCGCCATACGACAAACGAGGGCGCGCCGAAGATCGTCAACCGCTGTACGCTCCCGCTGACCGCCCCTCGCTGCGTCTCGCGCGTGGTGACGGATGTCGGCGTATTCGACATCGAGGGCGGGCGCGTGGTGCTCCGCGAGTTCGCGCCGGGATGGACGCCGGAGGCGATCCAACGGATCACCGAGGCGCCGCTCGTCGTGGCGCCGGACGTGCGGGAGGTCTCGCTCGTCTGAGGTCGCCAGCGGCTGTTCGAGGTATACGCACGGAGTCGTGCGGCATTGAGAGGTGCGGGGATGAAACATCTAGAGGGCAAAGTCGCCATCGTCACCGGTGGCGCTGGGGGGATCGGCACCCAGATCAGCAAGATGTTCGCCGAGCAGGGCGCGAACGTCATCGTCGCGGACACCGGCGCGGACGTCGAGGGCCGCATGGGCGTCGACCCCGCGCGCGTGAACGCCGTGGTCGACGACATCAAGGCGAAGGGCGGGACGGCCCTCGCCGCCATCGGCGACATCGCCGAGATGGACGTGGCCGAGGGCATCGTGCGGACGGCACTCGACACCTTCGGGAAACTCGACATCCTGGTGTCCGCGCACGGCATCTTGCGTGAGCGCATGATCTTCAACATGACCGAGGACGACTGGGACGGCGTCGTGCGGTCGCACCTCAAAGGGTGCTTCGCGATGGCGAAGTTCGCTTCGATCCACTGGCGCCAGACGCGCGCCGGTGGCCGCATCATCTTCTTCACCTCTGGCGCAGGCGTCCGTGGCAGCGCGGGCCAGCCGAACTACGCCGCCGCACAGGCTGGCAAGATCGGCCTGATGCTCTCGTGCGCGAACGCCCTCGGGCGTTATGGGGTGACGGCGAACTGCATCTCGCCCAGCGCATCGACGCGCATGACAGACCGCTTCCGCGAGGAGAACCAGGCGATCCAGAGCGGTTCGAGCGAGGGCACCGACCGCGACCCGAAGAACATCGTGCCGCCGATCGTCTATCTGGCGTCGGACGCCGGTGCTGACGTGACAGGCCGCGTAGTGCAGGTCCAGGGCCACCGGATCGCGATCTGGCGAGAGATGTACGCCGAGAAGACGATCTACTCGCGCACACCGGTGTGGGACATCGACACGTTGTTCGAGGTCATGCCGGAGACGCTGGCCGCAGAGCCGGACGTGCTCATGCCGCCCCGTCGCGGGTAGGCAGCGGTTCAGGTCACATTCTCCCGCTGCGGCGGGATCAGTACGAGGAGTAACTGGCATGGCCCAGCATCTGACAGGCAAGGTCGCAGTGATCACCGGCGGGGCTGGTGGTATTGGGACGCAGATTTCGAAGGTCTTCGCGGAGCAGGGGGCGAAGGTCATCGTCGCCGACACCGGCGCGGACGTGGAAGGCCGCATGGGCGTTGACCCGACGCGCGTGAACGCGGTCGTCGATGACATCCGCAAGGCCGGTGGAGAGGCAGTCTCCGCCATCGGTGACGTGTCCGAAATGGATGTCGCCGAGGGCATCGTCCGGCAAGCGATCGACACGTACGGGAAACTGGACATCGTCGTCGCGGCTCACGGCATCCTGCGCGAGCGGATGATCTTCAACATGACCGAGGACGACTGGGACGGCGTCGTCAAGGCGCACCTCAAGGGGTGCTTCGCAATGACGAAGTTCGCCGCCATCCACTGGCGCG
This sequence comes from Dehalococcoidia bacterium, assembly GCA_009692685.1. The sequence goes on from SHYS01000017.1 coordinate 20,085, forward strand.
CGGAGCGTAACGGTGGGCGGATGATCTACTTCACCTCCACGGCTGGCATCTTCGGCTCAGCCGGACAGCCGAACTACGCCGCCGCGCACATGGGCAAGATTGGCCTCATGCGCTCGACGGCGCAGGCACTCGGCCGCTACGGCGTGACGACGAACTGCATCGCCCCCGGGGCCAGCACCCGCATGACGGACCGAGGCCGCAACGCGGTCGCGGGCGCCAGCGAGAGCGCCGCGGGCACCGCGCGTGACCCGAAGGCTGTCGTGCCGGTGATCGTGTACCTGGCCTCTGACCAGGGCGCGAACATCAACGGCCGCGTCTTTGGCGCGTCCGGGCACAAGATCACCCTCTACAAGGAACCGACGCTGGAGCGCGTCATCTTCAACGATGAGCCGATGTTCAACGTCGACGAGTTGTTCGAGGAGTGGCCGAACAGCCTCGGCGTCGGCGGCTACGAGATGGAGCGCGCGCTCGGCGGCCAGTAGGCCGCATCCAGTCGCACACGAACGAAGAGGCGGGCCAGCGGCCCGCCTCTTCTGGGTACAACCACCGGCACATCTCGAGCATGATCGGGCTATATCCCACCCACCGAGTTCGAGGCCACGCATTGCCCTGAGCAGGTCCTGACGGAAGCCGGAACTCAATAGACAGAGTCTCCAGCAAACCCGGGGCGGTCCAAGGTGACTGCGCCTTGGGCTTCGGCAATTAGCACCTCTTGCCTTATGCCCTGACAGTCGCGGTCCTCGTGGGTCTTTGCTCGCGTGATCTGCCTTGTTCTCCGTTCGTGTATCCGTTGTCCTGCGCCGCCGCACCAGCCGCCGACCCACGATCGAGGCGCCACCGGTGGTCTAGTCCTCGCTCGACACCCAACGCACGAGGCGGGCCTGTTGGGACCCGCCTCGTGCGTTGCCCAGAAGGGGACGGGCGGTACACTCGGGCCATCTCGCGGATTCCCGGCGAGCCTCTGACGCATCGAGGAAGGTCGACCCGAGTGGGCGACGATCCACCGCAGTCCGGCCTTCGCCGCTCCGTCGAGCGCACCATCCGGCCGCAGGGTCGGGTGTTCTACGGCTGGTGGATGGTCGCGGCCGGCGCCGGGGCCCAGGCCGTCATCGGTGTGCTCTTCAACCAGGCGTTCAGCACGTACGCGGCCGTCCTCCGAAG
>SHYS01000018.1 GCA_009692685.1 Dehalococcoidia bacterium
CCGGACTGACGCACGAAGTCCACGCACTCGGGACGACCGTCGAGGGTGACCCGGCGGTGATCTGGGACCTCGCACGCCGGATCCACGAGGCGACGCTCGACGCGGGCGCCGAGCATGTCGTCACCATCGCCAAGATTTACGAGAGCCGTGCGCAGAACCCTTCGACCGTCGCCTCGCTCACGGCGAAGTTCCGCTAACCCATGTCACGCACACTGCCACCTCTTCGTCGCGCGGCGCGCGACTATGCGCCCGCGGCGCTACTGCTGGTCGCGCTCGTCGTGGCGTGGGAGGTCGTCGTGCGTGCCCTCGATGTGGCCCCGTACCTCGTCCCGGCGCCGAGCCGGATCGCGAGGGCGTTCATGGAGGTGCGTGGGACGCTCCCCGGCCATCTCCGCACGACCACGAGCGAGGCGGCTGTGGGCCTCGCGCTGTCGGCCGTCCTTGGCGCGGCGTGTGCGGCACTGCTCGCGTGGTCTACGCCGCTCCGGCGGGCGGTGTACCCGCTGCTGGTGATCTCGCAGAACGTGCCGCTGGTCGTGATCGCGCCGTTGGTCGTCGTGTGGTTCGGCTTCGGCATGCTTCCGAAGGTGCTCGTCGTCACGCTGATGGGCTTCTTCCCCATCGTCGTCGCGACCACGGACGGCCTCCTCCGTGCCGACCGCGAACTCATTGAGATGGCACGTTCCTACGGCGCCGGCCGGTGGCAGGTGCTCCGCGGCGTCCTCGTACCGTCCGCCGTGCCCTCGTTCTTCGCGGGACTGCAGATCAGCGCGGCCTACGCCGTGCTCGGCGCGGTGATCGCGGAGTGGGTGGGGGCCAGCAGCGGTCTCGGGTTGTTCATCACGCGGTCACAAACAGCGTTCCGCGTCGACCGAGTGTTCGTAGCGGTGGCGGTCATCGCCGCACTCAGCATCGCCTCGTTCGCCGCTGTCCACCTAACGGCGCGACTCGCGATGCCATGGCAGCACGTCGCCCGAGGCGGCGCACAAGAGGAGGTCTGAGGTGGGCCAGAAGCACCTGATGCGGCTGGGGACGGTGGCACTCGTGGCTGCGGGCGCGATGGGCCTGATGGCGTGCAGCGTGAAGCAGGAGGCGCCCCAGGGCGGCCTGACCCCGGTCACGCTCATGCTCAACTGGACGCCGAACACCCACCACGCCGGCATCTACGCCGCCTTGCAGAACGGCTGGTACGCCGAAGAGGGCATCGACCTCAAGATCGTGGAACCGGCAGCAGTCGGCGCCGACCAGGTCGTCGCCTCCGGTGGGGCCGACTTCGGCATCTCGCAGGCCGAGTCCGTCCTCCCCGCTCGCGCCGCCGGCGCACCTGTCGTCTCCATCGCCACGCTCCTGACGCACAACGACTCGTCGTTCTTCGCGCTCACCTCCACCGGCATCAAGCGACCGAAGGACTTCGAGGGCAAGACGTACGGCGGCTACGGCGGCCCGCTGGAGCGTGAACTGCTCAGCACCCTCGTGAAGTGCGACGGCGGCGACCCCACCAAGGTGAAAGCGGTCGAGGTCGGCAACATCGACTACCTGCCCGGCATGGAGCAGAAGCGCTTCGACTTCGTCTGGGTGTTCGAAGGCTGGGACGTCCTCCGTGCGCGCGAGATCGAGCGCAAGGACGTCACCTCCGTGAAGTTCGGCGACTACGGCCAATGTGTCCCGGACTGGTACACGCCGGTGGTGATCGCGAGCGAGAAGACCATGAAGGAGCGCCCCGACCTCGTGCGGAAGTTCCTCAAGGCCACCGCCCGAGGCTACGACCTGGCAATCGCCAACCCCGATCAGGCAGCAGCACTCCTGCTGAAGTCCGCGCCGGAACTCGACAAAACCCTCGTCGCCGCGAGTGCGCGGTACACCGCGTCGAAGTACGCGGACCGGGGCACGGCGTGGGGTACGCAGCAAGGGAAGGTGTGGACTGACTTCGCCGCGTTCCTGAGGAAGTCAGGCCTACTGGAGAAGGATGTCCCCGCGAACGCAGCCTTCACCAACGACTTCCTCCCGAAGCGATAGTCCGAGGCCGCTGGTGAGCAGCATGCCGGACGGACGCGCCATCGAGGTGCGCGGGCTCTCGCTCACCTACGCGGGCCATCTTCCGGTCGTCGCACTCAAGGGCGTCGACCTCGCGATCGCGCCAAGGGAGTTCGCGGCGCTGCTGGGGCCGTCCGGGTGTGGCAAGAGCACGCTGCTCCGCGCACTCGCCGGCCTCGTCCGCCCCACAGCGGGCGAGGCGCTGGCGAGTAGCGTGGCCTATATGCCTCAGCGGGACCTCTTGCTTCCATGGCGGCGCATCCTCGGCAATGCCACGTTCGCCGCAGAACTCGCGGGCGTCTCACCCGCCGAGGCGCGTGAACGGGCGCGGGCGCTGCTCGGGCGCTTCGGCCTCGCGGGGTTCGAGCGGGCCTGGCCGGCGCAGTTGTCGGGGGGGATGCGGCAACGGCTGGCGCTCCTGCGCACCTTCCTCGCGCCACGCGACACGCTGCTGCTCGATGAGCCGTTTGGCGCGCTGGACGCGATCACCCGCCGCGAAATGCAGGGCTGGCTGCAAGGGGTACTGGCAGACGAACCTCGCACGGTGCTGCTCGTCACACATGACATCGAGGAGGCGCTGACGCTCGCCGACACGGTCTACGTGATGTCCCCGCGCCCCGGCCGGATCGTGGACCGCGTCGAGGTGAGTCTGACACGACCGCGCGACGCCACCACGCTCACCTCGCCTGAGTTCACGGCGCTCAAAGCGCACCTGCTACGTGCACTCGAGGGGCCAGCCCGGAATAGATGACGCGGCTCCGCCACCGGGCGATGATGCCCGCATGCCGAAGGATCGCCCCTCGCTCCGGGGTCGCCTGCTCGTCGCGACGCCGCTCCTCACCGACCCGAACTTCGCGGGCACGGTGGTACTGCTCTGCCGCCATGACGCGGAGGGTGCGTTCGGCGTGATCCTCAACCGCCCCCTCGAAACCGCAGCCATCGAGATCATCCCGGAGTGGTCGGAGCGCTGTGCTGCACCGCCGGTGCTGTTCGACGGCGGGCCAGTCCGGCGCACCAGCGCCCTCGCGCTCGGCCTCGATCTCGAGGCTGCGGCCACCGGCGGCCGGCGGTCGGGTTGGACGCCGGTGCAGGGCCCGGTCGGGCTCATCGACATGCGCGCGGAGCCACCAGCGCTCCCGCCGAGCATCGAGTCCGTGCGCATCTTCGCCGGCTCGTCCGGCTGGGACGCCCAGCAACTCGACCGCGAGATCCGCGAGGATGCCTGGTTCGTGGTGCAGAGCCGTGTGGCAGACGTGTTCACCACGGCGCCGCACACCCTCTGGCGCGAGGTGCTGCGCCGCCATCCGCGCTACTCGCTCTACGCCTTCTCCGACACCGACACTTCGCAGAACTAGCGCGGCCGGGCCTACGGCAGTCCGAGGTCGTGCGCGAGTGCATTTCGATGCACCTCCAGCGGCGCGTGTGCGACACCTGCGGCCTGCGCGTCCACCCCACGCTCGACCGGCCCGCCCCCACCAGCCGAGCGCAGGCCGCTCGCGAGGCTGCCCCCAGCGCACCACAGGCGCTGCTCCGCCGCGACCGCCCCGAGGTGCGCCTGACGCGTCTGTCCCGCCTCCAACAGTCCCGCCGCCACCTCGACCGCCGTGGCGACGTCAGCCGTTCGCGCCCGCGAGGCACCCCCGTCGTCGACGCGGGTCGCCGGCCGGGAGGCGCGAAGTCCCGCCAGCCGCTGCGCCGTCACCGGCGCGAGCCACGCCGCGCGGGCGCGCTCACCGATCAGCCAGCCGCGCCCCTCGTCGCCGAGACGAGCCGAGCGTGGCAGCCGCACATCCTCCAGAAAGATCTTGTCGAAGGAGGGCCGCCCGAGGACATCGAGGATCGTCGGGAGGTCACGCCCACATCCCGAGGGAGCAGGAACGCCGTCAGCCCTCGATCACCGGGGGCATCGATGTCCGTCTTCGCCAGGACGAGCAGGTGCCCAGCGTCCGCACCCCCGACGATGTACTTCTTCAGGCCGTTCAGCACCCAGACGTCACCCTCACGCACTGCGTTCAACCTCGATGCTGCGAGGTCGCTGCCAGCGTCCGGCTCCGCGAATGCGATCGCGGCGCGCTCACTCCCCGCCCGCAGGCGCTCCGCCAGCCCGTCTGCGGCACCCGCGCCCTCGACGTCGTCGAGGAGCGCAGCGACGGTCAGCGAAGCAGGGTCGGGGGTGTCGTGCTCCATCCTTCGAGTGTAGGCACCGGGTCGCCCGTGGCTTCGGTCCGCGCATATACTCGGAACGTGGCCCCCGGGAAAGTCGGTGCAAGACCGACGCTGTCCCGCAACTGTGACCCTCATCGAGGGAAGTCAGAGCACCGGCCCACGCGTACTTATCGACCTGCGCGGACAGGCGACGACACGAGCTGGGCGCCCCCGGTTTCTCGCTGCTGTCGTCGATACCCCGCGCCACCGGAGGTATCACCATGAAGACACCCACGCTGCTCCCGATCCTCCTCGCGCTCGTCGCTGGCCTCGCCGTCGCCTGCGGCAACTCCGAACCAGCCATCTCGACGCGCGAGGCGACGGCGGCGGCGAGTGCCACGACGCCACCCTCGCCGTTCCCGGTCACGGTGAGCGACCATGAAGGGAAGCCCCTCACCCTGGCGAAGCAGCCGAGCGCCATCATCTCGTTCTCCCCCGGCGTCACGGAGATCCTCTTCGCCATCGGCGCGGGGCCGCAGGTTATCGCCGCTGACCAGTTCTCCGACTACCCGCCAGAGGCGAAGGCGCTGAAGCAACGGGTGAAATACACCAGCCCAGACGTCGAGAGCGCCCTGGCGCTAAACCCCGACCTCGTCATCATGTCGCGCGCCCAGCGCACCTCTGTCGAGCGGTTCCGCACCACCGGTCTGCCCGTCTTCTACACACCCGAGCCGGACTCCCTCGACGCAATCGTGGAAAACGTGCGGATGTGGGGACGCCTGACCGGCCACGCGGCTGAGGCTGACCAGGTGGCGAACGGCATGCACGCACGCATCGAGGCCGTCAAGGTGAAGGTGGCGTCAGTCACCGAGGGTCCGCGCGTGTTCTACGAACTGAGCGACTCGCTCTTCTCGGCGGGCGACAAGACCTTCATCGGCTCCATCCTCACGCTCCTCAAGGCGAAGAACGTCGCGAGCGGCGCGGCGACCGACTTCCCGCAGTTGACGGCGGAGGCCGTGATCTCACGCGACCCACAGGTCATCTTCCTCGCGGACGCCTCGAGCGCTGGCCAGAGCCTAGAGACGCTGCGGAAGCGGCCCGGGTGGACCTCGATCAGCGCCGTCAAGGATGGGAAGGTCTACCCCGTCGACCCGGACACCGGCAATCGCCCGGGGCCGCGGATCGTGCTCGCGCTGGAGGACCACGGTCGGCTGCTCTACCCAGAGCGCTTCCGGTAAGCGCTGACACCTCGGCCAGTCACCTCGATGACGCCCCCACCGAGCAGCGACGAAGCGCCCGATCGTGACGGGGATGGCGCATCGGCGCAATCTCAGGCTGGCGACAACCGCGCAGGATGCGCGCAGGCGAAGAAACCGGCATCATCGTGAAGGCCCTTACTGGCTGACGGGTGTGAGGAGTTCGGCCTGTGTTCTCTGCGCGCACTGCGATCGTCTTCGCCCTCGCAGGCACCATCCCTGGCGTCGCACTGTTCCTGTCCGGCGCCCACCTCGGGACCGTGCCGGACACCGCGCTCTACGGACTCTCCATCGTCTCCTCCGCCTTCCTGCTCGCTTGGGCTGCCGAGGCGTCGGAGACGGAGATCGCCCAGGGGCTCGCCGTCGCGTTCATCGCGTTGATCGCGGTGCTCCCGGAGTACGCCGTCAGCATGTCGTTCGCGTGGAAGGCGGGGCAGGACCCCATTTACGCGCCATTCGCCGTAGCGAATATGACCGGCGCGAATCGCCTGCTCATTGGCGCAGCGTGGCCGCTGATTTTCTTCCTCTTCTGGCTGAAGAATCGAGGACGAGACCTCCGGCTAGAGCGCTCCTACAGCGTTGACGTCATCGCGCTCGCCATGGCGACGCTCTGGTCGTTCACGCTCATGGCGCGCGGTTCAATCACACTGATCGACACCCTGATCTTCGCGGCGATCTTCATCGCCTACGTCGGCATCATCATGCGCGCGCCGTCCGAGGAGCCTGAACTACTCGGCCCCGCGAAGATCATCGGCGGCATGCGCCGCGGGCCCCGCCGAGGTGCGATCGCGGCACTCTTCATGGTGTCGGCGGTCGCGATCCTCGCGTGCGCGGAGCCCTTTGCGGAAGGGTTGATCCACAGTGGCACCTCGCTGGGGATCGATGAGTTCACGCTCGTCCAGTGGCTCGCACCGTTCGCCTCGGAGGCGCCAGAGTTCCTGGTCGCGGGCATCCTCGCGTGGCGTGGCCGTGCTGGCGTGGCGATGGGCGCGCTGCTCTCGTCGAAGGTGAACCAGTGGACGTTGCTTATCGGTGGACTACCGCTGGTGTACGCGATTTCCTCGGGGGGCCTCGACCCATTGCCCCTCGACACCCGCGAAGTCGAGGAGTTGTACCTGACCGCGGCGCAGTCGGCGTTCGCCGTGGCCGTCCTCGTCAGCCTGAGTTTCGCCGGCCGCGAGGCGATCCTGCTGCTGGCCGTGTTCGCGGTGCAGTTCATCCTCTCAGCCGTCGAGGTGCCACTGCCATTCGAGATCATGGGCAAGTCCACGCTCACGTCCTCTGATGTGCGCCGCGTCGCCGGCACGATCTACCTCGTAATGGCCGTCTACACCTTCGTGAAGGAACGCCACGAACTCGCCCGTCTCTGGCGCAGCGCCCGCAAAACCGCACGCGATCCGGGTACCGTCCACGAGGAAGACGCGGACATATACGCTCACATGGCATAGGGCGCATTCGGGGCAATGAGGCCCGGCTCGCGGTCGAGGTGCTAGGCGCGTACCACGAGCACGGGCAGCATCGAGTCCTGCAGCATCTGCTGCGCGATCGACCCAAGGCTGCCGCGGATGCCGGTCGCCCTGCGGCTCGCGATCACGACGACGTCCGCCTGTAGACGTGAGGCTTCTGCCAGAAAGCGCCCGGGGACATCCTCGCCGTGCTCAAGGGCCACGACGTGCTGGCCGGCGCCGCCCGCTAGGGCTGCCATCGCGGTCTGGGCGCGCTCTTTGACGATGACCATCGCTTCGCGTGTGGAGGGTGCCTGCACATCACTGGCATCGGTCAGTGGGTTCAGCACATGGACGATATCTACCTGGCCTCCGGTGCTCGCCAGCGCCTGCGCCTGACGCAGCGCGACCTGCGCGCCGTCTGAACCGTCCCATGCCACGATGAATCGCATACACCACCTCCAGCGCTCGGATCGTAGCGGAAGCCACCCACTACGGCGTGCGGCGCGTCCGCGGGTCCAGCGCCGCACGTGCGCCATCGCCTACCACCTAGAACGCGAGGAACAACACCGCCAGCAGGCCGATGGGGAACGCCAGCTCCGTCCACTGCACGCGGGCAAACTCGAAATGTTCCGCGATCAGGATGCCCAGACTCGGCGGCGGTGGCGCCGCCCCGATCCCGATGAATGACAGCGCCGCCTCTGCGAACACGAAGACCGGGCGCTTCCTCGACAAGCGCATAACGACGGTCTGGTCGTCCGGTGCAGACACCTTCAGGCCCGCTTGCACCTTGGTCTTCAGAGGAGCGAGGTCGGCACCCTTCTTTGCCAGCCGCCATCGCCGCCTGCAACTCCTTTTCAGCACCTCCGGCGTCGGGGACGAGGTAGGAGTCCGCGTAGCGCGCTCTCCTTGCCCGGCTCGAAGACGCGCTTCGCAGCGTCAACGAAGGCCTGTGCCTTCATCGGTGTGCCATCGCCCCACTTCAGGCCGTCACGGAGGCGGAAGGTGTAGGTGAGGCCGCCCGCGGAGATACCGCCGTTCTGCGTCGTCGGCAGTTCGCGGGCGAGGTCAGGACCGAAGCGGAGCAGGCCCGCGTAGATCTGCCGCAGGATGCGCCGTAGAGTTCGCCCCCTGCGCAGCCTGCGGGTCCAGCGTCTGCGGCTCGCTGTCGAAACTCACCGCCAGCACCTGTGGTTCGGAGAGTTTCGAGGCGGGAGCGGCTGCCCGGCGGGTGCTGGCTGTTTCACGCTGCACGCGACGGGGGAGGACGCGAGGACGGCGATCAGGGCGACCGGGACTAACCGCCCCATGATGCGCTCCCTCCGGCTGGCGCAATCGTCGTGGCGGCGACGGATCTACGCGTGCGCCGATAGTACCGGCCGAGGATTCTCCCGGCGACGATGGCATAAGATCGCTATGCGCGATTCGAGGTTTCGTGAACGCTCCAGCGTCCCAGCCGCTCGCCTTTGGCACGCTCCCCGGGCGCGCGCACATCGAAGCGCTCGCTGGCGGCGCGCGGGTGCTGCTCATCTCCACCTACGAACTCGGCCACCAGCCACTCGGTCTCGCCTCGGCTGCCGCCGCCCTCCGTGCCGCTGGCCACGACGTACGCACCCTCGATGTCGCGGTGGAGCCACTCGCTGCTGCCGCCATCCGCGATGTCGACCTCGTCGCGATCTCGGTGCCGATGCACACAGCGGCCCGCATCGGCCTCCAGGTTGCCGAGGCGATCCGGCAGGCGAACATCGGCGCGCGCCTGATCTGCTTCGGGCTATACGCCTCACCGCTCGCCGAGCACCTCGGCCATCACGCCATCGAGGTCATCGGTGGGGAATACGAGACCGGTCTCGTCGAGGTGGCCGCGCAGGTCGCGGAACACCGGACGGGCGCCGTCACCGGCGCGGGCGGCACGCCCGCGCTCCTCCGTCAGCAATACCCCGTCCCCGACCGTCGAGGGCTGCCAAGCCTCGATGAGTACGCCCGCGTACGCCGCGCCGACGGCGAGCACCTGGCGGGGTACGTGGAGGCGACGCGCGGCTGCGCGCACACCTGCAAACACTGCCCGATCACCCCGGTATACGGCGGCGCGCTCCGACTCGTGCAGCGGGACACCGTCTACGCCGACATCGCCCAGCAGGTCGAGGCGGGCGCGCAGCACATCACCTTCGGCGATCCCGACTTCCTGAACGCGGTCCCGCATAGCCTCGCGATCCTTGAGGAGGCGCATCGCCGCTGGCCGACGCTCACCTTCGACGTCACCGTGAAAGTGGAGCACCTCGTCGAGCATGCCTACGTGCTCTCCCGCCTGCGTGCCTTCGGCGTGATCTGGATCACGAGCGCCTTCGAGTCCTGCAACGACGCCATCCTCGAACGCCTCGACAAGGGCCACACGGTCGAGGAGATACGACAGGCGCTCCGCGTCACGAGCGCGGCGGGGCTCCCTGTCCGCCCGACGTGGGTCGCGTTCACCCCGTGGACAACCCTCGATGACGTGATCGAGATGCTCGACTTCATCGCGGAACAACGCCTGCACCGTGCCGTGCAGCCCGTCCAGTACGGCCTGCGACTGCTCCTACCGCCCGGCTCCCCACTGAATGACGTGCTGGCCGCTGAGAACCGCCTGGGCCCCTTCGAAGACGCGTTGCTCACTTACACTTGGACCGCCCTCGATCCGCGTGTGGACGCCCTCCAGACCTCGTTGGCCTCGATGGCTGAAGCCGCCGCCGAGGCCAACGAGGACGCCGCCGTGACCTTCGAGCGGGCGCGCGCTGCTGCGTACGCGGTCGCGGGTCGGCCGGCCCCTGAGGTCCGCGACGCGGGCCCAGACGTGCCCGGGCTCACTGAGTCGTGGTTCTGCTGCGCGGAGCCCACAGCGGGCCAACTGGCGGCGCTCAGCCTGGTCTAGGCCTCGGCCAGCGGCGCCCAGCCTCCGCTTAGACCATCGCGCGGCGGCGCTGTACCTCTATACGGCAGCCAGCACGGCAGCGGCCGCGAGGCGAGCATCCGCGAACGCACCCGGGAGCCGCCCCAGCGAGACGCCATCGGTCCGCGCCCTCGATGGATCGAGGGCGCGGGAATCTCCCCGATCTGAGCGACGGCGCGCCGCAGCCGCTCCAGGGCTTCTTGCCCGACGGGCTGGCCGTGGCGTTCGCTGCGGTTGAAGGTGCATAGCACCTCAGCAGCAGTGACCGCTGGCAGCAGGTCAGCCAGCGTCTCCGTCGCGAGGTGTGAGACACGTCGGAAGTGCGCGCGATAAGCACGCTCGTAGGCGGCGCGCCATTCGACGGCTTCGGCGCGCGCATCGTCCCATCCGGTAGGGTCAGCGAAGTAGCGCAGCGGCGTCAGCCGCTCGATCAGCGAGCGCCGACCCTCCGCCAGCGCGAGCGTGTCGCCCTCCGGCCACACCTCGGCCTCCTCCACGAACGCGACCAGTGCGAGGGGCTCACGCTCACCAGCTTCGGCCATCCGCTCGGCTAGCACAGCCCGCGCGAAGTGTTCTGGCGTACGCCATGCGACACGCAACCAGCGGTCGAAGCCGTCTCGGCCCTCTTCGCCCAGCGGCGCGAAGAGGGCCTGCCGCCGCTGTGCGAAGGCGACGAGCGTGTCGCGCGCATGCGGGTGCGGCGGGCAGAACACCTAGAACTCTGCCACTACGTAGTCCGTCGCCAGCGCGCCCGGGGCACGGTGGTAGGGCGAGCGCAGCCACGCCCGCGCAGCCAGCGAGACGACTTCGTTGTGCCCGTCGAGACTCGAGTCCGTCGTCAGGACGACTAGCCAGCCGGGCAACGACGCTGGAGCAGGCGCAGGCTCGGCGCGTGAGTGCGACCGAGTGTTCCTCCGGTACGCTTGGGAGGCCTCACACTTACCATGAAAGGAATCTCCGGTGAACGCCGACGACGAACTCGCCTTCCTCCGCGCCTTCGAGCAGACCACTGTCACGAAGCCGCAGATCGTTGCTGACAACGTCCTCACGGGCATCTTCCTGACGGACATCCGCTACCGCACCGCGCTCACGGCCCTGCTGCTCCAGGAGGCCGTCGAGGCGGGGCGACGTCTCGCGCTGGTCTGCGCGGCGCTCGCCGGGCGCACCATCCCACCAGCGCGCGCCCTCGCACGTCCACTCCCCAATCTGGACGAGTGGCAGGCATTCGCTGAGGCCGTCGGCGGATTCGAGGAGCCGGCGCAGATCCTTGACTGGCTGCATGTGGACACGTCGGCGTTGCTGAGCGCGGAGGAGATGATCGCATTCGGCGGGCTGTCGCGGCTCAACTCGGCGATCCGGGTGCTGCAGGACGGCCCGCCCGAGGTCTCCACCGAGCGCGACGAAGCGGGTACAGCGATCCTCGTACTACGCGCCTACACGAGGACGGGTGAGCGAGCCGAGGTACGGCTGCCGCTCGTGGACGACCAGATCATCGCGCTGGGTGACATGGCCGGTGACTTCGTGGCATGGACGCGCGACTTCCTGGGCGCATACTTGGATGCACGCTCGGGCCGCTAGCCCACCAGCCCCGCGAGTAGGATGCCCGCCGCGACCGATACGTTGAGCGAGGTCACCACGGTGCCCTTCGGCGGCACAGCACACACCTCGTCGCAAGATTCGAGGACGAGGCGGCGCAGGCCCGCCTCCTCGTTCCCCAGCACGATGAGCCACGGGCGGTCGTGCGGCATGTCTCCCAGCAACTTCATCGCGTGCTCGGACGTGCCGAGCACCCACACGCCGGCTGCCTTCGCGGCATCGAGGGCGCGGCGCAGGTTGGTCTCGATCGCGTGGGGGACGGCCTCGACACCACCGGAGGCGACGTCGTAGACCACGGCGGTCAGCGGCGCGGCGCGGTCGGTCGTCGTGATCACGCCACGCACCCCGAAGAACGCGGCCGTGCGGAAGATGGCGCCGACGTTGTGCGGATCCTGCACACCATCCAGGGCGACCCAGCGGTCTCCAGCCTGCGCATCCTCGAATAGGCTCGCCAGTGGCACAGGTTTGCGAGGCCGCACCTCCGCCTCGGCGCCGGCGCGGCCACCAGCGCGCTCGCGCTCGACGGCGCGGGCGGGCGTGGTTTCCAGGTCATGGACACGGATTCCCCGCGCGCGGGCGTGCTCGGCGACGTCACGCCACGCCTTCGAGCCAGCCTCACCGGGGAGACGGATGTCGAGGACATCAGCGGGACGAGCCTCGAGCATCGCGAGGACGCTGTGCGGGTTTCGCAGCGTGAGGTTGCCCGCGGGTGCGGCAGCCTCGTCACGACGGGCGGGCGGGCGGGCGGGCCGGTTCGGACGCGTCGAACGGCCCGCAGGCGGCCGAGGCGGGCGCGAGGGGCGGTCAGGACGATCGGAGCGGCGGTTCACCATCGCACGGTACGGCGCGGAGCGGACGGCGTCGCGCTGGACGGGGTCACGAGTGGTTCACACCTTCCTCGGGAGGAAATGCGACGATCAACTGGCATGGAAGGCGTCATGGAGACCGTTGGTCATCTAGAGCGCTTCCTCTCTGAGGATCTTCCGTACCGGATACCGCTGACCGTTGCCACCGTCGCGTTCCTCGTGGGCGCCACGGTCGTCGCCTGGCGCCTCGGATGGGTCGCCCGTGTGGTCGCTCTCGCCCGCCGGCGACCCGCGCCCGCTGCCTTCGCCGTGCTGGCAACACTCGCAATCGTCGTGCCCGTCGCGAATTACCTCGTGGCACTGCTGTGGAAGCGGGTCGAGGTGATAGAGGCCAGCCCACTGGATGTCGCGGCGTACGCGAAAGAGCAGGAGGGGCGGCCTCGCCAGCCGGTTGAGGCGAAGCCGGTCGAGGCGAAGCCGGTCGAGGCGGAGCCAGACGTGGCGCCCGCACCATCAACCGTGGGTGGGAGCACCTTCCAACCGCGCGTCGTGAGCCGAGGCGAGTGGAAAGGCGCGGACGACTTCCACTTCGCGCGGGGGAGCGCCCTGGTGGTGGAAGTCGCATCCGGGCAGTTCGTGTTGCGCGCGGAGGGCTTCTCCGTGCGGAACGGCCCAGACCTCTTTGTGATGCTGTCACCCAGCGCGACTGGCTATCAGGACGGCGCACTCAAACTCGGACGGTTGAAGGCGACTGATGGCGCGTTCAACTACGACATCCCGATCGGGACCGACCTCGCAAAGTTCCAGAGTGTCGTCGTGTGGTGCGAGCGCTTCACCACGCTCTTCGGCACCGCCGCGTTCACGAAGTCCTAGCGTGAGGCTCACAGGAACGCCGGAGTAGACTGGACTCACCCTTCACCTGCAAGCAGGCCCCGTGCTCCGAGCCGTTCACTTCCCTACCGCATTCCGCACGGCCCTCGTGGCCGTCGTCGCGTTTGCCCTGATGGGCATCGCCTTGCTAACGAACGACGCAGCCGATGCTGCGGCAAATAGCGCGCTCGCCGGGCGCCCGCTGGCGTGCCGGGGCGGCAGCGACCACCTGCCCCGGCACGCCAGCGGCTGACGCAGGAGTTGAGGGCTGTGGGCTGCTCCTCGAGGGTCTCCGGTTCCTGAGGTGGGAGCGCGCGGCGATCACCGTGGATGAGGCCCTCGCCCCGATTCGCCTCGTGTTCTCCGAAACGCCGAGGAACGGCGAGACTAACCCGCAGCGTGCGATTTCCGTATGGCAGCGAAATGCCGACGGTGCCTGGCACGCATGGGGTGCGGACGCATCGGCGGGTGTGCCACGGCTCACCCACTTTGAGCGCGGCGGCCAGTACGCCATCACCAGCAGCACCCCGGTCGCGTGGAGCCTGCCTCCGGTCATCGTGGTCGCACCCTCGATCTTCGCCACCGGACAGGTGCTGTCGTACTACGGCTTTCCGGGCGTCCCGACGATGGGGATCCTGGGCGAGTTCGACGCCAACGAGGTGATGCGGCAGGCGGCGGCGCAGGCCGCCGCGTACGACGTGCTCAACGGCGAGCAGACCGTGACGCCGGCGCTGTACTTGATCACGACGGTGGCGCAGGCGGAGCCCGGCTGGGATGGGACCTACCTCGGGCGGCTCGCCTTCGAGACAGTGGAGACCTACGCAGCGGTCGCGGCAGCGTGGAGCGGCCTGATCATCATCGACTTCCAGATCGGGTGGTCCGACCCGATGACGGAGGTGCGCGCGTACGAGCCGGTGCTGCTGCTCCCGAACGTCCACGTCGCCCTCGACCCCGAGTTCGCGACACGACGAAAGGGCGAGCCGCCCGGCGGTGCGATCGGTAGCGTGACCGGCGACGAGGTGAACGCGGTGCAGCGCTATCTCAGCGACCTCGCGCGGGCGCATGGTCTCCCCCCGAAGGCACTCGTGATCCACCAGTTCCGTGACGACATGATCCTGCAGCCCGAGCGGATCACGCCGATGCCCGGCGTAGACCTCGTCATCGACATGGACGGGTGGGGCGGCCCTGAGGCGAAACTCGGCGGGTACGAGCGCTTCGCGCTGGCCCCGTATGCGTCGCGCTCAGCCATCAAACTGCTCTATCGCTGGGACCAGCCCCTGATGACGCCCGCGACGCTGCAGCAGCTCGCCACGCCACCGCGCCTGATCATCTACCAGTAGCCACACTCAGCCCGGTATCGCCTGCTCCTGCGCCGCCCCCGAGGTGATGAGTGCGTGGGCAGCGTCCGAGGCGTACCCGCACTCTTCGAGGATCGCCTGCGTGTGCTGGCCCGCGAGCGGCGCGGCGCCAGCGGCCGTGCTCTCCGCTTCTGAGAAGAACAGCGACGAATCGACCGCGCGCACGCGGCCATCGAGCGCGTCGTCCACCTCCGCGATCATCCCGCGCTCCGCGAAGTACGGGTGTGCCGCCACTTCGTGCATCGTCATCGTGAGGCCGTAAGGGGCACCGACCGCAGCGAGGCGGCTGGCGGCATCGGCGGCATCGAGGGCGGCGACCCAGGTACCGACGAGTTCGTTCGCGGCCGGAGGGCCTGCGGGCATCGCTGTGCCCTCGTGCCCGAGCGCCACGGCGAGTCGGCGCCAGTTGTGCGCCTCACCGAGGTTGATCGTGATGTGGCGTCCGTCGCGCGTGCGGTGGACAGGGTGCCGGAACGGCTGCCACGCCTCGATGGGCGCGCCGTTGAGGGCGGGGCCGGCGACCTCGCTCAGCGTGTGCAGTTGCGCGTCCATCAGCGTGGTGTCGATCCACTGGCCTCGGCCGGTGCGCTCGCGGTCGTACAGAGCCGCGAGGATGCCGGAGAAGGCCGTCGATCCCGTGACGAGGTCGGCGACGGTGATGCCAGGGGCGAATGGCTCCGGGGCACGCTGTGCCTGCTGCTGCACCCACAGCCACCCTGCCTCGGCGTGCGCCGTCGCGCCGTAGGCACGTCGATGGCTGAACGAGCCGCTCTGCCCGAAGCCAGAGATCGAGGCGTACACGACCCTGGGATTGTCCGCTGAGACCTCGGGATAGCCGAGGCCGAGACGGGCCATCACGCCGGGCGAGAAGTTCTCCACGACGACATCCGCTGAGGCGATCAGCCGCCGAGCGACCGCGATGCCGTCCGGACGCTTGAGATCGAGGGCGATCGAGCGCTTGCCAAGGTTGTTCTGGACGCTGCCGTTCGCGCGCACGGGCTTCCCGCCCGCCTCGAACGGCGCGTCGACCTTCACGACGTCGGCGCCCATGTCCGCGAGCATTCGCGTGCAGTACGGCCCCGCGACGACGCGCGTGAAGTCGACCACGCGCACACCTTCGAGGATCTTCCGTGCCATCTCCCACCCCGATCTGTCACGCCCTCGGATGCACAGACGCCGCCTCACGGCGGTGTCCGGTCGCTGCTGGTGGCGAGTCTAGCGGCGCGAGATCGCGTCCACGTCCGCCATCTCTTCCGCGGAGAGTTTCCAGGAGGCGGCGGCGGCGTTGGCCGCGACTTGCTCCGGCTTCGTGGCGCCCGCGATCACGGAGCCGACGTACGGCTTCGAGGCGAGCCACGAGAAAGCGAGTTCAAGCAACGTGTGCCCGTGAGCCTGCGCGTACTCCTCGAGCTTCTCCACGGCGTCGAAGTTCGAGTCGGTGAGGGAACGCTGCGCCCACGACCCAGCGGAGAGACGCGCGCCCTCTGGCGGGGCCTCGCCACGACGATACTTGCCCGTGAGCAGGCCACTGGCGAGCGGGAAGAACGGCAGGATACCGAGACCGAACGCCTCGGAAGCCGGGACCACCTCGCGCTCGATCGAGCGGTTGAGCAGGGAGTACTCGTTCTGCGCGGAGATGAACGCGGTCAGGTGCTCGCGCTGCGCGATGTGGTCAGCGTGGGCGATCTGCCAGCCGGCGAAGTTCGAGTTACCCAGGTAGCGCACCTTGCCGCCGCGGACGAGGTCGTCCAGCGCACGCATGGTCTCTTCCATCGGCGTCTTCGCGTCCGGCCGGTGGATCTGGTACAGGTCGAAGTAGTCGACGCCCATACGCTTCAGCGAGGCGTCCACGGCCGACATGATGTACTTGCGCGAGCCACCTGAGGTGTGCGGGCCTTCGCCCATTGGGCTCGCGAACTTGGTGGCGACGACCGCCTGGTCGCGCTTGCTGCTCTTCTGCAGCGCCTTGCCCAGGAACTCCTCGGACTTGCCCTGCCCGCCGTACACATCGGCGGTGTCGAACAGGTTGATGCCGTGGTCGAGGCAAGCGTCCACCACGTTCGCGGTCGCGCCAGCGTCCATGCGCCCGCCGAAGTTGTTCGTCCCAAGTCCCACGACCGAGACCTGGAGGCCGGAGCGGCCAAGGTTGCGATATTCCATCTTCATTCCCCTTTGTAAGATATGGGTTGAGCCGGGGCAGTATAAGTCTGCACGGCGGAGCGTTTTCAGCCCGTATCCTGCGGCGATGACCACCCGCCCACCGACACTCTTCCTCACCGATCCGACTTCCGAGGCGCACGCGGCCGAGCAGCACCCAGAACGCCCGGCCCGCCTGCGCGCCATCCTCGATCACCTGGATGCGACCGGCCTGCGCGCCCGCATGACCGAGGTTGCGCCTCGCGCGGCGACTGACGCTGAGCTGCTACGTGTCCACCCCGTGGGGCACCTCGCGCGAGTGGCGGAGACCTCGGCGCGTGCGGGCTGGTTCGACGCTGACACCTACACCACGCCAGCCTCCGAGGGTGTCGCACGGCGCGCGGCCGGTGCCGTGGTGCAGGCTGTCGAGGCGGTCCTCGGTGGGACGGCGCACAACGCGTTCGTCGCGACGCGGCCGCCCGGACACCACGCCGAGGCGGAGATCGCGATGGGGTTCTGCCTCTACAACTCCGTGGCGGTGGGGGCGACGGCGGCGCTGGCCTCCGGCGTCGAGCGGGTGGCAATCCTCGATTGGGACGTCCATCACGGCAACGGCACGCAGGCGATCTTCGAGACGGAGCCGCGCGTGTTTTATGCCTCGACGCACGAGTACCCGTATTACCCCGGCACCGGGCACTACTCCGAGACTGGCACTGGCGAGGCGCGCGGCACGACGGTGAACATCCCGCTGCCGCGAGGCGCAGGCGACGAGGCGATCACTCGCGCGTTCCGCGAGGTGATTCTCCCCGCGATGGAGGCGTTCGCGCCCGACCTCGTGCTGGTGTCTTGCGGCTGGGACGCCCACCGCCGCGACGCACTCGCGGGACTCGAGGTGTCGACGGACGGCTACACCCAGGTCGCGCGCGAGGTGATCGAGGCGGCGGAGTGGCTCTGTGGCGGGCGTCTGGTCGTGGCCCTCGAGGGCGGCTACGACGAGCACGCGCTGGGGTGGTGCGCGGGGTCGCTCGTGTCGCTGCTGCTGGGTGAGGAGCCCGAGGCCGATCCGGATCCGGGTTACGCCAGCATCGAGCCAGACGTGACGTTCGTCCTCGATGCCGTGCGGAAGGCGATCGGGCTACCTGAGGAGTAGCGGCCTAGCCGTCGCTCTTTTTGGTGCTGTTCTTCGCGCGCTTCACGCCCTCAGCGGCGCGCTTGCGCGCGGCCTGTTCCTTGGCCGTGCCGCTGGTGTGCTGGAGGCGCGCCTTGAAGAACGAATCCTGGGCGTCAATGGACTGGTTCATGATCTTGGTACCGGTGTCGCGCTTGATCTCCTCCTGGATCGTCTGGCGGAACTCGTACTGCTCGATCTCCTCGACGGACGGCGCGTCGTAGCCGGGACGGCTGACGCGGACCTCCGGGTGCTCCATGCCGTAGACGGCACCAGTGAGCGGCTGCGAGACCTTGTGGCCCAGGTGCCAGTAGCCACCGTCGTCCGGAAGACGGCGCGCGAAGCCCTCGCGGAAGATGAACGCGGACCACTGCTTGCTGACGGTGCGCTTGGCGTCCTCGTCGCATTGAGGGCACGGCTGCGGCTTCGACGCGTCCTTCGCAGGTCGCAGCAGTTCGAAGACCCCGTTACACGGTTCGCAGTGGTACTCGTAGAGCGGCATCGCGTTCCCCCTCGGTGCCCCAACGGTGCGAGGGCCTCAGGGTAACACCGAGGGCCTGCCAGATTCGCGCACCGTACTCCCGTTTCGAGCTCCGACGGTCGATGATGATCGAGTGGGTCGGAGGTACTGAGTGTCATATTATGTCTCCGGTGGTCGTTATGCCGACACCTCCTTCCGCGTGCTGCTCGACCCCGCCCCCATTCTCGGCCCGTTCGCGACGTACGCGGAGGCGCTGGAGGCGTGGCGCGAACGAGCGCGCGCGACCATCGATTACGCCTCTGTGCGCTACCAGATCGTCTGGCGAGACGCCGCCGTGGCCCCGCCGGCACCGGCCGCCCACGCCTCGGACGCCGTCGCCTGACCTCGACCGCCTCGTGCTCGCGAGGGGCGCGCGTAGGGCACGGAATCGGTAGGATGCGGCGCGGGGGGTGGACGAATGCAGAAACCGCACGCTGGCAAAACCGACTACGAGAACGCCTTCCGCGGCTTCCACTTCCCGATGTCGCGCGCCGCGATCGTGAACGCTGGCCGCGACAAGGGTGGCCTCGACCGCGAAGTCGCGATCGTCTTCAACGCGCTGCCGAATCGGAAATACACGAGCATGGACGACCTCAAGGAGGCGATCCGGACCGTCTACCGCGCCAGCGGCGTGGTGGACACGGACATGCCGATCTAGCCCTCGCGGCGTCCGAGACGACGACGATGGGCCCGCAGTGCGGGCCCATTATGTGCCCAAGGCCACGCGAACCTACTTGATGCTGAAGAGTTCGACCTCGAAGGTGAGCGCCTTGCCTGCGAGGGCGTGGTTGGCGTCGATGGTCACGCCAGCGGCATCCACCTTCGTCATGATGGCGGCCTGCCCGCTCACCTGGACGCGGTCGCCAACCTTCAGGCCGGCGGGCGCCTGGGCCGTTGGAACCGTGACGACGAGGTCTTCGCGGCGCTCCCCATAGGCCTTCGCGGCTTCTATGCGCACCTTGTTCTTGACACCGACCTTCAGACCCATGACTGCGTCGTCGAATCCGGAAATGACCTGCCCGCTACCGACGGTGAACGAGAGCGGCTCGCGCCCCTTCGAGGAGTCGAAGACGCTGCCATCGTCGAGCGTCCCGGTGTAGTGGACGGCGACTGTGTCGCCCTTCTTGACCACGCGGTTCCCCGTATTCGCCGCCGCAGCAGCTCCGGTGGCCGTCGCCGTCGCTACGGGGGCTGGTGTGTCTTCCCCACAGCCAGCGACCGCCAGCGCGAACACGAGGGCGGCTGCGCCTGTCAGCTGGTGGGTCAGCAAGGGCCTCGGTCGATGGGGTAGTCGCATCGAGAAACGGTAGCACCGAGTTCGGGTGAGGCGCCTTCGGGCAAGCGTCGTCACGTGTGGGCGGCCGCGGCGTACGCTTTGTGAGTGAGCCCAACGCCCAAGCGCGACCCGATGAACCTCGTCTGGATCGACCTCGAAATGACGGGGCTCGACCCGGAGCGCAACGTGATCATCGAGATCGCCTCGCTGGTGACCGACCGCGACCTCAACATCCTCGCGGAGGGGCCATGCCTCGCGATCGCGCGGACCGAGGACGAACTCGCGACGATGGACACGTGGAACGTCCATACGCACACGGCCTCCGGCTTGGTCGCGCGCATCCAGAACGAGGGCGTCACGGTCGCGGAGGCGGAGCGTCAGACACTGCGGTTCCTTCGGCGCTGGCTGCCGAAGGGGGCCTCGCCACTCGCGGGGAACTCGATCGCCCAAGACCGCCGCTTCCTGCGCCGCGAGATGCCGAAGATCGAGGACTTCCTGCACTACCGAAATGTGGATGTCTCCACCGTGAAGGAACTCGTCAGGCGGTGGTATCCGGCGCTCGCTCCGGCGGAGAAGAAGCAAGCGCATCAGGCCCTCGAGGACATCCGCGAGAGCGTGAACGAAATGCTGTACTACCGCACCCAGATCTTCCGCCCGGTGGACGAGGTCACCACATCTGCCCCCGCTGTCACCCCGACGGACGAGACTGCCTCCGACTCCTGAGCCGCCCCTGTGCCCCTGTCGCCGCCAACCGATGATCTCCGTGCTTGACAGGAGACATCGATGGCCGACGCGAATCGTGCCCCGGTACACGCTTGGCGCACGAGCCGCCCGACGGGCGAGCCGTGGGCGACGCCTTCGATCGCGACCGTGATGTCGCGCCCTCTCGTCACCATTGAGGCGAGTGCGACGGTCCGTCATGCACGAGAATCGATGCCAAGCCTGACCAGCGAGGCACACAGGGCGCTGCACGGTGTGCGTGTTCTCGAATTCTCGCAGATCGTCGCGGGACCGTTTGCGGGTGTCGTGCTGTCGGACCTCGGCGCGGACGTGGTGAAGGTGGAACCGCCCGAGGGCGAGGGGTACCGCTCGTCTGGTGCCGTGGTCCCGGGTGAGAGCAAGCGGTTCCAGTCGCTCAACCGGGGCAAGCGTTCGCTGATCATCGACCTCCAGCAGGAGGAAGGGCGAGCCCTCGTACGCCGCATCGTGCTCGCCTTCGATGTGGTGCTGGTGAATTATCGCCCGGGCATCCCGGAGCGCTGGAGGTTGGACTACGACACGCTGAAGGCAATTAACCCCGGCCTGATCTACGTCTCGATCACCGGCTTCGGTGACAAGGGTCCGATGGCCGGACTCGGCGCGACCGACCTCGTGGCGGGCGCCTACG
>SHYS01000005.1 GCA_009692685.1 Dehalococcoidia bacterium
GATGGTGATGCCCGGCGACAACGTCACGCTCAACATCGAGCTGGGCACGCCCATCGCCATCGAGGACGGCCTGCGCTTCGCCATCCGCGAGGGCGGTCGCACTGTCGGTGCAGGTGTCGTCACCAAGGTCATCGAGTAACTACGAGTACTATCGATAGCCGTGGAAGTCACGGTTCACGCAGAACGAGGGGCAAACGATGGCAAAGGGTGACCGCGAGCACATCACGCTGGCGTGCACGGTGTGCCGCAGCCGGACGTACCATACGTCCAAGAACAAGCGAAACACGACGGAGCGCGTGGAGCTGAAGAAGTACTGCCCGCACTGTCGCGTCGCGCAACCGCACCGCGAGACGCGCTAGCCTCGGCACAGCGCATCGGCACAGCGCATCGGTCAGAGCGCAGAGCGTAGGAGACCACCATGGGCCGCGCGGCCCGTCGACAGCAGGAGCGGTCCGACAAGCGTCAGCGCACTGCGCAGCACCTGGCGCCGCCGAGCACGCCGCGCTTTAGCGTCTCCAGTTCGGGGGCCGACGAGCGCCGTGCCGGCGCTGCCATCTGGAAGCCGTGGACGTGGCGCTGGACGTCGGACATCATCAGCGAGCTGCGCAAGGTCACGTGGCCCGCGCGGCAAGAGACCACAAACCTCACGTTCGTGGTTATCGTGGTATCGATCTTGGTGGCGGTGGTCCTCGGCGGCGCGGACATCGGCTTCAGCTGGCTGGTCGAAAAGATACTCTTCCGCTAGCGCTCGCTTTGAGCACCAGCACCGTTCCGTTGAGCGCCCGGCTTAAGCGCCGGGCAACTAGGAGACTTCGCTGACGACGTACCCGACCGACGAGGCGGCACTCGACACTACCCAGGGCGGTGATGTCGGCATGCCCGTCGCGACCCTCGAAGACGCCGAACTCGAAGAGGTCGAGGTCGAGGAGGGCCCACGCGCCTGGTACGTCGTCCAGACATACTCCGGCTACGAGAACAAGGTGAAAGCCAACCTCGACCAACGCGTGAAATCGATGGACGTCCAGGACCGCATCTTCCAGGTGGTCATCCCCACCGAGGACGAGATCGAGATCCGCGACGGCGCTCGCCGCACGGTCTCCCGCAAGCTCTTCCCCGGATACGTGTTCGTCCAGATGAACATGGACGATGACACGTGGTACGTCGTTCGCAACACCCCGGGAGTTACCGGTTTCGCGGGCGTCACGGGCGATGACCGCTCGCGGCCCACGCCGCTGGCGGATGCCGAGGTCAACCGCATCCTCCGCCAGATGGAGGTCGCGCAGCCTCGGATCAACATCGGGTTCAAGGAAGGCGAGCAGGTCCGGATCACCGACGGCGTGTTCCAGGACTTCGTCGGCACCGTGGACGAGATCAATCTCGACAAGGGCAAAGTCCGCGTCATGGTCACCATGTTCGGCCGCGAGACGCCTGTCGAGCTCGACTTCCTGCAAGTCGAAAAGCAGTAACGCTCGCCACAGCGAGCACGAACGCGCGCCCTCGAACTGTCGAGGGCGCGCCAGTGGGCCTGCGTCGAGAGGCGCCGGTCCCCGGTAGAGATGAGAAGGATCGGCGAATGGCCAAGAAAGTACGCGCGGTGGTGACGCTGCAGATTCCCGCAGGCGGCGCGAACCCCGCGCCTCCGGTGGGTACTGCACTGGGGCCCCACGGCATCAACATCATGGACTTCTGCAAGACGTACAACGAACGGACCGCCGGTCAGCAGGGGAACATCATCCCCGCGCAGATCACGATCTTCGAGGATCGTTCGTTCACTTTCGTACTGAAGACGCCGCCGGCCTCGGACATGCTCCGCAAGGCTGCCGGCATCCCCAAGGGCTCCGCCAGCCAGCTCCTGTCCAAGGTCGGACACGTCACCCACGCGCAGATCAAGCAGATCGCCGAGACGAAGCTCCCCGACCTCAACACCAAGGACATCAACAAGGCGATGGAACAGATCGAGGGCACCGCGCGCTCGATGGGGATTGAGGTCAGGTAGCCATGCCGCAAGTCACGAAGCGCGTCTCCGCCACCCGCGAGAAGGTCGACAAGGACCGCGAATACGCCACCACCGAGGCGCTCGCGCTGGTCAAAGAGACCGCAACGGCCAAATTCGATGAGACGGTCGAAGTCCATCTCCGCACGGGCCTCGATGGACGTCACGCCGATCAACAGATCCGCGGTTCAGTAGTCATGCCTCACGGCCTGGGCCGCGCCATGCGCGTCGCCGTCTTCGCCGAGGGTGAAGGCGCCGCCATCGCGAACGCCGCCGGCGCCGATGTCGTGGGTGGTGATGACCTCATTGCCCGCGTCGAGGGCGGCGAGCTCAACTTCGATGTGATGCTCGCCCAGCGCGATCTCATGGGGAAGGTCGGCCGCCTCGGCCGTATCCTCGGCCCTCGCGGGCTCATGCCGAACCCACGTACAGGCACAGTCGTCGAGGTCAACCAGATCGAACGCGCCGTCAAAGAGGCGAAGGCCGGGCGCGTCGAATTCCGCCTCGACCGCACGAACCTAGTGCACTGTCCCATCGGCAAGGTCTCGTTCTCCGAGGAGCAGCTGAAAGACAATCTCGGCGCACTTATCGATGAGATCGTGAAGGCAAAGCCGACGGGTTCGAAGGGCCAATACATTCGCGGTGCGTCTCTGGCCTCCACCATGGGCCCCGGCGTCCGCGTCGAAGTCAACGATCTGCTCACGCTGGCAGCACAGAGCTAGCGCTGGCGGCACGGAACGTGGCACACTGAGCGGGTGCTCCGGCTCCCTCGCGAGGTTCGGGGCACGCAGCAGTCCGGGCGGCACAAGCTGCCCACCGCCGAAGACCACAGGTTCGCTTCCCCATCGTACTAGGTACGAGGACGGACTCGAACAATCGCCCAGCGGGCGGCCTGTGCAGGTGGAGCGCAACGTACCCCGCGTGCTCGCGCATGCGTAGCGGTTCGTGTGCCCTCACCTCTTCGACGGTCAGATACATGCATCTAGGCGTGTTCGCACGCTTGGTCGGTTCAGGCACGCACGCGTGCCGGGTGAGGAGGGTTCGTGGCAACACCGCGCAAAGTAGCCATGGTCGCCGAGCTCCGCGACCTGCTGGCGGACGCCGAGATAGCCATCGCCACCTCGTACCAGGGTGTGCCGATGGGCACGCAGATGGAGCTGCGCCGCACACTCGCCGACGCCGGTGCGCAGTTCCAGGTGGTGAAGAACACCCTCCTCAAGCGCGCCGCCAACGAGGTGGGCCAGCCGCTCTTCGGTGACCTGACCGATGGCCCAACGGCCCTCGCTGTTGGCGTCGGCGACATCGTCGCGGTCGCAAAGGCGCTGACTACCTTCATCTCCGCGCGTCCGAACACGCCACTCGCGGTTCGCAACGCGGTGATCAATGGCCAGCTTGTCGATGCCGCCTACGTCCAGGACCTGGCGACAGTGCCGCCTCGCGACGAACTGGTCGCGCGACTGGCCGGCAACCTCGTCGCGAAGATCGCCGAGCTAGTCGGCCTGCTCCAGGCCACCGCGCGCGACTTCGCGGGTCTCATCGAGGCCCGTGCCACCCAACTTGAAGAACAAGGCGCCTAGCGGCGCGCTCAGGAGCAGGCGCTGCGCAGCGCCACCCAACAATCAGGGAACGGGCCCGGCCAGCCGGGCTGCTGCAGGAGGTTCACGATGTCGAAGATTGAAGACGCGCTCGAGATCATCAAGGGCATGACGCTCCTCGAGCTGCGTGACCTGAACAAGGCTATCGAGGAGGAGTTCGGCGTCACCGCCGCCGCTCCCATGGCCATGGCGATGGCACCAGCCGCCGGCGCCGCTGCACCGGCTGCTGAGGAGAAGGACGAGTTCGACGTCATCCTCGCCAACTTCGGCGCCAACAAGATCAACGTCATCAAGGTTGTCCGCGAACTCACCTCGCTGGGCCTCAAGGAAGCCAAGGACCTGGTCGAGGCGGCCCCCAAGGCCATCAAAGAGGGCGTCTCCAAGTCCGATGCCAATGCCGCCAAGGCCAAGCTCGAAGAGGCCGGCGCAACCGTCGAGCTGAAGTAGCTCCCGCGCGTCAGCACGCACGAACCGGGGTCCGGGGCCGCTTGTAGGCAGCCTCAGACCCCGGTTCGTGCGCGGCCCATCGGACGGGTACGCCCGTACCTGCTTCGATGTGCCCCTTCTTCTACATAACAGCTCACGCGGCGTTGGGCACCACGTCGCGTGCTAGTCTGCATAGCGACGCGCTGCTCCCACCCACCGGCACGATGCCCTCGGCGGAACGAGAAGCATGGATTGCTACTACTGCGACTCGCAGGCTGTGCAGGAGTGCGCTCGCTGCGGCGCCCTGTACTGTGACGAGCACGGCGATGCCCTCTGCCAGCGGTGCCTCGATCCCGTCCTGGCACTGCCGTCCTATCGCGTCTATCGCGGATCACTCATCGCGCTGCTCATTGGCACGGTGTTCGCCGTCTGGCTGCTGATCAGTCCCCCGTCCTCGGACGCGGACTCTCCACTCCCGGCCTCGATTTCTGGCGCGCTCGGCACGGCCGTCGCCAGTCCAAAGACGACGGTGAAGGGGCCACCGCCCGTCGGCACCGCAGCCGGTCCGCCGCCCGCCGCCAGCCCCATCGCGGCCTCCACCGTCCCGGCGAAGGCCGCCACCGCCACACCAACGATCATCGAACATCGCGTTGGGGCGGGCGACACGCTCTCCTCGATCGCCATTCGCTATCGTCCGGAAGGCAAACCCCTGACCGACTTCATCGATGAGATCCAGAAGGCTAACGGCATTACCGATCCATCTACGATTCAGCTCGGTCAGACGATGCGCGTCCCCCGCTAGCGCTAGGGCAGGCCATGGCCGGTGGTACTTCGACTCCGAGCTCGCCGGCGAGGTCGATGTCGCTGACAGTCGTCGAAGAACCCGGCGAACGGCGGCACGTCCTCACCCGCAAAGTCCTCGTCTACACACCTCTTGCCCTGGCCTTCGGCGCCGGTGCCGCCGTCGCCCTCTACTACGCCTTCACCAACTCCCTCGGCGCCCTCGTTGGTGCCGCGATCTTCGGACTACCTGCGTTCGCGTTTGCCTACGAGGCCGTCACGGCGCTCCGCGACCTCCGTGCCCGGCCAACGACGACTCGCGGCACCATCGCGCGCATGTGGAACAAGGGCACCGTGCTCTGGATGACGCGCGCCTTCTACATGCTGGTCGACCTGCCCCCCGCTCAGGGCAAGGATCCCAAACAGCGGTTCTTCGTCATCTCGCAGGTCGCCTACCTCCAGCTCGAGGAGGGGCGCACCGTTGAGATCGAACACTGGCCGCACACCAACACCATCGTGCGCCTCGGTCTCGTCGAGTCTTCCCGCCCGGCGCGCTCCCGCAACTGACATGACCGGCGAACCGGACGACGAGGCCCCGCGCGACCCTCTCCACAGCGTCTACGGCCGCGTCCGCGAGATCCCCGAGTCGGACCGGCCCCGGGACGCCTAGCACGCCTCGGTCCGCAGGCACTCACCACTGCCGAACTCATCGCCATTTTGCTCAACACCGGGACGGCCTCCGAGGACGTGCTGCAGCTCGCCACCCAGCTGCTTGCGGATCGCGGTGGGCTGCGCGGGCTCGCCGCGAGCGACCTCGTAACGCTGCAGGCAACACGCGGGATTGGCGCCGCGAAAGCAACCACCGTCGCGGCCGCCTTCGAGCTCGGCCGCCGCATCGCCCTCGAAGGCGACGACCTGCGGCCACCGGTCATGGGCCCGAACGACATCGCCCGGCTGGTGCAGGCGGAGATGGAGCTCCTTCACCACGAGGAGCTGCGCCTTCTGGGGCTCGACACGAAGCACTGGCTGCTCAGCAACCAGTGCTCTAGCCTGAAATGGCGTACACAGGAAAGCACACCGACTTGATGACTTCTCTCGTCGTCCTCGCGACGTTTCTCGCTTCCGCCGTCGAGGCGGTCGAGGCGCTCACCATCGTCCTCGCCGTCGGGCTGACCCACGGCTGGCGCACCGCCCTGCTCGGCGCCGCGGCTGGCTCCCTCGCCGTCGCGGTCGTTGTGATCGCCATCGGCCCGGCGCTCGTGACGATCATCCCGCTCGACGGGCTCCAGGTGCTCATCGGCGTCCTGCTCCTGATCTTCGGGCTGCAGTGGCTCCGCAAGGCAATCCTGCGCGCCTCCGGCCTCAAAGCGATGCATGACGAAGCGGCGATCTTCGAGGAAGAGGTGGCCGAGCTCACTCGCGGCGGCATCGACCGCAACCACCGCGACATCGACTGGAACGGCTTCGCCGTCTCCTTCAAGGGCGTCTTCCTGGAGTGTCTCGAAGTCGCGTTCATCGTCCTGACGTTCGGCGCGAACCGCGGGAACGCCTTCGTGCCCGCCGCGGCTGGCGCCGTCCTCGCCTTCGTCGTTGTGACGATCGTCGGGGCTGCGGTCCATCGGCCGCTCGCTCGTGTCCCTGAGAACTCGATCAAGTTCATCGTCGGGCTGCTGCTCATCACCTTCGGGACCTTCTGGAGTGGCGAAGGCATCGGCGTCGAATGGACTCTCGGCGACGCGATGATCCCCGGACTCGCGCTGATCTATCTCGCCGTCTCGCTCGGACTCATCGGTCTCCTGCGCCGCCGTAGCGCCGGCACGACGAGCGTCGTCGTCGAGGGGGTCTAGCGATGCGCTACGTCGTCGGCTTCGGTCGCTTCTGGTGGAACTTCATCGTGGGCGACGACATCACCCTGGCGATCGGCGGCGTGGGCGTAATCGTCCTCGGCGCCCTCCTCCTGCGCGGGGGCTATCCCGTTGCCACCGAGGTGATGCTGCCGCTCACCGTCGTCGGGACCATCGCGGTCAGCTGCGGCGTCCTCAAGCGCTAGGTTCCCAGGTCGGGTCGTGCTCGAGCCGCCTACGCAGGAAACGGCAGCCACGCGCCATTGCCTCGCCGTCCTGAGCGCCGTCTAGCTCGCCACCACTGCCTCTCGACGTGGCACGGTCGCCAGCACTGCCATCGCGAGCACTGCACACACCGAGCCCCAGAGGAACGCAGCCGCCGGTCCCTGCTGTGTCCAGAGCGTTCCCGCGACCACGCTCGCAGGCAGCGCACCGCACCCGACGGCCATGTGGTACCAGCCGTATGCACCGCCTCGAGTCGGCTCTGGCGAGAGATCCGCCAGGAAGGCACGGCTTACACCGTCGGTGACGCCGTAGTAGCCGCCATACAGCACCAGCAGCACCACGGCACCGGACAGCGAATCGACCAGACCCAGCCCCCCGTACACCAGCGCGAAGGCCAGATAGCCACCGAACAGCACTCGACGGCGACCGACCCGGTCCGAAAGACTCCCGCCGGGGATCGCCACCAGCACGTGCGAGGCGTGCATCACGGCCAGCAACGCCAGCGCCATCGCCGGAGTCGCGCTCAGATCGATCAGCCGCAGCACGATGAAGGCGTCGCTCGAGTTGCCGACCGCGAAGATCGCGATCGCCAGCAGAAAGCGGCGCTGCGAGGCTGACCCGAGGGGCGGAAACAGCGACCCGCCTGCCGGTACCACCTCAGCGCGCGGCGCCTCCCGGACGAGCAGCAGCACCGCGACCGCAAGCAGCGCCGGAACCGCGGCCACCAGTACCACCACTCGGAACGTAGAAACGGTGAGCTCCCCGCCTGCGATCCCGATGACGAGCGCTGCCGAGAGCACGCCCAGCGACGCGCCTGTCGAGTCGGCCGCTCGATGCACGCCGAACGCGAACCCACGCTTGCCTTCGGCGGCTGCCCCGGCCAGCAGCGCGTCACGGGCGGGTGTGCGGACGCCCTTACCGACTCTATCGGCGAAGCGCAGCAGACCAGCCGGGACCGCTCCAGAAGCGAACGCAAACAGCGGCTTGGTCAGCGCCGAGATGCCGTAGCCGGCAATCACCACCGGCAGCCGCCTGGGCAGACGATCCGACAACCGGCCCGCGAAGAGGCGTACCAGCGAGGCGACACTCTCCGCGACACCCTCGATGATCCCCACGGTTGCCATCGAGACGCCCAGCGTCCCGGCAAGGTAGATCGGCAGCACATTCAGCGTCATCTCAGACGACACATCCGTGAGCAGCGAGGTCATCGCCAGCACCAGCACGGTGCGCGTGCCGGGCGTCAGTCGCCGCCTCGAGGTTGCCGGCGCCGCTGGCGATCCAGCAGCGCTCATGCGGGCACGTGTGTCGTGGTCACCTCAGCAAGGAGGCGGCCATCGGCCCCGGTCAGGCGAGTGCGCACGACTGTCACCCGGCGCCCCCGGCGCACGATACGCGACTCACCGCGGACTTCGCCGCCGCGCTGGTTCCCCACCAGCACGGCGTGCACATCGATGGCTAGCGGGAAGCCCTCGCCGTTTGGTCCCACCTCGACGCCCTGCCTCGCAAGAATGCTCGCCATCATGTCCGCCATCGCGATCAGCGCACCGGCGTGGACCTGCCCCGTGCGGTTGCGCACGGCGTCGGTCACCGGCAACCGCGTGACCACGTGGTCGGCGTCCTCCTCGTCAAAGCGGAGGTCGAGGTAGTTCACAAACGGATTGTCATGCGGGCGGGTGGAGGTGGTCACGGGTCCTCGATTCAGCGGGGCACCGCATCGATGAGAGGGCGGCGGCGGGCGCAGCCTAGCGCGGGCGTGTGGGCCCCGCCAGCGCGCGGCTACGGTAGCGCCTCGATAAACTCAGGAGCGCGCCCCGGCGGGTGGGCGTGAGGTGTCCCGTGGACTGGTTCGACATCGCCATCATCGGCGTCCTGACGTGGAACACCGTCGCCGCGTTCCGCCGCGGCCTGATCCGCGAGGTGGCCTCGATCGTCGCGCTGATCGCCGGCGCGATCCTCGCGGGCCGCTACTACGACGAACTCTCGGCCAACCTCACCTTCCTCATCGAGGACGAGACGATGCGGAACCTGGTCGCCTTCGGCTCGATCTTCCTGGGCATCAACGTCGTTGGCGCCGTCGCCTCCATGTTCCTGAAGAGCACCGCGGCGATCCTGATGCTCGGGCCCCTGGATCACCTCGGCGGGGCGGCCTTCGGTTTGCTCCGGGGCATCCTCTTCGTGGAGATCGTGCTGGTCGCGGTCACGGCCTTCCCGGCTGCCGCGGTGCTCACCGCCGGCGCCACCGAGTCGACTCTCGCGCCCTACTTCCTGCGCGCCGCCCCCCTGGTGAACAAGCTTCTTCCAGACTCCTTCCACGACGCCCTGGACACGCTGAAGGCCTTCGCCGAGCCCGAGACTCCCTGAGCCCCACTCAGTCCCTCGACTCCGCCCGTTTCGAGGACGCACGCTGGCCCTCAGGCGCCTCGAAATGTGGCAAACTCGGGGTGCGCTCCTCTAACGAGGAGAAGGGCGTGCCGTGGGGACAGACCGCCGCGCACTGGTGCTCAACCAGAATTACGAGCCGCTGAACGTGTGCTCGGCTCGGCGCGCGTTCGTTCTGGTCCACTACGGCAAAGCCGAAGTGATCGAGGGCATCGAGCGGGGGCTGCGGGGGGTCGATTCCGTCTTCGATCTCCCCTCGGTGATACGTCTCCAGTACCAGGTTCGCCGTCCCAGACCCCAGCTGCGCCTCACCCGGCGCGAGATCTTCGCCCGTGATCACGGCCGCTGCCAGTACTGTGGGCGTGCCAGCGCAGACCTCACCCTCGATCACGTCCTCCCCCGCCATCGAGGCGGGCCCCACGAGTGGGAAAACCTGGTGGCGGCGTGCCGCGCCTGCAACCACCGCAAAGGCGGGCGCACCCCCACCGAGGCACGCATGAAGCTGCTGCGCCAGCCCTCGCGGCCTGCGGCCACGCCCGCCGCCCTGTTCGGGCACTACGCCGACGGCTATCGCGAGTGGCGTCCGTTCCTCGCCGGATGGCTTGAGCGCGGCTCAATCGCAGTCGGCGCATCAGCTCTCGAGGCATCTGCCGCCTCGTAGCTTCGCTCTCGTCTGAGGGTTTCCGCGGGCCGCCATCGTGTGGTTCACCGAGCGCGAGACGACGGCGCACGCGGGGCACTGCGCGTATGGATGTCACAGGAGTCTCACCGACTTCCGGGGTAGCCGGCACGCCGGGCGCCCGCTCCTCGGCTTCCTCGTACCCCTCGTTCTCCTCGACGCTCGCGACCCAGCAGCAGCTCGATGCCGCTCGCGATGTCCTCGCGACACTCCCACCGCCGATGGTCTACGCCATGCGCGACTACGCGGGCTCGCCCACCGAAACGGTCGACAACCTCTTCATCGGCTTCCGCGACGGCGCCTTCGAGCTTCCCAAGAACGAGTACGGCGCGCCGGGAACGATCATGCACGCGACCGCACACGCGGCAACAGTCTTCGACACGCCCGATCAGATGTGGGTGGCGCTGCGCACCGCGATCTTCGATCCGTCGAGCGTCGCCTCGATGTTCCTCAACACGACGCCGGTTCAGGCGGCGTCGCCCATGACGTACTCCGCCGCTGCCGCGCCCGTCCCGTCGGTCGCACCTGTACCGGCCTCGGTGTCCGAGGTGCGGACCCTTGAGGACGCAGCCCGCGTCGTCAACAGCGTGCGTTCAGCCGTGGGTAGCTCGATCCGCCTCGACTGGTGGGAAGCCGCGCTGCGGTTCCTGCTCGAGGCGCAGTTCCCCTCGTCCTAGGGCGGCTTCGAGTACTACATCAACTCGCCGGTGCGACGGTCCTCGATGGCCGCGATGTCTTTGAGCTCCAGCTCGTTCCGCGCGCCCACCATCGATTCAAGACAGGCGCCCGGGCCGCCCCAGCCGTAGGTCCGCACGATCTTGAGCGCGGCGACACCGCGTTCCGCGGCCAGCGGCACCTTCTGCTCCATCGTCTTGCGGAGCCCGTCCCACATCTCCTTCGGGTGCTGGATCGCGAAGCGCGCATATTGCAGCGCCATGAAGTCGTTGCCGATGCTGCCCGCCTCGTTCCAGTCGGCCGGCGGCTCGCGCAGCAGGTCCTTCATTCCCTGGTGGCGCTGCTCCACCTCCCAACGGTCGTCGAGGTTGAACGAGGCCAGCTGCATGTCCGCCTCGGCGGCCAGCACAAGCTCGCGCAACGCCTGCCGCACGATCTCCGCACCCTCAGGCTGGTCATCGACAGGCGGGCGGACGACGTCCGGAAAGCGCTCGAGTCGCTGCCGGGCGTGTTCGAGGGCGACGCCAAAGACGTGCGCTAGCGCGTGCTTCGGTACGCCCGAGTGCACCGTGACGCGCACGAGGCCGTCCAGCCACTCGACGTTGGAGATACTGTTGCCCTCGAAGGCCTCGACCACCAGATCGCGCTCGAACTCGACCTTCAGCCGGCGCTCGATGTCCGCGTACCGCGCGTCCAGCGCCGTGCCGATGTCCTTGCCGATCACCTGCATACAGCCCCGCCCTCGCTCACATTCGGTGATTCGAGCGTAGCGTCCCTACAGCGCCAGCGGGGCAGGTCAGGCAGGAGTTGGTCTCGCGGCTGCTCTGCACCTGCGCGCGGATCGTGGACCCACATCGGGGCACGGCTGGTCTGCCTTTCGGTGCACACGCAGATGGTCGCGCTACTCCTCATTGCGCTGGTACAGCCCCTCCGCCACCTCTGCCTCGAGGAGCGGGCGCGCCCAGTCGAAGACGGCGTGCATCGCTCGATAGAGGCCGCGTCGCTGCTCCTCATCGAGAGTGGAGATCTTACGATGCGGATGGATGCGCGCCTCCCAGAGCACTTCGTCCGAGTACGCGTTGCCGATGCCCGCCACGAACTCCTGGTTCGTCAGCACGTTCTTCGCCTGCCCGCGATGGCGTTTCAGACCAGCGAGGAACTCCTCCTCGGTGATCGCCAGCGTGTCGGGGCCGAGGCTTCGTCACTGCGGGATTGCGTCCAGGTCATCCACCGGCAGCAGGTACCACCGGCCCATCCGCCGGGCGTCCGAGTAGCGCAGCTCGTGACCGTCCTCAAACGCGCACAACACGCAGGTGCCGGGCCGCTTGCGCTCACCCGCGACGGTCCAGTGGAAGCGCCCCGTCAGCATCGGGTTCACTACCAGCTCGCGGCCATCGTCAGTGGTGAGGAGCAGGAACTTCCCGTAGCGCCGGATCGAGGTGAACGTGTGCCCAACCAGGCTCTCGAGTTTCTCCTCGGATCGGATGAGCCGCGGCTGACCGCACCTCCACGCGTGTCACGGGATTGGCGGTCAGCCGCGGGGCGATGAAACCCTCGATCGCCTCGAGGTCCGGTACCTCGTGCATCGCATCAATCCTCCACCGGAGGCGTCAGGCGAGGTCCCTGCCAGCGTGGGTACGATCCGAACACGCGCAACCACAGCGTCTCGCGCTCGATCTGCGCGAGCGCCTCGCTAAGCGCCGGCTCGCCACGATGCCCCTGCACGTCGAGCAGGAACACGTACGTCCCCAGCTGGCGGCGCGTCGGCCGCGACTCGATGTGCGTGAGGTTGATGCCGCGCTCAGAGAACGCTCGCAACACCTCGACGAGTGAGCCCGGCCGGTCGTGGTGCGTCGTGAACGCGATCGATGTCTTGTCGTCGCCGGTGGGGGCGGCGTCGGTGTGGCCCACCACCACAAAGCGCGTCTCGTTGCCGGGCGCGTCGGCGATGTCGTCTTCGTACACCGTGGCTCCGTAGAGGTCAGCCGCCAGCGCGTTGCCGACCGCGAGCGCCCCCTGCTCCTGGAGCGCGGACTCGATGGCCGCCGCGGTCGAGAGCGCCGCAACCGGACGCGCGCCGGGCGCCAGCTCGTTCAAACGACGCCGGCATTGCGCCAGCGCCTGCGGATGCGAATACACGACTCGTGCCGTGCGTAACTCCAAGCCCTCGGGGCCGACGAGTGCATGTCGGATCGGCAGCACTACCTCGGCCGCGATGCGCAGCGCGAAGTCCTCCTGCAACAGCTGGTCGAGGGTCTCTGTCACACCACCCTCGATCGAATTCTCGATCGCGCACACGGCTGCATCGGCCTGCCCTGCACGTACGGCGGCAATCGCGGCGGCTACTGAAGCGCTCGGGACCAGCTCCGCGCGCGGGTCGTGGGCGATCGCCGCAGCCTCGGTGTAGGTGCCGCGTGGGCCCAGGTGCGCCAGCCGCAGCGGGTGGGCGAGGCCTGTCACGGCGAACTCAGCGCTCTACCGGATTGGCCTCGAGCGCCAGCGGTGATGCGACGATCTGGCGCAGCGCTGCCTCGGAGTCCTCGGCGATCACAGCGATGATCTCGTCTCCGACCGCAAGCACGGTGTCGCCAGTCGGGACGACAGGCGTGCCGTCCAGACTGACCACCAGCGAGATCAACGTCTGCGGCGGCAACTGCAGGGATCGCAGCGGCTTGCCGGCGACCGCCGAGCCGGGCTGCACGTGCAGATCGACCACCTCAAGGCCACGCTTGCGGAGGTGCATCAACGGGATGAGCGTGTGCTCCGGCAGGTCGACCTCCAGCTGGGCCAGTACCGCCGAGGCCGCCGACACGGTCGAGTCGACACCGAGCAGCCGGAACAGGCGCTCGTTCAGCGGGTCGTTCACCCTCGCGATCGTGCGGCCAACGTGGAAGAAGTGCCGCGCGACCTGGCAGGCGACGAGGTTGTGGCTGTCGTCGCCCGTCACCGCCACCAGCAGGTCCGCCCGGGCGAGGCCGATGCTCTCGAGAAAGACGATCTCCGTGCCGTCGCCGAAAATCGCGCTCTCGCCCAGCTCTTCGCGCAGGTCGCGTACTAGGCCGGCGTCGCTGTCGACCAGCACCACCTCGTGCTCGGTGCTGCGCAGCAGCTCGATCGCGAGGCCGTAGCCCACAGTGCCCGCACCAATGACCACGATGTACATCCGCTGCTACCTCGATTCCTGCGTGGGCAGGAGCGTCGAAGCGTGCTCAACGGCGGGAGCCTGCTCGGTCAGTGCACGGTAGGCAAGGTCGGCGCTGACGACCGTGGGGCTGAAGGTCCGGATGCCAAGCCGCAAGAACATCTCGCTGCGGAACGGGTCGTTCTGCCTCGCCACCACGTTTTTCACCCCGAAGACGTGCATCGCAATCTGCGACGCGAAGATATTGCGGTTGTCGCCCTGCGCGAGGGCCATGAACGCATCGGCATCCTGCAGGCCCGCGTTCTGCAACACGCGCTGGTCCATCCCGGAACCGACGATGCGCTTGCCATCGAACGACGCAGGCAGTCGGCGAAATGCAGACTCCTGCGAATCGATGACCAACACGGTGTGACCCTCAGAACAGAGCCGCGCCGCCACCGACGCGCCGGTGCGACCACACCCCATGATCACGACCTTCACGCCTGTGCCCCATTCTGCCGCGCGGCGTAGCGGAACAGCCACACGTCGCACGGCGCATGCTCCAGAACGTACTGGCTTACCTCGTCCAGCTGGAAACGCCCGAACGGACCCACGTACCCCAGTCCTAGCGCGATCGCGTCCACGGCACCCGCTGCCGCCTCGTCGACGATCGCAACGCCCGCCTGTCGTGCCTGCACGAGTTCACCGTGCACCTTGATCCGATGGTCCTCGCCCAAGCGCTCGGCCTCCGTCAGGACCGCCTCACCCCGCTCGGCCTCCGCTGGCAGGTCGGCATCCAGCGCTTGCGCGCGCGGCACCTCGATCACGTGGACAACCGCAACCCGCGCCTTCGTGTGCCGGGCGATATCGCACACCGTCGCCAGCGCGTTGTACGCCGCCGCCGATCCATCGACGGCTACGAGAATCGATTTGACGGCCTTCAGCGGATCGACCTTGACCATGTCCGGCTATCGCTCCTCACGCTGTGCGAGCTGATAACGCACGAACGCATTCGTGAGCAGCACTCCACCGAGGAGATACACCATGGCGTTGCCGTCCGTGGTTACGGCCAGCAACAAAGCGAGCGCGCCGGCTGCCGCCGACGCGCCCGAGACCATCAAGTTTGATCGTCGCATGTCGCGCTCCTCGCCCTCGCCCCCGTGGCGGCGCGGGCGCACGACCTCGACGCTAGGCCGTGCCCTGCGGGGTGTCAATCGGAACCGGCTGCCGCCGCTCACCACCGCGGCCACTCGCGGCTCGCACCAAGCGGCTGGCTCCACAGAGCGCCGCCGCCAAGAGCGGGAGCATCCACCATCCGAACGCAGCCCCCCCCCACCAGCAGCGCGACTCCGAGGTCTCGCAGCGCCTCGAGTGAGGCGTCCCAGGCATCGCGGACCAGCGCCAGTGCGCCTGCGGGCTTCGGCGGTTCCACTTTCGCGACCGCTGGCGTCAGGGCCACCGTCAGTGTCGACATGTCGGCGAGGCGTCCCTGTGCCAGCTCGATCTGGTCGCGCGTCTGGTTCAGGCGGTCCTGCATCTGGAGAATCTCCGGCAGGGTCCGCGCTGAGCTCAATATCTCCATGTAGCGCGCCTCAACCGCGCGGAGGTTGCGGAGCGTGGACTCGAGGTCGGCGACCTCGCCCGTAACATCCTGCGACCCGGTGCTGATCGTGCGCACCTCGATGGCGACGCCGCGCAGCTGCGCCACTACGTCCTAGAAACGGTCGGCCGGAACGCGCAGCGTGAGGTTCGCGCCACCCCGCGGCGGCTGCGGCACCGCAATCTCCTTGGTGGGCTGGCCTCCGTCCGTCCGCGGAGCAATCGTGGAGTCCGCAGCGCGGCCGAAGAACCGTGACTCGGCCGCGAAACCGCCGGCGCCCGTGGCGATCGTGCTC
This sequence comes from Dehalococcoidia bacterium, assembly GCA_009692685.1. Next base: position 15,613 of record SHYS01000005.1, read on the forward strand.
ACTCGCTCGAAGGCCTCTGGCACCGACTCGACCTAGAGATCCATCGAACCGGTCCGGATGATTGTGCGCCCTAGGAAGTCGAGGCTCGGCATGCGGGGTCCGGCTGGCGCCGCCGTCTGCGGACGCCTCCGCGGCGCCAGTGCGTGGGGGCGAGACCTGGGCCGCACCGCTGGCGACCCCCGCACCCGAGGCAGGCGCCGCGACCTGCGCGCTGTCGATCGCCGCTGGCGCCACGAGTTGCTTCGTGGCCTCACCGGCGATCGCGCCGGTGCGTCAACCGAGGTGTTTGAGCGCTCCTCGACGGCACCGCCACAGGCAATCAGAGCCGACGCGAGCAGCGCCGCTGCAGTCACCGCCCCAAGCGACCAGGCACGTGACCATCTCGATGCCCGCCGCACTTCGTTCTCAGTTCGAGCGTCCATCGAAACCTCCCATCGCCGCGGCCGAGCGTGTGGCCGTGGTGATGTGACGCCGCCGACTCGTCGGCGGTTCCGGGAGGACATCGGAGGGGTGGCTCCGCCACTCATGCTTCTACAGGCTCAGTATGAGCGGCAGGTCCGAGGTTGACTGGGGCGGGTGAACTCGCGGACCTTTTCGTCGACGCTAGTGCAGCTGCTCGATCCAAGCGTCCACGCGGCCGCCGCGAATCTCCAGGAAACCCACGGTGCCCAGCTGGGTGTTGAGGTTCCGCGGGTACGTCGGTGAACCAGAGTTGATAATCAGTATCCCGCGCATGGTCTGGACGAGGGGAGTATGGGTGTCGCCCGCCACCACGATGTGCACCGGTCCGTTGAAGTGCCGCTGCAGCCGCGCCTCGAGGTTCGCGCTGGGCAGTTCGAGGTGTGAGAAGTCGTGCGTCATCCCGATCCGCAGGCCGTTGATATCCAAGATCTGGTTGTAGGCGAGCCGCGGATCGTTCGGCGCTACGGTCCGGCCGGAGGTGCCGTCGTCCCCGTTGCCGCGTACACCGATCACCGGCGCCACCGCCTCCAGCCAGTCCAGCACCACCACGTCGTGCATGTCGCCGGCGTGCATGATCAGATCCACGCCGCGGAACACCTCGTAGACCTCGTCCCAGAGCGAGCGTCGCGCCTCTGGCACGTGGGTGTCCGTGATGAGGCCGATGCGCATGTCGCCACTGAACTCGTGGCGCTGGATCCACGGGCGGTCTTCGATCTGCTGTCCGTTCATACCCGCAGTCTACTCGAATCCGCGTTCGGGCCTCGGGACCTTCCTCCACCGATCCAGCCGTCCCTTCATCGAGGCGCCGCGCCATCCCCTACAATAAGTTCGAGTTCAGCAGTGTTCGGTCGCGTTCTGGTAGTGCCCTCGGGGAGCCTCATGACCACCAACTCCGCGCCCAGCAACGGCAGCAGCGCCCCCGACGGCGCCCACGATTCAGGCGGCGAAACCGCTACCTGGACGGTAAAGGCCGGGCTCGCCCAGATGCTCAAGGGCGGCGTCATCATGGATGTCGTAACCGCTGAGCACGCTCGCATCGCCGAGGAGGCGGGCGCTTGCGCCGTCATGGCCCTCGAGCGCGTCCCGTCCGACATTCGCGCCGCCGGTGGCGTCGCCCGCATGAGCCGCGTCGACCTCATCGAGGAGATCATGAGCGCGGTCACCATCCCGGTGATGGCCAAGGCCCGCATCGGTCACTTCGTCGAAGCGCAGATCCTCGAGTCCATCGGTGTCGACTACGTCGACGAGTCCGAGGTGCTGACCCCGGCCGACGACACGTTCCACATCAACAAGCATGCCTTCCGCGTGCCCTTCGTCTGCGGCTGCCGCGACCTGGGCGAAGCCCTGCGGCGCATCGCCGAGGGCGCCGCGATGATCCGTACCAAGGGTGAGGCCGGCACCGGCGACATCGTCGAAGCCGTCCGCCACATGCGCTCACTCCACGGCGGCATCCGCAAGCTGCAGGCCGCACCCGACGACGAGCTGGCGAACATCGCCAAGGAGCTGGGCGCCTCCCTCGAACTCGTCCGCGAGGTAAAGAGGCTCGGCAAGCTGCCGGTCGTTAACTTCTCGGCCGGAGGTGTGGCTACCCCCGCCGACGCCGCGCTGATGATGCAGCTCGGCGCCGAAGGCGTCTTCGTCGGCTCCGGCATCTTCAAGTCTGGTGCCGAATTCGATGACGGCACAGCTGAGGGTCGCAAGAAGCAACACGACGCCCAGGCCAAGATGGCAGCGGCGATCGTCAAGGCCGTGACCCACTTCGAAGACCCGGCGATGCTTGCCCAGGTCTCACGCGAACTGACCGGCGAACCGATGCGCGGTCGATCCGCCGCCTCGCTGCCTGTTGCCGAGCAGCTGGCCGCCCGAGGGAACTGACCGCTTCTTGAACACACGCGCAGGCTCCGCCACAGAGTCCCACAGCCCCGCCACGTCCACCCTCGACACTACGCCGGACCTGCGCATCGGCGTGCTCGCCATGCAGGGCGACTTCGCCGAACACATCAAACACCTCCGCGCTCTCGGCATCGCTGGCCTGGAGCCGATCGAGGTGCGGACCGCCGCGCAGCTCGAGGCCTGCGACGGCCTCATCATCCCCGGCGGCGAGAGCACGACCATCGCGCGCTTGCTCCTCGCCTTCGACCTCATGGAACCGCTACGCGCTCGGATTGCCGCGGGACTCCCGGTGTGGGGTACCTGCGCCGGGGCGATCATGCTCGCCCGCGAGGTGCCCGCTCTCGACCGTCCTCCGATCGGCGCGATGGACATCACCGTCGACCGCAACGCCTTCGGGCGCCAGATCGATTCCTTCGAGGCAGACCTCGATGTGCGCGGCATTGACGACGGTCCGCTGCACGCGGTCTTCATCCGCGCCCCCGTGATCAGTCGCGTCGGCCCGGGCGTCGAAGTGCTCGCCGCTCTCGCGGATGGCCGCGTCGTCGCCTGTCGCGAGGGTGTGCTGCTCGCCACCTCGTTCCACCCAGAGCTGACGAGCGACACGCGCTTTCACCAGCTGTTTGTCGAGCTCGTTCGGGAGGCGCGTCGTGCTCGCGCCATCGAGGTGGTCTCGTGACTCCTGCCCGTAACGGTCGAGGCGATGACGTGAGTACCGTGCCGGACGCGCATGGCGTGCGCCCTGCTGACCTCGTCGCGCTCGTCGGTTTCGACGACGAGGTGTACGAGAACCATGCCTTCGCGCGTGAGCGACTGGCGCGACCCGGCGAGCCGCTGCGGCCGCTGGAGGCCACCATCGAGCAGTGGCTCGGCCGCGGGCGGCGCACTTGGATCGATGTGCGCGGGCGCCAGATCGAGGGCATCGCCACGGCTCGTGAGCTGGGCACCCGCGTCTGGGTCATCGATGCGCTCGTCGACGCGTCGGATGCCGCCGTCACCGAAGCCAGAGACGTCTTCACCGCGCTGCTCCGTAAGGCCCGCGACACCGCCCTAAGGGATCGCGTGACGCATTTGCTCCTGCGTACTCGCTTCGAATCCCCGGCCTACCTCGCCGCGATGCGCTGCGGTTTCAAGCAGGTGCGTGTCGAGGAGGTCTGGACGGGCACTCTCGACACCGCGATCGCCGCCGAGGACGGCGCCGTGGTGATACGTCGCGCCAGCGATCACGATGACTTTGGCCGCTTCCAGCTGTTCAACCGCCTCCTGCCGCTCGACGCACGTGAGGCGTTCGCCCTCTCCCTAGATGAGTGGCAGCGCACCCGCGAGCGTCGCTGGCTGCAGCGTGGCGGGTCGGAGTGGGTCGCCCTTGTCAATGACGCCGTCGCCGGCACGCTGCAGATCCACCCCGGCGACCACCCGCAGCTCGAGGTGCTGGCCGAGACGCAGGAGTGCGCCACGGTCCTTATCGATCACGCGCGGGGCATCCTGCAGCGCCGCAATGCCGCCGATGTCCTCGCAGTCGCGCCTGCGACGGTCCCGGCGATTGGCGCAGCGCTGGCCTTGAACGGCCTCGGACGCCAGGGCGAGTTCGTGGCGCTTTGCCTGCGGCTCGCCCGTCCCATCGCAGCCACCGAACGCGCACGGTCTCGATTGGCGGTACCCACTCGTGGTTGATGAACCGACCTTCGGCGATGGCGCCCCCGACGTTCGCGCCAGCGACGACGCAGCGGCGGGCGCCACCACCCTCGAGGAGGTGGAGCTCCTCGTCGAGCGGCTCCCCGCCCGCGTCTCCGAGGCGGTGCGTGCCCACGGCCTTGATGGACTCCTCGAGGTAGTCCTCGACCTTGGTCGCGTCCCGACGGCGCGCTATCCGCAGGGCGAGGTCGTGCTCTCCTCCGACGGCGTGCAGGACCAGGAGATCGAGCAGGTCGTCGCCCAGCTCTCCGCCTTCGGAGAGGACAATCGCGCCGGCATTCCGCGCACGCTGCATCGCATCTCCGCGATCCGCAACCGCCGAGGCCGCATCGTCGGGCTCACGCTGCGCATCGGGCGCAGCGTGCAGGGCTCGGCCGGTCTCGTGCGCGACATGTTCGAGGACGGCCGCAGCGTGCTGCTGCTCGGCGCACCGGGCGTCGGCAAGACCACGATGCTCCGCGAGGCGGCACGTATCCTCGCCGACGAACTCAACAAACGCGTCATTATCGTCGACACCTCGAACGAGATCGGCGGCGACGGCGACATCCCGCACGCCGCCATCGGACGCGCGCGCCGCATGCAGGTACAGCGCCCCGAGCTGCAGCACCAAGTCATGATCGAAGCGGTTGAGAACCACACCCCCGAGGTCATTGTCATTGATGAGATCGGCTCCAGCCTCGAAGCCGAGGCGGCGCGCACCATCGCCGAGCGCGGCGTGCAGCTCATCGGCACCGCGCACGGCAACACGCTCCAGAACCTGATGCAAAACCCCACGCTCTCCGACCTCATCGGCGGCATTGAGTCCGTCACGCTCTCCGACGAAGAAGCGCGCCGTCGCGGCACCCAGAAGACGGTCCTCGAGCGTCGCAATCCCCCCACCTTCGATGCCCTAGTCGAGATCCAGGCCTTCAATCGTGTCGCCGTGCACCAGGACATCGCCGCGACCGTCGACGCGCTGTTGCGCGGCTTCGAGGGCGAGGCCGAGGTCCGCACCATCGGCGCGCAAGGCGAGATTGCCTCAGTCGAACGCATCACCGTGCAAGATCGGCCCGAGCCCGCCTCACCCATACGCCGCCCTGAAGATGGTCTAGGCTCCTTCGGTCGGGAGCCACGGCGGATCTCCGCCGATCGGCCTCGACGGTCGATGATCGAGGATGCAGGCTCGACCGGTCCCGGTGCCTCGACCCCCGGCTCGCCCGGCGCCCAGCGCCGCATCATGCCCTTCGGCATCAGCCGCACCCGCCTCGAGGAGGCGATCTCCACCACGCGGGCCAACGCCGCGGTCGTCGAAAGCATCCGCGACGCCGATGCGGTGATCACCCTGCGCCCGTACTACCGCAGGCGCTCCGGTCCGCTGCGCGACGCCGAGGCGCGCGGCATCCCCGTCTACGTCCTGCGCAACAACAGCGAGCGCCAGATCGAGCAATCGCTCTTCGCGATGCGGCACGGCGCAACGCCCACCGATCCCACCACCGGCGCGCTCCGCGAGGCCGAAGAGGCGATCGCGGCTGTCACCTTCGGGCGCACTCCACAGGTGGAGCTGGTGCCGCAGAGCCCCTACCTCCGCCGCCTGCAACATGAGCTGGTCGGACGTCACGGGCAGCGCTCGGTCTCACGAGGGCGCGAGCCCTATCGCCGTGTCGTGGTCACGGCTGGTGACCGCCTCGAAGACCTGCCCTGGCACAACGACGACTCCAGCGACGACGACGGCAGCTAACCGGTGACAGGCGTGGGCGCGACTCTGGGCAAGTTCGTTGCCTTCGAGGGCGGCGAGGGTGCGGGCAAATCGACACAGATCGCCCTTATCCAGACGCTCGCGCGCGACGCCGGCCTCGATGTGGTCACGGCGCGCGAGCCCGGCGGCACGCCTTTTGGTGAGTCGCTCCGCGAAGCCCTGCTTCATGGGCGCCCGGCCTCAGCGCCCGCCGAACTCCTCGCCTTCAGTGCCGCCCGCGCCGAACTCGTCGAGGCAGTGCTCACGCCCGCGCTTTCAAGGGGCGCGCTGGTACTCTGCGACCGCTTCAGCGGGTCGACCGTGGCCTACCAGCAGTACGGCCGCGGCCTCGACGCGGCGTTGGTGGCCCGGGCTATCGAGCTGGCAACGGATGGGCTCACGCCCGACCTGAACGTGCTCCTTGACCTCGCGCCCGCTGCGGGCCTCGAACGCGCGGGCGCGCCCTCCGACCGCTTCGAGCGCGAAGGGCTGGCCTTTCACGAGCGCGTCCGCGCCGGATTCCTCGCGCAGGCCGCCGCCGAACCGGATCGCTGGGTGGTGCTCGATGCCACGCTCGCGCCGGAAGCGCTCGCGCGCGAAACGTTCGAGACGATTCGCCTGCTCCGCTAGCGTCGCTGCCTGACGGCTGTCTCGCTGCGGTCTGCCACCTCGATGTCGAACCCTTGAGGCCTTGCCGAACACGTTACGTCGCGCTTGTGCCGCCTCCGACCACGTCGATGATTGCCAGAGAACGGAATGGACCGGAGCCCTCAGATGCAGGCTGTCCTTTGCGATGTGTGCGACCGCAAGATCCTCGGTACTGCGTACGAAATGCACCTCATTCGTGGCCAGGGAGCCAAGCCCGAGAACGGCACAAAACTCGCGCACCGACGCGGCTCGAATCAGATCTACCTGTGCGGCGGCTGTGGCGACTGGCTGAAACAGGCGCTGGACCACCTGACCGAGTGGTTCCGGGCCCTTCGCGAATCCGAGGCCATGCTCCACCCGAGCTTACGATTGTCCGAGGAATAGGCACGGCCTCGGTGGAGCCCGACCGCCACACAAACGTAACAGGCGGGCCCGCGCGGGCCCGCCTGTTACGTTTGTTCTTCTTCGAAGGGCCCGCAGTCGGCCGGGCCGGCCGACACCACGGGTGAGCTAGCTGATGCGCTCGAAGATCGAGGCGATGCCCTGGCCGCCGCCGATGCACAGGGACACCAAGCCGTAGCGGCCACCGGTGCGCTCCAGCTCGTGCATCACTTTCACCGTCAGGATCGCGCCCGTCGCGCCGACCGGGTGGCCGAGGGCGACCGCGCCGCCGTTCGGGTTCGTCTTCTCCGCCGGCAGCCCGAGAGCGGTCGAGCAGGCCACAGCCACCGCCGCGAACGCCTCGTTCAGCTCGATCACGTCGAGGTCTTCGATCCTCAGGCCGGTCTTCGCCAGCACCTTCTCGATCGCCGGGATCGGCCCCGAACCCATGATCGAGGGGTCAACACCTGACTCGGCGCGTCCCACCAGACGCATCCGCGGGGTCAGCCCCAGCTCGCGCGCCTTGGCGGCCGTGGTCACGACCAGCGCGGCGGCGCCGTCGTTAATCCCGGATGAGTTACCGGCGGTGACACTGCCACCGTCCTTGAAGGCGGCGCGCAACTTGCCGAGAGCCTCTAGTGACGTCGCGCGCGGGTGCTCGTCCGTGTCGAACGTGATCGTGTCCCGGCCCTTGCGAACCTCAAGAGGCAGGATCTGCTCCTTGAAGTAGCCAGCGTCGATGGCCGCTCGCGCACGCTCCTGTGAGCGGATCGCGTACTCGTCCTGGACGGAACGCGACACCTCGTAGCGCTCGGCGAGGTTCTCCGCCGTGATGCCCATCGGTACGTTCTCGAACGGGTCGGTCACGAGGTCCATCGTGCCGTCCTCGAGCGCGCCATCGCCCAGGCGGTAGCCGAACCGCGCCTTGCGCAGGTAGTACGGCATCATGCTCATGTTCTCGGTGCCGCCTGCGACTACCACCTCGGCGTCACCGGTCTGCAGCCAGCGCGCCGCTGTGTTGATCGCCTCCAAGCCCGAGCCGCAGATGCGGTTCACCGTGTACGCCGGCGTTTCGATCGGCATCCCCGCCTTGATCGAGGCGACGCGGGCGATGTAGCCGTCCTCCGCTACCTGGCCCACGCAGCCGAGGATCACCTGATCGATCTGCTCCGGCGACAGTCCGGCCCGCTTCACAGCTTCGCGGATGACCGTCGCACCGAGGTCCGACGCCGATGTCTCGCTAAGCGATCCGCCCAGCGTGCCGATGGCCGTACGCACTCCGCTGACAATCACAACGTCTTCCACGGTGACCCCCTCGCATCCACCCCACCCGCCGGGGCCTCGTCTCACGACGAATCTGTGGCGAACTCACGCCTTCCGGCCCGGAAAGTATACCGAAGCGGGGAAGGGACGTGCGATCCGCCGGATTCGGACGAACTCGCCGCGCCGTCTGCGCTGGTTCGTTGCCGATCGATTTGACCGCTCGTACACTCGACACATGCCAGAACGTGTAATGGTCGAGGTGCCTGCGACCTCTGCGAACCTCGGCCCGGGCTTCGACTCGCTGGGCGTCGCGCTCGATTGGACCGCGCGCTTCCACTTCGCGCTCTCCACGCGTCAGGAGCGACCCAGAAACGTCATCGAACAGATGGCGCTTACCGCGGCACTCGCGTTCTACACCCGCGCCGCCCTGCCCGCGCCGCTCGGCATCGATGTTCGATACGAGGGCGATCTCCCGGTCGGTCGCGGCCTGGGCGTTTCGGCGGCCGCTCGCGTCGCGGGCGTCGTCGCCGCTAACGAACTCGCCGCGGCGGGACACGCGCCGGATACGCTCCTCGGCATCGCTGTTCACCTTGAGGGCCACGGCGACAACGCGGTTCCCGCGATGCTCGGCGGTCTGCAGGTCGTGGTCTCCGAAGACGACGCGCTCGTCCACCTGCGTATCGAAGTACCCGACGATCTCCGCGCGGTCCTGCTCGTCCCCGAGTTCTCGATGCCCACCAACGAGTCGCGCAAGGCCCTCCCCGACCGCCTGACTCGTAACCAGGCGGTGCACAACATCGGTCGCGCAGCGCTCATCGTCGGCGCTATCGCCACCCGCAAGTACGACCTGCTCAACGTCGCCACCGAGGACGTGCTGCACCAGCCCGCTCGCGCAGGCATCTTCAAGCCGATGTACGAGATCTTCGAGGCTGCGCGGGCTGCCGGCGCACACGGCGTGTACCTCTCCGGAGGCGGCTCCGCGATCGCGGCCTTCGCAACAGAGCGTTTCGAGGAGGTGGCAGGCGCAATGCGCGAAGCCGCAGCCGCTCACGGCCACGCCGCGCAAACGCGCGTCTGCAAGCTCGGCGGGCACGGCGCCCGCGTCCTCGACTAGCGAACCTTCCTCGATCACCGGAGAACGACGATGGCACTGATAGTGCAGAAGTACGGCGGCTCGTCCGTCGGATCCGCCGAACGCATCCAGAACGTCGCACGCCGCATCGAGGCGCGCGCCGCCGCGGGCGACCGCGTCGTCGCCGTCGTCTCGGCGATGGGCGGCAAGACCGACGAACTCATCGAACTCGCACGCGAACTTACCAAGTCGCCTCCAGCCCGTGAGATGGACGTGCTCCTCTCTACCGGCGAGATCGTCTCTTCCGCGCTGCTCTCGATGGCACTCCATGAACTCGGCCGCGACACGATCAGCCTCACCGGCGCCCAGGCGGGAATTCGTACTGACGCCGTCTACGGCCGCGCGCGCATCACCGGTATCGAGACGGACAGGCTCGATCGCGAACTCGCCACCGGCCGCGTCGTCATCGTCGCCGGCTTCCAGGGAATCTCCGAAGACTTCGATGTCACGACCATCGGTCGAGGCGGCAGCGACACCACGGCCGTCGCGCTGGCTGCGGCCCTCAAGGCCGACACCTGCGAGATCTATACCGACGTTGCGGGCGTCTACACCGCGGACCCACGCGTCTGCCCGCAGGCACGCCCCCTTCGCGATGTCAGTTACGAGGAGATGCTGGAGCTTGCCACCACGGGCGCGCGTGTCATGCACGCCCGTGCCGTCGAGGTGGGCGCGATCTACGGCGTCGAGATCCTCGTTGCCAGTTCCTTCGATGCAGCAGCGCCGGGCACCATCATCCGCCGGGAGGCCACCATGGAGCAGTCCAACAAAGTCCGCGGCATTGCACACCATGACCAGATCGCCAAGGTCACCGTCCGCGGTCTCGCCGACCGCCCCGGCATCGCCGCACAGCTCTTCGAACCCCTAGCCACAGCTGGTGTCTCCGTAGACACCATCGTCCAGAACGCCAGCGTCGAGAAGCTCACCGATATGACCTTCACCGTCGCCCAGGCCGACCTCGACCACGCGGTTGCCACCGTCACCAACATCCTGCCCGCCCTCGGCGCCTCCGAGGTGATCTCGGACCCGAACCTTGGCGCGGTCTCGATCGTCGGCACGGGCATGGCCACCAGCCCCGGCTACGCCGCCCTGATGTTCCGCACCCTCTTCGAGCAGGGCATCAACATCGAGCTGATCTCCACCTCGGAGATCCGCATTACCTGCATCGTGGCGTCAGAGAAGGTCGGCGACGCAGTGCGCGCCCTCCACGCTGCCTTTGCCCTCGACCAAACGGGGTAACGCGAAAGCAACTGCTGACTTGCCTATGCCTGTTATCCTCGCGTTCGAGGAAGCAGCCGTGGCTTGAGCGCCACGATCCGCCTCAACCCGAGCTCTGCGAGGTCTGCCACAATGCTGTGGCCTCTGGTCTTGATGTCGAGAACGAGCACGCGCTCGTCCGTCTGGCAACTAGCCTGTTGGTCGGCAACCTCGCGGACATGGGCGGCGGTCCGACGGCGTTCGCCAGCGTCGCGGTCGGGTTCTTCCCACCGGTTGATCGCGGACCGATCCACGCCTTCCAGCCGCGTCATTGGTACTGGGCACTGTTTTTCGAACCAAGGGTGGGAGTGGTCTTGCGGGAAGGAATGCCTTGATGGCGACTCAGCCGCGAAAGCTCAAGGAGCTTTATCTTGCGTACCTTTGAGGCGAGGCTACATTCGAGGAAGTCATCAAACTCTCAGAAGCACAGATCGCGGAGCGGGAGCGCCAGCAACACCTCGATGAGGACAGCTTGGCCTCGCCTCGAACGTGACGCAGGCTAACACTGGCGCCTCACTTGCCCGCGGTGGTACAGTCCCGGAGCCGACGAGCCGCACGCCCGTTCGCGTAATCAGGTAAGCCGTTACTCGTTTCGCGAGGCGCCCCTCGTGCCGTTTACCCATCTCCATGTGCACTCCGAGTACAGCCTCCTCGATGGGCTGTCCCGCATCCCGGACCTCGTCACACGGGCCCGCGAGCTCGGCATGGACTCGCTCGCCGTAACCGACCACGGCGCACTCTACGGCGCGATTGAGCTTTACGAGGAAGCTCGCAAGCAGGGCATCAAGCCCCTCATCGGCCTCGAGGGCTACATAGCCCCGGGCAGCCGATTTGCCCGCAACCCCGCCGAGCGCGCCCAGTTCCACCTGACGCTGCTTGCCCAGAACGCCACCGGCTACCGCAACCTCATGAAGCTCTCCTCGGCGTCACACCTGGAGGGCTTCTACTACAAGCCGCGCATGGACCGCGAGCTGCTGGCCGCCCACAGCGAAGGCATCATCGCGCTCTCTGGGTGCCCCTCGGGCGAGCTGATGAGCGCCCTCGGTGACGGCCGGCAGGAGAACGCCGAGGCCGTCGCGAAGTGGTACGCCGAGGTCTTCCCCGGTCGCTACTACCTCGAGGTGCAGGAGCACGGCCAGGAGCAGTTCAGCCGCCTCAACCGGCCGGTCATCGACCTCGGCAAGCGCCTCGATCTGCCCGTCGTCGTCACCAACGACTCGCACTACACGCGGCCAGAGCAGCATCACCCCCACGAGGTCCTGCTCTGCATCGGCACCAACTCGACGATGCAGGATCCCAACCGCTTCAAGCTCGACGGCAACACCTTCTACCTGCGCTCCGAAGCCGAGATGCGCGGGCTCTTCCCCGAGCTTCCCGAGGTCGCCGACAACACAGCGCGCGTCGCCGAACAGATCGACATCCAACTCGACTTCGGCCGCACCAAGTTGCCCGACCCCGGCGTGCCCGCGGGCATGACGCCGCTGACATACCTCCAGCAGCTCTGCGCGGCGGGCCTCGTGAGGCGCTACGTCGACGTCACCGAGGCGCACCGCGAGCGCCTGCGCTACGAGCTGACCGTCATCGAGCAGACCGGCTTCGCCGAGTACATGCTCATCGTCCGCGACATCGCTAACTTCGCGCACGAGCAGCACATTCCGATGGGTGTGCGTGGCTCCGCAGCCGCCTCGATCGTCCTCTACTGCCTGGGCGTCACCGACATCGAGCCGACCCAGTACCGTCTCGTCTTCGAGCGCTTCCTCAACCCCGAGCGCATCTCGATGCCCGACGTGGACTTCGACTTCGCCGACGACCGGCGCGACGAGGTCATGCGCTACGCCGCCGAGCGCTACGGGCGCGACCGGGTCGCGCAGATCGTCACCTTTGGGACGTTGGGCGCGAAAGCCGCCATCCGCGACACCGGCCGCGGCCTCGGCATGTCCTACGGCGACACGGACCGCGTCGCGCGGCTCATTCCCGACGCCCTGCACATCACCATCGAAGCGGCGCTCCAGCAGTCCGAGGAGCTGAAGAAAGAGTACGAGACCGACAGTCGCGTGCGCGAACTCCTCGATACCGCGCGCGAGCTTGAGGGCGTCGCGCGTCACTCGAGCACGCACGCCGCTGGTGTCGTCATCACCCGCGAGCCGCTCGTTGAGGTGGTTCCGCTCCAGCGCGCCACATCGACGAGCGCGAACGGCTCAGCCACCGAGGATGTCGAGGCCCTGCCCACGACGCAGTACGCGATGGGCATCATTGAGAAGATCGGGCTCCTCAAGCTCGACTTCCTCGGCCTGACGAACCTCACCATCCTTGGCCGCGCCGTCGAGCTGATCCGCGAGGAGCGTGGCGACGACCTCGACCTGATGACCCTGCCGGATGGCGACCCCGCGACCGCGGCGCTCCTCGCCGAGGGCCAGACGTTCGGCGTGTTCCAGCTGGAGTCCGCGGGCATGCGCCGCTACGTGCAGGAACTGCAGCCCGAGGGCATCCGCGAAGTCTCGGCCATGGTCGCGCTCTACCGCCCGGGCCCGATGGAGCACATCCCGCGCTACATCGATGTGAAGCACGGCCGGCTCGCTCCCGCGTACCCGCACCCTGACCTCGCCGGCATCCTGGACGAGACGTACGGCGTCATCGTCTACCAGGACCAGGTCCTCGAGATCGCGAAACAGTTCGCGGGCTACTCGCTGGGCCAGGCCGATGTCATGCGCAAGGCGATGGGCAAGAAGAGCGCCTCGGTCATGCTCGCCGAGCGTGAAGGCTTCGTAAACGGCGCGGTCAACCAGGGCTACGAGCGCCGCCTCGCCGAAACGCTGTTCGATCTCATCGAGCCATTCGCCGGCTACGCCTTTAACAAGGCGCACGCCTTCTCCTACGGCGTCATCGCCTACCAGACGGCCTACCTCAAGGCGCACTACCCCGTCGAGTACATGACCGCGGTCATGATGGCCGCGCACGGCAATCAGGACCGCATCGCCCCGGCCACCGCCGAGGCTCTACGTCTCGGCATCACGCCGCTGCCGCCCGATGTGAACCGCTCGAAGGCCAACTTCTCGGTGGAGGCCCGCGGCGACGATGCGCGCGCGATCCGCTACGGCCTCGCCCAGATCAAGAACGTCGGCCACGGCGCGGTCGAAACCCTCCTCACCGAACGCGAGTCCGGCGGCGAGTTCCGCACCATCGAGGACTTCGCACGACGCATCAACCCGCGTGACATGAACCGCCGCGCCCTCGAGTCCCTCGCCAAGGCGGGCGCGCTCGACTCGCTCGCCGACCGCGGCAGCGTCGTCGCCGGCCTCGACCGCATCCTCGCGCTCGCTCAGCAAGAGGTCAGACTGCGGGAGACCGGGCAGACCTCGATGTTCGACATGTTCGGCACAGCGCAGGGCACGCCGCGCCCCGCGCTCGAGCTGCCGGTCATGGTGACGCCCAAGCAGGAGCTGCTCGGCTGGGAGCGCGAGCTCCTCGGCGCCTACATGTCCGACCACCCCTTCAAGCAGGCCTCCGTTGACCTCGCGCCGTATCTCACCGCGCAACTCGCTGAACTCGGTCCTGACCTCGTGGGTTCCGAGGCGGTTGTCGCCGGTACCGTCGGCACGGTCCGTCGCCTGAGCACCCGCCAGGGCAAGACTTTCGCAGCCTTCGCCATTGAGGACCTCAGCGGCACCGTGGAGCTCACGGTCTGGCCCGATGGCTACGAACGCTTCCGCGAGTTGCTCGTCGAGGGCAACGTCATCCTCGCGCGCATCGGCATCCGCCAACGCACGGACCGCCTGACCCTCGCCGTCGAGGATCTCTGCGGCTATGACCTCGATACCGGCGTGCCTGTAGGTTTCGACCCGGCGCGCTTCAAGGTGAAGGCCCGCCGCCGCGCCGCCGCGCCCGCCCTGATGGCCGGTGACGAGTCTGCCCCGGCGGGCTTCGATGACGGCTACGAGTCTGCCCCGGGCCACGGTCACCTCCGGCTCGTCTCCTCCTCTGGTGCTTCCGCCGACGAGCACCGCCCCATTGCGCCACAGACACCCGTCGAGGAGCGCGCCGGCCCTCGGCGCCTGCGCATCGAGATGGATGAGACCACCGACGAGGGTGCCGACCGCCGGCGCATCCGCAAGATCGTCGCCGTCCTCGCCACGGCCCCCGGCGACGCCCCCGCAGAACTCACGATTCGCGCTCGCGACGGCTCCACTCACCGCCTGCGCCTCGGCAGTGTCACGCTCACGGAAGACGTCATCCGCCAGCTTCTCGGACTCCTCGGCGTCTTGGGCACCGCCCGCGAAATCGGTGATCCGACCTACAGCCTCGATGTGGCAGTCGCTGTCGGCGGCGGTTAACGAGCCGTTTACCTCGGTGCCCGCGCGCTAGACTCGACGCAGTTCGCCGCTCATCCGCGAAAGCTGGCCTCTCCCCATGGCCCAGGAGCCCGCACCCCTCCAAGCCGCCGACCCGAGCCTCCACCAGGCCGTTGAGCGTGTTCGCGCTTCCATCGCCAGGGTCATCGTTGGCCAGGACACGCTCGTGCAGCGCCTCCTCATCGGGCTCCTCACGAATAACCACGCACTCATCGAGGGCGTCCCCGGCCTCGCCAAAACGCTGACCGTATCCACGCTCGCACGCTCCATCGATGCTTCGTTCGCGCGTATCCAGTTCACGCCGGACCTCTTGCCCGCCGACATCGTCGGCACACTGATCTTCAACCCTCGCGATGGCGAGTTCACGGTCCGGCGCGGTCCGATCTTCGCCAACGTGGTGCTCGCTGACGAGATCAACCGCGCGCCCGCCAAGGTGCAGTCGGCGCTCCTCGAGGCGATGCAGGAACGCCACGTCTCCATTGGTGGCGAGACGCTCCCACTCCCCGATCCATTCCTCGTCCTAGCGACGCAGAATCCGATCGAGCACGAGGGCACGTATCCTCTCCCCGAGGCGCAGCTCGACCGCTTCATGCTCAAGATCCTGGTCGATTACCCCAGCCGTGACGCGGAGCGGACTGTCCTCAAACGCGCGATTGACGGCGACGAGGCAAGCGTCGATCCCGTACTGACCGGCGCAGAGGTCTTACAACTGAGGCGCGCGGTCGGCAATGTCGAGGTGAACGAGCGGCTCCGCGAATACATCCTGCGACTCATCGAGGCGACTCGTGATCCCGCGCGCTACCAGCTCGGCGATCTCGAACCACTCATCGAGTTCGGAGCCTCACCTCGAGCGTCGGTCTTCCTCGCACGTGCCGCACAGGCACTCGCCTTCATCGAGGGCCGCGCCTACGTGCTCCCCGACGACGTGAAGTCGCTCGCACCAGACATCCTCCGCCATCGCCTCATCACCACGTATGAGGCCGAGGCCCGCGGCGTCGACGTGGAGGCAATCATCGCCCGACTGCTGGACGGGGTCGGGATTCCCTAGCGTGGTACGGCGCGCGACAGCTGATCCACCGGCCACCCTCGAGGATGCTTCGCTCCCTCTCGACCAGCTCACCGCGCAGGTCCGCCGCATCCAGATCCGCGCGCGCCGCCTCGCCGCTTCTTCGCTGGCAGGCGACTACCGCAGCGTCTTCCGCGGCAGCGGCATCGAGTTCTCCGAAGCCCGCGAGTACGTCCCGGGTGACGACATCCGCCTCATCGACTGGAACGTCACCGCCCGCACCGGCGTCCCTTGGGTGAAGGAGTACGTGGAGGAGCGCGAGCTCCCGGTGGTCTGCGCCATAGACGTCTCACCGTCCATGCGCGTCGCGCACCCGGTGCGCGGCCGCCTCGAACTGGCCGCCGAGCTGACCGCACTCCTCGGGCTATCGGCCACCTACCACAACGACCGCTCGGGGCTTCTGCTGTTCGCCGCGGGCATCGAGCGCTTCGTCCCGCCCCAGCGTGGCACGCGGCATGCCCTGCGCCTGGTGCGCGAGGTTCTGGGGTTCGAGGGCGTGCGCCCCGAATCCAGGCGCAGCTCGGACCTTGCCGGTGCGTGCGACTACCTCGCGCGGGTCCTCGGCCGCCGCTCAGTGGTCTTCGTGATCACGGACGGTTTCGTCTCGGGCTTCGAAGCGTCGCTGCGCGCGCTCGCCCGCCACCATGAGGTGATCGCGCTTACCCTTGTCGACCGTCACGACCTCGCGCTGCCCGACCTCGGGTTGGTCGACCTCGAGGACGCCGAATCGGGGGCGCGCCTGCTCGTCGACAGCGCGGATCCGGTGGCGCGCCGGCTCTACGCGGCCGCCGCCGAACGGCGAGCGACGCGGCGGCGCGAGTCGTTTCGTTCCGCCGGCGTCGACGAACTTGAGCTCTTACTCGACGCGGACTACGTCCAATCGCTGCTGGCCTACTTCCGGCAGCGCGCGACAGCCCGCCGATGATCGCGCGTCTGCTCGGAGCCCTTCCCGCGCTCGCACTCCTGTTCTCGGTCGCGGCCGTTCAGGGCGTGCCCGTATCGGCGCAGGCGCCTGCCACACCGCGAGGCATCACTGTCGCCACCTCAGTGGAGCCCGAGGAACCGCGCGTCGGGGACCGCATCACGGTCACCATCAACGTCGAACACCCAGCCGACCTCCTCATCTCACTCGTCTCCACACCGCCACGTCGAGCGGACCTTGAGATCATCGAGGTTGGGCTGCCCTCCACCATGCGCGTCGAGGGAGGTGGACTGCGCACGTCGTTCACACTAGTGGTCGCACCGTTCGCCCTGGGGGACGTGGAGGTAGGTACGTTCACGCTGCAGGCGCTTCGCGATAACGGCAGTTCAGTCGATTTCGGCGGGACGCTCCCGGCGCTGCGGGTCCTCACCACCGTCCGACAGGGCGACACCGAGCTTCGCCCGCTCAAACCGCAGGCGACCATCGCCGGTGCGCCACCGGTCTGGGTCCGTCCGGCGCTCGCCGGCGCCATGGTGCTCACCTCTGTCGTGCTCCTCAGCACGGCGTTCGTCCTCCTGCGTCGGCGGATACGCCGAAGCGCGGTCGCGCTCCTGCCGCCGCTGCCGCCCACCGAGGCGGAGGACGCCGCCCGCCGTCAGCTCGACGCCCTGCGCACTCAGGATCTCCTGACCACCAGCGACCTCGAGTGGTACTACGGGCGTCTCTCGCTCGTGGTGCGTGCTTACCTAGAGGATCGCTTCGCGTTCCGCGCCACCGCCCTCACCTCGAGCGAACTCGAGCGCCGCATGGCTGCCTGGGGCCTCGACCGCTGGCAGATCCGACTGGTCTCGGGCCTCCTCGAGCGCTGTGACGCGGCGGTCTACGCGCGGCGCTTCCCGCCGCTCGCCTCCGCCGACCACGACCTCACCCTCGCCTACGAGATCGTGGAGTTCGCTCGTCCACGCCGCGAGACAGCATCCGAGGCGCCCGCGGCGGTGCCGGCGTGAACCTCAACTGGCTCGCCAGCCTGGGCGACCTCAAGTTCTCGACCTGCTGGGCTCTGCTACTCCTCGTGCCCCTCGTCGGTGCCGCCGCATCGATGGTGCTCGCACCGATCCCGCGGGGCAGCCTCGCCGTCGCGGAGGCCAGCCCCGCCCTCGCTGCCGCGCAGCGACACACGATCCGGATGCGGCTGCGCTGGCTTCCCCCAACCCTGCGCTTCCTCGCCATCGCACTCCTCATCGTCGCGCTCACGCGTCCGCGCCAGGGCCTTGCCCTCTCCACGATCCCCGAGGAGGGCATCGACCTCGTGGTCGCCCTCGATGTCTCTTCCTCCATGTCTGAGCGCGTCCTCGGCGCGACCGACTCCAAGCTCGTCGCCGCACAGCGCGCTGTCGTCGACTTCGTTCGCAAACTCGAGGGCGACCGCATCGGCCTCGTGATCTTCCAGTCGCGCGCGCTGACCATGTCGCCGCTCACTGTCGATCAGGACGCAATCGCGAGCGCCGTGCGCAACACCCGCAGCGGTCTGCTGCCCGACGGCACGGCGATCGGCCTCGGACTGGCCGGCTCGCTCAACCTGCTCCGCGAGTCGCCCGCGCGCAGTCGTGTCGTCGTCCTGCTCACTGACGGTCAGAACAACACCGGCGAGATCACCCCGGCCGCTGCCGCGGCCCTCGCCCGCGCCCTCGAGGTCCGCGTCTACGCCATCGGCTTCGTCGCCGGCCGCGACACCGCTGTTGATGCCGCGGCTCTTACCGCGATCGCGGAATCGACGCAGGGGCGTTACTTCGACGCGTCGACGGCCGCCGACCTGACCGCCGCCTACGACGAAATCGCGGGTCTGGAGCGCAGCGTCGTGGGCGAGCGCCGCTTCACGCGCTACCGCGAGTTTGCCCCGGCCCTCGCGATCGCAGCTCTTGTGCTGCTGGTCCTCGAGTCCGCGCTCCGCTCAACCTGGCTGCGGAGACACCCATGATCGAGGCGCTCCAGGGTGTCCCGGCCATTGGCAGCCTCTCCTTCGCGCAGCCACTCGCGTTGCTTACGCTGGCCGCGGCGCCGCTCGGGTGGATGTTCGCGCGCGTCGAGGTGCGCCGGCGCCGCGCTGCCGATCTCCGCTACGGCGGCCCCGTCGGCCTGCATCCCGCTCGCCGCCCAGCGCGCGCTCGATTCCGGGAGATGGTCCTTCTCCTGGCGCTCGTCACGCTCGCACTCGCCGCCGCGCGCCCAACCTGGGGTCGTGACGACGTGCCGCTCGTCCGGCGCGGCATCGATCTGGTCATCGCCCTCGACGTCTCGCGTTCGATGACCGCGAATGACGTGGCGCCGACGCGCGCTGTTGCAGCCTCGGCTGGCCTAGCGCGCCTGCTGCGCGCGCTCCCCGGCGATCGAGCAGGCCTCGTCATCTTCGCGGGCACCGCACTGGCTCGCGCCCCGCTGACCCACGACCTCGCCACGCTGCAGCAACTCATCGCACAGGCTCAGGGCGAGGCCGGCCTCCTCGATCCCGGCACCGACCTCGCATTGGCCATCGAGACTGCCCTCCGCTCGCTCGACGTCGAGGATCGCGGCGCCACACAGGTGATCGTCGCCGTCTCCGACGGTGAGCACGTCGGAGACGGCGACCTCGACCTCGCGCTACGCCGCGCGAGGGATGCCGGCGTGCGCGTCTACGCCGTCGCCGCCGGCACCGAAACCGGCGGCGCCATGACCCCGGTCCGTGGCCGCAGCGCAGTCGAGCGCGCCAGCCTCGACCGCAGCACGCTCGACCGGATCGCAGAGGCGACCGGTGCGTCCGTGCGGGACCTTGGCAGCGTCACCGGCCTCGCCGTCGAGTTCTCCCGGCTGCGCCAGACCACCTTCGAAGGCGCTAACGAGGAAGTCCACGCCGACCGTTTCCCCTGGTTCATCGGCACGGCGCTGGCATTGCTGGTGTTCCACTCGCTGACGACGGAGACCCGCGCGCGAACTGGCGCCGTCGAGGTCGCGCGCTCCGCCCGTACTCACCTGTTGCCACTTACAGCGGCTGTGGCACTGCTCCTGGACGCCTGCTCGGGTACCGCTGCGTGGCAGCAGGTCGACGCAGGCAACCGTGCCTACGATGGCGCTCGCTACGAGGAAGCCCTCGCGGCCTACGAGCGCACCGCGCCGCTTGCCTCCCCCGGGGACCAGGTCGCGATCGTCTACAACCGAGGCAACACGCTGCATCGCCTGCGCCGTTACGAGGAGGCCACGACCGCTTCCGCGCGCGCCGTCGAGGACGCACCCACCGCCGGCCTGCGCAATCGCGCGCGCTATGCCCTTGGCAATCACGCCTTCCGCCGCGGCGACCTCGATCTCGCCCGCGACGCCTACCGTGCCGTGCTCCTCTCGGACCCCGGCGACGAGGACGCTCGGCACAACTTGGAGCTCGTACTGCTCCAGCAGCAAGCGCGCGCGCGCGCGCCGGGCCAACCTCAGGCCGGTGGAACACCGCCCCCGGGAGCCACTCCGGGCGCGGGCCAACCCGGCCAGACCGGGCAGCCGGGTGGCCCCACCCAGCCTGGTACGCCCGGCACCGGTCAGGGCCAACCCGGCTCAGCGGGCGCCGCTGCAGGGGACGGCGCACCACTCACCGAGGCGGAGGCCCAGACCGCGCTCGCGAGGTTGCTCGCCGAACTCGGCGATAATGCCACGCTCGATGAGGCGCTCGCCGTCCTCGACAGGCTGCGCGCCCTCGATACCTTCGGCCGGCTCCATGACGGGCGACGGACCGGGACGCTGCCCGACCGCTAGCTACGGATCGCGATCGTCGACTGCGATGGCTGCGCCGCGCGCCGACTCGGGAGCGCGCGCGCGACGGTCATCCTCAACAGCCGATTACGTGTCGCGAGGTACGCGCCATCGAGGTCTGGCGCGGGGGGGTCGAGCTCGGCACGCGGCGTGAGGTCATCCTCGTTCGCCACAGGCTCCATGGGGCGGCCGTAGCGCCGACGGGTGTACGTCCGCGCAATCGCGACAAGGTCGGCGTCGACGCCCGTGGACGCGCGCAACTCGCGCGCAGCCTCGAGCGGCGTGCGTGTTGACAGCGGCCCCACGTCCGCCCAGATCGCAAGGTCGAGGAGTTTCGACCAGCGGGCAACGTCGGCCGGCATGCCCCGGAAGCGATACTCCCACCAGACGCGCACCCCGATGCCCCCGACGATCGCCGCGATGCCCGAGGCCACGAGCAGCGTGGCGAGCGTCGCGAAGATCGCGGCGACCCGGCCGAGGATGTCGGCGCCGGAGTCTCCTAGGCGTGTCGCCGGTGCGGATCCGGCGAACGGGTCCACCTCGAAGTCGTCGAGCAGCGAAAGCGTCTCCTCGGCCACGCCCGCGAGGGCGGCATCCTCAGCGGCCTGGAACTCAGAGTCGTCCTGCGCCCGCTGGATGAGCGGGCGGGTCGGCGTCGGGTTGAAGTCCACCCACCCCAGTCCGCTGATGTAGACCTCGGGCCACGCCCATGCCGCCCTGTCCGACACGACGTACGCCTTCGTGGTCGCATCAAGGTCTCGCGGGTCCATGGCGAAGCCCACCGCCAGCCGCGCCGGCACGCCGTTGGCCCGCAGCATAACGACCATCGCTGAGGCGTACTGGTCGAAGTACCCGCGCTTGTTGTCGAGGAGGAACGTACCAACCGCGTCCGCACGCGGCGGCGGGTCTGGCGCCGTGAGGTCGAACACGTACTGGGTCCGCAGGTGTTGCTCGATCCGCCTCGCCTTGAGATAGGGCGAACTCGCCTCATGCGTGATCGAATCGGCCAGCTCGCGCACGCCCGCTGGCAGCGTAGCCGGCAGCTGCAGGTAACGCGCAATGACCCACTCCGGGTACTCGGCGGGCGCCTTCCCCAGCGTCGACGCCGTCGCGCCAGAAACCGTGCCCACGGCCTCATACGCACCCGTGGCGCGCAGCCGCTCCGCAGGCGCCAGACCGATGACGTCGGCGTGGTCGGGCCCAACTACAAGGCTCGCATCGACGCTCGCCGCCAGCGGCTCGCCCGGCACCATCAACCGCCGGTTCGCCGACGCCGACTTCAGCTGCACGGTCGCCACGAAGGGCCGTCGGAACTGCGCTCGCGTCTGTGGTGTCCCGAACGAGGCGGCCTCGACGCTGGTGCCCGGCAGCGGCACCGACGTCGTCCCGGTCACGCGCCAGCCTCGACCGGTGTACTCGTCGTAGACCGCGGCCCGCAGGTACACCACGTCGGGCGGCGCCTCCACGCTCATCAGCTGCTCACCAGACAGGCGCACTCCGCCCTGCAGCGGCAGCATGTCGCCGAACTTGTGCACCAGGTCCACGCGCTTCGCGTCGATGCCGAAGAACGCGCGCCCCACACGTTCCAATCGGTCGGTCACTGGCACCGTCGCCTGCTGCCAGACATCGGCGATCGGACCGAAGTTGTTGGCCGTCGGGATCGACCAGGCCACGACGATCAGCGCCAGCGCGGCCCAGGTCGCGAAGTTCAGCACCTCCAGGGTGAGCAGCGGCGGGCGCGTCACGTGCTCCGCTCGCCAGCGCACGTCGGCGCGCACCGTGTGCATCCTCGTCACCAGCAGTACGCCCGCGAAGAGATACACGATGAATGCGAAGGACGGCTGCCCCGGCAGGTACGAGATGTTCGTCAGGAGCGCCACGCCGCCCGGCACGACCGCAAGCCAGCCGTTGCGCAGCCGAAACACCGCCCACGACGCCGCGAACGCCATCGACCAAGACAGCATCACCATGATGAGGATGAAGGGAATCGGGTCGGTCGAGACGTCGCCGGTAACCAGCACCATCAACCAGTCCTGCAGTCTGAGCACCAGTTCGTCCGCGCGCGCGTAGAAGCCATCGCCCAGCGCCGGGTCCGACAGCTGTATCGCGTACATCGCCTGCAGAGCCGTGCTCGCGGCACCCAGCGGCAGCGCCACCAGCAGCCAGAGCGCACCCGGTCCGCGCAACCTCGCGATGACGAACCCGATCGACAGGCCGAGCATCGATGCCGGCGTCAGGGACGGCATCTCCGGCACCCAGTCCGCCTGCTCTATCGATGCCGTGACAGCCATGAACCCCAGCAAGACCAGCCCGAGGCTGATCCAGGTCTCCCACGACCACAACGATCCCTGCGGAGGTGCCGTGTACGGCTGCGGCGCGCCGATGCGCGCCTCCATGGCGCTCACGGGCATGGCTCGCAGGCTCATGGCGCCGTCTCCAGCATCACGATCTCGCCTCGGCCGCCCAGCGCGCGCGGCAGGTCGTCGCTGCGCTTCACTGTATAGGTGTAGATGCCGGCGGCGGCCAGCGTCCCGTAGACATCGAGCGACGATCGCGTCGCCCCCCACGTCTCCGACTCCAGCAACACCGCCGCGACCTTCACGCCGCGGCCAGCGAGCGACATCAGCGTCATCGCCCAGCCCTCGTCAGCGGATGGGGTCACCACGACCACGGTGGTGTGCCGTCCGAAGCGGCGCGACGCCTCGATGAGCAGCCGCTCCAGGGAGATGTCCCCGGTCGACCGCGCCAGTGCCAGCGACTCGAGGAGCCGTGTGTGGTGGTTCTGCCCACGGTCTGGCTCATCCACCCGCAGGTCTGCGCCGAAGCTCAGCAGGCCCACCGTGCGGTTCGCCTGGATGAAGTAGCGCGCGATCGAGGCGGTGATCGTGACCGCTACCTCCTCGGTGCTGTCCTCGCCGCTCCCGAGGTGCACGGCCTTCTCGAGGTCCAGCACCACCCAGATGTCGGAGCTGGGGTCCAGCTCGAAGAGCTTCACCATCAGCTCGCCAGTGCGTGCCGTGGCCGGCCAGTGAATGCGGTTGTAGGAGTCTCCGGCGACGTAGTTCCGCAGCCCCGCGTAGGTCGGCGTGACGTTGTGCGTCAGGCGTCGGAAGCGGCCCTCGCCCGGCAGGTTCGCGGGCGGGATGTAGAAGTTCGGCAGGTCCGGCGCAGCCGGGTACACGAGCACGGTCGTCGGCTCGCCGAACGTGCGCGTCATCCGGAAGAAGCCGAACGGGTCCGCAGCCGTCACCACCACCGGACCAAGCTGGTACAGCCCCCGCTGGCTGGCGATCGCCGCGTAGGACCAGCCCTCGGACCCTCGCGCGCCGACCGTCACGACGCGTTTCGCGCGGTAGGTCGGCACTGACGAACGGTCCTCGACTTCCAACCAGACCTTCGGCAGCCAGCTCGTCGACTTCAGCAGGATCTGGCCCTCTAGTGGTTGCCCCTGACTCACCCGGTGCGTCCGCCGCAGCACCTCGACCTCGAGGTGCCTGATCATCGATCGCGTCCACCACCAGACGAGGGGGATCGCGCACGCGATCGCGTACGCAAGCCGGAAGAGCAACCAGAAGCCGGTCGCCAGCCCAACGACTACGCAGATGGTCGCGAGGGTGAGCGCGATCGACACGCTCGCATGACGTCGAATCCAACCGGCCAGGCGAATCACTCGACCCATGACGGTAACTCCGCCCTCGAGGCTAGACCCCACCTCTAGCGCGGACGCCGGGTACCGGCGTCCGCTGGATGCACTCGTCCACGATCTCGGCGGCCGTGATGTTCCGGACGCGCGCCGCCGGACTGACGATCACGCGATGCCCCAGCGTCGCGTAGGCCAGCAGCTTCACGTCGTCGGGCTGCACGAAGTCCCGCCCGTCGAGCATCGAGTAGGCCTGCGTCGCACGCATCAGCGCCAGCGACCCTCGCGGTGACGCGCCGAGGTATGCCGCTTCGTGCTCACGCGTCGCGTTCGCCAGGCTGACGACGTATTGCTTGATCAGCGGGTCTACGTACACCTCACCGATCGAGCGCTGGAGTTCCAGCACCTCCTCGGCGTTGGTGACCTGCGAGAGCGCGTCGATGGGGTGTGACCGCTGCTGCGCATCCATGATCAGCACCTCATCCGTCGCCGACGGGTATCCGAGGTGGATACGCATCAGGAAGCGGTCGAGTTGCGCTTCCGGCAACGGGAACGTGCCCTCGTATTCGATGGGGTTCTGCGTCGCCATCACCATGAAGGGCGCCGGTAGCGGATGTGTCACGCCATCCACGGTCACCTGGTGCTCTTCCATCGCCTCCAGGAGCGCTGACTGCGTCTTCGGCGTCGCCCGGTTGATCTCGTCCGTCAGCACGATCTGCGCCATGATCGGGCCCGGCCGGAACTCGAACGTGCTCGTCGCCTGATTGTATACCGAGACTCCGGTGACATCTGTGGGCAACAGGTCCGGGGTGAACTGGATCCGCTGGAAGCTGCACCCGGTGGAGGTGGCCAGCGCCCGCGCCAGCATCGTCTTGCCTACCCCTGGGACATCCTCGATGAGCAGGTGGCCCCGGCAGAGCAGCGTGATCAGCGCCAGCTGCGCTGCGTGTTGCTTGCCGATGATGACGCGCTCGACATTCGCCAAGATGCGCTCGGCGACGAGCTTCGGGTTTTCCACGTCCACTCCTGCGTCCACTCTAAAATTGGAGGCGCACGAGCAATCGGCGTGACGGCATCACATCGACTCTGCCCCCCAACTCTATCGCAATCATGGTCCCGCAGAAGGCTCCTTTTGGTCACACGCGGAGCATTTTCACAACGGCAGTCCGCTGTTTCAGCGCGACTGCGAAGCTATCCTCGGTGGTGGACCGCGGCGGGCGGCGGTCAGGAGTCAACCTTGGGTGATCGCGCCGGCGTCTGGTTGCGGCGCGCCTCCTCACCGGCGGCGCTGCTCTCTTTGCTCGTCGTCTTGCTGCTGGGTGTCGGCGCAGCGGCTGCATTCGCGAAGCGCAGCTCCGGCCCCGATGTCACCCTCGAGATCGCGCACACACCGGCCGCCGAGGCCAGTACGCCGCCCGCTACGCCACGTACCGAAGGCACACCCCTGCCAGCACCATCACCGCCCTCAGCGGGTAGCGCCGCCGCCGGGGCACCATCGCCCACGGCCTCCCCCCGACCCACCGGACCGCCGTCGACCGCCACACCGGCCATCCTGGCCACCCCGGTGGCCCCGCCTACGCTTTCACCGACACCAGCCGCGTCTGGCGCGGCGCCAATCATCCAGCTACCCATCTCGGCGGGGATCGGCGAGGCCTTCGCCATGCATGTCTTTGCGCCCGGCGCCACCAGCGTCGCTGTCGAGCTTAATGGCGCCAGCTACTCTGCTGCCGCGATCGGCGACCGATTCTGGCTCATCCTCGGTACTTCTGTGACCGCCAGACCTGGCCCGAGGCCGATCCGCGCGGTCGCCTATAACGCGGCCGGTACCGCCGTCGGCAGCAGCCAGGCTTCGATCCTCTATACGTTCGTCGAACATCCGGTCGACTACCTCGAAACCACCGCGGAACAGTCATCAGTGCTCACCGAGGAAGCGGGCCGCGTCGAGGCCCAACTCCGCATCGCGCAGTTTGCTCACTTCGAGCCGGCCAGGCGCTGGGTGGGACGGTTCGCTCGCCCGCTCTTCGGCGCCCAGACGACCGCTTTTGGCCAGGGGCGTTCCATCAACGGCGGGCCGATCGGCGGGTACCACACCGGCATGGACATCGCCGGCGACCGTGGTGACCCCGTGCGGGCAGCGGCGGCCGGTGTCGTCTTTTGGGTTGGCGAAATGCCCATCCGGGGCCGCTCGGTCATCATCGATCATGGCGCAGGCGTGAAATCCGGTTACCACCACCTTGACGCCACACTCATCTCGGTGGGAGCAACCGTCGAGGCCGGCCATGTCGTCGGCACCGTGGGGTCTACAGGCTTCTCCACAGGACCTCACCTGCACTGGGAGGTGACCGTCTGGGGCGTCAACGTTGACCCGCTCCAGTGGACGACTGCCTCGTTCGATCCGTAGACACCTGCGAGCTCCGGTCTGCTCGGCACCAGGTGGCTGCTCAGTCTCGATACAGCCCCAGCCGGTCGACCACCTCGCGTACTGCCTCGGGGAGCCACAGCTCGGTCGACACGCCCACCGCCACACGTCGCCGAAGCTCCGTCGATGACACCGTGAGTGGTGGTAGCTCGATCCAGTCGATGCGCCCCTCGATGCCCGGGACTGCCGCCACCGTCTCCGTTGGCACACGCCCCTCGTAAGGTGGCCGCGACGCCACCGCCAACCGCGCGTACCCGACGATGCGTCCTGGCTCCCGCCAGTGCGGCAGGTCAACGAGCACGTCTTCTCCGGCGACGAACCACCAGTCACCACCGACGGCCGCGAGCCGCGCGAGCGTTTCCGCCGTGTACGTCGGACCAGACTCCTCGAGGTCGACCATACTCACCTCAGCCCAGGGAAAATGGCCCACAGCCGCCTCGACCATCCGCAGGCGCACCTCGGGGCGGCTCACCAGCCTGGAGGCCTTGCGGTAGGGGTGACCTGCAGGCGCGAACAGCACCCGGTCCAGGTCGAGTTGGTCGTGAGCGGCCGCAGCCAGCGCCAGATGACCGAGGTGCGGTGGGTCGAACGTGCCGCCGAGTAGTCCGACCCTCACCTAGGAAGCTCGCCTACGGGTCCCACAGCACGTCCACCGAGCCGATACGCACCGTGTCACCCGCCTTCACACCCCGACGGTCGAGTGCGCGACCCAGGCCGAGGCGCTTCAGCCTGTCGAGGAGTTCGTAGCGAGCGTCTTCGTGGTGTACGTCGAGCGTCTCGGCCAGCCACTCGGGGGTCGAGCCTCGCACCTGCACCACGCCATCCTCGCCGTTCTCGACGCGAAAGCGCTCGCGCTGCAACGGCGGCTCGATGACGGGTAGCCGCTCACCCTCCGCGACGGCCGCGCGCGCGCGCGCCTGCAGTACGGCGTCCCAGGCCCCTCGCGCCAGCGCCTCTGTACCTTCGCCACTCAACCCGGAGATCGCGAACCACGGCTCGTCGAGGGCCCCAACTTCGCGCAGCAAGTCGATGTTGGCCCGCGCGTCCGGATGGTCGACCTTGTTCAGCGCCAGCAGTTGCGGCTTCTCGGCGAGCCCGTGCCCGAAGCTCGCAAGTTCCGCATCGATGAGTTGTCGGTCCGCCAGTGGATCGTCGCGCGTCATGTCCAGCACGTGCACCAGCACCTGTGTCCGCTCGATGTGCCGCAGGAACTCGTGGCCCAGACCTGCGCCCCGGCTCGCGCCCTCGATCAGTCCTGGCATGTCTGCCGCCACAAAGGTGTTGTGCCCCACGTTCACCACGCCGAGCTCCGGCTCGAGCGTCGTGAACGGGTACGCGCCAATCTTCGGCTCCGCCCGCGACCAGGCGCGTAGCAGCGTCGACTTCCCCGCGTTTGGCAAGCCGACGAGTCCAACGTCCGCCAGTAGCTTTAACTCCAGTACAAGGTGACGCGTCTGGCCCGCCTGGCCATGCTGCGCGAAGTGCGGCGCCTGTCGCGTCGGCGTCGCAAAGCGCTGGTTACCCCAGCCGCCTCGCCCACCGCGGGCCACCACCACCGACATGCCATCGAGGACCAGATCCGCTACGTGCTCGGCTGCGGCGCTGCCGTCCGGCGGAATGATGTTCACGACACAGCCGACCGGTACCCGCAGTTCCAGCAGCGGTGCCGAGGCGCCGCGACGCTGGTTGGGGCCCCCTGGCCGGCCGTCTTCGGCGTTGTGTACACGGCCATGCTGAAAGTCGCGCAGTGTAGAGATCGATCGCGTCGCCACGATCACCACGTTCCCGCCGCGCCCGCCGTCGCCCCCGTCGGGCCCCCCGCGAGGCACAAACTTCTCACGGCGAAACGAGATAGCCCCGTCGCCGCCTCGTCCGGCGATGACGTCGATTTCGACATGGTCAATCACAGAAGGTGCCTCATGAACAGATGTGTGTAATCAGCCTAGGGGAAAGCATCGGAGGACAGAACGGGTACTCAGAGACTTCGTAGTAGCAGTAGTGGTGTTCGCAGCGGGGACGGCGAGTCTGGAGGAGATTCAGCGGCGCTGTTCGAAGATAGGTCGTGAGTGCTCGATCACGGAGCATGTCCTGGCAGCGATGTTGGTAACACGGGGAACGTGCTGGCAGCGAGGGTGGTCACGATCCAGTTGCTGTCCACAAATGGGCGTGATTACTAACGAAAAGATGTAGGAAGTCCACAACTTGGCCGAGAGAAATAGAGAAAGGTCTACATACATAAGCGGACGCAGTTCGAGGGCATGAGCGCTGATGTGTAGGTGCACGATGCAGGAACCGTGGTTCGCTCTGGCCCGTGGCAAAGTGCTCTTGAGTAAGCCGAACCCCGAATCAGGCGGTGCGGCGCGACTGCTCGATCATCTCGCGGAGGCTGACCACGTCGCGCTTCGTCTCCGGGTCGATCGCCAGCGATCGCTCCATCTTGCGCCAGCCATGATGCACCGTTGAGTGGTCACGTCCGCCTAGGGCGTCGCCGATCTCCATCAAGGAGCGGTGAGCAAGCTCGCGCATGAGGTACATCGCCAGCTGCCGGGGGTAGGCTACGCGTTTCTCGCGGCTCTTCGACAGCAGTGCGTCGCGGGTCAGGTCGAAGTAGCGGCAGACCACGTCGATTACAAGGTTCGGCGACGGCGGGAGGCGAGGTTCGGTCGGTTGTAGCGAGGCGAGCGCGGACTGCACGACTTCGGCAGTCAGGGGTTCGCCGGTGAGGCGCGAGTACGCGAGTACGCGAGTCAACGACCCTTCGAGTGCACGGATGTTGCTCGTGTACCGCGACGCGATGAGTTGCAGGATGTTGTCCGGAACCATCGCGTGCTGTTCGTCGGACTTGGTCCGGAGGATGGCGATGCGGGTCTCGATGTCCGGCGCCTGGATGTCCGCGATCATGCCCCACTCGAAGCGGGTACGCAGCCGATCCTCGAGGTGTGCTATCAGCACAGGACTCTTGTCCGAAGTGATCACGATCTGGCGGCCCGACTGGTGCAGGTCGTTGAATGTGTGGAAGAACTCCGTCTGAGTCTGCTCTTTCCCGGCGATGAACTGGATGTCATCGATCAGTAGCACGTCCACCGAGCGGTAGCGCTGCCGGAAGTCCTCCTGCGTGCGCTGCTGGATCGCGGTGATGAGCTGATTCGTGAACTGTTCTGCCGAGGTGTACAGCACCGCAAGGCCGCGAGAGACGGTCTCGTGGCCGATTGCATGCAGGAGGTGTGTTTTACCAAGACCGGCGTCGCCGTACAGGAAGAGTGGGTTGTAGAGGAGCCCCGGAGATCGAGCCACACCCTGCGCGGCCGCCGCTGCGAGGCGGTTATTCGGACCAACCACGAAGGTGTTAAAGGTGTAGCGCTCGCGGAGCCGCGGTCGAGGGGCGGTCGCGCCGACTTCGGTACCACCGACGTTGCGTAGCGCAGGCCCGCTGTCGGCATTTGAACGCAGTGGCTCGAACCGTACGTCTAACGGCTGGCCAGCAAGGTCGGTGATGGTCCGCACAATAAGCGGGAGGAGGCGCTTCTGCAACCACTCGGTGACGAATTCTGAGCGCGTACCGACAATGAGCGTGGCACCATCAAGGCGGACGCCCTCAGTGCTCTCCAACCAGGTGGTGAAGTTGGGCCGAGATACGTGCTGGGCGAGATGACGAAGGGCGTCCTGCCAGAGCACGCCAGCGTCGCGGTCCAAGTCGGCCCCCCGCCGCCGTTACCACTCCGAGCGCCGGCCTGGACGACCGGGTTACTGCCACGCATACGACACGAGCAGGTGCGAGGCACCTGCTCGTGTCGTATGCGTGGCAGTATCTCCAGAGGAGCGCAGCATAAAAATCCTGCTCGGAAGTCGCGCCGCATGCGACTTCTCAAGCGCTGGCGGAAGGTACCTCCGCCCACGAGTCCGATCAAGTATCTTATGTGGAGTCAGCAGGTTTTCCTCGAATAAGGTTTCCCCGACCCGTGATGCCGAGCCTGTGATCCTATAATCGCCTCGTCTGTAACCGTGGCCTCCGGCCGCCTCCGCGGACTGGGCATGCCTGTTCGGAGCGACTCGTGGACCAGTCCGGCCTCCTCCTCGCCATCGATATCGGCAACACGAGTATCGCTATCGGGGTTTACGATGGTGCCCAGCGTCAGGCGACATTCCGTATCGCCACCGACCAGGACAATCTCTCCGACGAGTACGCGATGCTTGTCCTCGGCCTCTTGCGTGCTAACAACATTGAACCGAAGCGGGTGACCGCCGCGGTGCTGTCCTCGACGGTTCCGTCGCTCATCCAGACCTTCGAGGCGGTCTGCCGCCGCTACTTCGGCGTCTCGCCGGTCGTCATCGGCACGGGCGTCAAGACCGGCGTCCGCGTCCGCTACGACAACCCCCGCGAGGTGGGCCCGGATCGCATCCTGCACGCCGTCGCTGCCCTCGCCAAGTACAAGCCACCCCTGATTATCGTTGACCTCGGTACGGCGCTCGTCTTCGATGCGGTCTCGAGGGAGGGCGACTACCTCGGTGGCGCCATCGCGCCCGGCATTGGCATCGCGTCAGCTGCGCTGTTCGCGCGCGCCGCCATGCTCCATCGCATCAGCATCCAGCGCCCCACCATCGAGGGCGCCATCGGTCGCAACACGGTCCACTCGATGCAGTCTGGCATCTTCTTCGGCTACGCCGAGATGGTGGCCGGCATGGTGCGACGCTTCAAGTCAGACGTTGGGGAAGACGCTACCGTCATCGCCACGGGCGGCTACGCGGAGGGCATCGCGCAGGAGTCGGGCGTCATCGATCACATCGAGCCCGACCTCAACCTTGATGGGTTACGATTGGTGCACGAGCTGAACAGCGAGCCATCGAAGGAGGCGCGGTCATGAGCGGTCCTCTCGAAGGTCGTCACATCGTCCTCGGTGTCTCCGGCTCGATCGCCTCCTACAAGGCAGCCGAGGTCGCGAGCCGTCTCATGCAGGAGGGCGCCATCGTCGATGTCGCGCTCACCCGCTCGGCTATGGAGTTCATCACTCCCGCGACCTTCCGCGCCCTTACGCACCGCGAGCCGTACACGAACATGTTCGCGCCCTATGGCGAGGGCGAGGCCCACGTCGAGCTGGCACGCCGCGCCGACGCCTTGCTGATCGCTCCCGCCTCAGCGACCACGCTCGCTCGACTTGCCCACGGGCTCGCCGATGACTTCCTCGCCCTGACCGCCCTCGCCACGACGGCGCCGACGCTCGTCGCGCCGGCCATGGACGCGCAGATGTGGGATCACGCTGCCACGCAGGCTAACCGCGCCACGCTCATCGAACGCGGCGTCGAGTTCATCGGCCCCGCCAGTGGCCGTCTCGCCTCGGGGCGCGTTGGTGCAGGGCGCCTCGTCGACCCGGCACTGATCGTGGACGCTCTCAAGGCGCGTCTCGGCAAAGAGCACGGCGACCTCAAGGGCGCCCGCGTGGTCATCACCGCGGGCGGTACCCGCGAGGCTATCGACCCCGTCCGCTACGTCAGCAATCACTCCAGCGGCAAGCAGGGCTACGGCCTCGCCGAGGCTGCCCGCGATAGAGGCGCCGACGTGACGCTGATCTCCACCGCCAGTCTCCCCGACCCCGGCGGCGTGAAGGTGGTTCGCGTCGATTCCGCCCTCGAGATGCTCGAGGCGGTCCAGAACGCCATGCAGCAGGCGAACGTGCTGATCATGGCCGCCGCCGTCGCCGACTATCGGCCCGCCGAGGCAGCCGAGCAGAAGATCAAGCGCGCCGACATGGGCGGCGAGCTGCTGATCCCCCTGGTCGAGAACCCCGACATCTCGAAAGAGGTCTCCGGCGAATTCGTGAAGGTGGTTTTCGCCGCCGAGACGCAGAACCTCATCGAGAACGCCGGGAAGAAGCTCGTCGCCAAGGGCGCTGCGCTGATCATCGCGAATGATGTCTCCGCTTCGGACGCAGGCTTCGCTGTCGATACCAACCGGGTCGTTATCCTTGACGCGAAGGGCGGTCGCGAGGACTTGCCGCTGATGTTGAAGTACGACGTCTCGATGCGCATCCTCGATCGCGTCGCCGCGCTGCTGTAGAGAGGCCTCCCCGCTTGTCCTGAGCCTGTCGAAGGACGAGTAGGACTTGCGCCGGTGGCTCATGCTTTGTGGTTCGACTGGCTCACCATGCGCTAAACATGAGCGGGGAGAAATGCTCATCGCAGTGGCTTCCGCAGGGACTTCAGGCTTCGTCGACGGTAACGGCCTGCGCTTGCGCTATCGCGAATGGGGCGCCGAGTCGCAGGCCGGCACCGCGCTTCCACTTGTCTGCCTGCACGGCATCGGCGGCAGCGCGGATGACTGGGACGCCGTCGCCTGCGCGTTCGCCAGCGGTCGACAGGTTGTCGCGCTCGATGCGCGTGGGCACGGCGACAGCGACTGGTCCCCCACTGCCGAGTACAGCACAGACGCGCATTTCGCCGACCTCGTCTGTGCCCTCGACGAGCTCGGCATCGAACGCTGTGTGCTCGCGGGCTACTCGAGGGAGGCGGGGTCGCGATCCTCGCTGCGCACGCCCTCGGCGCCCGTATCGAGCGTCTCGTGGTCGTCGATACCTACCCCGGTCCTGACATGACCGAGGGCTCGCGACGCATCGCCGGCTGCATCGCCCGCGGGCCGTGGGTGCAGGACGGTCGACCGCGCTTCGATCCTGCGATCGCCGCCGCTTTCGCGCGCGACCTTGAGGCTGGTGCGCCTCGGCGTATGAACCTCTGGTCACACTGGGACGCCCTCCAGTGCCCCACGCTGCTCGTGCGCGCCGGCGCCAGCAACGTCCTCCCGGAGCCCGTCGCCAGCGAGATGCAGGCGCGCCTGCCTCGCACGCAGGTTGTTGCCCTTGATGGTGCGACCCACGGCGTGCTGCGCTACTCCGCGCCGCCGCTTATCGAAGCGATGACGGTCTTCCTCGGGGAGTGACTGACGGTGGCAATCACAGTTCGCCTCGCCGCTGCCGAGGGCTACGTCGCGGTCGCTGACCTCACGGCGTGCGTCTATGTCGGTGAGGGGTTCAGCCCGAACACCGCCGATGGGTCGCTGCGCGCGGTTGATGAACGGGCCAGGCAGACGCGCCTGCTCTGTGCCGTCGACGAGAGAGGTGTTGTCCTAGGTGCCGTTTCGGTTGTCGAGGAGGGTTCGACGTTCGGTCAGATCGGCGGTGTGGGCGAGCTCGAAATCCGCTTGCTCGCCGTGGCTCCCGAGGCTCGCGGGCACGGCGTCGGCGAACACCTCATCAAGACAATCATCTAGGAGGCGCAGCAGGGCACGCAGGTACTGGTCCTGTCGACGCAGCTCTCGATGCTGGCAGCTAAGCGCCTGTACGATACGCCTCGTGTTCACGCGCGAGCCCTCGCGGGATTGGGACCAAGCGTCTGGTGTACAGATGTGCGTCTACACCCGCGATCCGGGCCCATCGTAGATTCGCCCTCGTCCCGCCATCGAGAGGGGATTCGACCGCTACCTCGCGCGGTTGAGCACCAGGTGCACCAGCGTCCGCACCGGCTGCCCCGACATCCCCTTCACCCACTCGCCGCGGTCACGCTCCACGTCCATCACCCCCGCGATGTCGAGGTGGGCCCAGGGCGTGTCCCCGGCAAACTTCTCGATGAGCTTTGCGGCGGTGATCGACCCACCCTGCGGGCCGCCGGTGTTCTTCATGTCGGCGACGTCGGACTTGATGAGCTCCTCGTACTCCTTGTCCATCGGCATCCGCCAGATCTTCTCGCCTGACTGCTCGGAGGCTCGCTCTAGCTCCGCCATCAGCCGGTCGTTGTTGGTGTGCACGCCGTAGCGCACTTTGCCCA
This sequence comes from Dehalococcoidia bacterium, assembly GCA_009692685.1. Next base: position 50,031 of record SHYS01000005.1, read on the forward strand.
GCGCGACGTTGATCGCACCCGTCAGCGTGGCGATGTCGATAAGCGGGTTGGCGCCCTCCTTGCGCGCGTAGGCCATGCCGTCGGCGAGGATTAGGCGACCTTCGGCGTCGGTGTTGATCACCTCGATGGATTGACCGTCCATCGCGTAGACCACGTCACCCGGCTTGGTCGCACCACCACCCGGCATGTTCTCCGTGCATGGCGCCACCCCGAGCACGCTCACGCCCGGCTTCAGCCGCGCGATCGCCAGCATGGCGCCCAGTACTGCTGCCGCCCCGGACATGTCGCCCTTCATGCGCTCCATGCCGGCAGAGGGCTTGATCGAGGTGCCGCCGGTGTCGAAGGTGATGCCCTTGCCAATGAGCGCGACCGGCCGCGCGTCGTTCCCGCCTCGATAGCGCAGCACGATGAACTTCGGCGGCTGGTGCGATCCGTTCGCCACCGACAGGTACGAACCCATCCCGAGACGCTCGGCCTCCGCCCGCTCGATGACCGTGCACTCCAGGCCCTCGCGCGCCGCCATTTCCTGCGCTCGCGTCGCCATGATCGTGGGCGTCATCAGGTTGGCGGGCTCGTTGGCGAGGTCGCGCGCGAAGTTTGTCGCATCCGCCATCGCGCGCCCCTGCACCAGGCCGCGCTGTGCGGCCGCCGCCGCGCGCGCGCTCGCTTCGACGAACACGATGCTCGTCACGGCACCGCGAGGCCGGTCGTCCTCTTTCGTGTGATGGCGGTCGAAGCGGTACAACCCCAGCAGGACGCCCTCGGCACGCGCGGCCGAGGCCGCCTCAACGTCCGCCGTCCCCGTCGCATAGCTCTGCGTCGACCACGCCACGCGCCCCGCGTTCAGCCCGCGGAGCGTCCGCGCTAGGTTGCCGGCGCTGCGGCGCTCCGCGTGGATGTCGAAGGCGGCCGGCTTGCCTGCGCCCGCAACCACGACGCGTTTCGCGCGCAGCCGCCCACCGTGCACCACGTTAGTCTCGCCGGAGCGCCCGCTGATCAGGCCGTCACGCAGCATCCTCGTGATTGCCCCGTTGGCCGCCCGGTCGAGCTGCGCCGCGTGCCCGGCGAGGCGTGTCGCGCCCTCCGGTACCCAGCACACGATCGTGTCGACGTCCTGCTGGGCGATATTACCGCCGCTGGCTGTGACCTCGAGGGGGCTCATGGGGGCCTTCCTTTGTACGTTCGTTCGAACTACTCGTATTCCTCGGGCCCGTCGTGCCCGTCGTTCGCTCGCCACGTGGGACTATAACGGAGCCTTCCCCCGCTGCGACAGCGCGGGTTCCCCGGTGTGCCCTTGCGGAGTCGAGGGTCGACGGCTGCGCTAAAATCCTTCGGCTGGGGCGGGGGGGTGTCAGGTGGGGGCACGACGGGTTCTGCGTTACGTCCTGCGGGAGACCGGCCCGCTGCGACGCGGGCTGAGCTGGTGGAATCTCACGGAGATCGCCATCGTCGCCGCGGGCTTTCTCGCGTACTTCCTTGTTCGAGGTTCGGTCGTGGACCGTGCGGCCGATGCGCTTGCCAACGCCCGCGCCATCGTCGAGTTCCAGGCCGCTCTCGGACTCTGGTTCGAACCGCGGATCCAGGCGGCCAGCCTTCAGGCGCACGCGTTCGTCCGCGCGATGAACTTCGTCTACTTCTGGCTGGACTTCCCCCTTATCGTCGGGCTGGGGCTCGTCCTGTTCTGGTGGCGGCGCGCCCACTACACGGTGCTACGCGACGCGCTTCTTATTTCCGGCGTGATAGCGCTCGTCTTCTACTACTCGTACCCGGTGGCGCCCCCGCGCTACCTCGTCGAGTGGGGCTTCATCGACACGCTGGCGCACTTCGATAACCTCTCGTACCAGGCGCAATCGATGAGGTCTTTCGTGAACCCGTATGCGGCCGTGCCGTCACTGCACGTCGGTTGGGCGGCGCTGGTCGCGGCTACGCTCTTCCGCGCGACTCGACAGGTGCTGGTGCGGCTCGCGGGCGTGGCGCTCGTCGTCGTGCAGGCGATGGCGGTCGTGGTGACCGGGAACCACTTCTTCTTCGACGCCTTCATTGGCTTCGGGGTGTGCGCCGCTGCCTGGGTGATGGCCGTCAGGCTGCAGGAGTCCGGCTATCGCTCGATCCGTGTCTGGCTCGTGAAGCGCGAACGCCCGCCCGCCCGCCTCGGGGGCTAACCCTCTTCGAGGTCCATCGCGAGCGCGGACACAAACTGATCGAACGCCCCCGAGGACGTATCGACGGTCATGTGTTCCCGGGGAATCGGCTCCTGGCGCTGCACCATCTGGTGGTACACGTCCCGCGCGGATTGAGGTTCGTCGGCGCCGACGGGGACCGCTGCACCCACCGCGAGCCGTTCGAGGACCACACCGGTGGGCGCTGTCACCTCGACCAGAATGAGCCGCGCCTCGTGGAGCTCCGCGATGCTGTAGAGCGGCTGGCGCTCCCACTCGGTCAGGTTTGGGGCATCGAGTACCACGGAGATGTTGCGGTGCAGCAGATCACCTACCGCGAGGCGGATCGCGCGCTGGATACGCTTCGTCTCCGTGAACGAGTACTCCGGCGTCGGCGCGAGCAGCCGCCGCACCTCATCCGCGGAGATCGCCACCACCGGGGTGCGCTCGCCCAGCCGCCGCGCGAGCGTGGACTTGCCCGCGCCGGGCGGACCAACCAACACTACCAGCGCGGGGAACGCCCGTTGCCGCGGCAGCGGCTCCAAGGATTCCATGACACGATCGAGGTCATGCCGTTCGTTCATCGCGGTCATTCTAGCGCGGTTCCGCGCTCACGAGGCCTACGCTCACCCCGTGTCTCGCATCAGCGGCTTCCCGATTGCTCGCACCTCGCGGCGCGTGGTAGCGTTACGGAAACGTAGACAAGGCGTCCGGGCCGGGAGCCCGATGCGCGTTGCGGGATGTACCCGGCGCGCATGCAGTGTGATGCGGAAGACATCCGTACAGTCTCAGTGGTCCTTCAGTAGTTTCAGCAGCCCCTGGGCACGATAGGCAACGATTTCCAGATGCAGACGGCCGAGCGCAAGAGCGAGATTATTAACCAGTTCAAGCAGGCCGAGGGCGACACCGGGTCGTCCGAGGTCCAGATCGCGCTCCTTACCGACCGCATCCAGTACCTGACCGACCACCTGCGCAAGAACAAGCACGACTACGAAACTCGTCGTGGCCTGCTGCGCCTCGTTGGTCAGCGCCGTCGCCAGCTGCGCTACCTGAGCAACACCGATGTCGCCCGTTACCGCACCGTGCTGGAGCGGCTCGGGCTGCGTCGCTAAGACGCGCCCGATTCCGTCCTCGTCTCCCACGCTCGGCACGTCACAACCGCGCTTCTGCGCGCGTGTAGGGACATGTCGCTTCTGACTGGCACACCGCCCCGCCCCGCACCCCTGTCTTCGTTCGAACCCTTCGAAACAACACGAGCACGCGGCCTCTCGCGCTGCATGCTCGGTAGCTGTCTACCCATGCAGATGGAGAAAGTGAACACGCAGTGATCCCAGAACGTACCTTTAGCCGGGAGATCGGCGGCCATACCTTCGAGGTCGGCGTCGGCCTCTTCGCGCAGAACGCGGCCGCCTCCTGCACCATTCGCTACGGCGACACGATGGTTCTGGTCACGGTCTGTGACGGCGACGCCCGAGAAGGCATCGACTTCTTCCCCCTCACCGTCGACTTCGAAGAGCGCATGTACGCCATCGGCAAGATCCCCGGCTCCTTCTTCCGACGTGAGGGCCGCCCCAGCACGGAGGCCACTCTCGCCGCTCGGATGACGGACCGCCCGATTCGCCCGCTCTTCCCCAAGGGCTTCAAGCGCGAGGTCCAGGTGGTCATCACCCTCCTCTCCTCCGACCGTGACATCCCGGCCGATGTGCTCGGCACCACCGGCGCCTCGATCGTCCTGGGCATGTCCCACCTGCCGTTCCAGGGCCCGGTCTCCGCGCTTCGCGTCGGCCGCATCGATGGCCAGTTCAAGGCCTTCCCCACCTACACCGACCTGGAGACCTCCGACCTCGACCTCATCGTCGCCGGTACGGCCCAGTCCGTGGTCATGATCGAAGCGGGCGCCATCGAGGTGTCCGAGGCTGACGTGCTGGCCGCCATCGAGTTCGCTCGCGGCGTCATCGCCCAGCTCAACGAGTTCCAGCAGGAGATCGTCAACGCCGTCGGTCTGCCCAAGATGGCGTTTGCGCCCCCGGTCGACACCGGTGAGCTCAAGGGCCGCATCGCCGCTGCCCTTGATGGCGAGATCAGCCGCGTGCTCGCCTCCGTCATGGACGAGGGCTTCACCGGCATCGACAACCTCGCCACTTTCGCCCACGAGAAGATCGCGGACCCCGCCCTGACCAAGGCCGAGGTGCGCCGCTCTATCGAGGACGTCATCAAGCCGATGGTGCGCCAGCGCATCCTCCGCGAGAACAAGCGCGCCGATGACCGCCCTGACGATAAGATCCGCGAGCTCAAGGTGCGCGTCGGCGTCATCCCGCGCGCGCACGGCACCGGTCTCTTCCAGCGCGGCCAGACGCAGGTGCTCTCCGTCGCGACCCTCGGTCCGATCGGCGACCGCCAGCGCATGGACTCGATCGCGCCCACCCAGTTCAAGCGTTACCTGCACCACTACAACTTCCCGCCCTACTCGGTTGGCGAGGCACGCTTCATGCGTGGCCCCGGTCGACGCGAGATCGGACACGGGATGCTCGCCGAGCGCTCGCTCGAGCCGATGCTGCCCTCCTTCGACGACTTCCCGTACACGATCCGTGTCGTCTCCGACACGCTGATGTCCAACGGGTCGTCCTCCATGGCCTCGGTCTGCGGCTCCACCCTCGCCCTCATGGACGCGGGCGTGCCGATCAAGGCTCCGGTCGCCGGCGTGGCGATGGGCCTCATCACCGAGGAAGGCAGCAGCGAGTACCGCGTCCTCACGGACATCGCGGGTATCGAGGACGCCTTCGGTGATATGGACTTCAAGGTGGCCGGGACCCGCAACGGTATCACCGGCGTCCAGCTCGACATCAAGTTGAAGTCGTTGCCCGCGGGTCTCTTCGAAACTGTCTTCGAGCGCGCACGCGTCGCACGCATGACTCTCCTCGACGCGATGAACGAGGCGATCTCGGCTCCCCGCGAGGAGGTCTCGCGCTACGCTCCGATGATCACCACCATCATGATCCCCACCGAGAAGATCGGCATGGTTATCGGGCCACGCGGCGCCACCATCCAGAAGATGACCGCCGAGACCGGGTGCACCATCGACGTGCAGGACGACGGTTCCATCTTCGTCGGCGGCCCGGACGGCGACTCGGTGCGCCGCGCGGTCGCGATGATCGAGGGGCTCACCAAGGAAGTGAAGGTCGGCGAGGTCTACGAGGGCCGCGTCACCCGCATCATGAACTTCGGCGCCTTCGTCGAGATCCTTCCGGGCAAGGACGGTCTGGTGCACATCTCTGACCTGGCCAACGAACGAGTCGAACGGGTCGAAGACGTCCTCAACGTTGGCGACACGGTCCAGGTCAAGGTCATGGAGATCGACAACCTCAACCGCATCAACCTCTCGCGTCGCGTCCTGCTCCAGGGCGGCGATGGGGATGGTGGCGGTGACCGTGGTGATCGAGGTGACCGCGAGTCTCAGCCCATGCAGGAACGCCGCGACGGTGGTCGTGGCCGCGGGCCCGGTGGTCCTCGCGGCAGCAGCGGTCGAGGTGGCTTCGATCGCGGTCCGGACCGCGCTCCAGACCGTGCGCCCGAACGCCCCGCTGACCGTGGCGAGCAGTCCGAGAGCTTCTCGCGGCGGCCCGCTGGCGATCGCGACGAGCGTCCGGCCGACAATGGCGGCGATCGGGACGGCGACCGCGAGCCGCGTCGCGAGCCACGCGACGGTGCTCCCGCGCCTCGGCGCTCCGGCGGTGGTGCCTTCGGTGGTGGCGGTGGCTACGGCGGGGCCTCAAGGGGTTCGTCCAACGACGCCCCCATCGAACCGCCCTCGGCGCCGCGTCCGCCCTCGGGTGGTCGCCGCTGGTAGGCTCCCGCGCTTCGAGCGCGGCGCGCTGACTGGCGCGTTAGACTGAGCCACGCCGTAACGTGACCTCGAGGTCGAGGTCACGTTACGGCGTGGCTCTTCTGCCACTTCTGCCACTCCGAACCAGATTCGAGGTGTTGCAACATGATCCGCGTCGTCGTCTCCGGTACCGGCCAGATGGGCGATCTCGTCCGCTCCACCATCGAGGCGCAGGAGGACATGGAGGTCGTTGGCCTCATCGAGCCGATGGGCGCTGTCGGCGCGCACCATCTCTATCCGCTCGGCGACGATCCGGCTTCTGTTTTCGCGATCGCCAAGCCCGATGTGGTCATCGACTTCACGAACGCTGCCTTCACCGCGCGCCTCATCGATGCGGCGCTCGCCACAGGCGTGCGACCCGTGATCGGCACGTCAGGCGTGCCCGCCGAGGCCACCGAGCGCCTCCGCGCCGGCAGCGCCGAGGCCCAGCGCGGCGCCTTCATCGCTCCTAACTTTGCTCTCGGCGCAGTGGTGCTCATGCACCTAGCCGACATCGCGGCGCGCTTCTTCGACAGCGTCGAAGTCATCGAGCTCCACCACGACAAGAAGGTCGACGCGCCCTCTGGCACGGGCCTCGAGACCGCGCGCCGGATGCGCGCCGCCCGCGGCCGCGACTTCGCCCACAACGACCCCGCGCTCGAGCACATCCCGGGCGCGCGTGGCGCCGTCGAGGGTGGCGTCAGCATCCACTCCGTGCGCCTCCCGGGCTTCGTTGCCCACCAGGAGGTCATCTTTGGCGGTCAGGGTCAGACGCTCACCCTCCGCCACGACTCGACGGGTCGCGACTCGTTCATGCCCGGCGTGCTGCTGGCCACCCGCGAGGTGATGAACCTCAAGGGCCTCGTGGTCGGCCTCGGGAACCTGATCGGTGTGCTGTAGGCTCCACCTCGATCCCTTGCCCCCTCCTCCGAGGACCTTCGACGGTGCACCCATTCGCTCGGTTTGGTGACGCTGTGCACGTCTCGGTTCAGGGAAGGCAGCGGGCATGGCGACAGGTCGATGGAATGTCGGTGGTGGGTTTCTCTTCATCTCGGGATTTGTCATCCTCGGATTCGTGCTCGTCTACCTGCGGGACTTCGCGCCCGGCAAGGCAGAGTGGATCGCCAGTTCGGACGCTGGGAAACACTTCGAGACCAGGCTGGCCCCTGCGCACGGCAACCTCTTCGCGCTGCTCAACATCGCGATTGGGCTGGTCTTGCCAAAGCTCGCCCTGGGTGAGGGCGGCAAGCGCGCGCTCGCGTGGCTCGGCATCATCGGGATGCTGATGCCCCTCGGCATTCTCGCCGAGGTGACACTCGGGGTGCCGCCGTTCTTGGTCCTGCTGGGCGGCGCGTCGATGTTTATCGCGGTCACCTGGACCGGCATCGCCTAGCTGCGTAGCCCTGTTCCAGCGAGCGGGCTGCTCTAGCCCCCGATTCCGCTCTATCATCGATGTTCAACAGCTCGCCAGCGGAAGCTGGCGGCCAGAACCCTCCATCGGCTCGCGATCTCGATTCGGAGTGAGGCAATGTCTCGGCAGCTTAACGTGGCAGTCATCGGCGCGTCCGGTGCCGTGGGTGAGGTGTTCCTGCGGGTGGCCGCAGAGCGCAAGTTCCCCATCGGCCGGCTCAAGCTGCTCGCCACGAAGCGCTCCGCCGGGAAGCAGATGGAGTATGCAGGCTCGAACTACACCGTCGAGGAGACCAGCCTCGACGCGCTCAAGGGCGCGGATCTCGTCTTCTGCTCAGCCACCTCGGAGGCCTCGAAATTCTGGGGCCCTCAGGTCGTCCAGACAGGCGCCGTCATGATCGATGACGGCGCCGCCTACCGCATGCAGGAGAATGTCCCCCTCGTGGTTCCTGAGGTGAACGGCGAGGACGTCGACTGGCACGAGGGCATCCTCTCGATCCCCAACTGCACCACCACGCCCCTCGCCATGGCGCTCCACGCGCTGCGCGCGGCCGGCACGATCTCGCGCGTTACCGCCTCGACCTACCAGGCGGTGTCCGGCACCGGCGCGCAGGCAGTCGCCGAGCTGCGTTCACAGCTGGGTGCCTTCGGCCGCGGCGAGGCGCTCCCCGCTCCCCAAGTCTACCCCCACCAGATCGCCATGAACGTGATTCCGCAAGTCGATTCCTTCGGCGAAGACATGTACACGGGCGAAGAGCTGAAAATGCGTAACGAGACGCGCAAAATACTGCACGACCTCGCTCTTCCTTTCGCCGCGACCTGCGTGCGCGTCCCCACGATCATCGGTCACGCTGAGTCCGTCCACGTCCAGTTCGATGGCCCTGTCGCTGTCGGCGATGCCCGCGCGGCGCTCGCGAAGATGCCCGGCCTCGCGGTCATGGATGACCCGACTAACTCGGTCTACCCGACGCCCCTCAACACCGAGGGCGACGACCGCGCGTTCGTCGGCCGCCTGCGTCGCGACCAGTCCGTCGAACATGGCCTCGTCTTTTGGGTGGTGTCCGACAACCTCCGCAAGGGTGCGGCCACGAACGCGATCCAGATCGCGGAGGAGATGCTCCGCCGCGGCAAGCTCTAGGCGCTCGGCCAAGGGCTCTCGTCTGTGGACTGGGCGGGCTTCGCCCTCGCCGAACCAGATCTCGCCGCGACGGCTGTTCGCGCCCGATGGCGGCGCTGCCATCGGGCTCCTCGCGACGGCGCGGCGGCTGGTGCACCTGGCGCCGGTGTGTCCGATATTCGGCGGTGACTGTCTCTACGTGAGCATCAACGCCACGTCACCCAGGCGACGAGACCTTTACCTCGATGGGCGCTACGCGCTCCACGCCTTCCTCGGACCGAGTGACGAGGAGTTTCGAGTCACCGGTACCGCCTCCCTCGTCGCCGATTCCGCCGAGCGCGCGCTCGCCCAGGCGGCGATCGAGTTCGGTGCGTTCGATCCTGATGACCCGATATACCGACTCGACATCGAGCGCGCGCTGTGGGGCTACTGGGAGAACGCCGGGCAACCCGGTACGCGAGCTGGTGCGACGCGCGCCAGGTGCGCCGCGCGCCAGGTGCGGCGCGCGCCAGGTGCGCCGCACCAGCTCGAGACGTGACGCGGGCCAGACTCGGTGCGCTATCCTCGTCGAATCTGCATCGCCCCCTCGCACATCCGAGGGTGCTGGAAGGGGCTCCCGATGCCCGCCGAGTTCGGCCGCCTGATTACCGCCATGGCTACGCCGATGCGCGAGGACGGCGCCGTCGACTTCGGTCGCGCTGTCGACCTCGCGAAGGCGCTCGCCGATTCGGGCAGCGACGGCGTCGTGGTTGCCGGCAGCACGGGCGAGGGCATCACCCTCACTGCGGAGGAGAAGGTCGAGCTCTGGGCGGAGATCCGCAGCGCCCTCGCGCCCGGCATCGCCGTCATCGCGGGCTCGACGAACTCCGCGACCGCCGAGTCGATCACGCTCTCCCGTGAGGCCGAGCGCGTCAGTTGCGACGGACTGCTGTTCACGGTGCCCGCCTACAACAAGCCCACGCAGGAGGGCTTGGTCCGCCACTTCACCGCGATCGCCGACGCCACCTCGCTGCCCGCGATGCTCTACAACATCCCCGCGCGCTCCGCCCTCAACATGACAGTGGAGACCACTCTGCAGCTCGCGCGCCATCCGAGGATCGTCGGGGTCAAGGAGGCCAGCGCCGACCTCGCTCAGATCGGGCGCATCATTGCCGGTGCGCCCGCGGGCTTCCGGGTCTGGTCCGGTAACGACAGCGACACGCTCGCCGTCATGGCGATGGGTGGCTACGGCATCGTCTCCGTCGCCGCGCACCTCGTCGGTCGCCAGATCAAGGCACTCGTCGAGGCGTGCGTGTCGGGCACGATCACGCAGGCGGCAGCTCTGCACCACCAACTCGCGCCGCTAGTCGACGTGCTCTTCATCGAGAGCAACCCGATCCCGGTGAAGTACGCACTCGGCGTCGTGGGCTTCGAGGCAGGTTCGCCCCGCCTGCCCCTGCTCCCCGCCTCGGATGCCACCGCTATGCGCATCCGCGCCGAGCTGGCCCGCCACACGATCGATCTGCCTGTCCCTTCCCGCGCAGGGTAAGTCAGACCGAGGGCACCCGCTCCCGCTCCTCGATCCACGCTGTCCACGAGGCGCGTAACGCCTCGCGGCCGCGCGCGTACCCGATCCGGTCGCCCCAGTACCCACCGAAGAACCCCGCCAGCATCCGGCTGCCCACCACCAGCAGCAGCCCGTATACGATCGTCGCCGGGAGCAGGTTGTCACGCAGGTACGGGATGCCGAGCACGACCCCCAGGCCTGCCACCGCGGCCACGACCAGCCCGACGTAGGCGAAGCCGTTTACCCACGAGCTCTCGGTCTTGCGCTGGCGGCGCAGCATCTGCACCACCGGGTCGGGGATCGCCTCGACTGGCCGCAGCCGGTCCGTCGAGGTGCCGCAGTGCGCGCATACCCGCGTGTCCACCGCCATCGGCGTGTAGCAGTGTCCGCAGAAGCGCCCGGCGTTGGGCAGTTCGCCCCTCGTCAGGCCCACGATGTGCTCCTCGAGGCGTTCGCTGAACAGCGGGCAGTCGTCGTCCGGCCGCAACCGCTCCTCACCGCGCGCCCAGTCGCGGCTCACGCGTTGGCCTCGATCTTGCGCCCGCGTTCGTTCTTGAGCGCGCTCGCGAGCGCTCGCAGCACACGCTCGCCTTCCGCTCGGAATGCCGCCGCGCGTCCGGACGTCGAGGGCATCACCCAGACCGCGGCGCCTTCGAGGCTTGCGGGTTGCGCGCCCCAGCCGTGCGATTGCCGCACGCCCGGAAACAACACATCGAAGTGGCGCGCGCCCGTGAAACAGACGAAGCGCGGCCGGGCTCCGCAGATGCGTTCGAAGAAGGCTGCCGCGGCCTCCCGCAGTTCGGTATCGCTGAGCTTCGTGCTGTCTGTCTCCACGCGCTTCGAGACGTCGGTGAAGCCGATGCCCGCGTCGAGCAGCCGCTCGTCGTCGAGGTGGGTCATCGGCTCAGGCACCAGCCCGCTCGATGACAGCGCGTGCCAGAAGCCGTTGCCACGCTGTGCGTAGTAGTGCCCTGCTCGCGCCGAGGCCGCTCCGGGGTTGATGCCCACGAACACCACATCGAGGCCGGGGCGCAACAGGTCCGGCAGTGTGTGCAGGCGCGTATCGAGGTTGCCCACGCTCAGACCGCGGCGTCGGCGTACGGGGCGTACGCCAGCATCACTCCCAGCGCGAGGATGCCGATCGAGACGAGGATCATCAGGCCGGAAAACAGCAGCGAGTTGCGGCGCGCCCGCTCCAGCTCCCAGCGCTCTAGGCGGCCGGCTTTGACCTCCTCGGTCACTCGCCCGATGCGCCTCGCCAGAACCGCGGCATGGAACCCGATCATGCCGATGAGCACTACGAACATGGTCATCTTCCACATGAAGATTTGTCCCCAGCGATAGTTGTTCATCGATTCCCGGATCTGCGGCGGGACGACCTCCTGGTCGAAGAACTGCGTGAGGCCGGTGATGACTAGGCCGACCAGCGCGACCACCGTCAGCGAGGCGAATCGTCGTGCGATGACACGCACGACACGCTGGCGCACGTCGTCGTCCTCGATGAGCCACGACGCGGGCGCGACCGCGAAGAACATCAGGATCTGCGGACCAATCAGCACCGTCGCCAACAGCACATGGATAATTAGCGAAATCACACCCACGCATCGACTCCGTTCGCCCTCGAGTGGGCATCACCATCCAGCGCAGCGTCGGTCCTCGGACGAGGCGCCCTGCGTCGTCTGAGGGCTGCGCACCGCCGCTACAACTCTGAGCCGAAGATATCGTGAGTCACGATCACCTGCTCGCGCTGCGGCCCAACCGAGATTATGTCGATCGGCGCGCCGATGAGCTGCTCGATGCGACGCACGTACGCGCGCGCCGTCGCGGGTAGGTCACCCAGGCTTCGCACGCCCGATACGTCACTGCGCCAGCCGGGCAGTTCTTCGTAGATCGGGCGCACCTCGTACTGGTCGCGTAGCGCTGCAGGCAGGGTGTTCACGCGCTCGCCATTGCGTTCGTAGGCGACGCAGACCTTGATGCTGTCGAACTGCGACAGCACGTCGAGGCGCGTGAGCGCCACCGAGTTCACCCCGTTGAGCCGTGACGTGTAGCGCGCCAGCACGCCGTCGAACCAGCCGCACCGCCGCGATCGTCCGGTCGTCGCGCCGTACTCGCCCTGGCCCTGCGCGTTCGCCGGGTCTCGCAGGCGGTCCGCCTCTTCGCCGAACAGCTCCGTTGGCATCGGGCCGTTGCCGACGCGCGTCTGGTACGCCTTGTACACCCCGACCACCCGCTCGATGGCGGTGGGTCCGAGGCCGATGCCGATGCTCGCACCGGCTGCCACCGAGGCGGGCACGGACGACGTCACGTACGGGTAGGTGCCGGAGTCGAGGTCGAGCAGCGACCCCTGCGCCCCTTCGAGCAGGATGCGTTCGCCGGCGTCATGCGCGTCCTGTACGATCGTGTCGGTGTCCGCCACGTGCGGCCTGAGCTGGTCGCCGAACGCTGAGAACTCGCGCAACACGGTGTCGAAGTCCAACGCCTGTCCGCCGTATAGCTCGGTGATCACGCGGTTCTTGTACGGCAGCACCATCTCGAGCTTCGTGGCCAGCAGTTCGGGCGTGATCAGATCGATCATGCGCACGCCGTTACGGGCCACCTTGTCCGTGAAGGCAGGCCCGGTGCCGGTGCCCGTGGTGCCGATGGCGTGTTCGCCGCGCAACGCCTCATCAAGCTTGTCGATGATCTGGTGCCACGGCATTACCACGTGCGCCCGCTCGCTGATCAGCAGCCTAGAGGTGTCCACCTGGCGCTCGCCCAGCATCGCCAGCTCCTTGATGAGGCCGATCGGCTCCACCACCACGCCCTTGCCGATGACGCAGGTCTTGTCGCCATAAAAGATGCCCGCGGGTACGAGGTGCAGCGCAAACTGTCCTCGATCATTGAGGATCGTGTGCCCTGCGTTTGTCCCTGCCGAGTACCGCGCGACGATTGTGCAGTTGCGCGCGTGGTAGTCGACCACTCGCCCCTTGCCCTCGTCGCCCCACTGGCCTCCGATGATCACCGTGGCCGGCATGGTCCGCCCTTATCTCCCGGTGAGTGCCATTTGGCGCGCACCCCAAACGTCGAGGATCATACACACGGACCTCTGGCGCCACACTACCCCTCGAGGCATCATGCGCGCTCTGCTCCCGCTCGCTCCGTTCGCGCCCGCGCTGGTTTGCGCCGCGCTTCTGGCGAGCGCGTGCGGCGCCTCAGCCACGCCTGCCGGACTCCCGCGCAGTCCCCTCGAGGAACGCGCGGCTGTCGTGGTTCGCACCACGCCGCGCTTGCCGACTCCGGCGCCCGACGAGGTGTTGATGAATCCCGCGCCCGGCGCTCTCGCGCCCGACTCCGAGCGCGTCGCCGGCCAGGCGCTCGAGTTCTTCGCGCAGGCGCTCGGTGTCCCCGTCCGCGAACTTCGGCTTGAGGTGGTGACCGCCCGCGACGGCGGCGGTTGGCGTGTCACGTCGCGCGATGCGTACGACGCTCGACACACCGCCGAGGCCTCGGGCTCCGAGTTCGTCTGGGTGCCACAGGTGCGCGACACCGGGACGGTGGCGCTCTGGCGGGAGTCCTCCGGGCTGCTCATCCTCGACGTGCGTGGTGTTGCCCTGACCCTGCGCGTCGGCCGCGATGCACGCGCGAACGTGCCACCGCCGGGCGTGCGCGTTGCGTTCGGCTACGACCCTTCACCGCGGGCCGAGGGCGTTCCCGTGCTCGCCTCCATCGAGGCCGTGCCGTGACGCTCTCCCCCACCATCCCCATCATCGAGGTGAAGCGCGCACTCGCTCGCGCTCGCAGCAGCGAACGCCGCTTCGAGTACGAACTCATCGACGCCCGCCTCCAGCGAGTGGTCGTGCTTTTCCGTCTCAGTCTCGACGGGCGTGCCATCGAGTCGTACGGAGTCTTCTGGCTCCGCCGCGCCTACAACTGCTATTACGCGGTGCCTGCAGGTGGTGGGGCGCCTGTCTTCGTGCGCTTTGACGTCGTGCGTAACGTCGAGTTCGCCCTCGATCTCATTCCCCCGGAGGTCCGCTACACCGACCTGCTCCTCGACCTCCGGGTCGATTCCGCGGGTGTGTACTGGGAAGACACCGAGGAAGTCACTGCCGCCTCTGCGACCGGCACCATCACGCCCTCGGACGTTCGCACCATCGAGGCCGCGCGCGCGCTCCTCGAAGGCCGCTACCGTCGCATCACGTCGGAGGTCCGCGCGCTGCTTCGGGGGTTGGGCATGGCGGTGTGAGGATCGTTCCCGCTCGTGGTGAGCGCGCTTTCTTCCGTTCGGGGTGAGCCGAGCCTGCCCTGAGCCCTGCCGAAGGCAACCACACGCCGTCCTCGTTGGTTCGAGGTACCGCTCCGGAGGTGTCGCGCGCTCCGTCGAAGACGGGGGCCCTTCGACAGGCTCAGGGCGAACGGGGAGGTATGCTTCGTGGGGCGGCGCTAACGCGCGCGCGCGCGGGCCCGGTCGCTCGACTCGATCGCCGCATCGAGGGCGACCACGCGACGTGCTCGGCGCACACTCCGGCGATCCACCAGCTCGCCGTCGACGGTCCCTACCCAGTCCTCGGCGGTTCGCACACGCTCCCACTCCTCGAGCATCGCGCGCGCCGTCGCCACTTCCTCGGGTCGAGGCGTGAAGAGCCGCCGGAAGTCGTCGGCCTCGCTTTCGGAAGTGACGTACACACCCGCTGCGCCCAGCGCGTGTGCGCGGGTTCGCCAGCGCGGCGCGAGGAGCAGCCACGGCAGCCCGGCCGCATGCGCGCCAAAGGCCACCTCGGCCATCGCGTGCTCAAAGAGCGCCAGCGAGGCGGCCGGCGTGCCGTCGAGGCCGAAGTCGCGCGCCAGTGCCTCGATGTTCAATGCGATGGCGCCGTGCCGGTCGACGGCCTCGATGAGTTTCGGGAGCGCCCGCACCCCCGCTGCCGAGTCGATCTCGGGGATCAGCCGCACGTGCCCCGGCTCCAGCTTGCGGCGCATCTCGCGCTTCCGGATGGCGATGTCGGCGTCCCGCACGTCCTGTGGCTCCTCGGCGCCACTCAGCAGCGCGGCCGTCACAGAGGCGCTGACCAGCGCCTCGAGGTCCGCGTCCAGCTCACCGGATCGTGTGTCCGAGATACGCACGTGGACGCCTCGGCCGCGCTTCGCGATCAGCGGCGCGTGCTTCGCGGCCAGCTGCCGCAATCCGGCGCGCTGGAGGTGCGTCTCGGGCGCCGCCAGGTCGATGGTAACGGCGTCGGCCCCGGTCGTCGCGGCGCCCTCGAAGGCCGCCGGGTGCAGGCCGCGGATCAGCAGGTTGCTACGGGATACCAGCACGGTGTCTCCTCGATGTCAGGTTCCGCATCGTACATCGAGGATCTGACGTCGAGGTCGGAATGGCTCCTACACGAACTCCTCGTCGTTGAGCTCATGACCCGCCTCGACATCCAAGAGGAAGCGCAGCACGGCAGTGTTCCAGGCGCTAGGACGCTGCGCAGACGTGCCGTGGAAGCATTCCGCCAGCACCGTCACCCGCCGTCGAGGCAGCCCGTCGATCACTCGCTGCACGCTTCGTCCGATCAACTCGTCGTGCTCACCGTACATGACCAGCGCCGGCATCGCGAGGCCCGGCAGCAACGGCGTCAGGTCGGGGCGTTCCGCCATCGCGCGCAGGCCGCCCTCGAGGCCGGGGTCGCCCGCTACGCCCCACGCCGCTGCCGCGTCACGGGGATTGCGAGGCGGTTCGGGGCCGCGCGTCGTGCTGTCCGAAAGCAACAGCGCATAGGTATCCGAAGGGTATTCCACCGCGTACTGCAGCGCGATCTGCCCGCCAAACGACATGCCGCCGATGAGGGCTCCCTCAATGGCCCCGATCCCCTCGAGGAGTGAGCGCAGGTCTGAGGCCAGCAGCGGCATCGTGTACGCCTCGGCGTGTCCGGGCGCGCTCGATTCGCCGTGGCCGCGAGCATCCCACGTGATCAGGCGGTAGCTCTCGGACAGCGCCAGCAACTGAGGCAGCCACATCGCGTGTGAGACTCCGAAGCCGTGCGCCAGCACCAGCGGCCGCCCCGCTCCGCGCTCTTCGTACCGGATCCTGATGCCATCGGCTGTTTCGATGTGCGGCACGGTCTGCCTCCTGCCCTCGCTGCCCTCGCCACGCTGTCGCTAACCCCGCAGCAGCCTGCCTGCTACATCGATGGTGCCCTCGAGGAACGCCACGTCCCTCGCGATCCGCTCCGCTGGCTGTTGCAGGGCCACGCGCTTGCGAATGCGATACAGCCCCAGCGCTACCCCGAACAGCTGCGCCTCCGCCAGACGCGTCTCGCGCAGCACGGTCGAGGCAGCGTAGCCCTCGAGGACGCGTTCGACGCCCTCCCAGCCTCGCTCCGACCCATAGTGCCCATAGTGCGAGGCGAATGTCGCGAAGTCGGCCGCCGCCGGTCCTACGAAGGCATCACCGAAGTCGATGAGTGTGCCCAGCCGCCCGCCCTCGAGGAACAGGTGCTGCGGGTTGAGGTCGCCATGAACCAGCGTGCCGCGACGCAACTCGCCGAACCGCAGCAGCGCCTCGCGAAACCTCGAGGCCGGCTCGATCAGCCGCGGCGCCAGTCGCGCCACCGGATGGGCAATCAGGGAGGTGCCGTCGAACGGCCACAGGTTGGGCCAGCGTTCGAGGAGCCCGGTGGCCATGTCCGGTGACCCACCCTGGAGGCGGTCGCGTCTGTCTACGGTCAGCCCGAAGCCCTCGCCGGACAGCTCGTGCAGCCGCGCCAGCAGCTCGCCGAGGTCGCGCGCGCCTTCCGAGGTGAGCGCTGCGGCCTCCCCGGGCGCGCCTCGCGCCTCGCTGACCATCGCCCAGGGCAGCTCGAAGCGTGCCACGCCCGCGTGCTCCGGGTCGCCGCTCCAGGCGATCGCCTTCGGCACGCGGGCATCGATGGGGTGCAGACGGTCGAAGATGGCGCACTGGGCCCCGTAGCGGGGAGCAAAGTCCCCGATGCCCTCCGTCGCCGCTGTCCGCGCCGCGTCCGGCTTCTGCACCAGCACCACCACCGGGTCGCCGTCGGTCTCCACGCGCCAGGCGATCGTCGCCACGCCTGCACCGAGGGAGCGCGCGCCCCGAGGTTCCGCGCCGGTCACGTCTTTGACCAGGCGCGCGATCGTCACGCCGTCGGGCAGCGTGTCGAGGCCCGCCACAGTCGAGGTCTCGCCCGGCCTGCGTGGCCCGCTGGTCTAGGCGCGCAGCAGGTTGTCGAGGGTGTCCGCAGAAGCCGACGGTCCCACCACCGCCAGCGCGAACTGCCGGGGTCCGATCACGCGCTGCGCCACGGCCTGCACGGCCTCCGCAGTCACCGCGCGCACGGCCGCGACCTGCTCGTCGATCGACTCCAGCACGCCGTCCTGCAGCAGCTGGTTGCCATGGCGCTGGCCCTGCGACATCGCGGTCTCCTGCGACAGTCGCAGTGATCCCGCGACGTAGTCGATCGATCGCTGCAGCTCGTCGGCGGCAACGGGCTCGGTCACGAGACGGTCCAGCTCGTCGACGATGACGTGCAGCGCCTCTTCTTCATGCTCGCGCGTGACGCCCGCGCTTACGTTCAACGTGCCGATGTCCGTCAACCGCGAGCTGCTCGATCCCACGGAGTAGGCCAGCCCGCGACGCTCGCGCACTTCCTTGAACAGCCGCGACGACATCCCGCGGCCCAGCACGGCGTTCAGCACGTCGAGGGCGTGACGGTCCGGGTCGCGACGTCCGAAGCACTGCATCGACAGTGCGAGGTTCGTCTGCTCCAGCTCGCGTTCCTCGACGATCACGCGCTCGCCCGGCAGTCCGGGCTTCGCCGCTGGAACCCGGGAGACGGGCGTTGTCGGCAGGTCGTCGAACGACTTCGACGCCAGCTCGAGGACCGCCACGTGCGAGATGTTCCCGGCCACCGAGAACACGGCGTTCGAGGCCGAGTAATAGTTCTGGATGTGCTCGATGAAGTCCGGCCGCTGCATCTCTCCCACGGTCTCCAGCGACCCGGCCACCGGCCAGCCCACAGGCTGGTCGCCGAACGTCGCTCGGCCGATCAGCTCGCCCACCCACTGCGCAGGGCTGTCGTGGCCGCGTCGGATCTCCTGCTGCACCACGGTGCGCTCGCGGTCGATCTCGGTCTGCTCCAGCAGCGCGTACTGCAGCATGTCGGCGACGACGTCGATGCCCACGTCCACCGCCTCGAACGGCAGAGCGTTCCAGTAGCAGGTCAGCTCGCGCGAGGTGTAGGCGTTGAGCTGTCCGCCCGCACCTTCGATGGTCTGCGAGATCTCGGGCGCCGTTGGACGCTTCGTCGTGCCCTTGAACAGCATGTGCTCGATGTAGTGGGACAGGCCGTTGGTCCTCGGCTGCTCGCCCCGCGATCCGATGCCGACGAAGAATGCGACGGCCGCTGCCTGTGAGGTGGGGATGGCGGTCGTGATCACCCGAAGGCCGTTCGGCAGGGTGGTAATCTCGGGCGTGATCGGCGGCATGGGTCCTCCAATGGTTCATGCTGCCAGCGTATGGCCGGTACGTCGAGCCCGGCAAGAAGTTCTCTACATCCGGAGTCTCGGAGAGTGAGGAGTGTCCGATGGTTACGGACGTCCCCGGCACCGCGCGGGACCTCGCCTTCAACGGCCGCATCCTCAACGTTAACCTCACCACCGGCGCTATCGAGGTGGAGTCGGTACCCGAACGTATCGCCAGCTCCTCGGTGGGTACGACCTAGGCGCACGCCTGCTCTTCGATCGCATCCCGGCGGGTGCCGGTCCCCTCGGTCCCGACAACATCCGCGGGTTCTTCCCCGGCCTGCTGACCGGCACGCCGCTCTTCGGGCAGCGCTTTCAGGTGGTCTGCAAGTCGCCGAAGAACAACGGCTGGGGCGACGCCAGCTGTGGAGGTGATTTCCGGCCCGATGCTCAAGTTCGCGGGCTATGACGGGCTGCTCATCTCCGACGACACGGTCGAGGTCCGCGACGCAGCGGACTACTGGGGTACGCTCGCCATCGAGTGCTTCGAGCAGGGTGTCCTCACGAAGGAGGACACCGATGGCCTCGAGCTGACCTGGGGGCAACCCGTCCGTGGTCCTCAAGCTCGTCCACGCCATCGGTCGACGCGCGGGCTTCGGTGACGTGATCGCCGATGGCGTACAGCGCACCGCCTCGAGGATCGGCCAGGGCGCCGAGGCCTTCGCCGTCCACGTAGATGGCGAAGAACCACCGATGCACGACCCGAAACTCGACTTCGGGTACGGCGCGTCCTACCTCGGCGACCCCACCCCGGCGCGTCACACCCTCTGGTCGCCCGGCAAAGGCTCGAAGTTTCCCGGGGCGCCGGGCCTCCCTAATCAGCGCTTCGAATCTCGAGGGTGGGGGCGTAAGGAGAAGCATGCCGGTGAATCCGCCCACGTCATGAACGCGTCGGGGATGTGTTAATTCATCTTCTCGATGGCTCCCACCGACCGCATCCCGGAGTGGATCAATCTGGTCACCGGCTGGGACACTACGCACGAGGATCTGCAGCTCGTCGGCGAGCGCATCGCCAACCTGCGCCTCGCCTTCTCGCTCAAACACGGCAACAACCCGGCCGCGCGCGCGATGCCCGGCCGCATGCGCGGCGATCCGCCCCAGCATGTCGGTCCTCACGAGGGGGGGCCTTGCCTCAAATGTACGGAATCAGCGCGACATTTGGGGCAGCCTCGTGACTTTTGAGGCAGACGGCTTCCGACCAGAACGTGGGCTCGATGTCCAGTTCGTAGATGGACTGGATCAGCACGACGATGTTGTGACAGAGGAACTTCAACAAGGCCTCGTTCACCTGAGCCGTCCCGACGTGCCGAGAGCCGCCGAGGAGACTTGGCAGGACCGTCTGCTGAGGCCTGAAGCGGCTCCAAAGACGCGGGCGCTGCGCTACGACGTTGCCTTCAAGGTCATGAACGCCGCCGATTACGGAGCGCCGCAGAAGCGACAACGGGTGTACGTCGTCGGTTTCCGGTCTGACCTCCATGGGGACTTCAAGTTCCCGGAGCCGACCCATTCACTCGACGCCCTGATGCGCGACCAGTGGGGTACTGGTGACTACTGGGATCGACACAACGTTCGCAAGCCGAAGGCTGCTCTCGCGGGCGTGCGTCCGATGGCGGGGTTCGCCCTCGGAGGAGGCGAGGACGCATGGCAGACAGTTCGCGACGCGATGGCGGATCTGCCTGAGCCGAGCGCGGACTACCCAGCCTGACTTTTGAGGCAGAGGCGACTTATGAGGCAAAGCCTCACGATGGCAAGACGCTTGACGCCGACCTCATGCGCACGGAGTGGTTCGAGGCAGCTGGCTGGGATCCGGAGACGGCGCTGCCCTCGCGCGAGAAGCTGGAGTCGCTGGGGCTGGCGGATGTCGCGGATGCCCTCGGGATTGGTGCGTGATGATGCTGTTCGGTGGTTCGCTGCTACCGTTCGTGGTGAGCTTGTCGAACCACACGCTTTGCTGGATGGGACGCTGGTCGTGACCGGAGACATTCAGCGTGTCATCGAGCACAGCGATGCCCTTCGACAGGCTCAGGGCGAACGAGGACGGCGGATTGTTGGCGTCGCTCGATCTACCATCGAGGAGCCCTCGATCCACCGCGGTGAGCAAAAGGTCTCGTGATGCCCGTGAACCTGCGGATGCCCGACATCCTCGCGGAACGCTCTCGCAGCGGGCAACTCCGCTTGGCCCGCCCCTATCGTGCCGGCCTCACCGCCGGCGACGTGGTCGCCGAGGAGGGCTTCTCCTCCGACGAGGCCGAGGCCATCCTCGTCATGGTGAACGGCGTCCAGGCCGACCGCTCCACCCCCGTCCGTGACGGCGACACTGTCGAGCTCGTCATCCAGATGGTGGGCGGCACCTTCGAGGACGGTCGCGCCGCCTCGGCCTGAGCATTCGCCCATTGACGCGATATCGTCGCGCCATGCCTCCGCACCGACCCCGTCCCGCCGATCTGGTCTCGCGACTCCCGCGGGCGTTTCGGAAAATTTCCGTCACACCGAACAATCAAATCAATCAGATTCGAATCTACGCGTGGGCGTTCAATCAAAATCAATCAAACGACGGGGCGCGTGGAGTGGCTGAGCGGGTGGCCGGCGCGCGACAGGCGCCGCCCACCCGCTCCCCACCTTCGAGGCGTGGTACGACACGCTCCTCGCCCTTTGGCGCGAGGCTACCCATCGCGAGGAGCACTACGTCGCTCTGGAGCTCACCGCCCGCCCCCGATACCGCGTCTTCCGCACCCGCGAGGCGCTGCCCCTCTACGAGGAGTTCGTGGTCACCGGCGCCTGATGTGACCTCGTCGATGTGACGGCGCACCTCCTCAGGGACCTCTTCCGTGATGACCACGACTGGATGGCGGCCCGCATGCGCGAATTGTCCACGGATTCGGGCCTCTGGAAGCGCTGCGCCTCGATCATCAGCCAGCTCGGCCTCAAGGCGGCTACCGACTGGCAGCTCCTCCAGGGGTGCATCGAGTCGAACCTCGAGGACCGCCCGGCGAACCGCGTGTTCTGGATTCGGAAGGCCATCGGCTGGGCCCTCCGCGAGTAGACCAAAACCGTCCCCGAGGGCGTGAGTGTCTATGTTGAGGCCCGCGGGCCCCGCCTCAGCCCGCTCTCTCGTCGTGAGGCGCTGAAGCACGTCGGATCAAATCGCTGAGGTGGCCTCTTTACAACCTAGCGTTTGACAGCCTCCGCCAAGGCCGGGAAGATGAATCGTGCACAGTAATTCTTCGCCACCCCTCTCTCTCCCCTCGATGTGAGTTCCTGATGCCGAAGTTCATCTTCGTCACGGGCGGGGTCGTGTCTTCCGTGGGGAAGGGCATCGTCTCCGCCTCGCTCGGCCGCGCCCTCAAGTCTCGAGGCCAGCGCGTCTCCATCCTCAAGCTCGACCCCTACATCAACGTTGATCCCGGCACGATGTCGCCGTACCAGCACGGCGAGGTCTTCGTCACCGACGACGGCGCCGAGACCGACCTCGACCTGGGCCACTACGAGCGCTTCCTCGATGAGAACCTCACGAGCGCGAACTCGACATCCTCCGGCCAGGTCTACGAGGAGGTCATCCGCAAGGAACGTCGCGGCGACTTTCTCGGCGGCACTATCCAGGCCATCCCCCATGTCACCACCGAGATCAAGCGCCGCATCCGCGCCGCCGGCGCCGTCCTCGATGCCGACATCGTCATCGTCGAGGTCGGCGGCACCGTCGGCGACATGGAGGGCCAGCCCTTCCTCGAGGCGATCAGCCAGATGCTGCACCAGTTCGGCCGTTCCGAGGCGATGTCGGTGCACGTCACGCTGCTGCCTTACATCGGCTCCACCCAGGAGTTGAAGACAAAGCCCACGCAGCACTCGGTGCGCGAGCTGCGCTCTTACGGCATTCAGCCCGATGTGATCGTGACGCGCTCCGACTTCCCGGTTTCGCACGCGTTGCGCGAGAAGGTCTCCCTCTTCTGCAATGTCGAGGTGGACAACGTCATCCCGCTCGTCACCGCCTCCTCGATCTACGAGGTGCCACTGGAGATCGAGCGCGCCGGCTTCTCCGATATCGTCGCGCGCCAGTTCGGCCTGCCCGATGTACCCCCCGGCTATCTCGACGGCTGGCGCGCATTCATCGATCGTCTGCGCTCACCCGAAGGGGCCGTGCGCGTCGCGATCGTCGGTAAGTACGTGGAGCTGCACGACGCGTACCTCTCGATCAAGGAAGCCCTCGTCCATGCCGGGGCGTACCACAACGTGCACGTCGACATGCACTGGATTCACTCAGAGGATCTTGAAACGCGCACTCCCGAAGACCTCATCGGTGAGGTCGACGGCGTCCTGCTCTGCCCCGGCTTTGGCGACCGCGGTCTCGAGGGCAAGATCGCGGCGGTCCGGTACGCCCGCGAGGGACTCATTCCGTACCTCGGCTCCTGCCTGGGCATGCAGATGATGGTCGTGGAGTACGCCCGCAACGTGGCTGGCATGTCCGGAGCCAACACCACAGAGGCGGACACCAACACGCTCTTCCCCGTGATCTCGATGCTCTCTGAGCAGCGCAACATCGATGGTCTCGGGGGGACCATGCGGCTCGGAGGCTACGACACGCGTCTCGTGGAAGGCACGCGTGCGCATGCCGCCTACAGCGCGGAGATCGTCCGCGAGCGGCACCGACATCGCTACGAGGTGAACAACGCCCTGCTCCCGGAGCTCGAGCGACACGGCCTCATCGCGTCCGGCTGGAACCTCGATGGCGAACTCGTCGAGATCATGGAAGTGCGAGACCATCCCTTCATGGTCGGCTCGCAATTTCACCCTGAGTTCACTTCGAGGCCGAACCGCCCCAACCCGCTCTTCCGCGACTTCATCGGCGCGGCGGTCCAGCGAGCGCGCTGGGCCGGCGTCGAGGGGTTCCCCGCCGCTACGCGAGCGCCGCTACCCGCGTGACGTTGCGGCTTCCGTGATCTTGCTACTGCGGGCACTGCACCTGCTCGCGCTCTTCTGGATGATGTGGGGTCTTGGCGCCGTCATGGTTCCCGTGTGGCGTGCTTGGCGCGCTGAGCCCATCGAGGAGAAGACGCTTTTGCTCACGGAGGCCACCGTCGCCGAACGCACGGCGCTCCTTCCGGCCCTGATCGCCACTGGTATCACCGGGTTCGCCTGGGCTGCGGCTATCGACATGAACCCGGTGACCACCGGCTGGCTCGTCGCCGTCGAGGTAATCTTCGCACTCGATGTGTTTATCTTTGCGCCGCTCATGGGTGTAGGGTTGCGTCGCGTGCACCTGCTCGCGCTTCAGGCTGCGAAGCAGTGTGAAGTCACCGACGCCCTGCGGGATGCCCTCGCGGACAACGTGCCGCTGGTGTTCGGGAGCCTCATCGTGCTTTCTGTCCCGCTGCAGCTGATGCTCGCCGTGTTCAAGCCCTTTTGAGGCACGTCACCAGCATCACATTCGATGATGCGGCCCTCGGGGTTTTTCCGGTATTTCGCCACAGGCGGCGTTCAGCGGTTGTGTTGCAGTGAAGGGCTTTCTATACTGATGTTTAGTCGCTCCACGCGGCACCCTCTTTCCATCCCCCAGTTCTTCTTCTCCTAACAGGGCTCATGACTCAATACCCGATTCGCGAGCGCCGTGGCGCCCCATCCGAGGCTGGCGGCGATGTTCGTCGTATGGGTCGTCGTCGCGGTGGCGGCCCCGGCGGCGGGAACGGACCTGGCGGCGACTACGGCAACGAAAACATCCCGCCGTACAACCCCGACGCTCCGTCGCTCAATATCTCCGAACTCGAGAAGCGGCCGCGTGCCGAGCTTCTCGACCTCGCTACGGAGCTTGGGCTTGAGGGCGCTCCGGGCATGCACGAGCAGGAGCTGATCTTCCGGCTGCTGCAGAAGCAAGCCGAGCGCCAGGGCAACATCTTCTCCAGTGGTGTCCTCACCGTCGTCGACGACGGCTTCGGATTCCTTCGCGGCGAGCGCCTGATACCCGGTCCCAACGATGTCTACGTCTCGCAGTCGCAGATCCGCCGCTTCGGTTTGCGACCTGGCGACTACGTCACCGGTCAGGTGCGTTCGCCCAAGGACTCCGAGAAGTACTATGGCCTGCTCCGTGTCGACGCCGTCAACGGCGTGGATCCGGAGGTGGCCAAGCGCCGCCCCTTCTTCGAGAACCTCACGCCCATCTTCCCGAACCGCATGATCCGGCTGGAGACAAACCCCAGCGAGATCAGCCAGCGCATGATCGATCTGTTCTCGCCCGTTGGTCGTGGCCAACGGGCGCTGATCGTCTCCCCGCCAAAGGCTGGCAAGACGATGCTCCTCAAGTCGATCGCGCACGGCGTCGCCATGAACGCGCCCGATGTGCACCTGATGGTTCTGCTCGTCGGCGAGCGGCCTGAGGAAGTCACGGACATGCAGCGGTCGGTGCGCGGCGAGGTCATCGCCTCAACGTTCGATGAGCCTGTCGAGGATCACACCCGCGTCGCCGAAGCGGCCCTCGAGCGCGCCAAGCGCCTCGTCGAGAGCGGCACCGACGTTGTCATCCTCATGGACTCGATCACCCGCCTTGCGAGGGCCTACAACATCGCGATGCCGACCAGCGGGCGCACGCTCTCCGGCGGTATGGATCCGATCGCACTCTACCCGCCTAAGCGTTTCTTCGGCGCCGCCCGCAACACCGAAGAGGGTGGCTCGCTCACCATCATCGCGACGTGCCTCATCGAGACCGGTTCGCGCATGGACGATGTGATCTTCGAGGAGTTCAAGGGCACCGGTAACATGGAGCTCCGGCTCCTGAGGCGCCTTGCTGAGAAGCGCGTCTATCCCGCTCTCGATGTCCTTGGCTCATCGACTCGACGCGAGGATCTGCTCTTCGACGAGGAAGAACTGCGCCAGATCTGGCTGCTGCGCCGCATGGCCGCCATGGTCGAGGAGGGCGGGCAGGACGCCGCCGAACGCGTCATCGAGCGCGTCGCGAAGGCCCAGACCAACGCTGAATTCTTGATGGGCCTCAAGTCCGAGGTCATCTAACCCGGCACCACATGCGTAGTTGTTACAAGGGCTCTCCGGGACTCCTCAGAATCAGCAGGCTACACTCCGCATCACATCGGCTATGATTGTGCGGCTGTGATGTGGTCGGCCTGCAGCGCTTTGGGGTATACCTCCTGAGTGGTCGTTCCACATGGGGTGGTGCGGCGTGGCACGGAATGCGCCGCCCTGGGCGGGGTGGGGCGCAAGTGGAAGGATGCCGGTATCCGGGGGACGATCGCTCCGTCACCGCACCCGCGGCGCAGCAGGACGCTGCTCCGGGCGCAACGCTACCCGACGTCGGGAGCGGCCTCTATGTATCGTGGGCCGCGATCTCGTCTCGGTGTGGTGGCGCTCGTCTTCGCGCTGACGGCCGTTGGTGGGCTCTTCCCTCTGAACGTTCCGGGTGTGGGTCAGCAGTCGCAGCTCAGCGCTGCCGCGTTCGCCGTTTCGATGCCAGGTCTGCCGGCCTCCGCGCCCACCGTCTCCGTCTCTTCGATTGGTTCCCAGCCTGTCCCGCTCACCGTGATCTCCCCCTCAGTCAGTCAGATCGCGATCACCCCGACAGCTTCGATTCAGGTGTCGCGCGCCCGTGGCCCCGGCGCCATCAGCGGAAGCGTGGGCCGCGACCGGGAGCAGATTCCCATCTTCTACCGCTACAGCGTGCAAGCAGGCGACAACGTCAGCAGTATCGCGCGACGGTTCGGCGTTGGCCGTAACTACATCACCTGGAACAACATCGAGCTGCAGGACGACGAAAACCTCCTGAAACCCGGCCAGCTCCTCCAGGTCCCATCCGTGGAGGGCATCATCCACTCGGTCCGCCTTGGCGAAACGTTGACCGAGATCGCCGATCACTACGATGCGCGCGTCGTCGACATCATCAACTTCCCCGCGAACAACATTCCCAACGCCAACGCTGTGCCGGAGAACACCACCATCCTCGTGCCGGGCGGGCGCATCACGCTTAAGCCCGCGCCGTCGTTGCGCCCCGATCCGCCCGCTCTCGTTGGCGGTGGTACGACGGCGTTGCCACCCTCGAGTGGTTGGCTCTGGCCGGTCAACGGCCTGATCACATCGCGCTTCGGTCCGTCACACCCGCTGGGCATCGACATCAACGGCTCGTTCGTGCCGGTCGCCGCGGCCCAGGGTGGCGTGGTGGTTTTCGCCGGTGGCGACCGCTGCTGCTCTTACGGTCTCTACATCGAGATCCAGCACGCGGGCGGCTACTCCACGCGGTACGCGCACCTCAGCCAGTTCAACGTGTCGCTCGGGCAGGTCGTGAGCCAGGGCCAGAACATCGGTGTGACGGGCAACTCTGGCAACTCCACCGGCCCGCACCTCCACTTCGAGATGCGCCGCAACGGCCAGATCGTCAACCCGATGTCATTCCTGCCCTAGGCGGCGCTTGAGGACGAACGCAGAGCACACGCAGAAGGGGGCGCCGTACGGCGCCCCCTTCTGCGATCTCTCGCGATCTGGGACCGCTCGACCTACGCCCGTGGTTCGAGGATCACGAGTCGAGTCTTCTCGCTCAGGCCGCGCTTCTGGAGCGTGATCCGCGCCACGGGAGGTTCCGCTTCGATGCCCAGGGCGCGGACGAAATCGACCGGCGCAGGCGCCTCGGCAGAGGCGGCGTAGTAGATCGGGATGACAACCTTCGGTTCGAGTCCGCGCACGACGCGCGCTGCGTCTGCGACATCGAGCACCCGATCGCTGCTGACGGGAATGATGAGCACGTCGATGGTGCCCAGTTGTTCCTTTTGTTCGGCCGTCAGCAGCGCTCTTAAGGCGCCCAGGTGCGCCACGCGAAGCTCTTCGGCCTCGACGACAAAGACAACGTTACGGCCACCGTGTTCGCCTGCTGCCGCAGGACGTAGTGCTGAGGCGATGCCGAGGACCTGCACACCCTGCACCTCGTACTCGCCAGGGCCGTCGAGGAGCAGTGGTTCGCCGCGGAGTCCCTTCACGTTGTTGTGGCCAGGGTCATCGTGGGAGACCGTCACCACATCGGCGGTGGGGCGGCCCATGTCGTAGCCCGCTTCCTTCGACGTTGGGTCCATGATCACGAACGTGCCACCTGCACGCAGGCGTACGCACGCATGGCCGAGCCAGCTGATATCCATCAGGCCTCCGTGGGAGTTGTTCGCAGGATCGTACGAGAGTGGGCCGCGGGACGCGAGTGTCGCCTAGTGCGCCGCCGCCGCCGTGACGACAGGCTTTGCCAGCGACGCGCGCACGCCCGCCCACTCGATGACGATCGCACCCCAGGAGAGCCCACCACCGAAGGCGAGGAAGAGTACGTGATCGCCGGGCTTCAACCGCCCGGCTGCTTCGGCCTCCGACAGCGCGATCGGGATCGAGGCACTCGACGTGTTCCCGTACCTGTCGAGGTTGACGAAGACTCGCTCCTGCGGCAGTCCAAGGTTTTTCGCTACCGCATCAAGGATGCGGATGTTTGCCTGGTGCGGGACGCACAGGGCGATGTCTTCCACGCGCATCCCCGCCTGCGCCAGCGCATCCGCAGCCGTCTGCGACATTGCCGTCACGGCCTGGCGAAAGACGTTACGACCATCCATCACGATGTACGGCCCGGAGGGCGACCCTGCCAACGCGGGGGCTGCCGGTCCACCGCAGTAGAGAAGGTTGGCGAGGCTGCCGTCCGAGCGCAGCACGCAGGCCTCCAGCGCGCCCGGCTCGCCGGCCTCGGCGCGTTCGAGAACCACCGCCCCTGCTCCGTCGCCAAACAGCACACAGGTGTTCCGGTCGGTCCAGTCGAGGATGCGCGACATGGTCTCCGCACCCACCACAAGGACCCGCTGCGCGCCGCCCCCGGCAACGAACTGCATGCCGGTTGTGAGCGCCGCCAGGAACCCAGCGCACGCGGCGTTCACGTCGAAGGCTCCAGCGCGCCCAGCGCCGATGGCGTCCTGGATCCTCGAGGCGGTCGCGGGGAACATGCCGTCGGGGGTGGACGTGCCCACGATGATCAGGTCGATGTCGTTCGCGTTGAGCTGGGCGGAGGCGAGGGCGGCGCGCGCGGCTTCGGCGCCCAGGGTGCTCGAGCTTTCGTGAGGCTGGGCGATGCGGCGTTCCCGGATGCCGGAGCGCTCGACGATCCACTCGTCGCTGGTCTCGACCATGCGTTCGAGGTCGGCGTTGGTGAGTACGCGCTCTGGCAGCGCGTGTCCCACCCCGCTAATGCGCACGCGCGTGGGTGTCGCCTCGGGCATTGGACCTCCGTGCGTGCGTGGGCTTTACGCACTCATCGAGGGGAGGAGTCGCTTACGCGTCCACCAGGTCCGCGAGCAGAGCCTGGAGCTTCCGCAGCGTACGGTGGTGCAGCGCCTTCACGGCGCCTTCGCTACGCTCCATCATATGTCCGATCTCAGCGTTGGTCAGACGATCGACGTACTTGAGCGCGATCAACCGCTGCTGTTCGGCGGTCAACTGGTCGATGGCGGTGCGGATCGCACGGATCAGGTCGTTCCGTTCCATGTGCGTTTCTGGTCCCGGGAGCTGGCTCGGAAGCTCCAGCGCTTCGTCGAGGCTGGCTGCGGGCGGTCTGCGGCCGCGTTCGCGATACCAGTTCGCCAGCAGATTGTGGGCGATCGCCATCAGCCAAGCGCCGAATCTGCCGCCGCGCGTCCGGTACTGGTCAAGGTGCGTGAAGGCGTTGGCGAATGTGCGTGCGGCCAAGTCTTCGGCTTCCGCCCTTGAGTTCACTCTCGCCCGGAGGTAGCCGTAGACCTGCCCGGCGTACGCTTCGTAGAGTTCGGTGAAGGCGCGCGGCTCCCCTGCTGGCGCCGCGGCTGGTGCCTCACGTTGCGGGCGGCGGGCACGAGGTCGGCCGGAGGTCACGGCGGGAGTATAGGCGTCCGGAACGCCACGGCTCGAAGTGCCGCTGGCGCAGGTTCACGGGCACCTGCGAATTGACCGGCTGAAGGCTCCTGAATACAATGGCACCAGTTAGCACTCTCAGCTGGAGAGTGCTAATTGGAGGCAATTCGAGTGCTGACCGAGCGCAGAGCCGGAATTCTCGGCCTCGTCGTGGACGAATACATCAGCACCGCCCAGCCTGTGAGTTCGAAGGCGCTGGCGGATCGACGCGGCCTCGCGGTCTCTCCGGCGACGATCCGGGCCGAACTCGCCCGCCTCGAGGACGACGGCTACATCACCCATCCCCACACCTCAGCGGGGCGTGTCCCCTCCGAGCTGGGCTACCGCGTCTACGTCGAATCGCTCATGGAGGAGGAGGCGGTCGGACCCGCCGAGCAACGCACGATCTCACACCAGTTCCACCAGGCGGTGGGCCTCGAGGCGTGGCTGAGCCTCGCTGCCTCCGTCCTGGCAGGGGCCGTTGGCAACCTCGCTGTGGTGACACGACCGCGCCGCCGCGTGACTCACCTCCGCCACGCGCAGTTCGTTCACCTCGCGGACGCGAACGTGCTCGTGGTGGCGGTCGTCGACGACGGTCGCGTGCGTCAGCGCGTGGTCGTCCTCGCCGCGCCGACGCGTCAGGAGGAGCTCACACGCCTTGCGGAACGGCTCAACTGCGTGCTCGGTGACGCGACTGCTGATGACGCGCGGCTCGCAGCCGCGCAGGAAGAGGGCCTTGATGCGGCCCGCCTGGTCGCCTGCGTCGCGGCCCTCGTCCAAGAACACGACGGCAGCGAAGACACGTTCGTGTACGGGATCCGCGATGTCCTCGCTCAGCCCGAGTTCTCGACGGCGGATCGCATGCTCGATGCTGTCCGTCACCTCGAGACCTACGAGTTGCGCCAGGTGCTACCGGGCCCCGAGGGCGTCGACCATGGGACAGCCCACGTCGTCATCGGCAGTGAGAATCACGTCGAGTGGATGCAGGCTTGGAGCGTGGTTGTGGCGGGATACGGCGCGCCGGATGGCGCCGCGGGCACGGTGGCAGTGATCGGCCCCTCGCGGATGCAGTACGCGCGCACGCTCCCGCGCGTGCGCTACCTCGCCACGGTGCTGACCGAGGTGCTGCGCTCCGCAGGGGCCTGACCACCTCCCGTCATGTGCTCAGTTTGTGATGACGCTCGATCAAGCTCGCGATTGAAGGACAGTGCAAGCCTGATGAACGACCCAGAATCTGCCGGTTCGCCAATCGCCGAGGACGCCGATGGCACGCTGGTCGCCTCTGGTGAAGCGACCGACGCTACCGTCGAGGGACTGACAGCCGAGCTTGAGCGCACCAGGGCTGCCTATGCCCGCGCGATGGCCGACTATCAGAACCTGCAACGGCGCTCTCGAGAAGAGCGCGCCGAGCTCACCCGCCTCACGACGAAGTCGTTGATCCTGAACTATCTGCCGGTCCTCGACGACCTCAGCCGAGCGCTCGACTCGGTCGGACAGCACGAGGAGTTGAACGACCACCCCTGGATCGAGGGTGTGCGCATTGTTCAACGGAAGTTCATCGCCATCCTCGAGGCGGCGGGCGCTCACGCAGTCGAGACGGGCGTGGGCGCCCCCTTCGATCCACAGCTTCATGAGGCTGTCGCCTACCAGTCCGGTGCTCTGAACCAGGTGGTCGCTGTCGTGCAGGGTGGGTACACCATCGATGGCGTGGTGATTCGACCGGCAATGGTGGTCGTTGGCAACGGCGAGCCGGCCACACCGGCGCAGTAGCACCCACAACCGTGACGCCCTCGCGCGTTGCGCTATCAAGAAATGCATCGCTCGGCCCGGAAGGCGACGAGCGTCGAAAGGCAGGGATGACGTGGCCAGAGTGATCGGGATCGACCTTGGAACGACGAACTCCTGCGTTGCTGTGATGGAAGGTGGCGAGCCACAGGTCGTACCCAATTCTGAGGGGGGCCGCACCACGCCCTCCGTGGTGGCAATCGGCAAAGATGGTGAGCGTCTGGTGGGCACGGTCGCGAAACGGCAAGCCGTGGTGAACCCGCGGAACACCGTCTACTCGGTCAAGCGCCTGATGGGCCGCCGCTTCGATGACGCCGAGGTCGCGCACGCGCGTGAGCTTGGTGGTTACGAGATTGTGCGCCTCGCCAACGGCGACGCCGGCGTGAAAATGGGCGACCGTGAATACTCGGCGCCCGAGATCAGCGCGATGGTCCTGCAGAAGCTGAAGGCGGACGCCGAGGCGTACCTTGGCGAATCCGTGACCGAGGCGGTCATCACCGTGCCCGCTTACTTCAACGACGCCCAGCGTCAGGCCACACGCGACGCGGGGCGCATCGCTGGCCTTGAGGTTCTGCGCATCATCAACGAGCCGACGGCGGCGAGTCTTGCGTACGGTCTGGACAAGAAGGGCGAGGAGGTCATCGCCGTCTATGACCTCGGTGGCGGCACCTTCGACATCTCGATCCTCGAGATCGGTGAGGGCACCTTCGAGGTGAAGGCCACCAATGGCGACACCTTCCTCGGCGGCGACGACTTCGACGACAAGATCATTAATTTCTTGGTCGCCGAGTTCCTGAAGGATCAGGGTGTCGATCTCTCAAAAGACCGCACCGCACTGCAGCGCCTCAAGGAGGCCGCTGAGAAGGCCAAGATCGAGCTGTCCTCGGCGCAGTCGACCGAGATCAACCTTCCGTTCATCACTGCTGATGCCAGCGGCCCGAAGCACCTAGTACTCAACGTCACGCGTTCCCAGCTCGACCAGCTCGTCGACGACCTGGTCGCACGCTCCCTCGAGCCATGCCGAAAGGCGCTCGCGGACGCGGGGTTGACGGCCAGTCAGATCTCGGAGGTCGTGCTCGTGGGTGGCATGACACGCATGCCGCTCGTGCAGCGCAAAGTCCAGGAGTTCTTCAACAAGGAGCCGCATCGCGGGGTCAACCCCGACGAGGTCGTGGCCGTCGGTGCCGCCATCCAGGCAGGTGTGTTGCGCGGTGAAGTAAAGGACGTCCTCCTTCTCGATGTCACCCCCCTTACGCTGGGCATCGAGACACTGGGCGGCGTTGCCACTCCGCTCATCGAGCGGAACACCACCATACCGACCAGTGCCAAGCAGACCTTCTCTACGGCAAGCGATAACCAGCCGTCGGTCGAGATCCACGTGGTGCAGGGCGAGCGTCCGATGGCGGGCGACAACAAGTCGCTGGATCGTTTCATCCTCGATGGCATCCTGCCGGCACCCCGCGGCGTTCCGCAGGTCGAGGTCGAGTTCAACATCGACGCGAACGGCATAGTTACGGTCGCCGCGCGCGACAAGGCGACCGGCAAAGAGCAGCACATCACCATCCAGTCCTCGTCGGGGCTTTCCGATGAGGAGGTGCAGCGCCTGCAGCGCGAGGCCGAGACGCACGCCTCCGAAGACCAGGCGAAGCGCGAGTCCGCAGAGGCTCGCAACGTCGCAGATTCCCTAGCTTACTCCGCCGAGAAGACGCTGCGCGACAACGCCGCCAAGGTGTCGACGGACCTCAAGGAGCGCGTTGAAGGTCGAATCAAGGAGGTCCGAACAGCTCTCGCGGGTACGAACGTCGAGGCGATCCAGTCTGCGGCCGACGCGCTGTCGACGGCCATGCAGGAGATTGGGCAGGCGGTTTACGGTGGAGCGTCGAGCAGTGGGCCGGAGGGCCCGGTTGCGGACGCCGAGGATCGCGAGCCGGCCGGCACGGTCGAGGGTGAGTTCCGCGAGGTCTAGCCTGAGCGGTCAGGCGGCGTTCCGCGCCCGCGCCTCTGCTCGTGCTCGTTTCTCACCGTACATCGAGTGGACTGCTCGGTGGACTAGGCTGTCGGCCGTGTTGCCGCGCACGAAGGCGGCGACCTCGACGCTTACCTCCACCGGGCAGACACGTTTCTCGACCTGCGCGAGTTCCGCCAGCAGTTGCGCCATGTCCGTCGACACGCGATCCGTCGAGAGGCCTGCGGTGTCAGTGAAGATCACCGCGAACTCGCCGCTGATGGTCTTGAACTCGTCCACATCGATGAAGCAAACATCGAAGGTGCAGCCCTCGCTTTCTGCCTTCTGGACCATCTCCTCCAGCTCCAGAAAGAACGCACGTCGGTTCGGTGGTCCCGTGAGCTCATCCGTGAGCGCTTCCCGCTCCAGCTGTGCCTTGTTCCCTAGACTCGCGACCATCTGGTCGAACGACTAAGCGAGCGTGCCGACGAGGCCGTGCGGGTACTTCTCGCCGTATCTGGCCCAGACGTTGCCGTCCTCGACTTCCTTCGACAGGCGATCGAGTCGTTGCAGCGGACCCGAGACCTGCTGGAGCAGCACTACCACCACCGCGATGGTGACCAGAATCGCTAACCCGTTGGCGGTCAGTGCGGCAATGTTCAGCACGTCCGTCTCAGCATGACTGTTCGTCGCGAGCCGGATATCTACCCCACGGATCGCGCGCATGAACTCGCGGCTCGTCTCGCGACCCAGCGTCCCACGTAGTGCCGGCACTGATTCTGCGGATCGTCGCAGACGCTCTCGCTCCTGCCACCAGACTTGCTGAGCAAAGTTCAGTGCTGGAGTCGCCGACGCGGGTGCGCGCGGCAGCCCGCGATCTGGGGCACCGTCGCGGAGCGCCGCAAGTCCAAGATCGACCTCGTGCAAGCGTGTCTCGACGGCGCTTCGGTCCGGGCCGGGGTCGAACGCGCTGAGGACGGCTTCAACCTCCGCCTGCCCCACGGACTCCTCAACCTGTCCGATCAGGTCACTCTGTGCCTCGAGCGTCGCGTGGTGCTGGGCGGTGAGAATCTGCGCACCCCACGTTCGCGGCTGTGGCAATACCGAGTGCTGCGGCGAGCACCCAGATCTGCGCACGGATATCGACGAGCAATCGCGTCACGGCGTGTCCACCTAGTCCCCGGCGCTGTGTTGATCTTCGACTCGGAATCAGCACTCCGCAGGACCAGCTACGAGCTTTCCCCTACGTTGCGGCCCCTCTAGCGTCGCTTACACCGGTAAACTTGGGGGTCATGACGACGCAGGCCGACCTCTACGAGTTGCTGGGTGTGGCGCGCGATGCCTCGCAAGAGGAGGTCAAGCGTGCCTTCCGCAAGCTGGCTATGCAGTACCACCCTGACCGCAACCATGCTGACGATGCCGAAGCTCGATTCAAAGAGATCAACGCGGCGTACGAGGTGCTCAGCGACCCGGACAAGCGCGCCAATTACGATAGATATGGTCAGGCCGGGGCTAACGGGGCGCAAGGATTTGCAGGATTCGACTCGTTTGGCGGCTTCGGGGACATCTTCGATGCCTTCTTCCGCGGCACGGCGGCGCGTCAGATGGGTCCGCAGCGGGGTGCCGACCTCCGAGCCTCAATGACCCTCGAATTCGTGGAGGCGGTGTTCGGTGTTGAGCGCACGCTCGACTACGAACGTGTCGAGACGTGCGCAGACTGCCGGGGACGCGGTCAGGCCTCCGGTGCCGCTCTCGCCACCTGTACCGAGTGCAACGGGACCGGCGAGATTCGGCGCGTGCAGCAATCGCTCTTCGGTCAGTTTGTGAATGTCGCCAGTTGTGGCCGCTGTCACGGCGAGGGTCGCATCGTGACCGATCCGTGCGGCGCGTGCTCGGGCCGCGGCGCGCGTCGTGCCACCGTGAAGCGCACAGTGAAGGTGCCCGCCGGCGTGCAGGACGGCCAGACGCTCCGCATCGCAGGTGAGGGCGACGCCGGCCAGCGCGGTGGCCCTGCGGGCAACCTCTACGTCGAGTTGATCGTGAAAGAGCACGAGCAGTTCGATCGCGAGGATGACGACCTGGTTCTGCGGCTGCCACTCAACATCGCTCAGGCCGCCATCGGGCTCTCGCTCAAGGTTCCTACTCTCGATGGCCGCGAGGAGCCGATTGAGATTGAGCCTGGCACCCAGCACGGCAAGATCGTCACGCTTAGA
Organism: Dehalococcoidia bacterium; assembly: GCA_009692685.1. Next base: position 85,445 of record SHYS01000005.1, read on the forward strand.
GGCCTCGGGGTTCCGAGATTGCGCGGCGACGGCCGCGGCGATCTCCTCGTCCGCGTCGAGGTCGTGACCCCGACGCGGCTGACTGATGAGCAGAAACGCTTGCTCGAGCAGCTCGCGGACTCCCTCGGTACTCCGGCGGAGAGCCACACCGGCGGCTTCTTCGATCGCCTGCGCGATGCGTTTTCTGGCTGACGCGTGACCACCAGCGGCGCAGGCTGGACGGAGCTCGCCATCGAGGCGGCGGGTGATGACCTCGACACGGTCGCCGAGGTGCTGGCCGACTTCGCTCCCGGCGCCGTCTGGGTAGAGCCCGCGATTGCCACCTCCAACCACCGCGACTTCGCTTACACGGTGCTGGCCAGCGGCGGCACGGTACGCGCGGCCGTCGAGGCGTGGAGCGCCGAGCAGCGTGCGGCTCTCGAGGCGCGCTTGGCCGGCCTCGAACTCAGGACCCCGCCGGGCCCGGTCGTCGAACGACCGATCGGTGACCATGACTGGGCCGAGGAGTGGAAGCGCTTCTACCACGTCATGCACGTCGGTCGGCGGCTCGTTATTCGCCCCTCGTGGGAGGCTTACACCGCCACCACCGACGCGGTTGTCATCGTTCTCGATCCGGGCGCAGCCTTTGGCACCGGGCAGCACCCGTCGACGCAACTCTGCCTAGCGGCCATCGAGGCGGAGACGCGGCCGGGCATGCGTGTCCTCGATCTCGGAGCGGGTTCCGGCATCCTGGCGGTGGCGGCCGCCATCCTCGGTGCGGCGGACGTCGTGGCGATCGACATCGATCCCGAGGCAGCGGCGGCCTCCAAGGCCAACGCGCGCGCGAACGGCGTCGCGGATCGAGTGCGCTCGGCGGTCGGATCACTTGGCGACGCCTGGCCATGGCAGGACGCGGCACCCGTCGAGGCGTTCGACCTAGTAGTCGCGAACATCTCTTCGGCTGTGCTCACGACGCTGCTCGCCGATATCACTATGGCATTGCGACCGGGCGGAGTCTTCATCGGCGCGGGTTTCATCGGTACAGGTGCACCCGGGGTCCTGGAGGCGGTTGCGCGCGCCGGGCTGGTGACGGTGCGCGAGGAAGTCCTCGAGGACGACGGCGGCAGCGAATGGCGCTGTCTCATCGCGACCCGTGCCGGCACTGCCTGACCTCGAGCGTTCAGCGTGACGCGCCTCTACCTCGATCCGCCGGAGTTCGCTCAGTCCGAGGTTGCCGTCAGCGGGGATCGAGCACGCCGGCTCACCTCGGTGCTGCGTCTGCGTCGGGGTGCGACGCTCACTGTGTTTGATGGCGTCGGCCACGAGCGCGAAGCCGCCCTTGTCGAGGTCGGGCGTGATCACGCGATGCTCGCTCTGGGTGCGCCCGCGGTGGCACTCCCGGAACCCCTTGTACCTGTCACGCTGTGCTGTGCCTTCCCTCGGGGTGGGCGCGGCGACTGGCTGGTCGAGAAGGCCACCGAGCTGGGTGTGGTTGCGTTCGTCCCCCTAGAGACCGACCGCGCCGTCCTGAAGCCGGGCGATGGGCGCCTCGACCGCTGGCGCCGCATCGCCATCGAGGCTGCCGAGCAGTGCGGCCGTGCCGTGGTGCCGGCCTTCGAGATGGCACCGCCCCGAGAGGCGCTGCGACTCGTTGCTGACCTTGGAGCGACGAGCACGCCTCGGGAAGTGCTGACGCGGGTCAGCGGCGTTAAGGCTATCGCGCTCTACATCGGGCCTGAGGGTGGGTGGACGGAGGCGGAGCGCGCGGCGCACGCAGAGTCGGGCCACCCCGTCAGTCTTGGTCCACGCACCCTGCGGGTCGAAACGGCCGCCGCCGTCGCGCTCGCGCTCATCCTCGAGGCGCTGTCGAGTCCCCGCGGCTAGGTCGCAGCTAAGTCGATCCGCCGCCGCTCCAGCCCGCGGGCGGCCGACCCAGCAGCACGGAGGCACGCGGGATCGGCGGCAACAGGAACGGCCGCAGCCGCGCCGGTCGGATGTACTCGAACCCTGCAAGTTCGCCGAGGGCCATCAGCGCTCGCGTGCTGCGCAGATGCGGCTTTCTCACGCCACGCGACAGCACGGCCTCGTTCCAGGCATCGAGGCGTGGGTTGCCTGTAGGGGCGTAGTCCCAGAGCAGCGCCAGACCGCCCGGCGCAAGCACACGCCGCACCTCGCCGACGAAGCGTCGCACCTCGTCATCGTCGAGGTGCGACGCGAGGTAGCCCGACGTCACGAAGTCGAACGCGCCGTCGCGGAACGGCAGCGCGGTCGCGGCGCCGAGTACGAACTCCGGCTGCCCCTCGCGCTCCCGGCCGCGTGCACGGCGGAGCACGGTGGGGGAAAAGTCGAGGCCGACCGGTGGAGCATCGAAATGGACGCGTTCATCGAGGATGCGCAGCACCGAGCCCGCCCCACAGCCAACTTCGAGGGTGCGCATCCATGGTTCCAGCTTGAGGTTCTCCTTGAGCTGGAAGACGGGCGCGTTCGCGAGGAAGGCGCCGGCTGGCGACATGGCGAAGCGCGCGGCGAGCGCCCGCGGCGTCAGCGCGGAGTGCCAGCGTTCGTACTCGAACAGTCGTTGCGTCTCAGCGGTGGGGGCCATCGCGAAATGGTCGCAGTTGCGACCGTGCGGCTCAAATCTGGTTCGTTCTTATCTCAGCGCGCGCGCTCCTCTGCGGGCGCAGGCGGCTCCGCACGCGGCGTTCGGGGCGGCGAGCGGCGGAGCGCCTCGATGTCGACGTCGAGCGAGTCCACGAATCGCGCCAAGAGCGCCTGCGCGTCGGCGAGCCCGGCGTTGTAGAAGAGGTGCCCGAGTTCTTCGGCAACGAAATCGAGGACGAAGCTGGCCGCGAGTTCGCCCAGCTCCTCGGAGCGCTCACGCTCGAAGTAGGCGCGAATCCGCCGCACACCCTCGGCGCGCGCCTCTCGATCCAGTCCGAAGTCCGAGGCCATGACGCCCGCGCTAACGTCCGAACGGACCGAGAAGCGGCCCGTGTTCGTGCATCTCCGGGCGGGGCGCCGTCGGCTCCTCGTGACCCATGTCGAAGGAGAGTCGGATGCGTGTGCCTCGTTCCGCTGCCCAGTCCGCGATCACCGCGAGGTCGCGCAGTCGCGGCACCAGCTCCTCGTAGCCGGCGACGAACTCATCGAGCTTCTCGTCTCCCGCCTCGAGGGCGGTCACGATCGCCCGACAGCCCGTCGCCAGCTCCTCAGCGGGCTGCCAGCACCGCTCCAGCTCGCGCTCGTCGGCTTCGTCCTCGATGTGCCGATCGGCGTAACGGAGGATGGGCCGCATGCTGACTCTGTGCTTGCGCTGCATGTGCAGGGCCGCCTGGGCCAGTTCGTGTGTGCCGCCGAACTGGACCGTGTACGCCCAGCTCGCGAAGAACAGCACGACGTCGGGGTTGCCATCGAAGTCCAGCGGGCACACCTCGTCGGCGTCTATCTCGACGAAGAAGCGGCGACCGGCAGCCTGCTGGGCCTCGAGGGTTGGCATCGCTCGATGCTATCGCGTTACTTCCAGAGCCACGCGGTGTCGGTGAAGGTGCCGTCCGACTTCTGCTCGTACTCACCCACGACCAACGCCCCGTTGAGGGCGGCCAGCGGCCCTCTGGGGCCGGCCTGGTAGGCCACCGAGTAGCGTCTGGTCATGCCGCCGCCGTCCTTGCCGAGCAGCTTGCCCGCGTGTTCGATTGATGTCTCGACTTTGACGTAGCGATAGTCGTCGCCAGGTAGCACTCGGCTGCCCATCACCTTGCCGGTCGCTTCCCAGATCTTGTCACCCAGCACGCAGTTGCCCCCGTCGGCGCGAACCTGTCCCGCGCTCCGACAGGAGTCTACGCGCATGCATGTGCCTTGCTTACGGATATTGCGCGGTTGGCCGGGGCCGGCCGCTAGACGTCGAGGGTGGCGTACTGCGCGTTGTGCATGATGAAGGCCTTGCGGGGCGCCACGTCGTCACCCATCAGGCGCGTGAACAGCTCGTCGGCCTGCTCCGCGTCGTGCACCTCGACCTTGAGGAGGCTGCGACGCGCCGGGTCCATCGTGGTCTCCCACAGCTGCTCGGGGTTCATCTCACCGAGGCCCTTGTAACGCTGCAGGTTGAACTTCTTGTCCTTGTTCTTGTCGAAGAATGCCTCGCGTTCCACGTCGGAGAATAGCCAGTTCACGTTGCGACCGGCCGTCGCGCTGTAGAGCGGCGGCTGCGCGATGAACAGGTAGCCCTCGGAGATGAGTTCCGGCATGAAGCGGTAGAAGAACGTGAGCAGCAGGGTCCGGATGTGCGCACCATCGACATCGGCGTCGGTCATGATGATGACCTTGTGGTAGCGCAGCTTCCCGGTGTTGTAGTCCTGTCCGAAGCCGGTCCCCAGCGCCGTGATGATGATGCGAATTTCCTCGTGGGCCAGCATCTTGTCCAGGCGGGCCTTCTCAACGTTTAGGATCTTGCCGCGCAGCGGCAGGATCGCCTGCGTGCGCCGGTCGCGCGCACTCTTAGCCGAGCCGCCTGCCGAGTCGCCCTCGACGAGGTAGATCTCGCTGTGCGCGGGGTCGGTCTCCGAACAGTCCGCGAGCTTCCCAGGCAACGTCGAGCCCTCAAGGACGCCCTTGCGCTGCACCAGTTCGCGCGCCTTGCGCGCTGCCTCCCGCGCTCTGGAGGCGGTCAGCGCCTTCTCGAGGATCTTGCGACCTTCCCCGGGGTTCTCCTCGAGGAACTGGATAAGCCGGCTCGCGACGACCGATTCCACGACGCTCTTCACCTCGGGGTTACCGAGGCGTGTCTTCGTCTGGCCCTCGAACTGGGGCTCGCCGATCTTCACGCTGATGACGGCAGACAGGCCCTCGCGCACGTCGTCGCCGCTGAGGTTCGGGTCGTTCTCCTTGAGGAGCTTGGCCTTGCGGCCGTAGTCGTTGAGCGCGCGGGTCAGCGCGGTGCGGAAGCCGGTCAGGTGGCTGCCGCCGTCGATGGTCTTGATCGTGTTCGCGAACGAGTACACCGACTCCGAGAAGCCAGCGTTGTACTGCAGCGCCACCTCGACCAGCACGCCGTCGCGCTCTTCGAGGACATACACGGGCGCGTGCAGCGCGCCCTTCTCGCGGTTGATGTGCCGCACAAACGCCTCGACGCCGGAGTCGAAGTAGAAGTTCACCTCGTTGCCGTCGTCACGGAGGTCGAGGAAGTGAATCCAGACGCCCTTGGTGAGGTAGGCCATTTCGCGGAAGCGGCTGGTGAGCGTCGAGAAGTCATAGTTCAGTGACTCGAACACGCTGGCGTCGGGCAGGAAGCGAATCGTGGTGCCGTTGCGCTCGGGTTTCGCGCCCTTGACCTCGGTCACCGGGCCGTCCGCCTTACCGATCACGTACGACTGGCGGTACAGCTTGCCGCCGATGGCAACGTTCGCCTCAAGCTCCGCGGACAGCGCATTGACCACCGAGGCGCCCACGCCGTGCAGGCCGCCCGACACCTTGTAGCCGCCGCCGCCAAACTTGCCTCCGGCGTGCAGCACGGTCAGCACGGTCTCCAGGGCGGACAGGCCGGTCTTCTCGTGGCGGTCCACGGGGATGCCGCGGCCGTTGTCGCTGACGGAGACGTGACCGTCCGGCTCGATGGTGACGTCGATGCGGTCACAGTACCCGGCCATGGCTTCATCGATGGCGTTGTCGACGATCTCGTAGACGAGGTGGTGCAGCCCGCGCTCATCGGTGGAGCCGATGTACATGCCGGGCCGGCGGCGGACCGCCTCTAGGCCTTCGAGGACCTGGATGCTGGACGCGTTGTAGGCGGAGTCCGTGTTGCCGTTGGTCTTCGAGCTGCTGCGTGAGGTCGTGGTCATCCGAGTCCCATCCGCTGGTCGTTCGTAGCTGCCGCTGGCCCCGCCACGGCTCGTCCTCGAGGTCGCACCGAACCTCGTCCCACGTCGCCAGCCGCCGCGCCAAGGCGCGACTGGCGAGCGTTCCGGGGAAAAAGCAGCGGCAGCGAAGAATTGTTCGAGGTGCTGAGCGATCGCTCAATAATCACTCACTTATGATAGCCGATGCAGGCCTCAGGGGCCTTCTGCGAGTCGCTCCGAACCGCCGTAGAATCGGTCGCATGGCCCCTGATTTCGAATCTGCCCCCATCCCCGTCGCGCCTATCGGCTACGTGCGAAACGGCGAACGCGACGCGGCGCGCCGGGACTGGCGAGGCGTGCGGAGCCGCCTTGAGCTGCGGCCCGATCTCGATGGCGCGCTCCTGGGACTCGCGGACTACTCCCACGTGATGGTGATCGGCTGGCTTCACGAGATTCCCTCGGACCTCCGCGAGCGACGCCAGGCGTACCCGTCCGGCGACGAGCGTCTGCCTCTTCAGGGCGCACTTGCGCTCCGCGGCGGCGCGCGGCCGAATCCTATTTCGGTCACCGTCTGCCGCCTGCGCAAGATCGAGGGCGTCGCGCTCGAGGTCGAGGACCTGGACCTGATCGACGGCACGCCGGTGCTCGACGTGAAGCCGTACATCGCCTTCTATGACGCGGTTCCAAAGTCCTCGATCCCCAGGTGGGCACAGGGCTGAGTGGCGTCGAGGTGGGGCAGGCGACTTCGAGACGGAGATCGTGAGACGCTTCTTGCACCGCGCCCGGCGCAACCGGCCCCGACACGCTCGCCTGTCCTGAGCCCGCCCCGGACGGAGCGACTCGACTCGGTCTACCGCGCGCTCCTCGAAGCTCACGGCCCACAGCAGTGGTGGCCGCACGCCGACGAGGACGGACGTTTCGAGATCTGCCTCGGCGCGATCCTGACCCAGAACACCGCCTGGAAGTCCGCGGCGAAAGCCCTCGAGAACCTGCGTGCCGGCGGCGCCTGGCCGGCTGAGGCGATCCTCGAGCTGCCGCAGGATGTTATCGCCGACCTCGTGCGGCCGTCCGGCTACTTCAACGTGAAGGCGCGCAAGGTCCAGGAGTTCTGCCGTGTGCTCGTCGAGAAGTACGACGGCTCCATTGACGCGCTCCTGGAGGGTGACGCCGACGAGGTGCGCGCGCGCCTCCTCGAGATCTGGGGTGTTGGACAGGAGACCGCGGACGCGATGACGTTGTACGCGGGGCGCCTGCCGACGTTCGTCGTTGACGCCTACGCCTACCGCCTGTTCGAGCGTCTCGACCTCGCACCCGGCGAGCGGCGCTACGAGGTGTACCGGAGCTTCCTCCTTGGGGTGATTGGGCCCGATGTCGAGCGTCTCAATGAGTGGCACGCGCTGATCGTGCGACACGGCCAGCAGGTCTGCCGTCGTACCAACCCGCTCTGCGGCGCCTGCCCCCTGCTCGATGCCTGCCCGTTCGGCCGGCAGGCACTGGGTTTCGAGGGCTGATACGGTCGAATGCGGTGACGACGACGGGAGTGCCCCATGGATGTGTATACAGCGATTCGTACGCGCCGCGACCTTGAACGCTTCGCTCCCGAATGCCCGCCTCGCGAGGTGATCGAGCGGCTCATCGATGCCGCGATCTGGGCGCCGAACCACAAGCTCACCGAGCCCTGGCGCTTCCATGTGCTTGCCGGTGCAGGTCGCGAGGCGATGGCGGACTCGGTCGCCGCGTGGCTCGAGGCCGAAGGCCGCCCCGAGGGCGCACAGCGCTCTGCGCGTTCCAAGTTGTTGCGTGCGCCCGTGATCCTCATCGTCACGCAGCTCGGTAACCACGAGGACGCAGTCCGCGACCTAGAGGACTACGCCTCCTGCTCGATGGCGGTGCAGAACCTCCTGCTCGCCGCGCATGCGGATGGCCTGATCGCGCACCTCAGCACCGACGCAATGGCGCTCTACGAAGGCGCCAGGAACTACCTCGGACTGGCGTCGCACGACCGGATCGTCGCCTACGTGAACCTTGGCTACGCAGTGCCCGACGCGCCTGCGAAGGAGGGCGCTCGGCGCGCTCCCGAAGTGCGCTGGGACTGGCGCTGATCCACATCGACTCGCCCGCGAAAGGACCTGACATGACTACCAACACGACTACCTCCAACGAGCGCAACCGCGCCGTCATCGAGGAGTTCCGCGCCAACGGCGGTAAAGCCGGTGGTGTTTGGGAGGGCCGCCCGCTGGTGCTGCTGACGACCACAGGCGCGAAGACCGGCCGCCAGCACACCACCCCGCTGATGTCCCGCACCGAGGGCGACCGGCTGTTCGTCTTCGCCTCGAAGGGTGGCGCCCCGGAGAGCCCGGCCTGGTACCACAACCTCGTGGCAAACCCGACCGTCACCGTCGAAGTCGGCGCGGGGCGCTTCGAGGCCCGTGCGGTGGTCCTCGACGGGCCGGAGCGGGATCGCGTCTACGCCGCGCAGGCCACGAACTTCCCGCAGTTCGGCGAGTACCAGACGCGCACCACGCGCCAGATTCCGGTCATCGCGCTCGAGCGCATCGGCTGAGCGAGACGCTCGACTTCGATTGCGCGCCTCGCGGTCGAACCCGACACTGAGGCCATGGTCGATATCGGCATCATCGGGCTGGCACGCAGCGGGAAGACTTCGCTCTTCAACGCGATGACGCGCGGCACCGCCGCTGTTGGCGCCTATTCGAGCAAGAGCGAGCCCAACGTTGGCGTCGTGCGGGTGCCAGACGCGAGGGTTGATGCCCTCGCGGTGCTCTACAGCCCGAAGAAGACCACCTATGCCGAGGTGCGGTTCGTCGACTATCCGGTGTCCGGCTTCGGCGCCGAGGGTCCGGCCGCGAAGTACCTCGCGGAGCTCGCGGGTATGGACGCCATGGTTCACGTCGTGCGCGCGTTCGAGGACGACTCGGTTCCACACCCCGAGCAGTCCGTCGACCCGAATCGCGATGCCGAGGCGCTCAACCTCGAGTTGACCTTCGCTGACCTCGCATTGATCGAGCGGCGTCTCACACGCATCGAGGCGGAGATGCGCTCCGTGCGTGCCGCCGACCGCGCGCCCCTCGATCGCGACCGTGCGCTGATGGAGCGTCTCAAGACCGCGCTTGAAAGCGGCGAGGCAGTGCGCTCGGTTGCTCTCACCGAGGAGGAGTCGAAGGCGTTGTCGGCCTACCAGTTCGTCACCCGGCGACCGGTGCTGTTGGTCGTCAACATCGGCGAGTCGCAGCTGGCAGACGCTGAGGCCATCGAGCGCGACTTCGCTTCGAGGCACGGCGGCGCCGGGGTCGCCGTGGTCGCGCTGTGCGCCAGGATCGAGGCCGAACTCGCCACCATGGAGCCCGCCGACGCCCTCGAGTTTCGCCGCGACCTCGGACTCCCCGAGGTGTCTCCGCTCGACCGCGCCATCCGCGAGGCCTATGCGCTCCTCGAGCTCCAGTCCTTCCTCACCGCAGGTGAGGACGAGTGCCGCGCCTGGACCGTCCGTCGTGGTTCGTCCGCGCCCGAGGCTGCTGGCAAGATCCACTCGGATCTGGAGAAGGGCTTCATTCGCGCCGAGGTCGCCCGCTGGGACGAGCTTGTCCAGGCCGGTTCGCTCGCCGAGCTGAAGAAGCGCGGCCGGCTGCACGTCGAGGGGAAGACATACATCGTGCAGGACGGCGACGTCGTCAACATCCTCTTCAACCTCTGATCGAGGGTGACCATCCCGGGCTGGCTACCGGCTGTGCTCGCGATCTTCCTCGGTGCGCTGGTCGTCATTACCGCGCTGGGCCTCGCGGCCGTACGCGATCCCGCAGTGCGCGAGGTGTTCGGGCGCCTGAGGCGGCTCCCGAATCGACAGAAGGTCGGTTTCGTTCGGGCGCTCGTCCTCGACGGGCGCCTGCCTCTTGCCGTGCGCGTGATTCCGTGGCTACTTGTCGCCTACCTGCTGCTGCCGTTCGACATCGTGCCGGACTTTATCCCGTTCCTCGGGCAGCTGGACGACGTGGCGATCGTCGTCCTGGCGCTATGGCTCATGATGCGGCTGATGCCGCCCGCGCTCCTCGCGGAGCACCTCGCACAGGCGGAGGTACGAGCGGCCTCGCGCGGTGCAGGTGAGATCAGCGTCGATTAACCCCCGGGACCCGTGCCGGCAGGTCGGCGAACACTAGGATGCGTCGGGGCTCCTCCACCGAAGCACCGCGACGCTTATCGCGGTGGCGGCCGCCTATGATGGCGGGCACGGAGGAGCCGCGTTGCCAGTATTGATCGTGCTGATTCTGCTGGTCGCCACTGCCGTCGCGCTGGCAGCGCTGGGCATGGCCGCAGAACGGCGGCCTGCAGTCCGCGATGTGCTCCGGCGCATTGAGCCGCTGTCCTACCCACAGCGCGGCCGCCTCGGCGTCTGGCTTGCCAAGGATCCTCAGGTTCCGCCGCTGGTGCGGTATCTCCAGCTCGCGGCTTTCATCTACTGGATAATCCCCATCGACTTCATCCCCGACGCGCTGCCCAGGATCGGCGCTTCGATGACCGTGTCGCGCTCGTCCTCGCCTGCTGGTGTGTGGTCGCGGCCGCTCCCCTGCGCCTCGAGTAGCATCTCGTACGCATCGAGTTCCTGCGCGCGGTCGACGAGGCGCGTATCGAAGACCTGCCGCCAGAGGGTGTCGCGGGGGACGCCTCTTGAGCCTCGCCGCAGGGGCGCGCGGGCTATGATTGCGGCGTGACGAACCAGTCGAAGAGCCAGACGGATGCGCTCCAGCTCACGGAGGCGGTGCAGGCCGCCCTCGAGGGTGGTCCGCCCGTGGCTGTCGCAACAGTCACGAGCGCCGGTGACGCGGTGCTGCCCGTTGGTGCCAAGTTGCTCATCCGGCGCGATGGTTCGCGGCTGGGTTCGATCACCCCCGAACTCGACGATCCGATTGCCGCAGCGGCGCTCGAGCAACTGACGACGCTCCCGCGCGTGAACGTGCAGACGCTCTGGATCTCCGTGGACGGCTCACTGGCGAACCGTCTCTCGCAGGCGGCCGATGGTGCGGGCACAGTGATGGCCGAGCTGTTCGAGGCGCCGGCGCGGCTTCTCGTGGTGGGTGGCGGGCACGTGGGGCTCGCACTGGCGACTCTCGGGGAGTTGTGCGGGATGGCAGTTTCCGTGTTCGATGATCGTGAGGAGTTCGCGAACCGCGAGCGCTTTCCCATGGCCGAGCACGTCTTCGCTACAGACACCGCCGCCGCCCTCGATGCGTTCGACATCGGGCCGTCCGACTACATCGTGCTGGTCTCGCGCGGCCACCAGATGGACGAGCTGGCGCTCAGGCACGTCGTCGGGCGCGGCGCTGCTTACGTGGGGATGATCGGAAGCCGGCGGCGCACTCAGACGGTGCTTCAGCACCTCCGTGACGAGGGCATCGATGTCTGCGTGCTCGATGCGGTGCACACGCCGATCGGCATCGATATCGGAGCTGAAACGCCTGAGGAGATCGCGGTTTCGATTCTGGCCGAGGTGATCATGGAGCGCCGAGGTGGTTCGGGCGAACGCATGGTCGGGCGGCGCGCGCGGCTCACCGACTGAGCGATCATCGCCGTGAGTCCGACTTGGAACCAGAAGTTAACGAGTTCAGGGGAAAACCCGAGTAGCAGGGCTTTACGGCCCTGCTACTGTTGTTGTGCGGTTAATAACCGCTTCGAACTTGCCAGTTCCCTCTGGGGCGCGGAGGCCGAGCAATCGGCCTTTGTGCTTTTCTGGCTCGGCCGCCTGTTGAGCGTCGCCGCCCTGCCAGTTCCCTCTAAGGAAGTTACGCCGCGGGCGGCGCGCTGGATCTCTCATCGACGCTCCGGATTCCGAAGATCTTCGAGACGAGTACGTCGTTCACGCCTGCACCATCGCGGCTACAATTGTGAGCGATTGTACTTCAGTCTGGTCAGCGTGTCGGAGGATCTATGTCTCGAGACCTCTTCGCCGAAATCCGCGCTGCCCAGTTGACGGGTGAGCCGCGCGTGCTCGCGACGGTTGCCGAGACCCTCGGCTCCACACCTCGCAAAGCGGGCGCCCGCCTCCTCCTGCGCCCGGACGGGTCGTTTATTGGCACCATTGGTGGCGGGTGTGGCGAGGCGGAGGTCTGGCAGGACGCCATGGAGACCATGCGCGACGGCCAGCCGCGGTTCATGACCGTCGATCTCACGCAGCCCGTCGACGGCGATGACAAGATCTGCGGCGGCGTCATGCGCATCTTCATCGAACGCGTCTCCGGCTAGCCGTTACCGGTGACCGCCGCGAACGCATCTGCCTCACCTCGGTTTACTTCTATCGAAGGTGTAGCCGACGCCCTGCGCGGCGCAGGCTACCTCGCCGACCGTGAACTGGCAACGACGGTCTTCCTGGCGCAGGAACTCGAGAAGCCGCTGCTTCTGGAGGGCGAAGCAGGCGTCGGCAAGACGGAGCTGGCGAAGGCGCTCGCGGCCGCCCGCGGTTCGAGGCTCATCCGTCTCCAGTGCTATGAGGGCCTCGATGCCTCGCAGGCGCTCTACGAGTGGAACTACCAGCGCCAGCTGCTCCACATTCGCCTGGCCGAGGCCGAACACCGCCTGGAGGGCGAAGGGCAGGGTGCCCGCGCTGCTTTTGAGCGCGAACTCTTCTCGCAGGAGTACCTCGTGCACCGCCCGCTCCTCGACGCTATCCTTGCCGAGGATGAGGTGCCGCCGGTACTCCTCATCGATGAAGTTGATCGCGCCGACGAGGAGTTCGAGGCGTTCCTCCTGGAGGTGCTCTCCGACTTCCAGATCACGGTTCCAGAGCTTGGGACGCTCCGTGCCGTGCGTCGGCCGTTCGTGATCCTCACCAGCAATCGCACGCGCGAGCTGCACGACGCGCTCAAGCGGCGCTGTCTCTACCTCTGGCTGTCGTACCCCGCCTTCGAGCGCGAGTACGAGATCCTGCGGGCCCGCGTGCCGGGTATCAACGAGCATCTCGCGACGCAGGTCTGCGGTTTCATGCAGCTCTTGCGTGATCAGGATTTCTACAAGCGGCCAGGTGTCGCGGAGACGCTCGACTGGGGTATGGCGCTGGTTGCCCTGCACCGCGATGAACTCGACGAGCACACTGTTGCGGAGACCCTCGGCTGCATCTTCAAGTATCACGACGACATCGAGCGGTTCCGCTCCGAGAACCTGGTGACCGTGCTGGACCAGATGAGCGAGCGTGCCCTCTAGCCCGTTCCTCGGGATGAATGCCCCGACCGATCCCGCCGCGCTGGTCGCGGACGGGCGAGCGCTGGCGGAATTCCTCGCGTTGGCGCCCGGCGAGCGTCGCGGCACGCTGACCGAGAACGTGGTCGCTTTCGCTCGCCTGCTCCGCGCCAGCGGCATCGAGGTAACCGTCGGTCGCACGCTGGATGCCACACGTGCTCTGGAGGTCATCGATGTCGCGCGCCGCGACGATGTCCAGGCCGCCCTCGCCAGCACACTGCTCTCGGATGTGGGCCAGCGTCCGCTGTTCGAGGCGCTCTTCGCGGTGTTCTGGTCCCTCGTCGCCCCAACGGCGGCCGTCCTCCCCACGCCCGCCACCGCCGCAGGCTCCCGGCCCCTCGACGGCCCTGCCGCGCGCCAGGAGCGGCGGGCGATGTCGGGCGACCTCTACGGTGGGGAATCGAAATCGATCCCGCACGGTCAGCCGCGTTCGTACAGCGACGCGGACCTGCTCAGTAGCCGCGACTTCTCTTCGCTGCACGGGGATGACTTGCGCCGCGTGCGACAGCTGATTCGGATCATCGCGCACCAGCTCAGTACGGCGGTGTCGCGGCGGGCTCTGGCACATCGACGTGGTCACGGTATCGATCTGCGCCGCTCGCTCAGGCGCGCCGCGCGCTCTGGTGGCGAGATCCGCGAGCTTACTCATCGCAGGCGCACCTTACGGCGCACCGATGTGGTGCTGCTCGCTGATGTGAGCGGCTCGATGGATGTGTACACGGAGTTCCTTGTGCAGTTCGTGTACGGCCTCCAACAGGAGCTGCGCGGCGTCTCCACCTTCGTGTTCTCGACGAGGCTCTACGAGGTGACTCCGATGCTCCGCCTGCGCTCGTTCGAGGAAGCGCTGCGTCTCCTCCAGCAGCGCGTCGAGGCGTGGAGCGGCGGCACTCAGATCGGCGCCTCGATCGCGGACTTCAATCGTCGGTTCGCCCGCGAGCGAGTCCACCGCAATACAATCGTCGTTGTGTTGTCGGATGGCTGGGATCGAGGCGATCCGAGCCGCCTCGGAAGCGAGATGGCGGTTCTCCACCGGCGGGCGCGGCGAGTGATCTGGCTGAATCCGCTGCTGGGCCAGGAGGGCTATGAGCCGCTGACTCGCGGGATGGCGGCGGCGCTGCCGCACTGCGACGATTTCATGCCCGTCCATAATCTGGACTCACTTGCGCGACTGGGACGGCATCTCCTCCGGGTCGCGTCCTGAGCCTAACGCCGTCGTGGGCCATGTATTGGCTCTGAATTTCAGGGTTTTCACCGACCGCAGGCAGTGCGTCGCGGGTGGACACCCTCGTTATCACTGCGTAAAGTCCAACCAAGACCCGACGTAACGGCGGGCGTCGGCGCATGGACGCGCGTCTTACCAACGGGGGCTCATTGTGGACAACGCTTGGCGCTGGTTTTTCTCGGGCATCCTCGTGGGTGCTATTTGTGCCGGGCTGGCCGTTGCGATCATCAATCCGACTCAGCGACTCGGCCTTGCGGTCGTGGGGTCAAGGTCGCCCGCACCCGGGGAGACCGGGACCGCCGCGGCAGCGCCGGCAACAGAGCGGACATTCGTCCTGATCGTCGGCGAAGACGGCAAGATCATTTCACAGCGCACCGAACTGAGCACGACGCCTCTGGCCGCGCCCGGCGCGCCTGCTGCGCCGTCCGAGCCCACTCCTCCGCCTACCCAGCCGCCGCCCACTCCAACGCTCTCGCTCGGCAAGGCCGTGATGGCGAAGGTCGAGCAGCCGTCGTTCCTGTCGGCTCGTGATGGTGTCGCCTATGTGGCGACCCGCGCGTTGCAGCTCAAGAAAGTCGACCTCAAAGGCGCCGTCTCCAACCAGTCGGTCGAGGGGATTCGTGACCTGGGCGGCTCACGTATCGCCGACATCGATGTCATCGCCGACGGCACCCTGTATGCGCTCGTCTACGACGGCCCGCTGGAGTGGCGTCTGTTCCGGCGGGCTGTCAGCGCGAATGCCTGGACGGTTGCCGCGTCAGCCTCCTCGTTGAACTGGGCCGCCGATGTGCAGGCGATCTCGGTCACCGATCTTGGTGCGATTTACCTGTCCTCCACCGAACCCGCAGGGGTCTTCCGCCTTGAGTCCGATATGACGACGCTCCGGCCCTGGATCGAGGGCTTGCGCGTGCTTGGCATCGATAGCTCTGGCGACGATGCGCGCTTGCTGTATGCAACACCTTTGGCGAGAGCACCATGGCGCCGGCCAGCGGACCAGATCCGGGCGGTCCTGAGCGGCATCTACCAATCGTGGGAAACCACGTACTCGACTTGCACGGGCGCCGACGGCCAGCCGCGATCGGCGCCAGAAATGCCTCGAGACGTCGCGGTGCTGCCCCAGGTGAACGGCCTCGATCCCGCACTCGTTGTCGATTCGAACCACGTGATCTGGTACCAGGAGCGCTTTGGTGAGGGTGTACCGCTGTTTGGCGTGCCCTGCGAGAGCGGCAGCGACGCCCTGCACCTCAATGGTCCGCGGGCGGTCGCGGTCGATAACCTCGGTAACGTGTTCATCTCCGACACCGGCAACGGTCGAGTAGTGGTTCTGCCGAAGCCCGGCGCCACGCCTGCCCCGACCCCCAAGGCCAAGGCGGGCGCGACCGTGGTGCCGCCGCCGCTCACGCCTACTCCGCACCCGCCTACTCCGCTCCCGCCTTCTAAGGGCGCGGCTGTGATCTCGCCGCCGCTCGCGTTCGTCGATTTCGGCGGCCCGGACACCTGCCCCGGTGGGCGTTGTCCCGAGGCAGACGTGATGGTGCCGAAGGAGGTCACCGTCCGCGCTGGCGACTCGGTGCGCTTCAACATCCGCGCGCAATCCCACCAGGTCGCGATTTACACGCCCGGTACGCGTATTGTGAACATCAGCCGGGCTTTCATGGGCGGCATTGAGGGCACGCTGGGGGCGAATCGTATTCTCACCGCCCCAGCGCGTCGCGTGACTGCGTCGCCCGCCCTGCCGTTCCAGCAAGGTGCGCCGACCGAGTGGGACTGGGACACCCGCGGGCTGGCTCCGGGCACCTACGTGGTGATCTGCACATTCGAACCCCACCTCGATTCGGGTATGACCGGTTTGGTCACCATCGAGTAGCAGCCGAATGCGAGGAGGCGGCAGGTTCGTTTCCCTTCGGGACCGCGCTGGCTCCTCGAGTGGCGGTCTGGTCCGGGTGCTACGATGGAGTCGATGCCGGGAAGGACATTTACGATGCTCGGTAGTCTGGGCTGGCAAGAGCTTCTCATCATCTTCGCGATCCTCGCCCTGATCTTTGGTGCATCCAGGGTCGCCGATCTCGGTGGCGCGCTCGGTCGCGGTATCCGAGAGTTCCGTTCCGAGGCCAAGGGCGCCGACAAGACGCCGCCGGCAGCCGGTGCTTCTGACGCGGCACCCAAGGGGCCCGGTACCACCTAACCAGACCAGTCAGCGCGCCCTCGACTTGTCGAGGGCGCGCGCTCCTCGCGCGTCCAACGTAGAATCCCGCCGCGGCCTCACGTCGCCGCACGCTTCGAGGGGGGTGCGCGGTGGAGATTGTCCGCGGTCTGCATCAGGTCAAGACTCCATTTCCGACGCCTGCCCTGCCTTACGTCCTCGCCTACATCTTCGAGTGCGACGACGGCGTCGGTCTCTTCGATGCAGGGTTCGGCACGCCCGAGGCGACGGCCGCGCTGACCGCGGAGCTGGCGAAGCTGGGCCGGCAACCCTCCGACATCCGTCGAATCATGATCTCGCACGCGCACCCGGATCACTACGGGATGACGCCGTGGATTCGCGAGCAGAGCCCCGACTGCGACGTCGTCATGCTCGAACGTGAGTGGCAGTGGGTCGTCGACCGCTGGATCGATAACGCCGGCTGGACCCTCCTCTCCGACAAGTGGCTCGTCCGTCACGGCCTGCCCGTCGCGGAGATCGAGGAGGCGCACCGCCAGGGCGCCCTCGGTCCCGGCTCACCCCGAGTGCAGGCGGGCGCCGAGGCGCCCTCGAACACCACCGCGGCCGTTCCGCGCAATGAGGGCTCGATGCCGCCCCTGGGGCGCTTCATCGAGCCGAACATCAAGCTCCACGACGGCGACACCTTCGAGTTCGATCGCTGGTCCTTCCAGGCGGTGTGGACGCCAGGTCACACTCCCGGCCACCTCTGCATGTTCGAGCGTGGCGAGCGCGTGATGTTCACGGGCGACCACGTGCTGCCGTACATCTCGCCCAACGTTTCGCTGCACGCCGACCAGGAGGGGACCAGCCCGCTCTCCGATTTCCGCAACTCGCTCAGCAGGGTCGCGGACTTTGAGCCGAAGCTCGCGTTGCCGGCGCACGAGTTCACGATCAGCGACCTGCCGCATCGGTGCAATGTGCTGCTGCACCACCACGACGGGCGCCTCGAGGAGGTGCTCTCCGCGGTTGGCGATGGGGTACCGATCACGGCTCGTGAGATCTCGATGCGCGTCGCCTGGAACACCGGGCCCTTCGAGGACTTCAACCTCTTCATGAAGCGCTCGGCGCTTGGCGAGACGCTCTCACACCTCCAGCTCCTCCAGGACGAGGAGCGCGTGCGCCGCATCGAGGGCGACGATCGTGTGACGTGGGCGCGTGTCTAGCCTCGACGGTACCGTGTCCGACCCACGCAGAAGCGGCTCCCCGGGGAGCCGCTTCTGCGTGTTTGTCGTGCGTGACTCGGCAGTCCGAGGTTAGCCGTAGCCCTTGTCGCGCTCGCTCTTGAAGGCGTCCCAGCCCTGCTCCTCACGCAGGCGGTGGCGCTCTTGCGCGACCGCGTCACGACCTGAGAACAGGTCCGCGAGGGTGGGATCGGACCGGAAGTCGAGACCCTCTTCCATATTCGCGAGTCGGTAGACGCGGTTCACCAACGCCTTGTTGAGGCGCATCGTGTTCTGGGGCAGGGCGGCCAGCTTTCGCGCCATCACCTCGGCTGCGGCCTCAAGCTCGGCGTCCGGCACCACCTTGTTCACGACGCCCATCCGGTAGGCGTCGTCCGCGGTCAGCGTTTCGCCCAGGAGGAGGATCTCCTTCGCGTGTTTGAGGCCTACGACGTACGGGGTGATCAGCAGCGGGGGGCCGAAGCCGTGGCGAATCTGGATCTCGCCCATCCGTGCCGTGTCAGACGCGATGGTGAGGTCGCAAACGCACGCCATCTCGAAGCCCTGGCCGACCGCCGCGCCTCGCACCGCCGCGACGAACGGGCGGTTGAAGTTGAAGATGCGCATCTTGAGTTCGTCGCCGTTTGGGGCGGGCTCGTCATCCGGGTACAGCGCAGACCACAGGTCGCCGCCCGCGGAGAACGCACGTCCGGCGCCGATGAGCACGAACGCCTTGGCCTCGGTGTCCGCCTCGGCGGCGTCCAGCGCCTTACCCAGCGCCCGCTGGAGGCTCTTGTTCATGGCGTTGAGGACCACGGGCCGGTTGAGGGTGATCCAGCCGATGTCGCCGCGCGACTCGTAGAGCACATCCTCCGGACTCGGAGGCGGGATCGCGATGCCGTCCGGCGTCTTCTTCCAATTGCTCGTATCTACGTTCGCCGTCGTCATCGCACCCCTCCGCAATCCGTGTGTGTCACCCGCGCAGAGTACGGCGTTCGCATGCGTTCGCAAGGCTACCGGTCGTCGTCATCGGCCTTTCGAGGTGGCCGTGCGAGAATAGAGCCGTGTTGTTGTTCCTTCTCGATGCATTTCGCGCCTCCGGCGGTCGGGCCACCGGCCCTCGGCAGCGGCTCGCGCTGCTGGCAGGCCAGCTCGCGGGCGTCGCCTCGAGGAAGTTCGGACGCGGAGGCGGGACGGCGCTGCCGGGCCTCGTAGCCGGCCGGATCGCGCCTGATCTCGTCGAGGCGCTCGGCGGCTTCGAGCGCGGCACGGTGCTCGTGACGGGCACGAACGGCAAGACCACCACTTCCCACCTGCTCGTCGCGGCCGTGCGCGCTGCTGGCATCGAGGTCATCGCCAACCCCTCGGGTTCCAACCTCGAACGCGGGCTTCTCGGCGCTCTTGTCGAAGCGGCGTCCGAGTCTGGTGAGTTGCCCAGAACCGCCCGACGCGCCGCCGTGCTTGAGGTCGATGAGGCGGCTGTCGTCGCGCTGTTGCCTCGGATCCATCCGCGTGTCGCGGTCTTCCTCAACCTCTTCCGCGATCAGCTCGATCGCTATGGCGAGGTCGACTCGGTCGCCCGAGGCTGGTGGCACGCCCTCGAGGCTGAAGGCGGAGGGCCGACGCTCGTACTCAACGCCGACGACCCGTCGGTAGCCCAGCTCGCCGAGGTCGCTCGCGGCGATGTCGTCTTCTTCGGCATCGACGACCTCTCTGCCGCGCTGCCGGCTGCCGAGCACGCCGCCGACGCCCGCTTCTGTCGATGTGGCGCTGGCTTCAACTACACCGCCCGCTACATCGGACACGTGGGCATGTGGTGCTGCTCGAATTGCTCACGTGCGCGGCCTGCTCTGACCGTGTCGGCACGCAATGTGCACCTAGAGGAGGACGGCGCGCGCTTTGACCTCGTGACGCCGCAGGGCACGCTCGCTCTCGCCTTGCCGCTCGCCGGACTGCACTCGATCTACAACGCACTCGCGAGTGCGGCTGCTGCCTTCGCCCTCCGGCTACCGCCAGCGGCGACTGTTGCGGCGCTGGCGAGCGCGGGCCCGGCCTTCGGGCGGCAGGAGCGCTTTCAGATCCGCGGTCGTGAGGTACGCGTCCTCCTCGCCAAGAATCCCGCCGGTCTCAACGAGACGGTGCGCACGCTGACTGCCGCGAAGCGCCAGCTGCACCTCCTCTGGCTGCTCAACGACGACATCCAGGATGGCCGCGACGTGTCCTGGATCTATGACGCCGATATCGAGGTGCTGGCCGGGCGGGTCGATACGCTGGTCGTCGGCGGTTCGAGGGCTGACGACTTCGCGTTGCGCCTGCACCTCGGGGGGCTCGATCCGCAGAACGTGACGACGCCTGTCTCGATGGCGCTCGACGCTGCGCTGGATCGCATACCTGAGGGAGCGCGTCTTGATGTGGTGGCGACGTACACCGCCATGATCGAGGTGCGCGAGGTGCTGGCCGCGCGGTCGGGCGCCGGTCACTACTGGGAGGCTCGGTTGCCAGAGGGTGCGCGATGACCGCGACCTCCGATGAACGCGCGCTCCGGATCCTGGTGCTCTACCCCGAGGTGATGGACGTCTACGCCGACCGAGGCAACCTCATTGCGCTCCGTGCCCGCGCTGCTGTGCACGACGTCGCGATTGAGGTAACGAACGTTGGCCTCGGCGACCCGCTACCCGAGGACGCCGATCTGATTCTCATCGGCGGAGGGCAGGACGCTGAGCAACGGCGTGTCGCTGCCGACCTCGTGGCGCGCGGACCGCGCCTGCGCAGCTGGGTCGAGGAAGGCACGGCCGTCCTCGCCGTTTGCGGTGGCTTCCAGCTGTTCGGTCACTCGTATCGGACCGCGGAGGGCGAGGAGTTGCCCGGCATCGGCATCTTCGATGTCACGACGGTCGCTCCGCCTCAGGGGTGGGAGCGCTGTATTGGCGATGTGCTCGCTGTTGCGGCCCTTGAGGATGTTGGTGAACTCGTGGGCTTCGAGAACCACGGGGGACGCACGTATCTGGGCGCGCAGGCTCGCCCATTCGCCCGCGTGCTCTTCGGTCACGGCAACAACGACGATGACTCCTCGGAGGGCGCGGTCTACCGCGAGGCCATCGGCACCTACCTCCATGGTCCCGTTCTGCCGAAGAACCTTGCGCTGACGGACCGCCTCATCCGCGCGGCGCTACGGCATCGCTACGGTCCTGAGGAAGCCCTCGAGGCGCTCGAGAGTGATCCGTGGGCTCAGCGCGCGCACGCGACCGCTGCCGCAGCGGCGCGGCTGCGCGGCCGGCCGCGCGCCTAGGGGGAGGTCTCGGGCGTCGTGGGGCTTTGACGCTCACGACGGCCGCGCCCATGCTCATTGTGTGAAGGTCTTTCGCGGTGTTCTGCTGTTCCTTGCGACCGCGCTCCTGTTCGCGTGTAGCGGGGGCGGCGACGTACCCGCACCTGCGCCGACGCAGGTGCGGGTACGCACCCCGGTGGTGCTGCCCTCAACTTCGGCGCTCGCGACCGTAACCGCGACGCCTGACCAGACGGGCCCGACCCTAGACTCACGCATCCCGAGGCCGTTCGCCTGGCCGATCGCGGGGACCTGCCTGCCGCAGTCCGACGCGTTGATGCCGAACGCTCCTCGGACATACCGCAACGGCGTGCACGAGGGACTCGACTTCTACCCCGGTTCGTCCTGCGCGCACGTCGAGCGTGGCACGCAGGTGCTGTCGATGCTCGACGGGACCGTCGTGCGCGCCGATCTCGACTACAGAGACATCACGGCGCAGCAGGTGCAGGACCTCGCGGCGCTGACCGCGAAGCAGGGATTCTCAGACCCGGTCACCCTCGATATCTATCGCGGCCGCCAGGTGTGGATCGACCACGGTGGCGGCGTGGTCACGAGGTGTTGCCACCTCAGCAGCATCGCGAGCGGCATCAGAGTCGGAGTGCGTGTGCAAGCTGGCGATGTGCTCGGCGGAGTCGGGGAGTCCGGCACACCCGAGTTCATCACGGCCCCGGGCACCGAGCTGCACCTCCACGCCGAGGTCCGCATCGGCGACTCCTTCCTCGGTGCCGGACTGCCTCCAGACGTTGTCCGAGGCCTGTACGGCCAGCTCTTCGGCGCGAAGCACTGACGGCTACTATGGGGCGGTCTGTTGAGAACGGCGCAGGCACGATGCCGAACCCCCTCGATATGCGGAGGTAGCGTGACCTTCCTGTTCATCACCATCCCGTGGGATCCGGTCGTCGCCAACCTCGGCGGTCTGGTCCTGGCCTGGCACGGTGTCTTCACCGCCGTCGGTATCCTCGCGGGTGTGCAGATCGCGCTGTACGTGGCAAAGAAGACCGGCTTCAGCGAAGACGACGCGTACTCGATCGCCCTCGTCGGGGTGCCCTGCGGGATTCTCGGAGCTCGACTGCTCTACGTCGCCGAGCACTGGGCGTTCTTCAGCGCCGCACCTCTCGAGGTGCTTGCGATCAACGAAGGCGGTATCTCGGTCTGGGGCGCGGTGCTCGGCGGTGTCTTCGGGGGCCTCGGGTTTGCCGCATGGCGTCACTACGGCATTCGCTGTGGCCTCGACATCGCCGCGTTTGGCCTGGTCCTTGGCTTGGCGGTCGGTCGCATCGGCGACCTGATCAACGGGGAGCACCTCGCGAAGGCCACTAGCCTACCGTGGGGCGTGATCTACACGAATCGCAATTCCCCCGCCTTCGCTCACTCGATCGCCGTTGGCCCGCATCACCCCGCGACGACCTACGAGATGCTGGTGGCGCTCGTGCTGCTCGCTCTGATGTTCCCCGTGTTCAACCGCTTCCGCGACCGCCCCGGATTCACGTTCTGCGTGTTTCTCGATCTGTACTCCGCGATCAGGTTTGCGGTGTCCTTCCTGCGGGTCGACTCCACCAGCGCGGCGTTTGGCCTTGACATGCCTCAATTCATCTCGCTCGTGGTGATCGTGGGCTCGTTGCCATTCGCCTGGTGGTTCTGGGACCATCCGCGACCCGTCGAGGACGCAGCGCCGCCACCGTCGACGCCAGCCGTCGCCCGCGTGCGGGTGGCGACCACCCCGCGCAACCAGCGAGGCCGCCGCGGTGGCGACCTATAACGTCGATGGTTGGCGGCACCGCCCACGAAGTGGTCCTGTACGGCGCGCCGGGCTGTCACCTCTGCGCCGAAGCCCGCCGCGGCCTTCAGCTGTTGGCAGTGAGTACGCCATTCGTGTTTCGCGAGGTCGATATCCACTCGGACCCGGAGCTCGAGCGACGCTGGCTCTTCGAGATCCCCGTGATCGAGGTCGATGGGCGGGTGGTAACACAGGCTCCGGTGGACGTCGAGGCGGTGCGCAGGGCCTTCGCGGGCCGTTAGCACGGCCTCGGATTGACAGGCTCGCAGCCTCGACCATAGCGTGTACGTACTCGCGCTACACGGCGCGGTTCATCCAGAGTGGCTGAGGGTTACGGCCCAACGAAGCCACGGCAACCGGACGCCCTTCGCCGGGGCGGACACGGTGCCAAATCCGACCCGATCTCGCAGTTGCGAGTCGGGGAAGATGAACGGAAGGCGACCAGCCGCATGGCTCTCATGACTTCACCACCTCACCTGTGCCGCCCGCACGCCGTGCCTCTGCGCCCTATGGCTATGCGTTAGCCCGACCGCGGCCCTCACCCGAGGGCTGAGGATCGGGCTCCCCCACTGTTCGCTCAGCGAGTCGCACCAGCGCAGCCAGCCTCACATCGCCGTCCCCGAGGGGACGTGACTAGGAGTTCCGCTCATGTCTTTCGAACGCGCTCTTCGCTGCAGGGAGTGTGGCCGCGAGTACAGCCTCGCGCCGATCTTCTCGTGCGAGTTCTGCTTCGGACCGCTCGAGGTCGCCTACGACTACGACGCGATTCGCGCCTCGATCTCCCGCGACAGCATCACCGCCGGCCCGACCACGCTCTGGCGCTACGCAGATCTGCTCCCGTGCGATCCGGCCTACAAGGTTGATATCGGGACGGGCTACACGCCCCTCGTCGAGGCGCCACGCCTCGCGAAGGCGGTCGGTCTCAAGAAGCTCTGGCTGAAGAACGACACCGTGAACCCAACATGGTCGTTCAAAGATCGAGTCGTTTCGGTTGCGATCGCGCGGGCGCGACAGTTCGGCTTTGACGCGATGGCCTGCGCCAGTACGGGTAACCTCGCGAATTCCGTTTCGGCCCACGCGGCCGCGGCGGGCATGGACGCCTACGTCTTCATCCCGGACGATCTAGAGCAGGGCAAGGTCGTGGGCAGCGCGGTCTACCGCCCCATCCTCGTGATGATCGAAGGGTCATACGACGACGTAAACCGGCTCTGCACCGAGCTGGCCGCCGATCACAACTGGGCATTCGTGAACATCAACGTCCGCCCCTATTATGCCGAAGGCTCTCGCACGCTGGCCTTCGAGGTTGCGGAGCAGCTGGGGTGGCGCGCGCCGCAACGTGTGGTCGCGCCGATGGCCTCGGGCTCTCTCTTCACCAAGATCTGGAAAGGCTTTCAGGAGTTCCACAAGGTGGGCCTCATCGATGAGCCGCACACGAGGATGTCCGGCGCGCAGGCCAGCGGCTGCTCGCCCATTACCACGGCGTTCCAGAACGACACGTTCAACTTCGTGCCGCAGAAACCGAACACCATCGCCCGCTCGCTCGCGATCGGCAATCCGGCCGATGGGTACTACGCTCTGAAGGTGATGGAAGAAACCAACGGCAACGCGGAGATGGCCACCGACGAGGAGATCGTCGCGGGCATCTACCTGCTTGCAGAGACCGAGGGCATCTTTGCCGAGACCGCCGGTGGCGTAACGGTCGCCTGTCTCAAGAAGCTCGTGGCAAGCGGTGCGATCGACCATAACGAGGAGACGGTGGCGTTCATCACGGGCGCTGGCCTCAAGACGGTTGAGGCGGTCATCGACTCGATGGACGAGCCCATCCGGATTCCGGCGCACACGGCCGCCTTTGATGAGGCGTTCGCCCGGCGCCAGGCACGCACGTCCGTGGGCGCAGGAGTCTAGGCATGGTAAAGAAGCGCGTTCGTTTCACCTTCGAGCCCAACCTCATCACGCAGCCCGTGATCTACCGGCTGGGCCGTAATTTCGAAATTGTCACCAACATCCGCATGGCGGACGTGGACGAGAACGTCGGCTGGGTCATCCTCGAACTCGAAGGTGAGCTTGCCGAGATCGACCGCGGCCTCGCTTGGGCGCAGGAGCTCGGCGTGCGCGTCGATCCACTCGCCGGCGATGTCGTCGAGGGCGGTTAAGCCAGTCAGCTTCGTATCGCTCTACTCGGAAGGACTGTTGCAGTGCCCGTTACCGTGAAGATCCCCACTCCGCTTCGGGCGCTCACCCTCGATCGCGACACGGTGATCGCCGAGGTGTCCTCGCTCGCCGATCTGGTCACCACCCTCGAAGCCGACTTTCCTGGGATGCGCGAGCGTCTCTGCGATGACAGTGGGGAGCTGCGGCGCTTCGTAAACGTCTACATCAACGGTGAAGACGTGCGCTTCCTCCAGGGCTTGAAGAGCAGCCTCAAGTCCGGCGATGAGGTTTCGATCGTTCCGGCAGTCGCTGGAGGCTAATCCGCGGCCGTGGTCGACTGGCTGAGATCGAGATGGATCTTGATGGGAGCCAACGAGCAACGTGAATGCGCTGGCGAACGGCGGAACGGGCCTGCGACGCCACCGCGCCTTTGGGCTCGCGACTGGGTTCGTGTTGCTGCTCACTTCCTGTAGTCGCGGACCGTCTCCCGCTCCCGAGGTGCCCGTCGCCTCGCCCCCGCCGTCGCCTGCTTCTCGCGCAGAAGTGGACGCCGTAGTCACAGAGATCGCCGGCGCACTCGAAGTCGCGCGCGGCGTCCGTGACGCACTCGCTCGTGCATCGACGGATCCGAACTGGGACCGCGTCGAGGGCGTGTGCAAGGCTTACCCGCTTGGCCCCGTTGCCACGCCCTTTGGCGTCCGGTTGACCGAGGGCTTTCATGCGCGCTCCTCGAGGTCGGAGTGGTGGCCCGAGGAGGTCGTTGCCATCGACTCCGCGGCGGCCGTGACCTGCTTCATCACCGGCGCCGCACGTTCGATCCCGCCTAATTCGCGTATCGAGAACACCGGTCCGACGACTGCGGAGATCGCGAGCCAGAGTCTCCTGGCCGCCTTTGCCGATCTCCGCGATCCCTCACTGCCAGCGCTCCGCAGTCTTGTGGAGCATCGGAGCCGTTCGGGAGCCTAGGCTGTTTCCGTTTCGGTCCGACGCTTTGCTCATTCGGTCTCCAGAATGAAGTACTTGTTCGTGAGTCGACGTACGAACCAGCTGATGAGCAGGAGGGGGGAGACCATTAAAGTCGATCGAGATCGTGAGCCGCGTCCCGCCGGCCGTCGGCTCGACGACGTGATTCGCAAGGGCTGAGATGCCCCCGTTGGAGGTCCGCCACTTGAAATTGTGCATCGGGTTGAACTCGGTGACCTCGAATGTGGCCGGTCGCAGCTGAGGCTGCAGGACCAGCGCACGACTGCCGACACCGAATGAGCCGCTATCGAGACGCGTGACGCTCGTGATCGATGCGGTCCACTCGTGCCAGCGTTCCACGCCTGCGAAGATCTTCCAGACACGCTCCGGTGGTGCGGAGATCTCAATAGATTGTCCGAGGTACATAGCTTGCCCGCCCCTTCGCGCCTCACTGGTCGACAGCGCCGCGCGCGGTTAGTGTACTGGCTTCTGTGAATTTTGTCACAAAGTCACGTTGCTGCCGTTGGCCCGGGGTATCCGAGGTACATGGTGCTATACTCGACTAAGTTAGTCGACAATAGTTTGACGAGTCATTCGAGTCAGCTCCGGCGGCGGTGTCACGGTGATGAGACTCAGCACCAAGGGCGATTACGGCGTGCGCGCGTTGATCGATCTCGCCATCTACGGCGGTGAGGGACCGGTACAGCGCTCCGAGATCGCACGCCGGCAGCATGTGCCAGAATCGTACCTTGACCACCTGCTGGCGCAATTGCGCCGCGACGGGTTCGTGCGAAGCACTCGAGGGCCTGGCGGTGGGCACGAGCTGTCGCGCCCGGCACAGGAGATCTGCCTGTTGCATGCACTCGAGAGTCTTGAAGGGTCGCTGGCGCCGCTTGCCTGTCTCGAGGAGACCACCGACGAGCACACGGTGCTGTGCGGCCAGCAGTGGGTCTGGCGCGACATTTACGAGGAGACGCGACGCAGGCTCCAGGCGGTGTCGATTGCCGATCTTGCCGAGCGCGAGCGTGAACGCATCCGGTCGGACGCGACGAGCTACGTGATCTAAGCACAGCTGAATCGAGTTCCCCGGGGCCTGGGTGCACTCGAAAGGAAGGCACACGTGCACGAGGCAACGGTCGGCGGCAGGCCGCTGATCGCGGACTCCGTTCTCGATCTGATTGGTCACACCCCAATGGTGCGACTGCATAGCGTGGTGCCCGCAGGCGCGGCCGAGATCCTCGGCAAGCTGGAGTCGGTCAACCCCGGCGGGTCCGTGAAGGATCGCATCGCGCTGAGCATGATCGATGCGGCAGAACGCGACGGGCAAATCAAGCCCGGTGATTCCCTAGTGGAGCCTACTTCCGGGAACACGGGTATCGGCCTCGCGCTGGTGGCGGCGCGCCGCGGCTACAAGCTAACACTGACTATGCCCGAGGACATGAGCGTCGAACGCCGCCGCCTACTCGAGCGACTTGGCGCCGACCTGGTGCTCACCCCGGCCATCGAGGGCATGCCTGGCGCGGTTTATGCCGCCAACGAACTCGTCCGCCGGCGTGGCTACTTCATGCTTCAGCAGTTTGACAACCCCGCTAATCCGGAGGTGCATCGCCGGACGACGGGGCCGGAGATCCTCGAAGCCACCGGAGGCCACCTCGATGCGTTCGTTGCCGGCGTCGGCACCGGCGGCACGATTACCGGGGTCGGGGAGGTGCTGCGCGCCGCAGGCCTTGCAGTCCGCATTGTCGCCGTCGAGCCCGCACTGGCTCCGGTGCTCCAGGGCGGGCGCGCCGGCATCCACGGCATCCAGGGCATCGGCGCATCCTTCGTTCCGGGTGTGCTCAATACCGAGATCTACGATGAGGTCATCGGTGTGAAGGACGAAGACGCGTTCGCGATGATGAAGCGACTCAGCCGCGAAGAAGGGCTGCTGGTCGGTATTTCGTCCGGCGCCAACGTTTGGGCGGCGATGAAAGTGGCGCAGCAACTCGGCGCCGGCAAGCGAGTCGTCACGATCCTCCCGGACACCGGCGAGCGTTATCTCAGCGTGGCGCTCTGACGAGCGCGAGCGGGCGTGACTTGGCACAATTGAGCCGGCGCAGTCGACGTAATGAACCGCCATCAGGCGGAGCAACGAGGAGGACACCTGCATGGCGGTGAGCGTCTATATCCCATCGCCCTTCCGGCGCCTGACGGCCAACCGCGAGTACGTGACCGTTGAGGGCACGTGCGTCAGCGATGTTCTGGATGCCGTGAACGCGCAGTACCCGGGCTTCGACATGCTGGTGTACGACGGTGACCACCGGGTGCCGCGGCACATCAATATCTACGTGAACAACCAGGAGATCCACGACCTGTCAGGCGTCGAGACTGTCCTTCAGGATGGCGACCAGGTTGCTGTCATCCCCTCCATCGCCGGTGGGGCGGACGGTCCAGTCTCCACGGCGCTCTCCGCCGATGAAGTTATGCGCTACTCACGGCACATTATCATGGGACAGGTGGGCCCAGTCGGTCAGCGCAAGCTCAAGGCCGCGAAGGTACTGATCGTCGGCGCGGGCGGTCTCGGCTCGCCGGTTGCCATCTACCTCGCACTCGCGGGCGTCGGCACGGTCGGGATCGTCGAGTTCGACACGGTCGATCTCTCGAACCTCCAGCGCCAGCTCCTCCATCAGACTGGCGACGTCGGCAAGCGCAAGGCGCTTTCGGCGCAGGAGACGCTCGCCGCCTACAACCCGGGTGTAGACGTGCGCTTGCACGAGATGCCCCTGACCTCCGACAACGCGGTGGAGATCATCAAGGACTACGACTTCGTCGTGAACGGCGCGGACAACTTCGCCACGCGCTACCTCGTTAATGACGCGTGCTACCTCCTTGGGAAGCCGCTCATCGATGGCTCGATTCTCCTCTTCGACGGGCAGGCCACGGTCTACAAGCCGGGTAGCGGCTGCTACCGCTGCCTCTACCCGGCTCCGCCTCCCCCGGGCCTAGTGCCGTCGTGCGCCGAGGCTGGCGTGCTGGGCGCGATCACGGGAATCATCGGCTCCATCCAGGCCACCGAGGTCTTCAAGCAGATCCTCGATATTGGCGAGCCGCTGGTCGGGCGGCTGCTCCTCGTCGATGCGCTTACGATGGAGTTCCGAACGATGAAGATTCGCCGCGATCCGGCTTGCCCGCTGTGCGGCGAGCACGTGACCATTAGCGAGCTCATCGACTACGACCAGTTCTGTGGTACGCCTCCCCTGATGGTCGAGGCGGCCGGCGACTAGTTCAGCGACTCGACGTGATCGCCGGCACGCCCGCGGGGCTGCCGGTGCGCCGTCCGGATGCTCATTCGCGTGCACCCGGACGAAGCGAATGTGGAAGGACTGCCGGTGCCGGTCAAAGTGCTTGTCACCTCGGTAATTCAGAAGGTGGTAGACAACCAGAAGGTGTTCACCAGCGACGGGCGCACGATCGCCGAGCTGATCACCAACATCGATAGTCGGTACCCCGGCTTCCGCGAGCAGATCGCCAGCGAGAGCGGCGAGCTGCATCGCTTTGTGAACATCTACCTCAATGACGAGGACATCCGCTTCCTCAAGGGCGCAGACACCGAGTTGAGCGATGGCGACGAGGTCTCGATCCTCCCCGCGCTCGCCGGCGGCGCCTGAGTCGCGTCGAGGTCACCGCGTGCTCTACCGTAGCCTCCTCGACATGGTGGGCAACACTCCGCTCGTTGAGATTTCCGCGATGTCGCCCAATCCCGCGGTGCGTCTCTACGCCAAGCTTGAGGGGCAGAACCCAACCGGCTCGGTCAAGGACCGGATCGCCAAGTTCATGATCGAGGACGCGGAGCGCTCCGGGCGTCTGCAGCCCGGCCAGACGATCCTCGAGCCGACATCGGGCAACACTGGCATCGCGCTCGCCCTCGTCGGGCGCCTCAAGGGTTATCCGGTCAAGGTCGTCATGCCGGACGCCGTGAGTCCCGAGCGCGTCGAACTGCTCGAGGCCTTCGGAGCGGAGATCATCTACTCGCCCGGCACCCTCGGCACGAACGGCTCGGTGGCGATGGCCCGCGACGTGGCGGCGCAACACCCGGACTGGTTCATGCCGTTCCAGTACGAGAATCCGCAGAACCCCGGGGCGCACTACCACTCCACGGCGCCGGAGATCATCGCGGACCTGCCGCAGGTGACTCATTTCGTCGCGGGCCTCGGTACCGGCGGTACCCTCACCGGTACCGGCCGCCGGCTGAAGGAGTACCGAGGCGATATCCGGATCATCGCTGCGGCGCCCCATCCGGGGGACCAGGTGCAGGGCCTGCGCAGCCTGGAGGAGGGCTATATCCCGCCCGTCCTCGACGAATCAGTTCTCGACGGGCGCATCGTCGTCGACTCCGCCACGTCATTCCGGGTGACCAAGGAACTGACGCAGCTCACGGGGATCTTCGCCGGCATTTCTGGTGGCGCGGTCGTTCGGGCAGCTCAGCGCCTCGCGGAACGCCTCGATGAAGGCCATGTAGTCTGTCTCCTTGCCGACGGCGGCTGGAAGTATCTGTCGTCCCACCTCTGGACGACGGACTACACGAACATCGAGGAGGACGTTGCCGACAAGCTCTGGTGGTGACGGCTCAGCTTCAATGTATCGTTGACTTGCGAGTCGCTCGAAGCACTAACATCCACACGCCCGGGTTAGCGACATCAAAGGGGAGGGTGGTCAGTCAATGGTCGACAAACTGGTAAGCGCAGACTGGGTAGCGCAGCACAAGGATGACGCCGGCGTGCGCCTCGTCGAAGTGGACGTGGACACCGAGGCGTACAACGAGTCCCACATCGAGGGTGCGCTCGCCTGGAACTGGACATCACAACTTCAGGACCAGCAACGTCGCGACATCCTCACCAGCGGGGCCATCGAGGAGCTCCTGGGCGCCTCGGGTGTGGCCAACGACACGCACGTCGTGCTCTACGGCGACAATAACAACTGGTTCGCCGCCTACGCGCTCTGGCTGCTCGAGCTCTACGGGCACACAAATGTGTCGCTTATGGACGGTGGTCGAGTGAAGTGGCTGGCTGACAGCCGCCCGACGACTACGGCGCGTCCGGCCGTCGCGAAGGCTGCCTACCACGCGGAGCCGGCCAACCCCGCTCTGCGCGCGCGACGTGACGAAGTCATCGAGGTGGCCAGTCACGGCGGCCGCCAACTCGTGGATGTGCGCAGTCCCGCAGAGTTCAACGGCGAGATCATCGCGCCTCCCGGCATGAGCGAGACCGCTCAGCGGGCGGGGCATGTTCCCGGCGCGCGCAACATCCCCTGGGCCCGCGCCGTTAACGAGGACGGTACCTTCAAGAGCCCGGATGAGCTCCGCACTCTCTACGAGGGGGCTGGTATCAAGACAGGCGACCCGACCATTGCCTACTGCCGCATCGGCGAGCGCTCCAGTCACACCTGGTTCGTGCTCAAGCACATCCTCGGGTTCTCGGATGTGAAGAACTACGATGGTTCGTGGACCGAATACGGATCCATGATCGACGTTCCGATCGAGAGGTAGGGGCGCGAGGGTGCTGCAGACGATGATCGGCGACGGGCGCTCGGTGCATCAACTTCAGCAGACGGTGTTGCACCGGGCGCTCGTCGCTCGTGACCCGGGTCGCGTCCACGTGCGCTTCTCCCCGGCCGTCCTCGATCGCTATCGAGCGGTCGAAGGTGCCCAGCTCATCCGTACGCGCACTGTGGGGCGCGTTACCGTCCCCGGACGCTGGTCCCTCGATGTTGGCATTGCCCCCGACGGTTCGCTGCATCTGCCCTTCTCGGATCTCGCCGATCGGCTGCCGGAGGACGAGTGGCCGTTCTGGCTGGATCACCTCGTCGAGGCGCCGGCCAGTGGAGCCTTCCTCCAGATGCGCCTGACTTCCTCGGCCTGCATCGATGACGGTGAGACCGAGGCGTGGTCGTGACTCGACGCTTCTTGGGGGCGCGGTAGTGCCTCGGATCTCGCGTGCGGTCGTCGAGGCGATGGTCGCGCACGCCTGCGAGGATCTGCCGAACGAGGCCTGCGGGATGCTCCATGCCTTGAATGGCGTGGCTACTGAGGCATACCGCGTCAAGAACGACGCCGCCAGCCCGTATCGGTACGAGATGAACCCGCTGCAGATGCTCCGCCTTGAACGGCAGCGCGAGGAGAGCGGCAAGGCGTTGTTCGCTATCTACCACTCGCACGTCGCCTCGGAAGCGTATCCCTCGCCCACCGATGTCCGGATGGCCTTCTGGCCGCCCGGCGCTATCGAGAACGCGCCGATGTTCCCGGAAACCTACTACATCCTGGTGGCGCTCAAGTACGAGCCGCCTGCGGTCCGCGCATTCCACATCCGCACCGACGGGGTCATCGAGGAAGAGGCGATCGACGTTGTCGACTGATGCGTTACCGCCCGCGGAGCTGCCGCAGCCGAGCCCTCTCGGTCGCCACCTCGGTATCGAGGCTGTCGAACTTGACGATGAGCATGCCGTCGCGCGCCTGACGATTGCGGAGTACCACAAGACTCCGGTCGGCGCGGTGCACGCGGGAGTGCTGATGGCGCTCGCCGACAACACCGCCACGATTCTCGCGAACCGCGTGAACGGGGTCGGTGGTGGCCTCCCCGGCTTCATGGTCAGCATCGATCTCCACGCGGTACTCCTCGCCAACCAGCCCGAGGGCGAGTTGCGCGCGGAGGCGCGTGTGGTCCGTCGCGGTCGACGTGTCACGGTCATTCGCACGGCCGTGACCGGCGCGGAGGGTCGTGTCCTCACAGAGGTGACTACCACCCATATCCCGACGTAGCGGCCCGTGATTCACTTCAGCCCTGCCTCTATCGAGATCGGCGGCGTCGTCTTCGAATGGGGACGGCGGACGTTCGTCATAGGCATCGTCAACGCGACCACGGACTCGTTCTCGGGCGACGGCGTGCTCGATGCTGCGCGGGCTGCGGATCAGGCCGCCCGCATGGTCGAAGGCGGTGCGGCGCTGCTCGATGTCGGTGCGGAGTCGACTCGCCCCGACTTCCCCTCGATCGATGCGGACGAGGAGTGGCGGCGTCTGGAGCCGGTATTGCGTGCTGTTCGCGCGGCCGTGAACGTCCCGGTGACCGTCGACACGTCCAAGGCGGCCGTCGCCGAGCGCGCATTCGAGGCGGGCGCCGATGCGCTCAACGATGTGCGTGGACTCCTCGGTGACTCCGCCCTCGCGCCGTTGATTGCCCGTCTCGGCAAGCCCGCCGTGCTCATGCACAACCAGCGTGGGCGCGACTTCGGCGGTGATGTAATTCTGGATGTCTGCGCTGGCCTCGAGGAGAGCATGCAGGTCGCGGAGCGCGCAGGTCTTGACCGGGCGCGGCTTATCCTCGATCCGGGCTTTGGGTTCGGGTGGACACCGGCCCAGAACCTCGAGATGTTGCGCCGCCTCGAGGAGCTGCGCGTCCTCGGACGTCCGTTGCTCCTCGGCACGTCGCGTAAGTCGACCCTCGGGCTGGTGCTCGACCGGCCGGTTGAGGAGCGGGAGTGGGGCACCGCCGCGACGGTTGCCCTCGCGGTGCGCTCCGGCGTCGACATCGTCCGCGTCCACGATGTGCCCGCGATGGCCGATGTGGCCCGCATGGCGGACGCTATCGTCCGTGGCTGGACGCCCCACGAGGGCACATAGTGCCCCGCGTCTGGCTCGCGCTCGGCGGGAATCTCGGCGATCGTCTCGGGAACATCCGGGATGCACTCGACGGCCTGGTTGTGGGTGGCGTCGCCATTGACGCGGTGTCGTCCGTCTACGACACGCCGCCGTGGGGCGTGCTCGAGCAGGCGCGCTTCGCGAACGCCGCAGCCAGTGGGCTCACTACGCTCGGGCCGCACGAGCTTCTCGAACTGTGTAAGCGCATCGAGGCGGCGGCGGGGCGCGACTTCAGCGCGCCACGCAACAGCGCGCGATCTGTCGACGTCGACATCCTGCTCATCGAAGACGTGCAGCTCAGCGAGCCCGACCTCGAGGTGCCGCACGCGGCCCTGCACCAGCGCGCGTTCGTCCTGCTGCCGCTCGCCGAGATCGCCAGCGCCGAGGCGCATCCGCGCCTCGGTCGCACGGTCGCGGAGCTGCGTGATGCCCTGACGGAGGCCGACCGGGCGGCTATCGAGATCCTGGCAGGGCCGGGATGGTGGCGCTCCGCCCGGCGCTAGGGACTGAGGCCGTAATCGACATCAGCGGCCGACGGCGGGTAGGAGTCCTGGGACTCCGGCCCCTCGAGGTCGGCGAAGTCGTCGGGCTCCCAGCGCGTCGTGGCCATCGTGTAGCCCACCCAGAACCCGAGTCCCGCCGCCGCTCCGGCAACGATCGCGACAGGAATGGCGAGTACGAGATACGAACGACGCACGACGCCGGCGAGGAAACACGCCAGCCCCAGGCCCGATGCGGCCATCAGCAGGCGCCCAAGTTGTCGCGAGCGCTCGATGGTCACCTAGGTGCCACGCGCCTCGGCCTCGATCGCGGCGCGAAGCTCTGGGGGCAACAGGTTCGGGATGCCGTCCGCGATCGGAAACACCTCGCCACAACCGCCGCAGGTCAGCGTGCCCGTAAGCACCTCGACGCCGTCCTCCGAGGTGACGGCGAGCACGAGCGGCTCCCGGCAGACCGTGCAGGCCAGAATCTCGACAAGGTCGCGTAGCATGAGGGGCCCCCGTTCGCGTCTCGATGATAGGCTGCGCGCGGAAAGCCTCGCAAACTGACACCGCCAGTGGCCCGCTAGACTGCGAGGAGGTTCCTGAGGAGCGAGCATGCCGGACGTCGTGCAGATCCCGATGCAGCGCGCACGTGCCGTCATCCGGCCCGGCAGCATCTCGATCCGGCCCGGGCGTAGCCAGCTCCTGGTGCCGCTTGCCCAAGCAGCTATCGCGGGCGGCGCCGTCTGGGTGATGGCGACGTTCATCAACTCGCTGCCGATGTGGGTACTGGTCGTGTTGCTGGTGATCGCGATCCTCGTCGGCCCCGCCGCGGTGCTGGGGTTTGTCTACAACATCTACGGGACCGAGTTCCTCGTCGAACGGCGCAAGGGCACCGCGCGCTGGCATCAGGGCTTTCTTGGCCTTGGCATCGGCACCTTCGAGCTGGTGCCGTTCGATCGCATCGCCCGCATCGAGGTGCAATCCGACTTCGATCAGGACCTGTCCTCGGGGCAGCTCCAGGACTTCGTCGAGTTCGACGTACGCATCGTGAAGGACAACGATCGCGTTCTCGATGTGGCGAGCGTGACCAGCGCCTACGCCTTCATCGAGGATGCAGCCGGCCGCGCGAATCGCCTCGGCGCGGCGCTGGCCGAGATGACCGGGCGCGCGCTTGTCTCATTCGAAGTGCCAGAGAGCGCTCTGGCGCCCGCGCCTGCTCGCCCCTCGAGGCGCCGCATGGGCCGCCGCGTGGCGCGACCACGCACGGAGGAGTGATGCCCACCACACCCGGCGGGGATGCGATGCGCCTTCTTAGTGCCGCGCGCACGATCGCTGTCGTCGGTGCCTCCTCGAGCCCCGGGCGCCCCTCTTACGAGGTAGCCGAGTACCTGCTCGGCGCTGGCTACACGGTCTATCTCGTGGATCCAGCCGAGGACGGTCCTATCCTCGGCCTGCCGGTATACGACTCGCTCCTCGAACTGCCCGAACCAGTCGATATCGTCGATGTGTTCCGGCGCCCCAATTTCGTGGGGCCCGTCGTCGAGGATGCGATCGCCGCCGGGGCCGGCGCCGTCTGGATGCAACTCGAGATCATCAACGAGGACGCGGCACGAATCGCGCGGGAAGCCGGCCTCGAAGTGGTGATGGACCGCTGCACTAAGATTGACCACCAAGAGTTGGTGGCCCGCGAGGACGGTGGTTCGGGTTCGCGCTAGGGGATTCACCCAACCGCGCGTGCTAAACTCTGTTCGCAGCTGGGACCTCAGTTCCTGGAAGGCCGGATGGAAGTACTCTCCGAGGCCTCGGCGCTGACCTCAGCGTCGCCGTTGGTGCCAGATTCCGATGCGCTTCGCGAGAAGTGCGGTGTCTTCGGTGTATACGCGCCCGGCGAGGAAGTCGCTCGCCT
This sequence comes from Dehalococcoidia bacterium, assembly GCA_009692685.1. The sequence goes on from SHYS01000005.1 coordinate 121,358, forward strand.
GACCTTCTTCGGGCTCCACGCCATCCAGCATCGGGGGCAGGAGTCGGCTGGTATCGCCACCACCGATGGCTTCACGATCCACCACTACGCTGCTATGGGTCTGGTCACGCAGGTCTTTGATGAGGCGGCGCTGAGCGGCCTCAGAGGATTCGCCGCGATCGGCCACACGCGCTACTCGACGACCGGTTCGAGCGTGGTGCGCAACGCGCAGCCGTTCATCGTGGATGGTATCGCCGGCCAGATCGCCATTGCCCACAACGGCAACATCGTCAACGCCGACCTGCTCCGCGCCGACCTCGAGGAACGCGGCGTGCGCTTCGATACCGGTACCGACTCCGAGGTGCTCGCCGCGCTGGCCGCGAACGCTCCCGGCGAGACATGGGAGGAACGCCTCGAATTGATGATGCGGCGCGCGAGCGGCGCGTACTCGCTGACCATGCTCACCACGGAAGCGTTGTTCGGTATTCGTGATCCCAACGGGATTCGTCCGCTCTGCATCGGGCGGCTCAACGATGGCACCGGTGCGTACGTGTTGGCGTCGGAAACGTGCGCCCTCGATCAGCTCGGTGCGGAGTTCGTTCGTGAAGTCGCGCCCGGCGAGATCGTTCGCATCGACGCGACCGGCCTGCGCTCAACGCTCGCGGTGGAGCCTCAGCGTGCGGCGCTCTGCATGCTCGAGTACATCTACTTCGCCCGGCTGGACTCGAGGCTGGGCGGAAATCTGCTCTACTCCGTCCGCATCGAGATGGGGGCGCAGCTCGCTCGCGAGCACCCCGTCGAAGCGGACATGGTCATCGGTGTGCCGGAGTCGGCGAGCGCGGCCGCCATCGGTTACGCGCGCGAGTCCGGCATCCCGTACGTCGAGGCGTTGGTCAAGAACCGCTACGTCGGCCGCACGTTCATCCAGCCCGATCAGCGAATCCGCGAACGCGGTGTGCAGATGAAGCTCAACCCGATGCGCGAGCTGCTGGAGGGCAAGCGCGTGATCGTCGTCGACGACACGATCGTGCGCGGCACCACGACGACCCCACTGGTTGCGATGCTGCGGAAGGTCGGCGCGCGCGAGGTGCACATGCGCATCACGGCGCCGCCCATCGAGCACCCGTGCTTCTACGGTGTGGATATGGCCTCCAAGGCGGAGCTGATCGCGGCCCATCGCTCCGTCGAGGAGATTCGCGAGTACATCGGTGCCGACTCCCTGGGCTATCTATCGCTTGAAGGCACGGCGAATGCCACCGGGGCGGGTGAACAGAAACTCTGCACCGCCTGCTTCAGCGGTAACTATCCCAGCCCTGTGCCGCTCCAGCTCGACAAGTTCCTGCTCGAGAATCAGGATGAACGGGAGCGCCACGGCCTTGAGGTCGGCGCCGCGCGCTAGATGCCGCCCGGCCGGTAGCGGCTTTCGAGGGGCCCGATCCCGCGATACCCTGAGTCAGTCTTCCGTCTTCTCCCCCGAACGAGGAATCTCATGCCTGCTGCCGGCGCCTCGGGTGATCGTCTGACCTATGCCGCTGCCGGCGTCGACGTTTCCGCAGCGGAGGAGACGGTGCGGCGCTACGCCGCTCTCGCGCGGAGTACCGCGCGGCCGGAGGTCATGGGCGGCGTCGGGCCGTTCGCGGCGCTCTTCTCCCTCGATGTGTCGAAGTACCGGCAGCCGGTCATCGTGAGCAGCGCCGACGGCGTAGGGACGAAGCTGCAGCTCGCGGCGGCGCTCGGGCGGTACGACACGGTCGGGCGCGACCTCGTCAATCACTGCGTCAACGACATCCTCACCACGGGCGCCGAGCCGCTGTTCTTCCTCGACTACCTGGGGACGAACGGGCTCGCGCAGGAGCGGCGCGTCGAGGTGGTGGGCGGCATGGCAGCAGCCTGCCGTGAGAACGGTGTTGCGCTGGTCGGCGGCGAGACCGCTGACATGCCCGATGTCTATCGTGCCGGTGACTACGACATCGCGGGTTTCATCGTCGGCGTGGTTGAGCGGGACGCAGCCATCGACGGCAAGCGCATCGCCGAGGGCGACACGCTTATCGCCCTGCCCTCGTCCGGGCTCCAGACCAACGGTTACTCGCTGGTCCGCGAGATCTGGGGTGTCGGCAAAGGGCTGGGGGAGGAGCGCGATCGCGCTGTCCTCGACCGCGTGTACGAGGAACTGGGCGGCACGCTCGGCGACGCGCTGCTCGCGGTCCACGGTTCGTTCCTGCAGGCGCTGAGGCCGCTCCTGCCGCGCCTGCACGGCATCGCGCACATCACAGGCGGCGGACTACCCGGCAACCTCGGGCGAGTCTTCCCAGATCACCTCGCGGCGCTGGTGGACATCTCGACCTGGGAGGTGCCGGCGCTCTTCCGCATCATCCAGGAGGCTGGCGACATCGCCGAGGCAGAAATGTTCCGCACCTTCAACATGGGGGTGGGCATCGTGGTCGCCGTTGCGCCGTCCGACGCTGCGGCCGTCATCGAGGCGACCCCGGGTGCCTGGCAGGTGGGTACTGTTGTGCCTCGCGTCGCGGGCGCGTACTCGGTGCAGGGTGTGCCCCGCTAACTCGTCGACCTGCAGGGCCACAGAGCCAGGGACCACTTGAGCACGGAGTTTCTCGAAGGGGATCTCGATGCGCGCCATCCTCGCGCCCTACGACAAGGCCGGTCTCGTCGAGTTCGCACGTGGCCTCCGTGAGCTGGGCTGGGAGCTGCTCGCGACCGGTGGCACGGAGCGTGCCCTGCGCGAGGCGGGCCTCGAGGTGACAGCCGTCGCCGACTTCACCGGGAGCCCGGAGATGCTGGAGGGTCGGGTGAAGACGCTGCACCCTCGCATCCACGGCGGTCTGCTCTATCGACGTGGCCACGCCGGTGACGAGGCGGAGGTGGCTGCGCACGGCCTCGACGCCATCGACCTGTTTGCGGGCAACCTCTACCCGTTCGTCGAGACCGTCACTCGGGACGGCGCTACCTTCGCTGAGGCGCTCGAAAACATCGACATCGGCGGCCCGGCGATGATCCGCTCGGCTGCGAAGAATCACCCGTCGGTGATCCCGCTCGTCGATCCGTCGGACTACCCGGTCGTCCTCGAGGCGCTGCGCGGCGGAGGCCTCGATGCCGGCGCGCGACGCGCGCTGGCGGCCAGGGCGTTTCAGCACGTCGCCCGCTACGACACGCTCGTCGCGGAGTACCTCCGCGGCGAGGACGCTCCGCTGCCGCCAGAGCTGACGCTCGCGATGACCCGTCGCGAGGAGCTGCGGTACGGCGAGAATCCGCACCAGCGTGGTGCCTTCTACCGACTCGACTCGGTCACGACCCTTGCCGAGGGCATCGGCGGTGCTGTGCAGCACCATGGCAAGGCTCTGTCGTTCGTCAACATCCTCGACGCCGACGCGGCCTTCAACCTCGTCGCGGACTTCGCGGAGCCGACGGTGGCGATCATCAAGCACACCAACCCATGCTGCTTCGCGACCGGCGCAGCGGGAGGGTCCGGTGGCCTCGCGAAACTCTTCGAGCGCGCGCTCGTCGAGGGTGACTCGGTTTCGGCGTACGGCGGGATCGTCGCGGTCAACAGGCCGCTCGATATGGGCCTGGCGGCCGCGCTCCGTGACGTGCTCAGTCCGGTCAATGGCGTGCGCATGTTCTACGAGATCGTGATCGTGCCCGACGCGGATCCCGAGGCGCTTGAGCACCTCAAGAAGAAGTCCCGCGACCTGCGCATCCTCACCGCGCCTCTGGGCGACCCGCACCGCGCGCGTCTTGACTTCCGCGCTGTTCGAGGAGGTGTCGTGGTCCAGGGTGCCGACGTTTCCGAGGAGACAGCCTTCGAGGTGGTGAGCAAGCGCCAGCCCTCGGCGATGGAGCTCGCCGACCTGCGCACCGCGTGGGTGGTCTGCAAGCACGTGAAGTCGAACGGCGTGGTCTACGTGAAGGACGGCCTGCTGATCGGGATGGGCGCGGGGCAGCCCAACCGCGTGCAGAGCGCCCGCATCGGAGCCGAGCAGGCAGGTGAGCGCGCTCGCGGTGCCGTCTGCGCCTCGGACGCGCTCATCCCCTTCCCGGACACTATCGAGGTCTCGGCGGCGGCGGGGGTTACGGCGGTGGTGCACACCGGCGGCTCGATTCGTGACGATGAGTCGGTAGCCACCGCGGATCGCCTCGGGGTGTCGTTGCTCACCACGGGCGCACGCCACTTCCGGCACTAGGGCGCGGGGTTTCAGCGGCTCGTCGGCGAAGGCCAGCGCCAGTAGCGAGGCGTGGTCCTACTATCCGGCGCATGGCCACCGTCGACATGATCCTGCCCGTCTATAACGAAGAGCGTGAGCTCGAGCAGAGCGTGCGCACCGTGCTGCGTTGGTTCGAGGACCACCCCGAGCACCAGTGGCGCGTCGTTGTCGCCGATAACGCTTCGACCGATGGGACGCTCGCGATCGCTCGCCGCCTCGAGGAGGAACTGCCCGGTCGCGTCGTGGCTCTGCATATCCCCACCAAAGGGCGTGGCATCGCCCTGCGGACCGCTTGGCTCACCACTGAGGCCGATGTCTGCGCCTATATGGACGTCGATCTTGCGACCGATCTCTCCGCGATCCCAGCCCTTGTCGACCCGATTGCGCGTGGTGAGGTCGATCTCGCTTACGGCACACGCCTCCATCGACTCTCCCAGACCACCCGGGGACTGAAACGCGAATTCATCTCGCGAACCTACATCACCATCCTCAAGGTAGCCGCGGGCCTTCGGGTCTCGGACGCACAGTGTGGCTTCAAGGCGATCTCTCGCCAGGCCGCGAGGGAACTCGTACCCCTCGTGAAGGACACGCAGTGGTTCTTCGATTCCGAGCTGCTGCTGATTGCCCAGAAGAACGGTTACCGCCTCCGCGAGGTCCCCGTGAAGTGGACCGATGACCAGGACACCCGCGTACGCATCGTCAAAACGGCGATGGAGGACCTGCACGGGGTCTGGCGTCTGCGCAGGGGCGGAATTCCGAGGGTGGTCCGGACTCCGGGAGTCTGACATGACACCTCGAATGGCGGCTTCCTTGACGCTAGGTTTGGGCCGCCGCTAGCATCCGGGCGCCCGTGCGAAACCGCACAAAGTCGCACCGTGCCTGCGACGCCCCGGTGGCGCGGATTGACGCACGAGTAACTTGCGGTGGGTATGGCGGTGTGACGGACGGAGGCAGCACGATGCTCTTTGGAGAAGTTGGCGAGACCCTGGAGCTGGTTGGTGTGCTGCTCACGATGTTCTCGAGTCTGGCCATTATGGTCATGCTGGGGAAGTGGTGGGAGTCCTAAGCGCCCACAGTTCGAGGTTCGTGAATGGCAAGCGGCGCAGTGCTAGCGCGAGGGTTCGCGGGAGAGTCCTAGATGGCCACATCCGAGCGTCCCGAAGGCCGCGGTCTCGGCGACCGTGTCTACGACATGGTTTTCCACAACGTGCTGTGGCAGGCCATCTTTCGTTCCGGCTACCCGAATACCCCTCGAAACCAGATGCTCGCGATTGCGACGAACGTCTTCCTCCACCTCCACCCGACGCGTATCCACCGGACGCACGTGAAGATCACGCACACGTTCTGCCTCGGCGGGCTGTCGTTCTTCCTGTTTATCGGATTGACCATCACTGGCGTGCTGCTGATGTTCTATTACGTGCCCTCGATCGAGCGGGCGTACCAGGACATCCAGGACATCCAGACGAACGTGCGATTCGGCTTCCTGATGCGGAACCTGCATCGATGGATGGCGCACGGCATGGTGCTGATGGTGCTCTTGCACATGATGCGCGTGTTCTACACGGGTGCTTACAAGCCGCCTCGTGAGTTCAACTGGATCGTGGGCGTCATCCTGTTGGTGCTGACGCTGCTGCTCTCTTTCACGGGCTACCTGTTGCCCTGGGATGAGCTTTCCCTCTGGGCGATCACGGTGGGTACGAACATGGTGGGCTCGGCGCCGATCATGGGGCCGCCTCAGCAGTTCGTGCTCATCGGTGGGTTCGAGGTGGGGGCGTCCGCGCTCATTCGCTTCTACACCCTTCACGTCATCGGCTTCCCGCTGTTGGCGGCCACGTTCATGACCGTCCACTTCTGGCGCATCCGTCGTGACGGCGGACTCGCCAGGCCGCTGTAGGAAGGGGTTCGCCGTGGCTACAGATGCCGCAACCGCTGCCTCCGCGGCCGTCCGCGGGCGGGCGCGCCGCCAGCGTGAAGAGGAGCTTCTGGTCTGGCCGGACCTTGTCTTCATCGAGTTCATCTCGGCGGTCGTGTTCACGCTGACGTTCACGATCCTGTCGATCTCGATCAATGCGCCGCTGCAGGACCGCGCGAACCCGGCGAACACGCCGAACCCCTCCAAGGCGCCGTGGTACTTCCTGAACCTCCAGGAGCTGCTGCTGCACATGGACCCGGCGCTTGCCGGTGTGATCGTCCCCACTGTGGCGCTTATCGCGATTGGCGCGATTCCGTTCTATGACCGCTCGCCCGAGGGTCAGGGCGAGTGGTTCTCCACCACCCCGGGGGCCTGGCGCATGGTCTGGCTGGGCTCGCTCGTTGGTGTCGTCGGCACCACAATCCTCATCCTCTGGGACGGCGCCAAGCACGTCGTTCTGTACGAGAAGATCTTCGGCAAGCATGTCGTCGTCGACGGGATCGCCAGTGGTGGCTGGCCGAAGAGCCTCGACTGGTTCCGCAGTTCACGTGCGCTTCAGGCGTTTATCAACGACAACCTCATCCCCGAGAACCTTCGCGTCATCCACCTCGGGAAGTACCTGTTCCGCACCGACCTCCTCGGATTGACCGCTGAGCCGATGCCGATGGATATCAACGTCGCCGGATTGATCCAGGCGCAGATCATCCCCGTGACGTGCATGATCGGGCTGCCGATCCTGCTCTCGATCGTCGCCTGGCGTATCGGCTGGGCCAAGACGCGTCGCGACCACATGATTCTCCAGTTCTCAGGGTTCATCACGGTCTACTTCCTGCTCACCATCGTCGGCACCGCGTTCCGCGGCAAGGGCATGGAACTCTACTGGCCGTGGGAAAACCCGCCGGTGATCACCTAATGGCCGCCGCAGCACGCCGCTCGATCGAGCGCTTCGACACGGACCGAGGGGGTCCTCGATGACCAATCAGCCGGAAGGCGCAGGCGGGTCCTGGCAGCAGGCGATCGCAACGCGCCGCACGCAGCTCGCGGGCGGCGCCACGTTGCCCTCGGCCGCTGCCGCGCGCCGACTGCCGGACATCACCCGTCGGCGCTTCATCCTGCTTAATTTCTGGGCTGGCCTCGGCACTACACTCGCCGGCTCGGTTGGCATCCTCCTTGACTTCCTGTACCCGCGAGGCGTCACCGGCTTCGGCGGCCCAGTCGCGGCGGGCAAGGTGACCGATCTGGTGAAGGGCGGGAACCCCAAGGAATATCCGATCGGGCAATTCTGGCTGATCAACCTCGACCCCGCAGAGAGCCGCCTCGGCGGTTCTGGCGGTGGTGAGGGCATCATTGCTCTCTGGCGGAAGTGTCCGCACCTCGGGTGCTCAGTGCCCTGGCGGCCAGGATTCGCCTTCCAGGACGACAACGGCTGGTTCCGCTGTCCGTGTCACGGTTCGACGTACACGAAGGCCGGCGTCCGAGTCTTCGGTCCCGCGCCGCGCTCGATGGACACCATGGCCGTGGAGATCGATGCCGCGGGCAACATCACTGTCCAGACCGGGCAGCGCACTCCCGGTGGTCCCGACAACCCGACGCGCGCCAAGAAGGTCTAGTTAGCTCGGTTACCCGGGATTCTGCGGATCGCAAGGGATAAGGCAGCAGGATGAACACAAGCAAGCAGGTCAACGCCATGATCGGGCTGCTTGGCCTGCTCGTGATCATCCTTGGCGCCTATGCCATCAACGAGGGCAGCCGTCAGGCCTCGGCCCGCGAGGAAATCCTCGAGCGAAACATCACCCGCGGCGCGAAGATGTTTGTAAACAACTGTCGTGGCTGTCACGGCATGGATGGTAATGGCACCGACGATGGCGCCATCGCTCCGCCATTGCGGCAGGACGCGTTCCTCATCATTCCCGAGCACGACGAGCAATTCCAGCCGACTCCCGCGGGCGAGGCCGAGAAACTGCGGACCTTCCTGAAGAACACGATCGCCTGCGGCCGCACCGGCTCGCCGATGCCGACGTGGTCCGAGCGCTATGGCGGACCGCTCTCCGACACGAAGATCGACCAGCTCGTGATCCTCCTCACTACGCCGGGTGCCTGGGAGATCTACGACGAGATTCAGAACGAGCACTTCACCGAGGTGCTCCCGGCCATCCACGATCGCGACGCGGCGTACGCGAAGGACAAGGATGCGACCGTCGTCAAGATCAAGGATGTCGCGACGCTGAGCCTCACCGAATCCAACTGCGGGCAGTACGCAGGCGTTGCGGCGTCCGAGTTCCGCCTCCGCCAGCCGCTGGTTGCCAAGGGCATGGAGACGAAGGGCGGGACGGGCGAGGCGACGCCAAAGGCGAAGGCGTCTGGCCCCTTGGTGAAAGGGCTTCCGGTGGCCGACTTCTTCAAGGCCAACTGCGCTGTCTGTCACGGCGCCACCAGACAGGGTGGTGTGGGGCCTGCGCTCAACCCGACGCGCCTGACCCAGCCTGACGAGTTCTACATCGACGCCATCACGAACGGGAGGCCGGGAACCGCGATGCCGTCATGGAAAGCCCAGGGGCTCTCCGAAGACGACATTCGGAACCTGCTGCAGTTTGAGAAATACACTAAGCCTTAGGCAGGCATCGTGTTGTGGTGGTAGCGCCAGTTGAACACTGGCGCCGCACGCACGCGGACAGATTCGTTAAGTACGAAGGTGGAGGGGGCACATGCCAACGGAGACAGGGAAGCGCTACCGCTGCCCGGACTGCGGCGCAGAATTCATCGTCACTCGTGGCGGCGACGGCCAGTTGCGCTGCGGCGACAAGCCGCTCGCACAGGTCTAAGGGGGTACCAAAATGGCTGTTGCACTTGGAAAACGCTATCGCGACGACCAGACCAACATCGAGGTGCTCTGCATCAAGCCGGGCGAGAAGCCGACCGATGTGAACCTGAACATTGATGGTCGCGGGATGGAAGAACTCCAGCCGAAGGTGCTGCCCTCGGCGGACTAGGTGTGGGCCGCTGATCGAGTCGTTTGACGCCCTCGATCAGCCTCACCTACGATTTGTGTTCCTCATCGATTCAGCCTCGAGTACCCGCCGAGGCCACTGGAGGCACTGCAGGCGCCTGTGACAGAAATCTACGTTGGCGAATCTGAGTCCATCGACTCCGCACTGAAGCGCTTTAACAAGCGCGTGCAGGCGGAGGGCGTTCTGACCGACGCTCGGCGGCACGAGTACTACGAGAAGCCGTCCGAGCGCCGCAAGAAGAAGGAAGCCGCCCGCAGACGCAAAATGCGGAAAGCCGAACGCCGGCAGGAGCAGCGCACTACTCGCGGCTTCGGTCGTTAACTGCTCAGTTGCCTGCATCAAACACCGGCCCCACCCGGGGGTTTGCGTCAGAGAGTTTCGCATGCACCTCGCGCTCTCGGTCGTTTAGGCGCATAAGCGATGTCGCTCGAAGAGACTTTTCGCACCCAGCTCGCAGAGGCCATGCGCTCCGGAGATACGCTGCGCCGAAATACGTTGCGGCTCGTGATCGCCTCTAGTAAGAACGCCCGCATCGCCGCCCAGCACGATCTATCCGACGACGAGGTGCTTGGTGTGCTGCGTCGCGAGGCGAAGCAGCGACGTGACTCGATCGAGGAATACACGAAGGGCAAGCGACCGGACCTGGTGGCGCAGGAGCAGGCCGAACTCGAAATCATCGAGTCCTACCTGCCCGCGAGTGTGCCGGAAGACGACGTTCGCGCCGCCGCCATTGCCGTCATCGCCGAGGTCGGCGCGACGGGCCCGGGCGAGATCGGGAAGGTCATGCGGCCACTCCTCCAGCGTCTGGGTGGTGGTGTCGATGGGCGGCGCGCCAACGAGATTGTGCGTGAACTCCTCGGCGCTGGCTGACCGCTGGTCGCGAGTGCGATGACTAACTCGCCGCCGGTTGCGCGCGTCCGGCGCTTCTCCGTACTGTCGGCTCGTGATCGTGCGACGCTGTTCGCCATTGGCGTGGCGTGGCTCGTCTTCGGCGCTCTGTATCCGTTCTTCTCCGGCGCTCAACGGCTCGATGTCGGCACGGTGACGAGTACGGAGCTGCGAGCGCCGCTGACCGTGTCCTACACATCCCAGGTGATCACGCGCGAGCGTCGCGATCAAGCGGCAGCCAACGTCCCCGAGGTACGCGTCCTGGACGCCAGCGTGCGTGTGACGCAGCTCGCGACACTCGACCGCCGGCTCGGGCGCATCGAGGTTGTGCGTCGTGATGTGACGCTCGCGTCGACGGCACGTGAGGCAGCAATCGGCGCGATCACGGAGGGGCGGTTGTCCGAGCGGAGTGCGGCCCTCCTTGCGATCGCGCCTGAGCCACTCTGGCAGTTCCTGGCAGGACAGGCGCGCTCCTCGCTGTTCCGGGTACTGGCGGCCGGCCTCGTCGAGGCGGACCTTCCGGAGCAGCGTGAACGCTTGGCTGCGACCGTGGGCACCGACATTGAGGTCGAGCAGACACGAGCGCTGGCGGAGCTGCTGACGCCGTTGGTGGTCCCCACGATCGTCGTTGACCGCGGGCGTACCAACGCCCTGCGCGCCGAAGCCGCAGCCGGGCAGCCGGACGTGTCGGTCACCGTGCGCGCCGGCGAGGTGGTCGCCGCTGCTGGCGAGGTACTTACGGCGGCAGGAGTTGAGCGACTGGATGTCCTTGGCCTGCGCTCCAGCGCGCCTAACTTCTGGACGCTGGGCGCTGCCGTGCTCTTTAGTGCACTCGTGGGTGCGGTCTGGGGAGCGTACCTGCTGAACCTCGGAGCACCGGCGCTCGACGGGCTACGGCGGCCCGTGCTGGTGGCGTTTTTGGTCGCCCTCCCACTCCTCGTCGCTCGACTTGCCTTCCCGCGTTTGCTCCCTGACGACTCGGGCTACCACCTCGCCTACGCGGTTCCGCTGGCGGCCACGCCCATGCTCGCGGCAGTGCTTCTGGACGCCGGAGCGGCGCTCCTGGTGGCCACGACGGTGGCCCTCGGCGTCGGGGTGCTCACGGGCTTCCTGCCGCCTGAGAACGGCGCGCTCGGTGATGCCGAGGGTGTACAGCTGATGGTGGCCGCGGCGGCGAGTTCGGTGGTCGGTGTGTTGCTGGCATCCCGCGCGCAGGGTCTCGTGCGCTTCCTCGGGGCAGGCGCCGGTTCAGCGCTGGCTGCTTTCGGTTCGGTTGCGGTGTTCTGGTTCCTCGCGCCTGAGCGGGCGGTCGGCGAGCTGGGGTGGGCTGCCGTTTCGATTGCCGCGGGGGGACTCGCCTCGGGGTTCGTCACGGCCGCGCTCTTCGTGGTATTGAGTCCTCGATTTGGCATTGTCACCAGGGCGCAACTCATGGATCTGGCGCAGATCAATCATCCGCTGCTGCGTCGACTGCAGGATGAGGCGCCCGGCACGTTCCAGCATGCCGTGCTCGTCGGCAACCTCGCCGAGCGTGCCGCGGACCGCATTGGCGCGGACGCATTGCTCGTGCGCGTCGGCGCGTACTACCACGACATCGGCAAGCTCACCTCGCCAGCGTTCTTCATCGAGAACGTGCATTCCGACTCAAACCCCCACGAAGGCCTCGAGCCCCTCCAGAGCACACGGGTGATTCATCAGCACGTGACCGCAGGCGTCGAGCTAGCCCGCCGCTGGGGCTTGCCACCCGACGTCGCTCGCTTCATCCCTCAACATCACGGGACCAGGCTGATGACGTTCTTCTACCGGCGCGCCGCCGAGGCCGACCCTGAGATCGATCCCGAGCTGTTCCGCTATCCCGGTCCGCGCCCTCAGACCCGCGAGAGCGCCGTGGTCATGCTCGCCGATGCCTGCGAGGCAACCGTGCGTGCAACGCTCGATCGTGGTGAGGATCGCATTCGTGCGATCGTCGACGGGATCGTTCGTGAGCGAATCGAGGAAGGTCAGTTAGACGAGTGCGACATTTCGATGCGCGACCTCGCCGTCGTCTCTGACTCGTTCACCCGTTCGCTCTCTGCCGTCTACCACCCGCGCGTGCAATATCCGGAACCCACCCTACGCGAGCTCGACGCACGGCGCGTGGATCCGTTGCCATCGCCGCCGTCGGCACGCGAGCCTTCGACAGTGGCCGCTACCGGCTCACCACCGCCAACGGCTGCGCCGTAGCCGGACCGACGGTCTGGGGACGGTCGCCTGCCACGCTATACTGGCCTTGCATCGAGGCAGGTGAATCGGAGTGGCTATGCGCGCTGCCGTGGTGGTGTTCCCCGGGACGTGGAGCGACGCGGACTGCGTCTACTCCCTCGAGCGCGTCGGCGTCGCGGCGAGGCGCGTTTGGCATCGCGAGACCCACATCGAGCCGGATGAGCTGGTGGTGCTCGCAGGCGGCTTTTCCTACGGCGACTACCTGCGCTGCGGCGCGATCGCGCGCTTCTCGCCGATCATGACAGCGGTGCAGGCTCACGCTGTCGCGGGTGGTCTGGTGATCGGCATCTGCAACGGCTTCCAGATCCTCTGTGAGGCGGGCCTGCTCCCCGGTGTGCTTATGCGCAATGCCTCGTTGCAGTTCCGTTGCCAGGACGTTCACCTCGTCGTGGAAAGTCACGCGTCGCCCTTCACGCAGGGCATCTCGGCGGGGCACGCCTTGAAGATCCCGATTTCTCACGGCGAGGGGAACTACTTCGCCGATCAGCAAACGCTGGATCGCCTGGAGGACACGGGACGGATCGCGTTCCGTTACTGCGACTCCGACGGCTCGATCACGCCGGAGGCGAACCCAAACGGCTCGCAACGAAACATTGCAGGCGTATTGAACGAGCGCGGAAATGTCCTTGGGATGATGCCCCACCCTGAGCGCGCATGCGATCCCAGACTCGGCGGCGAGGACGGAAACGTGATCTGGCGCTCGATGTTGTCGGCGTTAGAAGTCCGTTCGGCCTGACCGAACGTATTTTTTCTTCAATTCCCGCGTGATGACAGTTGAGGCTAGTGGCTCGGCGCCTTAGCCTTTGGCAGGCCGGAATGCCGCTGGTGTGGCGGGCCGGTGCGCACACCGGATGAACGGGTCACAAGGAGAACATCGAATGGTTTCGAAGCGCTGGGCACAGGTGGGCATTGCCCTCCTCGTCACGGGTGCGGCAATGGGCGCCGCTTGTGGCGATAAGGCTACCAAGGCGACGCCGACGCCGGCAAAGGCTACGGCTACCACCGCAGCTCCCAAGGCAACGACGGCCGCCACGCCGGCGGCTACCCCGAAGGCGACGGCCACCGCTGCTGCGACCGCTGCCGCGCCGAAGGCGACGGCTACCACCGCTCCAACCAAGAACTAGCTCGCCTCCGCGCTAGCGGAAGTAGTTCCGGAATTTCCTCGTTGCCGCACCTGCGGCGATAAGCCACACGCGACAGTCGCCGCCCTTCCGGTGGCGACTGTCGCGTGTGGGTTCCTCAATGTTCCGCCGAGCTGGTGACATACGTCCCGCCACAGGGCGTACGCTCTCGACTGCCGCGCAACAGCGTCGGATGTTGAGAGGAGCACCGTGATGGCCATCGCACCGGATGCTGAGCCGTATCACGTGTGCTATGACGTCGATTATTCCGAGATACTCGATACTCGATACTCGATACTCGATCGAGTATCGAGTATCGACACTACTTCGACTGATCTGGATCATCCCGATCGGAATCGTCTTTGTGTTGCTTCTCGGCGGAGGGTCCTCCGTCGGATGGGACAACGACAACGTCCGGTCCTCAGGCGGTGGCGCCGGCGGCCTGCTGATCCTGCCGACGGTGCTCATGCTGCTGTTCCGTCGCAAGTACCACCGGTGGTGGTTCGACTTCAACCGAGAACTGGCGCGTTTCGGCGCTCGACTATCCGCGTACCTGCTGCTCTTGCGTGACGAGTATTCCTCGACCGACGAACAGTAGGCCGTGCATCTCGAGATCGATTACCCGGATGCCACCGAGCTCAACCGTTTCCTACCGCTGGTGAAATGGCTGCACGCGCTCCCGCACTGCCTGATTCTCATCTTCCTTTGCATCGCCGCGTTCCTGGCGGTCGTGCTCGCCTGGTTGGCGATCGTGTTCACCGGCCGCTATCCGCGTGGTCTCTTTGACTTTGTCGTCGGAGTTGAGCGATGGGGTCACCGCGTCGGCGGCTACATGGCGCTGCTTGTCACCGATCGCTATCCGCCTTTCTCCCTCAAATAGGGACTGCTCTCCGTCGCGGCCCTTGCTACTCTCGACGCTCAGCGAGCCGCCAGGGACGTAACACTCTAGGAGCAGCGCCGTGCCCGTCGACGACCACACGCTTGCGCAGGTCGCCATGTCGCGCGGCGAGTACGAGCGATTGCTCGACATGCTAGACCGCGAGCCTACCGACGTAGAACTCGGTATGGCGGGCGCCCTCTGGTCAGAGCACTGCGGCTACAAGCACACACGTCCCCTCTTCAAGCACTTCCCAACGTCCGGTCCCTACGTCCTGACGAAGGTTGGCGAGGAGAACGCGGGCGCGATCGACCTTGGTGACGGCTGGTGTGCGGTCTTCAAGATGGAGTCGCACAACCACCCCAGCGCCATCGAGCCGTACGAGGGCGCGGCGACCGGTGTGGGGGGCATCCTCCGCGACATCTTCGCGATGGGGATGAGGCCGATCGCGCTCCTCGACTCATTGCGCTTCGGTCCGCTGTCCGAGCCGCACAACCGCCGCCTGTTCAAGGGCGTGGTCGCGGGCATCGGTGGCTACGGCAACTGCATCGGCGTGCCGACCGTCGGTGGCGAGGTGCAGATGGACCATGCCTATTCGGGCAACCCCCTGGTCAACGCGATGTGTGTGGGCGTCGGACGCCTCGAACATCTCCTCTCGGCTGCGGCACGAGGCGTGGGCAACCCGCTCGTGCTGGTCGGCGCGGACACGGGACGCGACGGCATCCACGGCGCGACCTTTGCCTCCGTGGAGCTTGACGAGGACTCCGCGGAGCGTCGCCCGGCCGTGCAGGTCGGCAACCCCTTCATGGAGAAGCTCTTGATGGAGGCCTGCGTCGAGCTGGCCGAGCAGCACCGCGACTGGATCGAGGGTTTACAGGACCTCGGCGCTGCCGGCCTCACCTCGAGCGCCGTCGAGTCGGCGAACCGTGCTGGTACCGGCATCGACCTCGATGTCGCGCTGGTACCGAGGCGCGAGCGCCACATGACGCCGTACGAGGTCATGCTGTCCGAGTCCCAGGAGCGCATGCTCGTCATCCCGAAGCGTGAACACCTCGATGACGTGCTGGCGCTCTTTCGCCGCTGGGAGTTGCACGCCGACGTCATCGGGCACGTGACCGACGACGGTGTCGCCACCATTCGCGATGGCGACACCGTCGTCGCACGCATTCCTATCGCCGTCCTCAGCGATCCGCCGCAGTACGAGCTGGCACCGGAGCGACCGCCCGAGCTTGACCGGCTTCAGGCCGAGGATCTGGGGGCGGTGCCCGACCTCGCACCTGCCGAGGCGAACGCCGCGTTACTGCGGTTGCTCGCCTCCGAGAACATTGCGAGCCGGCGCTGGATCTATCGCCAGTACGACCACCAGGTCCTCAACCACACGGTCGTCAAGCCCGGCGGGGACGCTGCCGTGCTCTGGCTCCGGGGCACATCTCGCGGGGTGGCGGTCGCGACCGACTGCAACGGACGGTTCGTGGCACTCGACCCGCGCATGGGCGCGGCGATGGCGGTTGCCGAGGCCGCGCGCAACGTGGTGGCGACCGGCGCGACGCCAGCGGCGATCACCGACTGCCTCAACTTCGGGAATCCCGAGAAGCCGGGCGTCGCTTACCAGATCGAGCAGTCCATCCTCGGACTGTCCGAGGCCGCTCGCGCCCTCGGCACGCCGGTCATCTCCGGCAATGCCTCACTCTACAACGAGGTGCCCGAGGCGGCCGTGCTGCCTACGCCGTCCATCGGGCTGGTCGGCGTGCTGCAGGACATCGACACCCGCCTCGAGGTGGCGTTCCAGGCCGGTGATGAGGTGGTGCTCGTCGGCGCCGCGGCCGCGCAGCCAGCCTCGACGCTCGCGGGCTCCGAGTACCAGTCCCTGACGCTTGGCCGTCTTGCCGGGCACCCGGTCATCGACCTGCACCTCGAGGTGCGTACGCAGCGCCTGGTTCTCGACGCCCACGGGCGTGGCCTGCTGACCAGTGCCCACGACTGCTCAGACGGCGGGCTCGCGGTCACGCTGGCGGAGTCCTGCATGGCGGGCGAAGTTGGCCTCGAGGTCAGCACGGTTGACCTCGGCGCCCGCTTGGACGGGGCCCTCTTCGGCGAAGCGCCATCGAGGTTCGTCGTCGGCACGCGCGACGCGCAGACTTTGCTTGCGCTGGCCCGAAAGGCGGATGTGCCGGCGGTGCGCCTCGGCGTGGCCGGCGGCGAACGCTTCCGGCTCGGTCCCGTGGACCTCGATGTGACGGCGATGCTCGATGTCTACGAGCGCGCACTGCCTGAACTGCTGGCCGGGACCGAGGCGGAGTAGCCTCCTGGTTCCGCCCGTCCGCCCGGTGGCTTGACCTTCGAGTTACTGGAACGTTTACCCTCGGAGCAGGCACCTGTGACGGTGCCCGGCGGAATGGTGATGGCCATGAATGTCTCGGAGCTGGCTCGCATGGTAGGGATTCGCCCCAGTGCGATCCGTTTCTATGAGGCCGAGTGGGTGCTGCCTTCGCCAGGGCGACAGCCCAACGGCTACCGCCAGTACGACGACGCCGACTACTGCCGCACAAGAGTGTTCGTCACGTTGCGCTCCCTGGGCATCGAGCCACGCGAGAGCGGCCGCCTCGCGCAGCTTTGCGCCGCAGGCGAGTGCGACGAGATGGAGGAGCAGCTCCTGCCGCGCCTAGCCCAACGGCGCGCGGAGATCGAGGCGCCCCGGACTAGAACAAGTGTTTGACATTTCTGGAACGGGAGTTCTATACTGCCCCTGGCTCGCCTGCGGTTGTGGGCGGTGCCGGCCGAACTTGAGCAACCGTGACGCGACACTCCCTGGAGAACACGTCGTGCGTTGCAGCGAGCAGGGGTCGCGGGTACGCTGAGCGCTCCGCCTCGACAGGCCGCTGTAGGTCTGGCGGCGGAGTCAACAGTGTGTACGATGTCCGAAGAGAGTCTGGCGTTGATATCCGGGCCAGCACTTCGGACAACCCTGTGAGTAACCACGAGATCGGACCGGCATACGCGCCGACCATAGGCAGCGTCCCGGCTCCGACACGCTGAGAGGGTGTTCCGCCGTGAAGGTCGTGTTCTTGGAGACTGTTGAGGGGTCCGGGTCCATGGGCGAGGTGCGCAACGTCGCCAATGGATATGCCCGGAACTTCCTGTTGCCGCGCGGCCTCGCCGCTCCGGCAACGCCGCAAGTCCTGCAGCGAGCCGCGCAGCTCGCCGCAATTGAGGAGCAGCGGCAGCAGTCCCAGGACGAGCAGGCTCGAGGGCTGGTCGGCACGCTCGAGAGTCAGCCGCTCGTAATGGCCGTCAGGGTGGGCGAGCAAGGACGTCTGTACGGTTCCGTAACCAATGCGGATATCGCCGAGAAGGCTGGGGAGATTCTTGGCGAGTCACTGGACAGACGTCGCATCTTGCTGCCCGAGGTGATCCGGAGCGTTGGTGTGTACACCGTGTCCGTCCGCCTGTCACGTAACGTGATGGCGAACGCCTCGGTGGTGGTTGTCGATGCCGAGGCGCCGGAAGGCGTCGAGGCAGCCGTCGCAGCTCTTCTGGCTCCGCCAGAGGTCTACGAGCCGGCGACCAGTGCCAGCGCGATGGTTACCGCGGGTGTGTCGGAGTCGGGCGCATCCTCCGTCTCTGATGGGTCCGCCCCCGCCGCGTCTGACGACGCCTCTGGGGAGGACACCACCGACTCCTAGCCGGGCCCGCCATGGTTATCGATGGTCGGCCGGCTCCGTTCCGGTCCGGTGGGTTTCGCAACGATCGCGATCGGGACGACTCGTCGAGGCGCCCGCAGGGCGGACTCCCCCCGCATGACATTGGCGCTGAGGAGGCTGTGCTCGCGGCGCTACTCCTCGACGATGGCGCGTACGCCCATGTCCTCGCGCTCGTTCAGCCCGAAGACTTTTTTCGCGAGCAGAACCGCTGGACCTACGAGGCCGCACAGTCCGTAGCCGACCGTGGCGAATCCCTGACTGTTGCCACGGTTGCCCATGAACTCGAACGTGCGGGTCGCCTCGACGCCGCGGGTGGCGAGGCCTACCTCGTTGAGCTGGCCGGTAAGTACTTCACTGCAGTGGGTGCGGAGGCGCACGCGCGTATCGTGGCGCGCGACGCTCTC
This sequence comes from Dehalococcoidia bacterium, assembly GCA_009692685.1. Next base: position 139,730 of record SHYS01000005.1, read on the forward strand.
TACCGCCGCCTCATCGATGCTGCGGGTGAGATTGCCCGCGTCGCCTACCAGGGTGGCCCTGACGCGGGTGCGGTCCTCTCCGCTGCCGAGAGCCTGCTCCTCGACCTGCGGTCCGCCGAGACCGCCGGGGACTTCCGCCGTCTGCGCAGCCTGCTCGAGGAGTTCCTCGAGGACCCGGGCGAAGATGCGGACGCGATGCACACCACCGCGGTGCGTACTGGCTTCATGGACCTCGACACTGTGCTCGGCGGCTTCAAGCGGGGGGACCTGCTGGTGCTGGCCGCCCGTACCGGCGTCGGCAAGTCCTCACTCCTCCTCAACTTCGCGCGCAACGCTGCCATCGGGTCGAAGGGCACCGTCGCCTTCTTCGCTCTCGAAATGTCGGCCGAGCAAATGGCGACACGGCTGTTGTCGGCCGAGGCCGATGTCGATGCGACACGCCTCCGGCTGGGTATGCACCGGGAGGACGAGGAGGCGCGCATCATGAACGCCATTGGCCTCCTCGGCGAGGCCAAGATCTTCATCGATGACTCCGCCGTCCTAACTGTCCCTGAGATCCGCGCCAAACTCCGCAGACTGCAGGCCGACCACGGCCTCGACCTTGTCATCGTCGACTACCTGCAGCTGCTGCATGGGGCGGGCCGCATCGATACGCGTGCGAACGAGATCTCGGGTATCACGCGCTCCCTCAAGGAGCTGGCTCGCGAGCTGAAGGTTCCGGTCATCGCCGCTGCACAGCTATCGCGCGCCGTGGAGAGCCGCAATCCGCACATCCCGATGCTGTCCGACCTCCGCGAGTCCGGTTCTATCGAGCAGGATGCTGACGTGGTGATGTTCATCTACCGCGAGGATGTCTACCTCACGCCCCAGGAGTGGCAGGAGCAGCACCCCGACCAACCCGGCGGCCAGCACCCCACGGGGCTCGCCCAGATCATCATCGCCAAGCACCGCAATGGTCCCACCGACACCGTGACGGTCCGCTTCCGCAACCGCACCGCCTCGTTCATGGATCTGGTGCTGCGTTCTCCGCCTGCGGCGTTCTAGTGCCCTGCGCATGACGTCGATGGGTGAGCGCCAGCGGGGCGGAGAATCGAGGCCGGCATCGTCCGGCGCCTCCGTGCCGTTCGCCGGCTTTGTCGCGGGCGCGGCAGCAACCACTTTGCCGGTCCAGCTCTTCACCGAACTCCTGCCGACGATCGCGGATCCTGTCGAGCTGCGGGTGACGCTTTACGCCCTCTATGCCGTGCAACGTCGACGGGGGCGGCTCCGCGCCGTGCGCGAGAGCGAACTCGCGGCCGAGGCGCCGTTGCGTGCTGGCCTCGAGCTGGCGGGTGGGCTCGAGGCGTTGCGCTTTGGCCTCGCGGCGGCGCGGGCGCGCGGCGTGCTGCTCGCCTGCTCGCTGGAGGATGGCGACACGCTGTACTTCATCAACAGCGATGTCGGGCGGCGGTCGCTGGCGGCGGTGCAGTCGGGTGCGCTCGATGTGCCCGTGGCGTCTGCAGGTCTCGGGCGTGCTTCGGATGTGGAGCCGTCGACCTCACCAGCGCGTGTCTACGAGGCGGAGATCGGGTCACTGACGCCCTCGATCGCGGAGGCCCTCGCCTCGGCGTGCGAGCGCTTTCCCGAGGACTGGATCATCGAGGCGCTGCGGATCGCGGCGCTGCGCGGCGCTCGCAACTGGAACTATGCGGCGGCCGTGCTGCGCGGGTGGGAGTCCGAGGGACGTTCTCGGACCTCGGCTGGTGTGGCATCAACGTCGGACGGGGACGGAGACAGGCATGGACGCCCTCAAGGAACTGCTGGAGGCACAGCAGAGGCGGACGGAGCTCGCTCGGGACCGGCGGGTGACCCGTACGCTCGGGTGGTCCGCCGCGGATGGCCCCTCGACGGCGCTCGGGACAGGCCCTGAGGCGGATCGCGGTACCGAGGACTCCTCGGTCTGTCCGATCTGCGAGGGTGCCCGGTTCGTCCGCGTCACGGCGCACCCGGAGGACCACGATTTCGGCAAGCCCGTTCCCTGCGACTGCGTGCGCAACGAGGACACGCACGCGCGACAGGATCGCCTCCTGCGCTACTCGAGGCTGGGAGCGCTTGGCCGGATGACGTTCGGCACCATGCTGCGTCGCGGGCGCTCCGACGACGTCGAAGCGCAGCGTCGCTACGAACAGGCCGTCGCGACCGCCGAGCGCTTCGCCGATCATCCCGAGGGCTGGCTGGTGCTCACTGGCACGCCCGGCTGCGGCAAGACCCACCTCGCTGCGGCGATCGCCACACGCGCCATCGAGCGCGGTACACCCGCGCTTTTCTTCGGTGTCGCCGATCTTCTCGATCAGCTGCGCGCCTCGTACAGCGACGACGCGGAGTTGCCCTACGAGCGAATGCTCGAGCAGCTGCGCAATGCACCTCTCGTCATCCTCGACGACCTCGACGCGTTCGCCGACACGCCATGGGCGCGCGAGAAGTTCCTGCAACTGGTGTCACATCGTTTCCACGCAGCGCTGCCCACGGTCTTCACCTGCGAGCGTTCGCCGCAGGATCTCGACGCGCGCCTAGCGGCGCGGCTGAGCGACCCCGGCATGTCGCAGCTGCTGGTGTTGCAGGAGGCGGCGGCGCCGATGTTCGTCGGCGTGGGTGCGATGACGCGTGCACGCCTCCTTGAGTTCTCGTTCGAGCACTTCAATCCCGGTGGGCGCGGCCTGCGAGGTAAGGTGCGCGACAACCTGGAGGGTGCGTATCGCCTTGCCAGAGAGTGGGCGGAGGCGCCGCACGGCTGGCTGGTGATGGTCGGCAAGAACGGCTCGGGGAAGACGCACCTTGCGGCGGCGATCGCGGCCTATCGCCTCGAACGAGGCGAGCGCGTCTGTTTCGCCAACGTCCCCGACCTGCTCGATGAGCTACGTGCCACCTTCGCGCCCGGCGCGCCAGGACGCTTCGACCGTGTGTTCCAGCCGCTCCTCGATGCGCCGTTGCTCGTGCTCGATGACCTCGGCGCGCAGCAGTCGAGCCCCTGGGCGCAGGAGAAGCTCTACCAGCTAATCAACCATCGCCACCTGGCGCGCGCCCACACGATCGTCACCACCAACATCGAGCTGGGGTCGATGGAGCCCCGCATCGCCTCGCGGCTGTCAGACCTCGATGTTTCGGTGGTCTACGAGATCACGGCGCCCGACTACCGCCTCGGTGGGGTGTAGCTCCGGGGGGTCTAGACAGCCAGCGGCTCCCGACTGTTCGCAAGACGGGCGCAGAGGTCGATGAAGGCGGGCCAGTCCGGCACGGTTTGCGTGCCTGCGGGTAGCTCCTGCGCGCGGTTGTACGGCGTCTCGAGGAGCACCGGCTGGACGAGGCTGCCATCGAGGTCACGCAGCACGTAGGGCAGGTCGTCGAGTAGCAGCGTGATGCCGAGGGCGAGGCAGTAGTCGAGTTTCGACTACTGCCGGCGCGTGTGGCGGATCTGCCGCAGCGGGACGCCCTGCGCGCGCAGCCTGTCGCGTGCGAACGGAATCTCATCGTCGTTGCGCGCGGTGATGACGTATAGGTCGTGGTCCTGCGCCATGCCGTGATGCCCTCGATGGCGCCCTGCACCGCCTCGAGGGGGCCGTGCAGCGGCGTGGTGTGAGCGGCCTGCACGAGATCCTGGTGCTGTTCCTCTGTGAGGTGGTCGAGGACGTGGGGACGCCAGACGTCGGTGCGCCCGAGCTCGAGGCCGTGTACCCGGCGCGCGCGGCGCTGCTTCACTGTGGTGATGTCGTGGATAACTCCGTCGAAGTCGCGTGCGATCAGCGCGTCGGTATAGGGGGCATTCGGGCGTCGGCTCATCAGGACTAACGTTCGTCCGGATGGTAGTTGATAGTTCATCACAGCTTGAAGTGACGCGGACTCTTCGGTGCACATCTCGAGGTAGGAGATGATTTCGCCAGACTGGAACATGACCGCTCCGCGGTGTGTGCACCTACTCCACTCGCTGAGGCGGCACGCCTTCTTGCCAGGTGGCGCCGTCGGGGCCGTGCTCCCGTTTCCAGACTGGCACCGAGGCCTTCACGCGGTTCACGGTAGCGTGCGCGGCCTCGAAGGCGGGGGCGCGGTGCTCGGCGCTGACGGCGATGAGCAGCGAAGTCTCGCCAACCTCGAGCGTACCCGTGCGGTGGTGGATGGCGATGTCGTGCACGTCGAAGTCGCGCAGGATCGCCTCGCCGACCTGGCGCAGGACCTTCTCCGCCATTGGCACGTAGGCGTCGTACTCCAGCCGCAGCACCTCGTGACCCTCGTGGCGGCCGCGCACGACGCCCTCGAAGACGACGACCGCCCCGCTGGTGGGAGTGAGGACGAGCGCGCGCACGCCCGCCACGTCGAGAGGTGACGCCGTGACGAAGTAGTGTGGGGGGGCCTCGGCGTCCGGTGCGCCACCGGAGATGGGCTGGATGAGCGCCACCTCGTCGCCGTCGTGGAGCAGGTGCGCGCGGTCGAGGACGTACTCCTCGTTGACCGCGACCGCGAGTACCTCGAAGTAGGGCTTCAGCGCGGGCTTCGACTCCATCAGCCGGTGGCTGAGCTCGGCGACGCTCACCGTGTCGCCCTCGAACTGCTCCTCGAGGTCGCCTCCGGCGAGTTCCTTGAGACCGGCAAAGAGCCTGACTTTCACACGCATAGTCCGAGTATAGGCGGGCGCCGTCATCCGTTCGTGGTGAGCCTAGCGAACCATATCGGCGTTCTCGATCGTCGACGTTGCCGCTCCAAGCCCGAACGGCGGACTATCGAGGAAAGCGGGTGGTTCCCTTCGGCATACTCAGGGCAGGCTCGGCTCACCACGAACGGATAATGACGGGGGAGGGGTACGCGTGGCGCAGGCTCATATCTCGGTGTGTGGTGCGCTCCGGCATGAGCTGGCGGAGCTCCTGCTGCCGCAACGCTGCGTGGTGTGCTCGGACTTTGGGGCGGCTCTGCACACAGCGTGCGTGGAAGTGCTTTCGCGGGCCGACGGCGCCCGCTGTGTCTGCTGTTGGGCGCCGCTTCAAGCGCGAGTGGCCGCTTCCTGCGAGCGCTGCGACCTCGCTCCCCCCGCTCATCGAGGCGCGCCGCGTGGCATTGCACTTTGAGGGCCCGGCCCGCCTCGCGATCCTGGAGGCGAAGTTCCGTGGCATCTCGGTGCTCCTCCCGCCGCTGGCGCACGCTGCCGCGGGTGCCGTCGATCCCGCATGGCGCATCGAGGCGGTCGCATGGGTACCGCTGTACCACTCGAGGCTGCGCAAGCGCAGGTACCCAGGGCTACGCGATCGCCGAGGCCATGGCGGGGGCCCTCGATGTACCAGTGCGCGGCGACCTGATTCGGCGCTCACGTGCGACATCGCCGCAGGACGCGCTGGGGCCAGCCGAGCGGGCGCGGAACGTTGAGGGCGCGTTTGCGCCTCGATTACGCGCTCAGGGTGCGCCGCCCTCCCGGATGTTGCTCGTCGTCGACGTCGCAACTACCGGTACCACGCTCGAGGCCGGGGCGCGCGCGTTCCTCGAAGCAGGCGTGGAACGGGTGTTTGGTCTCACCGTCGCTATCGAGGACTAATCCGGGATTGTATACGTGAGTCAGTCTCGATAGACTCGTGGTGCTTGGAAAGGGCACCAGCGTGGGTTACCGAAGGTGGTCGCTGGCGGCAATTGGCGCATGGGCGACGGTCGCTGTCATCGCAGTCGCCCTCTTCATTGCTGGTGTCGCTATGCCCAGCGATGCAGTACACGCGGACTGGGCTCCGTGCATGATCTCCGCTGGTATTTGGATTTTCGCAGTAACCACAGCAGTCATCGTTATTGGACATATCCGGTGGCCCAAATGGTTCGGGGCGCTTCGTATGCAACGACCGTTCTACATGGGCCCCCTTCGCCACTAGTGGCTGCTAGACCTTGCCGAGTCAGACAAGCGCGCCCCGCAAGGCTTGATGCAAATCACGCAACGCGTTTTCATTGATGTGAATTCGACTGTCGAACGGCCATATATCAAGTTGCGTGTTCATGTGTTCAACGCGTTGGTGCACGCCATACATGTACGCGACATGTACGCGCACGTGGTCACGCGACGATTGACACCAACCCGCTTAGCGAACAGGTCGTCCCTGACTGTGGCGATGACTGGGGGAATATTAGTCGCTGGCAAACCAGCCCAGTACTGTTTACCAAGTATGGCTTGAATCAGCATCGCCCGATGTTGGAGAATGAGGAATTTAAGCCCACGCTGATGCGCCTCGGATTTACGCAAGTATTTCTGGAAGTTAAGGCGATCATGCAGGACGGGTCGGATGGGCCAATCGTGCACTTTGGGATCGGCGATCCATTTGTCAAGCAGTGGCGACTATTCCGCCACGAGCATCTTGTACTCCAACTGCTCGGCGTTCAGCAGCGCCTTCACGGTGTCTCGGAAGAGATATGGGTTCTCGCGGTTGTTGAACCGCCATTCGAGTTCCGAGAGGTAGGCGTCTAGATGCTTGGCGCTCAATTGGTGGAACGAGCCGACGATGCTGCGCTTGAGCAGGCTCCAAACGGACTCGATGCCGTTTGTGTGAACGTCGCCCAGGACGTACTCCTTAGCGGAGTGGTTCACACTTTCATGCCGCGTGTTCTCGTCGGCAACGACGTTGTAGTCGGGCCAGTCGTCCGAATACAGAGCCTCGGCTCTGGCTGCTACGTGCTCGTCGATGGACGCCTTAATGCTCTTCGTGGAGCGGTTGCCCGTGACTTGGAAACGCACGTTACCACCGCGAGCGAGCGCGCCGAGGACAATCGACTTGTTCGAGTAAGGGTTGGAGCCGGGCACGGGGCCAGTGTGTCCCGTCCGGCCACGGAACCGCTGCTTGCCGCCGACGAATGTCTCGTCGGCCTCGATAATGCCGACCAGTTTCTCGCGCACCACGTCAGCCATGCCAGCGCGGATGCGGTGTGTGAGGAACCATGCAGTCTTGTAGGTCACTCCGAGGGTGCGCTTCAACTGGTTGGAGCTGATGCCATTCTTGGACTCGCACATCAGGTAGGTGGCAGCGAACCACTTGTAGAGCGGCAACTTGGAGTCTTGGAAGACGGAGCCGACTGTCGCGGAGAACTGGTAGGCGCAGTCGGCACATTGGAATAGGCGACGGGTGGCGATGCGCCCGACGGTCACGGATCCACAGCGCAGACACGCGACACCCTCCGGCCAGCGGAGACCTTCCAAGAACTCGCGGCAGCGTTCTTCGTCGTGGAACTGCTCCACCAGCGAAATCAGGTTCAGGTCAGCGGTGTCAGCGACAGCCATCGGAGTCCCCTACATGCCTAGAGCGAAGAAGAAGCCGCACGAGATGACCACGGACGAGGCGATCAAGCACCTGTTCCCGAAGCCAGCCGTTGACCACCTCAAGAAAGTGGCGAAGCAAGCATCAGAGAATGGTGAGAAACCTAGTGATAGAGCCATTAGAGACAAGTCTAACGGATAGGTTACTATGTGTTAAGTATACAGTCCCAGACTAATCTGGGGGACTCGACCACCCACTGATCGTGATATCGATGAGTGACACTGGCGTGAGGAGTTTCTAGACTCTGAGAGTTCGGGGGCTTCGCGACGCCGGCGCTCCGGCGAGATGGCCGCCTTCATGATTGTCACCGTCACCCTCAACCCGGCCATCGATGAGACGGTCGAGCTCGATCAGCTTGTCCCCGCCGATACGAACCGCGTCCTCGCGATCCGCCGCGATATCGGCGGTAAGGGCGTGAACGTTGCGCGCGTGCTGAAGGAGCTGGGGTACGAGCCCCTGGCGATGGGCTTCGCACCCGGCCGCTTCGGACAGATGATCGAGCAGCAGCTCGAGGACGAGGGCATCGGCTGCGACTTCATCTCCTATCCCGGCGAGACGCGCACGAACATCAACATCGTCGACCGCCTGGCCCAGAGCAGCACGATGCTGGCGACACCGGGGCCACCGGTCCCTGGCGAGGCCGTCGAGCGTTTGCAGCGCCACCTGCTCCGTCGATTGCGTCGGGATACTTGGCTGGTGCTCGCCGGGTCGGTGCCGCCACAGATGGCTCCGTCGTTCCATGTCGACGTCATGGCGGCGGCGGCTTCCTGTGGTGCCGTGACGGTCCTCGATACCGACGGCCCGTTGGTGCAGCACGTGCTCGCCTCCGATGTGCGCCCAACGCTGCTGAAGATGAACGATCATGAGTTGGAGCGCCTGCTCGGCCTGCCTGCGCGCACCGAGGAGTCCGCGGTCGAGGGGGCGCGCTCGGTGCGACGCCTCGGTGTGGAGAGCGTTGTCATCACGCGCGGCGGTGAGGGCGCGATCGCTGTGACCCCCGAAGGTGAATTTCGCGCGGTACCGCCGCTCGTGACCGTTGACTCCGCTGTAGGTGCTGGTGATGGCTTCCTCGCCGGGCTGCTGCTGGGTCTTCGGCAGGAACGAGGCTGGGCCGAGTCGCTCCGGCTCGCCTCGGCGGTGGGCGCGGCGGTCTGCATGTCACCCGGTACCGCGCTCTGTCATCGCGGTGATGTGAACGAGCTGCTGCCGAACGGCGTTGTCGAGCGCATTTCCGAGCGCGCGGCAGCGCGCTAGCGCGCTGCCGCGCCGAGGCCGCTTCGTGTCCCCCGCGCCTCCCACGCTCGTCGTCATGCTCGGTGGCATGGGCCGCTCACGCCTCGAAGAGCTGATGCGCCACGCCCTCGAGGCCAGCGCGCTCGACGCCATTGAGATTGCGCTCGCCACTGGTCGCTACACCGGCGCCGTCCTGATCGCCGATCGTCCGCCGACTCTCGATGTGCCGCCCGCGGTCGAGGTCGATGTCGACGCGCCCGGCGTGCCGTTCCAGTACGGCGCACGCCTCGCAGGTGCGATTGCGGCCCGCGGCATTGAGTCGCTGGTGTACCTCGGCGGTGGGAGCGCGCCGCTACTCGGCACCGCGGAGTTTGAGGCACTGGCGCATGCCCTCGATGGTCCGCCTGTCACCGTGGCGGTCGGCGTGAGCAACAACTTCTTCTCGGCGGATCTCTTTGGGCTGCGGCCCGCCTCGTTGCTGGCTGCTCTCGACCCGTCGCCCGCGAAGGACAACAACGTTCCTCGACGACTTACGGACGAGCACGGCGCCGCGTTCAGGGAATTGCCGCGCACGCTCGCGACGCAGACCAACCTCGACACGCCCATCGATCTGGCGACGCTAGCGCTGAGTGGGCGTGGGGGCCCGCGTCTTCGTGCGGCCCTCGAGGGCGTGCCGGTGCCGCCGCGACTTGCCGAGGCGGCGCGTGTGCTTACCGACCGCCTCGCCGAGGTGCTGGTCTCCGGCCGAGTCGCCTCGAAGGCCTGGCAGTACCTCGAGCGTGAAACGGCCTGCCGTGTCCGCCTGCTCGCGGAGGAGCGCGGAATGTCGGCGGCGGGGCGTGAAGACGATGGCCGAGCGCGTTCGCTGGTGGCGATGCAGCTCGAGGCGGTGGGCGCTCGACGGTTCTTCGAAGATCAACTGCCGCAGCTCTGCAACGCGGCCTTCCTCGATATTCGCCCGGCGCTTGTCCACCTCGGCATCCGGCCGTCGAGGGCGGATCGCTTCGCGGCAGACCTCGGTCTGACGAGCGAGATCGCGGACGTGCGCCTGCGCGAACTGGTGCAGGCCGCGAACGCCTCGCCAGTGCCGGTCGTCCTCGGCGGTCACTCGCTGGTGGCTGGCGACCTGATGCTGCTCAACGACTGGGCGTGGGAGCAGGTTGACGGCGTGCGGCGAGGGGCTGATATGCCGGTGTGACGAACGGTCAATGTCGACCGAATAATGCGAAGGCTTCGAATGCCGCGGCGACGGCCCGACGAACCAGCTCTGGCATCGCCTCGCGCAGCGACGACTCCCAGAAAGCGCGCTGGCGTGTGAATGTGACCGCCCAGCTCCACTCCAGCGCCTCGCCCAGGCGGTAGTGCGCGAAGGCCTCGACCTCTGGGTACTCGATGCCGTGCGCCGCCAGGGCATCGAGGTAACTTGTGAGCAGGCTGCGTGCATGGCGTCGACGCTGCGCTGCCGTCAGGCTCCGCACCAGACAGCGTCCAACGTCGCGCATAGGTGCGCCGCTGCGCCACCACTGCCAGTCGATGATGACCGGACGCTCTCCGGCGCGTCGCGAGACGAGCACATTTGCAGGGTGTGTGTCGGTGTGCACCAGCGATAACGGGCCTTCCGCCAGGTGGTCCTGCCAGTCGAGGTAGCAGTTGCGGAAGCGATCGAGCGTGTAAAGCGTGTCGGCGCCAACGGCCGACTCGAGATAGGCGTGTCCTGACGCGAGGTGTTCGTCAAAGAAGCGAAGCGCGGCATCGGGCGAGAACGGCGGCTTCCGACGCTCGATAGTGTTCCAGCGCGAGGCGTGCAGGTGCGCCAGTTCGCGGAGTACCCGTTGCGTGGCGGCGACGGAGATTCCCAGCGGCCGGCCGGCACGGTGAGTGCTATCAAGATCTTTCAGCAGCAGGACGTGTTCGTCCGCGGTCGGGTCGTACTCCGCGAGGTAACAGCGCGGCGTCCCGCGTCTCGATGGTCGCGGCGATTTCGCGGTAGAACGCGACCTCGCGCGTATAGGCACTACCCGCGGCGTGGCCGAACGCGACACGGACGGCGGGGGCGATGCTCGACTGTTTCCAGATGAGCGTTGCCGCCAGATCAGGGCGCGATATTGCGTAGTCGATCCGGAGCCGGTGCATGGTCGAGGTGGGGCTGGGCAGGGCTTCGAATACGACGGCTGACACTCGGGCGTCGGGCAGGCCGCTTGCGCGGAGTACGTCGGTAAGCCATCCAGGCGTCACATTCGACGGAGACAGAGGGATGCCTATCATGAACTGTCCGATGTGCGGAGGATGACGCTGTTCGCGCGGCGAGACTACTTCCTCGGTGGAACACCCGGGGCCGGATATGCGTCGCACATCTCGCGTACCTCTTTGCGGAGGCGGCGCTCGACCTCGACGTCACCCTTCGCGTCGAAGGCTTCGAGGATGATCTGGCCGACGCGACGGATCTCGGCGCCGCCGAATCCCCTCGAGGTGAGCGCGGGCGTGCCGATGCGGATCCCCGAGGCGAGCGCAGGTGGCAGCTCGTCAAAGGGGATGGCGTTCTTGTTGACGACGACACCGCAACGCTCCAGCAGGTCGGCCGCTTCCTGACCGTTGAGGTCCTTCGGTCGCACATCGACGAGCACTAGGTGCGTCTCAGTCCCTCCGCCGACGAGCCGCAGGCCGCCATCGGCGAGCGTCTCGGCGAGTGTTTTCGCGTTGTCGACGGTCTGCTGTGCGTACGCGCGGAACTCCGAGGTCGCGGCCTCCTTCAGCATCACGGCCTTGCCGGCGATGACGTGCATCAGCGGGCCGCCCTGCGTGCCCGGGAACACCCCGCGGTCGATGCGGCGTGCGAAGTTGGCGTCGCAGAGGATCATGCCGCCTCGCGGCCCGCGCAGGGTCTTGTGTGTCGAGGTCGTCACGATCTGTGCCAGTCCCGCCGGCGAGGGGTGTGCCCCTCCGGCGACAAGCCCCGAGATGTGCGCCATGTCTGCCATGAGGAAGGCGCCCACCTCGTCAGCGATCGCGCGGGCGCGAGCGAAGTCGAACTGCCGCGGGTATGCCGTCGCACCGACGACGATGATCTTGGGTCGGGCGTCTTTGGCGACGGCCAGCATCGTGTCGTAGTTGAGCGCCTCGGTCTCGCGGTCCACGCCGTACGGCGCGATGTTGTAGAGCTTGCCGCTGGCGTTCACCGACGCGCCGTGCGTGAGGTGCCCGCCCGCGGCAAGCTCCATGCCCATCAGCGTATCGCCGGCTGAGAGGACGCCAGTGTACACAGCCATGTTCGCCTGCGCGCCCGAGTGCGGCTGCACGTTTGCGTGCGCCATGCCGAACAGCGCCGTCGCCCGGTCGATGGCAAGCTGCTCGACGATGTCAACGAACTCGTTGCCGTGGTAGTAGCGCTTGCCGGGGTAGCCCTCGGCGTACTTGTTGGTCAGGACCGTGCCGACGGCCTCGATGACCGCCGCGCTCGCGTAGTTCTCGGACGCGATCATCTCCAGGGTGTTGCGCTGCCGTTCTTCCTCGCGGGCGATCGCTATTGCGACCTCTGGGTCGACAGCGGCCAGCGCGGGCTTCGAGGAAAGATCGGGCATCGACGCCGCATCGGTCGCCATGACGGACTCCGTAGGTTCGAAGGGGGTGAGGTTCGATTCTAGCCCGACGGTCCGTCGAGGACGAGGGCCACGGCCGTCGAGATGATCGCGCTCGCTTCCCATCACAACTGGACGTATAACCTTGACGTGCGGGTGACGTTCGGCCAAGATGACGGCGTTCGCTGGTGCAACTCGATGCTCGCCGTCTGCGCTGCCCTCGGGGCTCCGGGCCGGTGCCGGAAAGAAGGTTCGTGATGGACTGGAACGACACTCCTGAGCAGGCGGCCTTCCGTAACGATGTCCGCACTCTCATCGTGGACAGGCTCCCTGAGCGCTACCGCGCGTCCGGGGAAGCGGGCGAGCGGGGCGGCTGGCAGTCCGACCGCAAATCCTCGGACCCCGTGGCGGTGAAGGCGGCGAAGGACTGGGCCGACGCCCTCGCCTCCAAGGGCTGGGTCGCTCCTCACTGGCCGAAGGAGTACGGCGGCGCGGGCATGAGCCCGATGGAGCAGTTCATCTTCAACCAGGAGATGGCCACCGCCGGCGCCCCCGGCGTCGGCGGCATGGGCGTCCAGATGTTCGGCCCCACCCTGATCGTGCACGGCACCGAGGAGCAGAAGTCCGAGCACCTTCCCAAGATCCTCTCTGGCGAGGTCGCCTGGTGCCAGGGGTACTCGGAGCCAGGTTCTGGTTCGGACCTGGCGTCCCTCCAGACCCGCGCCGTCAAGGACGGTGACGAGTACATCATCAACGGGCAGAAGATCTGGACCTCTGGTGCTCACACGGCCGACTGGCTGTTCGGCATGATGCGCACGGACCCGGAGGCACCTAAGCACCGCGGTATCTCCTTCCTGATGATGGATCGCAATACGCCCGGCATCACCATCCGCCCGCTGATCAACATGGGCTGGGAGCACGGGTTCAACGAGACGTTCTTCGAGGATGTGCACGTCCCGGCCCGGAACCTAGTCGGCGAGGAGAACCGCGGCTGGTACGTCGGCGCTTCCCTCCTCGACTTTGAGCGCTCCAACATCTCTGGCGCCATCTCCTCGCGGCGCGTGGTCAGCAAGCTCGTCGAGTACGTGAAGAGCGCCGAGGGCAAGGCGAAGTCCCGTCTCGCCGAGTCCGACACGCTGCGCCACGAGCTGGCTGAGGACTACCTGGAGACCGAGGTCGGCTTCCAGTACTCGTTTCGCATCATCTCGATGCAGAACCGCGGCATCATCCCCAACTACGAGGCGTCGACAGCCAAGATGTTCATGTCGGAGCTGGGCCAGCGCCTGGCGCGCACGGGCACCAAGGTCTTCGGCCTCCACGCCAACATCTGGGATGAGAAGGACGCCCGCGCGCCCATGTCCGCGCAGTTTACCCGCTCCTACGTGCTCTCGATCCCGGGCACTATCGCCGGCGGCACGTCCGAGATTCAGCGCAACATCATCGCGACACGCGGGCTTGGGCTGCCTCGCGGCTAACGCCTGCCTTCAGATCGCTGACCATGAGAGCGGCCGGGGTGATCCCGGCCGCTCTCTCTTCTGGTGGCGACGCTGGTGGGGCGCCGCGCGTCGGTAATCGAGAGGGCACTGTCAGGATTACCGGCGTAGCGGCACCACGCTGGTACGGTCGTCGCTAGAGGCTCAACATGGAGCACAAGGGGCTAAGAAGTCTCGAAGTGAGCTGTCTACGGCCAGTCCGTTGTGCAGCCGCGTTCGGCGGATTTGCCTCCCCGAGGGCGCACGCTTACACTCCGTTGAGTCCGCCGCGTTTGCGGCAGGCGCTACACGATCCCAGCCCGGTCATGCGGTCGAGCCTTCGATGTCGTGCGTGGCCATACCCGGGGGATGGAATGAACGAATACGAACTGATCTATATCGTCACGCCTCGGCGGACGCCCGCCGAGGTTGACGCCGTCGGCGAGTGGCTCGCTACTCAGGTCGCCGCTGGCAGTGGCGAGGTGCTGAGCACCCGCACCTGGGGCCGTCGTCGTATGGCCTACCCGATTAACCACAATCTCGATGGCTCGTACGTGATCGCGCGGCTCAAAATGCCGGCCACCACGGCGGTCACCCTTGAGAAGTCACTCCACATCCAGGAGGACGTGATCCGGCACATGCTCATTCGTGGCATCATGGGCTCAGACGAGCCGCCACCCGAGTTCGTGGGTAGCGACCGTCCTCGCTTCGCGCCTCGACCGCCCATGGGTGCCGAACCACGGGGGGAGATGCGAGCGCCGACGGCGACCGCCGAGATGGCGCCCGAAGGCGCTGCTGCGGAGATGGTCGCTGACGCGCCCGTAGTCGAGGCAGTCATCGCCGAAGCGCCGGCGGAGGCAACCGTGGAGGCACCCGCCGCCGCGGAGGCCCCGTCGGAGCCCGCGGCAGAGGCCGAGGCGAACTAGCCGCGACGCCGACCCACGTGAACAGGCAACGGCCACGCTCCCCGGCGGCCCGCACCACCGATTCAGGAGTACCCGCTCATGCTGAACAAGGTGATGGTCATCGGACATCTGGGTGCTGATCCCGAGATGCGGTACACGGCGAACGGCAACGCGGTCACGACGTTCAGCGTCGCGTCCTCGAGGCAGTTCTCAGGGCCCGACGGGGAGCGCAAAGAGGAGACTGAGTGGTTCCGGGTCGTCACCTGGAACCGCCTCGCGGAGACCTGCAGCCAGTACCTGACCAAGGGCCGGCTTGTCTACGTGGAGGGGCGCCTCCAGACGCGAGCCTGGGACGGCCAGGACGGACAGAAGCGGTACACCACAGAAGTGATCGCGCAGGAAGTGAAGTTCCTCGGCGGTCGCGAGGGCGGTGGCGGTGCGGCAGGTGGCGGCCGCTACTCGGCGGGGCTCCCCGTGGGGGCCGATGGCGAGGGCGATGTGGAGCCGGACGACCTGCCCTTCTAGACGGCCCGTACGCGCGCCACCCGGTGGTGACGAGCAGTGCATGCACCACCCTGACGGTGGTGACGACAACGAGAGGCGCCCCACTGCGAGGTGCGCAACAGCAACGGTGCCGCTGCGGCGGCAGGCGGAATTGAGAGCAGCGCGATGGTTGACAACCGAGAAGACTTCCGCGACCGAGGTGATGACGACGGCGATGGCGAAGGCGGTCGCGACCGAGGCGACCGTTTCGAGCGACCGCGCGGACGCGGCGGGCTGCGACGGCGCGGCTGCGAGTTCTGCATCGACAAGGTCAACGAGGTCGACTACAAGGACATCGAACTGCTCCGCCGCTACGTAGGCGACCGCGGCAAGATCGAGGCGCGCCGGAAGGCCGGCGTCTGCGCTCGTCACCAGCGCGTCGTCTCGCAGGCCATCAAGCGCGCGCGTCACATCGCGCTCCTCCCCTTCACCGGCGAGCACATCCGCGTGAGTGGTGTCCTGGCCGGCCGCCGCTAAGAGCGTCGCCGCCGGCGCCCGGCTCCGGGTTCGCTGAAGGCCGACGTTTCCGGAAGGGACTGGCGCACGTGGTGGGTTCGAGCAGGGCGGCGTCGCGCAGGCAGGAGGAGGCGGCGCAGGCCCGCCGTGACCGCCTCCTCCTGTTGGGCACCATCGGCGTGCTGGCTGTCACCGCTGTCGTCGTTCTCGTTGGCGTGTACCTGACCGTCTACCGCCCGCCTCGCGACGTGGTTGCCGCTGTCGGCGGACGTAACATCACTGCGGCTGATGTCGTCGACCGCGCGAGCTTCTACATGGTCTCCGAAGGTGGTGCCTTCAACACCCGTCCCGATGAGGATCTTCCCGGGATAGGTGTCGACCGCGCGGTACGAGATCTCATCCTGCTGCGCGACGCGCCATCGCTCGTCGACGAAGTCAGCTCTGAGGACATCGACGCGAAGATCCAGGAGGCGCTTGGCGGAGGCCTTGAAGGCGACGCGCTGAAGAGGGAGCGTGACCGGATCGTCAAGCGCGCAGGCATCGACGTGCCGCAGTATCGCGAAATCATGAAGGCCACGCTCCTTGCTGAGCGCCTGACTGCCCACTTCAGCGACGAGCTGCCGGCCACTCTCCCCCAGCGCCACCTCGAACGCGTGCGCACGCCGAGCCGCGTCAATGCCGAGCGGGTCATCGAGCGCGGTCGCGCCGGCGAGAGCTTCGACGCGCTCGTTCGACAGTACGGCGCGGACCGGCGCATCGATGTTGATCAGGACTGGCTCGTTGATGAACTCCTCCTGCCGGAGGCCCGTCTTGCGGCCGAAGGCCTTGCGCCGGGCCAGATCTCCGAGGTGTCCCCGAGCGGTCTCTTCTTCGATGTCTACCGCGTGGTTGAGGTCGACCCGGACCGCGCGCTCACCGACGAGCAGAAGGACACCATCGCCGAGCGACGGCTGAAGCTCTGGGTCCAGGAGCAGCGAGGGTTCGATCAGGTCAACCCGGAGCTGCCAGCCTCTGCCTCGAAGTGGATCGCCGACCGCGTTGCTGCGCGCGTCCGCGACGCGTTCAGGGCGCAGGCTGAGGACGCGAAGGCGAAACGATGACCGAGGCACTCGGTGTCTCGCTGCTTGGTGCAGGTAACGTCGGTGGTGGTGTGCTCGGCGCGCTTGCCGCCGGCGCAGAACGGTACGCCGCCCGTGTCGGGCGCCCGCTCGAGGTCCGTCGGGTGTTGGTGCGCGATACGTCGAAGCGGCGCAAGGGCGCCCCGAAGCGCGTGCTCGTCGACAATCTCGAAGCGGTGCTCGCCGACGAACGTACGCGCATCGTGATCGAAGTGATGGGTGGTGAACAGCCGGCGTTCGATTACATCCGCCGCTGCCTCGAGGCCGGGCGTCACGTCGTCACTGCGAACAAAGAGGTCATGGCGAAGCACGGCGCTGAGCTGTTGCGCGTGGCCGCCGCGCATTCGGTACGGCTGCTCTACGAGGCCTCCGTCGGTGGCGGCATCCCGATCATCAGCCCGCTCTCCCGTGACCTTCTGGCCAACGAGGTGACCGCGGTGACCGCGATCATCAACGGCACAACCAACTTTATGCTGACCGCCATGGCCCAGCGTGGCAGCGACTACGATGACGCGCTTGCCGAGGCGCAGCGCCTGGGCTACGCCGAGCCCGATCCGACGGCAGACGTCGAAGGCATCGACGCCGCGTACAAGCTCGTGATCCTGTGCGGCCTCGCGTTTCACGTCGATGTCTCGCCGGCAGATGTGACGCGGCGCGGCATCACGCGTCTGACCGCGCGCGACTTCCGCTACGCCGACGAGCTTGGCTACACGATCAAGTTGCTCGCCTCGGGGCGCCTCATCGATGACGAGTTAGTAGCGTCGGTGCAGCCGGCGTTTGTCGCGAAGACGGAGCCGCTGGCTCGTGTCGACGGGGTGCTCAACGCAGTCCAGGTCGAAGGTGACCTCGTGGGGCGGGTCATCTTCGAGGGGCCCGGCGCGGGGCCGATGCCGACGGCCAGCGCGGTCCTTGCCGATGTCCTCGACATTGCGCGCGACCTTGTAGCCGGGAGGCCGCCTTCCGAGACGATCGCGTACCGGCGCGTCAGGGTGCGCCCCGCCTCGGCCGTGGTGTCACGACATTACCTGCGTGTCACGGTCCTCGACCGGCCGGGTGTGCTGGCGCGAATCGCAACCGTCCTAGGGAAGCACCGGATCTCGATCGCCTCGGTGATCCAGTTCGAGACTGACGCCGACGATAGCACAGCTGAGCTAGTCATCACCACGTACGCATCGCGTGGCGGTGCGCTGACCAGGGCTGTGGACCAGATCGGCGCCCTTGACGTTGTCGCCCTTGTGGGAAACGTGCTCCCCATGGTGGGAGCGTGACCATGACGACTGACGCGGCTCGAGACGCGCGTGCTGCCTTCGAGCTGGGCGAGCAGCTCAACCTTGCTCTGGAGCGCATCGCCGAACTTGGGCGACAGCTCGAGCGTGCGCACGCGGACGCCGCCGATCGCGATGTCGCCCTGTCTGCGTTGCAGGAGTCGTGGCGGACCATTGATGGCCGGACGCTTCGGCACGAGGCAGGCCTCGACACGGTGCGCGAGCTCCGCGCTCTCGTAGAGCACCTCGGTGAGCGAGTGGAGCAGGAGTCGGCGCTGCGCCGCGAGGCGGTCGCTGCGCTGACCCAGGAACTCGGGCAGGATGGCAAGGCCGCCGCCGCCTCTCGTGCTGCAGGTATCGCTGCACGCCTCGAGACGGTCGAGGAGCTGGCGCGCCAGAGCGAAGCCGAGCGGCGGCACCTTGGCGCTGGTCTCGGGCTGATCAAGGTGTTCGCGCAGGAAGGCACGAAACGCCTGGATGAGCTGGACTTGCGGTTGAGCTCGAGCCGTGAAGCCGAGCGTGCGACCGCCGATGGCCTCACGGTCGTGGAGGGGCGCGTCGTGGCCCTCGCGGTAGCGCTGAACGACCTTGATACCCGTGCCCGCGAGGCGCAGGCTGCGGGCCGGGTGCTAAGCGAGTCGGTTGGCACGCTCCAGACCACGCGCGCTCGCGAAGCCGAGCCGCTCGACCTCATCGAGCAGCAACGCGCGATGCGCCAGCGCCTCGAGCAACGGCTCATGGCCCTCGAGGAGGGGATGACGGCTACCGGCCGTGCGCTCCTGGAGGCGGCGGAACAGCGTGCGCAGTTGCGCCTCCAGTTCGCCGGTGTCGAGCGCCGCTTGACTGCGCTTGCCGAGCGCTTCACCGAGCAACGTGAGCTGGTGCAGCGTCAGTGGCGCGCCATCCTCGACGCCGATGACGTGGCCGAGGCACGAGTCGTTAGCGACCTTGAACGGCGCGCACGTGAGCGTCGCGAACTGCTGCGGCGGCTGAGCGAAGAGAGCGAGCAGGCACTCCAGGGCGGTGCGCAGTGACCATTGCACCGCAGCCGGCCAGTCAGGCCTCGCGGTTTATCATCGAGCGGTACGCGCACCTGCTGCCCGTGACGCCCTCGACTCCGCGCGTCACGCTGGGCGAAGGCGGCACACCACTGGTTCGCGCCCGAGCCTTCGAGGCAGAACTCGGCCTCGAAGCGCTCTACGTGAAGCTGGAATCGACGAACCCCACAGGCTCTTTCAAGGACCGCGGCATGGTCCTCGCCACTGCCAAGGCCGTCGAGGACGGCGCGCCGGCCGTCCTCTGCGCGTCGACCGGCAATACGTCAGCCTCTGCTGCGGCTTACGCGGCCGCGCACGGGCTGCGAGCGATCGTGCTTGTGCCGGATGGCCGCATCGCCCTCGGCAAGCTGGCGCAGGCGGTCGCGCACGGCGCGGAAATCGTGCAGGTCGCCGGGTCGTTCGATGACTGCCTCCGAGTCGCGCAGGATCTGGCCGAACGGCACAACGTTGCGCTGGTGAACTCGGTGAACCCGTACCGCATCGAAGGGCAGAAGACGGGTGCTTTCGAGATCGTCGATGACCTGGGCGACGCCCCCGAGCTGCTCTGCATCCCGGTGGGCAACGCGGGTAATATCACGGCCTACTGGCGAGGTTTCTCCGAGTACCACCGTCTCGAGCGGACCTCGCGCCGCCCAGCGATGTGGGGCTTCCAGGCGGCGGGTGCCGCGCCGCTCGTCCTCGGTGCGCCCGTCGAGCACCCGGAGACGATCGCCACGGCGATCCGCATCGGTAATCCTGCGTCCTGGCGCACCGCCATCGAGGCGCGCGATGAGTCCGGTGGGATAATCGCGGCGGTCACAGACGACGAGATTCTCGAGGCGTACCGCCGTCTTGCGGCAGAAGCCGGTATCTTCTGCGAGCCCGCCTCAGCGGCGTCGCTCGCGGGCCTGCTGAAACAGAAGCGTGCCGGGGCCGACCTCAGTGGGAAGACGGCTGTCTGCATCCTCACCGGCAGCGGTCTCAAGGATCCCGATACCGCCCTCACGATTCCACGTGTCGAGTATCAGGCTGGCGCCGATACGGCCTCTGTGGAGAAAGCGCTGGGCTGGAGCTAGCCCTGTTGGCGTGCCGTTTGCGCCGAGACGCCGTGTTAGCATGAAAATCTACAGTGCCCCGGGCCTCCAGAGACCGCGACGCTCCCCGGCCATGCCGCGCTGAGGAAGGACGATGATTGCCGTGACCTCCACAGACGTGTATCAGGCGAGTGAACTCTCTCTGGGCGTGGGTGAGAGCGAGTTGCGCGCCACCATCCGCCGCATGATCGCGCTGCTCGGCGAGGATCCCGACCGCGAAGGGCTGGCCGAGACGCCTCGACGTATCGCGGCCATGTACCACGAGATGTTCGAGGGCCTCGCCCTCGACCCTGTGGCTGTGCTCTCGGTCGGTTTCGAAGAGGGTCACGACGAGATGGTGATCCTCCGCGAGATCCCCTTCTACTCGATGTGTGAGCATCACTTCCTGCCGTTCCACGGTGAGGCACACGTTGGATACCTCCCCAACGGCCGCATCGTGGGGCTGTCGAAGATCGCGCGCGCCGTCGAGATCCTGGCCAGACGTCCACAGGTGCAGGAGCGCCTGACGACGCAGATCGCCGATTGCATCGGCGACGTGCTCGGTGCTCGCGGCGTTGGCGTGGTCATTGAGGCTGAGCACCTGTGCATGACGGCACGCGGTATTCGCAAGCCGGGGTCACGCATGGTGACATCCGCGATGCGCGGACTCTTCCGCGACAACACGGACACCCGCCAGGAGTTCCTCGGGCTCATCCGTCCGCGTTAGTTGTCCTCGGACCTGAAGGATCCTCGATGCCACGCGTGGCTGTCCTATCGTTTCACACTTCGCCGCTCGCGCCGTTAGGCGGGAGCAAGGCCGGCGGGATGAACGCCTACATCCATGAGGTGGTTGTAGGCCTCGGTGCGCTGGGCTGGGCGATCGATGTCTTCACGCGCCGCGAGTCAGTTGTCACCCCGGAGGTCGTCGCGCTCGCCCCCGGCGTGCGGCTCGTGCACGTCCCGGCGGGCCCGGCGGAACCACTCGACACCGAGGCCCTCGCCTCCCTTGTCGACGAGTTCGCCGCAGGCATCGAGGCGTTTCGACAACGCGAGGACGTCACGTACGACCTCGCGCATTCGCACTACTGGCTCTCGGTTGCCGCTGGTGAGCTGCTGGCGCGACGCTGGGACGTCAAGCACCTTGCGATGTTCCACACGCTCGCCGAGGTGAAGCTGCGCGCACGCGCCTCGGAGCACGAATCGCCGGCACGCATCGGGGCCGAGCGTCGGCTGGTGCACCAGGTCGACCGCGTCGTCGCCGCCACGGCGCATGAGCGGCAGCTACTTCGCCAGATTTACCGGGTGCCAGCAGAGCGCGTCGCGGTGATTCCGCTCGGCGTTGACCTCGAGGTGTTTCGCTCTCGTGATGCGGGTACAGCACGGGCTGCGCTTGGTATCGCCGCTGGTGCGCGCGTCCTCCTCGCCGTGGGGCGACTTGAGCCCCTCAAGGGGTTCGACATCCTTATCCGTGCACTGGCGCAGCTGACGGACGACGACGAGGTGATTCTCCTGCTCGCGGGTGGTGATGAGCGTTCCGCTCCCGAACGCGAACGCCTGGAGGCTGTTGCTCGGGAAGTGGTGGTCGCAGACCGCGTGCGCTTTCTCGGCGCTGTACCGCATCAGGAGCTCGCGCAGTACTACAACGCAGCCGATGTCGTCGTTGTGCCGTCGTTTTACGAGTCGTTCGGGCTTGTCGCCCTCGAGGCGATGGCGTCCGGCGTACCTGTTGTGGCCTCGAGGGTCGGCGGCCTCGTGGCCACGATCTCCGATGGACGCACCGGCTACCTCGTGCCCTGGCGTTGCCCCGAGCCCTTCGCCGAGAAGCTGGACCTGCTGCTGCGCAACGAGCCGCTGCGCCGCTCCCTCGGCGCGGCGGCGCGCGCGTCGATGGAGCGCTACGCCTGGTCGACGGTTGCCGAGCGCCTCGCTGCCCTGTACGAGGAAGTCCTCACGGGCGCAGGCGCCCCGATGGTAGCCGTCGGCTATGTCTCACCTCCGAGGCGTGGCTGGCCCGCTTTCCCCGTTCGCCCTGAGCCCGGCGAAGGGCTTTGTCAGCCCCGATAGCCCGAGCTAGCCCCTCCGAATCTCACCAGCGCGCCATCGCGTAAGGCATCGTAATCCCCTTCGGCGTCCTCAGGGCAGGCCCCTTCGGCAAGCTCAGGGCAGGTCTCGGCTCACCACGAACGGATGAAGGTGGGGTCGTCATGGAACGGTGATCGTCCTCTACCATTCCGCGCATGACGACACGAACTATTCGAGCTCCGCGTGCCCCCCGAGCCACCTTGCGACGTCGCGCCACCGTCGATGTGCCGGCGCTGCTCCAGTCTACCTCGAACGCGCGTGAGCTCTTCGATGCACTCCAGCCGAAACGTGCGATGGCGGTGTTCGCGCACCCCGATGACTGCGAGTTCTCCTCTGGCGGCACGATCGCAGTACTGACCCGCCTCGGCTGGGAGGTCGACATCGTGGTCGCCACCAGCGGCAATAAAGGGACGAAGGATCCCGGCGTGACGCCTCAGCAGCTCGCCGGGGAGCGCGAGGAAGAACAGCGCGCGGCGGCGCGCATTCTCGGCGCCCGCGAGCCCGTGTTCTTCGGCTTCCCCGACGGCGGCCTAGTCAACGACGACGAGCTTCGAGGGCTGGTCGTGCGCCAGCTCCGCATCCGGCGCCCGGAGCTGCTGATCACGTGGGACGGGTTCCGCACCGGGTTCAACCATCGCGACCACCGCCGGGTCGGCCGCGCTGCCTACGACGCGGTGTACCCGGCGGCGGATGACCACCTCTATTACCCCATTGATAAGGAGGAGGATCTGGTGCCGCACCGGCCGCTGGTGATGCTCCTTGCGGGTGCCACGGAGCCGGACCTCCACGTGGACATCGAGCCGGTACTGCGCACGAAGGTGCGAGCCACGCTCGCGCACGTCTCGCAGATGGGTGGCCGCCAGGAGGCCGACATGCTCCGGATGTGGCGCGAGCGCGCCGCCGCCGCTGGCGACTCTGTCCCCCGCATGCGCGAGAGCTTCCGGCGGGTGGTCCTCAGGCGGTGACGCGCGTCCTCGACTGGCTGTCCGGCCTTGAGGGGGCTGCGATGGGGTACGTCGATGAACTCACGCGTGATGTCAGCAATTGGCGGCAGCGTCGTCATGTGGGCACTTGCCGCTGCGTGGTGGCTCCAGGGCAGCCGATCCATCTCGGTGGCGCTGGGCGCGATCGCCGTCGGGGCGCTGGGGACGGCGATCGCCATCCGCGGGATGCGCGAGCGCGAGTCTCGTACTCGCGACGCGAGCGCCGCCATCCTCGCGGCGCTCGTCGGTGTGGCGCTTGCGCTCTCGATCCGCGCGGCGGCCTGACTGCGGGACCGAGGACCAAGGGCACGCTGGACCGGGCCGTTCGCCCTTGCATCGGGGACTCTCGGCTCTCCTCCTTACCAGGAGCAGTCTGGAGGTGTCTCAATAAGCACACGCGCGATGTCGGCCGTCAGCGGCAGCCTCATTATGTGGATGCTTGCCATTACATGGTGGTTGGAGACTGATCGGTCCGTGGCGCCGAAGATGGGCGCGCTCGCGATTGGACTGCTGGGGACCGCCATCGCCACGGCGGGAGCACGAAAGCCCGCTCCCACTCGCGGCCGAGTGTTGCTCGCCGCCGGGATCGGCGCGATCATCGCTGCTGCACTGGTATTCCTCGTGAGGCGGTAGCCCCGGCACAACGCCAGATTTGTGCCACGTTTGACACAGTTTGAAGGCGCACGTAACCTTCGAGGTCGCGCGTCTCTTAAAGACGCAGGTTTTTACTTGTAGACGGCCAGCTGGCCGAACGCGACGAGGACCGGCGGATCATACTTGGGTGTTGACGCGCTCCGCGCGTACGTAGCACCTCGGTCCGCGGCGGGCTCACCGCGGAGCAGCTTGGCCGTTCGCGTTGCCCCCTGACCCGGCTTCGTCGCCATGTGCAGGGATCGCAGAAAGCGGTGGAGGCCCAGTGCCCACCATTAATCAGCTCGTTCGCTCTGGCCGCACTCCCGTGCGCAAGAAGACGAAGGCGCCTGCACTGCGCTTCAGGTTCAACACGCTCAAGAACCGGATGACTCGCAGCAGCAAGGGCTCGCCTCAGAAGCGCGGCGTCTGCACTCAGGTGCGTACGGTCACCCCAAAGAAGCCGAACTCGGCCCTCCGCAAGGTTGCGCGCGTTCGTCTTACCAACGGCATCGAGGTCACGGCGTACATCCCCGGCGAGGGCCACTCGCTGCAGGAGCACTCGGTCGTCTTGATCCGTGGCGGTCGCGTGAAGGACCTGCCGGGTGTCCGCTACCACATCATTCGAGGCGCCCTCGACTCCCAGGGCGTGGCCAAGCGCAAGCGCGGTCGCTCTAAGTACGGAACCAGGAAGACCTAGCAGATGCGCCGATCACAAGCGCCTCGTCGGCCCATCGCGCCCGACCCGGTGTACCAGAGCCGTACGATGACGAAGTTCACCAACAAGCTGATGCGTGATGGCAAGAAGAGCGTCGCCGAGCGCATCATCTACGCCGCCCTTGAGCAGGTGGAGCGCACCACGGGGCGGCGCGGCATCGACGTCTTCGAGCAGGCGCTCCGTAATTCGACGCCCGTCATCGAGGTCAAGCCGCGACGCGTCGGCGGTGCGACGTACCAGGTGCCGGTGGATATTCGCACCGAGCGCCGTCAAGCCCTCGCGACGCGCTGGCTCATCAACGCAGCACGCAGCCGCAGCGGGCGCTCGATGGAGCAGAAGCTCGCTGCCGAGTTCCTCGATGCAGCCAACAACATCGGCAACGCAGTACGCCGCAAGGACGAGACGCACCGTATGGCCGAGGCCAACCGTGCGTTTGTGCACTATCGCTGGTAGTTCCCGGTAACCGCCCCATCTCGGGGCGGTTACTTTCTTCGAGGCCTCGCTTCGGAGTTCGAGTCAACAGGTAGACGCTTCGCGGGCCGGCGTTCGGTTGCGCGAGGCGGGGTGAGGATAACGCAGGATGCCACGGCTAACGCCGCTGGAGCGCGTACGGAACATCGGGATCATCGCCCACATCGACGCGGGTAAGACGACCGTGTCCGAACGCATCCTGTTCTACACCGGCCGCACTCACAAGATCGGCGAGACCCACGAGGGCACAGCGGTCATGGACTGGATGGAGCAGGAGCGCGAGCGCGGCATTACCATCACGTCCGCCGCTACCACCGCCGAGTGGAACGGCTTCACCATCAACATCATCGACACCCCGGGTCACGTCGACTTCACGGTCGAGGTGGAGCGCTCGCTGCGCGTTCTCGACGGCGGAGTGGTGGTCTTCGATGGCGTCGCTGGCGTTGAGCCGCAGTCGGAGACGGTGTGGCGTCAGGCCGACAAGTACAAAGTTCCGCGCATTTGCTTCGTCAACAAGATGGACCGGATGGGCGCGGACTTCGAGCGCTGTGTTGGCATGATCAAGGACCGTCTGGGCAAGGTGCCTGTCCCGCTGCAGATTCCAATCGGCGCGGAGGATCGCTTCGAGGGCGTCATCGACCTCATCAAGCGCCAGGCCATCTACTTCCGTGGCGAGCGCGGCACTGACGTCGAGGTCGGCCCGATTCCGGAGAATCTCGTTGCTGCTGCTACGAAGGCGCGCGAGGAGATGGTTGAGCGCGTCGCCGAAAACGACGACGAACTGATGGTCAAGTTCCTGGACGGTAAGGAAATCGGCGACGAGGAGCTGGTCAGCGCGATTCGCCGCGCCACCATCTCCACGGCGATCGCCCCGGTGCTCGCGGGCTCCGCGCTGAAGGACAAGGGTGTGCAGTCGCTGCTCGATGCGGTGACGACGTACCTCCCGTCGCCCCTCGACATCCCGCCGCTAGTCGCTCATCCCATCAATGACCCTGAGGGCCTCGTTGAGCGTCTGGCTTCGGACACAGAGCCGGTGACGGCGCTTGCGTTCAAGGTGGTGGCTGACCCCTTCGTTGGCCGTCTCGTATTCTTCCGCGTCTACTCCGGCGTGGTGAAGAGTGGCGACCAGGTTCTCAACACGACCCGCAACGGCCGCGAGCGCTTTGGTCGCATCATGAAGATGCACGCCGCGTCGCGCGAGGATGTCACCGAGGTGTACGCGGGTGATATCGCCGCGGCGATCGGCCTCAAGGACACGTTCACCGGTGACACCCTGGCCGCGCCGAACGCGCCCGTCATCCTCGAGTCCATCACCTTCCCCGAGCCCGTCATCGCGGTGGCCATCGAGCCCAAGACCCGTGAGGACCAGGCGCGCATGGGCGAAGCCCTCCAGCGACTGACCGAAGAAGACCCCACTTTCCGAGTCCGGAACGACGAGGAGACTGGACAGACGGTTATCCACGGTATGGGCGAACTCCACCTCGACGTCATCGTCGACCGCATGCGTCGCGAGTACCGGGTCGAGGCCAACGTCGGCAAGCCCCAGGTGGCGTACCGCGAGACCGCGACTCGAGAGACTCGAGCCGAGGGCCGCTTCGTCCGCCAGACCGGCGGCCGCGGCCAGTACGGACACTGCATCCTCGTGCTGACTCCCCGCGAACCTGGCGAAGGCTTCCTCTTCGAGGACAAGACCGTCGGTGGCTCGATCCCGCGCGAGTACATCCCGGCCATCCGCCGCGGCATCGAGGCGTCGTTGGGCTCGGGTCCGAAAGCGGGCTATCCGGTTGTCGATGTGCGCGTCGCGGTGGTCGACGGTTCGTACCACAACGTCGACTCCTCGGAGATGGCGTTCCAGACCGCGGGTTCGATGGGCTTCCGCGCGGCGATGGAGCACGCGGGTCCGGTCCTCCTCGAACCGGTCATGAAGCTCGAGGTGGTGACGCCGGAGGACCACTTCGGCGACGTGCTCGGCGACATCAACAGCCGACGTGGCCACGTCACCGGTTCCGACCAGCGCGGAAACGCGCGGGTCATCCAGGCGCAGATTCCACTGGCCGAAACGTTCGGGTACTCGACCGACCTGCGCTCGATGACGCAGGGTCGCGCGACGTACTCGATGGAGTTCGACCATTACCAGCAAGTGCCGGCCAACGTGGCCGAAGAGATCGGGCGGCGGCGCGGCAGCACCGACCGCGCGGCGAGCTAGAGGAGCAGGCGATGGCCAAGGGGAAGTTTGAGCGCACCAAGCCGCATGCGAACGTGGGGACGATCGGGCACGTTGACCACGGCAAGACCTCGCTGACGGCGGCGATCACGAAGGTGCTGGCGATGAAGGGCGACGCGCAGTACCGCGCG
>SHYS01000019.1 GCA_009692685.1 Dehalococcoidia bacterium
CCGCGACCGGGAACGACCGTGCGAGGCCAAAGGCGATCGTCGCGAGGCCGAAGGCCGCGACGGATCCCAACAGGAATCGCCCCGTCTGCTTCACCGGCGGCAAGAGGATCATCGCGCCGGACATCAGCAACGCGCCGACCTCAAGCGAGCCGGAGAGGATGCCGTAGCCCACGGCGCCTACGTGCAGAATGTTGGTCGCGTACACCGGCAGCAGCGCCTTCGCGCCGCCGAGGATGACCGCAAACATGTCGATGGTCATCGCGCCGAGGAGCACCGGACGATGCGCGACGAACGAGATGCCCTCTCGGATCATCGCCCAGGTGACGCTGCGCTGCTCGGTCGTCGTCTCGACGACGCGCACGAACAACAGCGCGCCGACGGTGACAACGGTGCAGAGGACAGAGGCGGCATAGGCCGCGCCCTCGCTGCTCTATCCGATCAGCGCGCCGGC
This sequence comes from Dehalococcoidia bacterium, assembly GCA_009692685.1. Next base: position 452 of record SHYS01000019.1, read on the forward strand.
GACGATGGGGCCCGTGACGAAGAAGAGCGACTGCACCGTGGAGTTCACGGTGATCGCGTTGGTGAACACCTCACGCGGCACGATCTGCGGCAGCAGCGCCTGGCGTGCTGGGTTCTCGAACGAGGAGGCGAGGCCGGAGACGAGTACCACGCCGTAGAGCAAGAGCAGGGACACCTGGCCAGTCGCGATGGCAGCGAGGACGACGAACGTGGCGAGGAGCGGGGCGATCTGCGCGAGCTGGATGATCTTGCGGCGGTCGTAGACGTCGGCGGCGGCGCCACCAAGCAGGCTCACGCCGAGCGCCGGCACGAAGCGCACGAGGCCGATCAGCCCGAGTTGCAGCGTGGAGCCAGAGATCTCGTAGACCGGCCACGCGATTGCGGCCTGCACGATGGTCATCGCCGCGCCGCTTGCGGCCCGCGAGATGACGTACGCGCGGAACGCCGGCAGGCGCATCGCGGCGCCTGGATCGTGGCGAGGGGTGGAGGACATGCGGTCGGCTATACCGGTTCGTCCGGGTGCGACTCTGCGTATGTCGGAATGATCGGGGCGAAGGAGTTGAGGTAGAACCAGATCTCGGCGATGGCGTTGCCCTGCGACACGCAGTCCCAAGCAGAAGGGGATGTTGCTCGGTTTGCCGGTGGCCGGGTACCACCGGACAGGCCCGGTGTTTGTCCCGAAGAGATGGAACTGGAGTGCGGCGCGGTCGTTCTTCACGATCATGCCATCGAGCGTGAGAGACGCGTCAGGGACAGCTCTTGAGCAGTGGCGGAGCCGAGCTCGATCCCGCCGACTTCGCCGGTAGAGAGGTGGACCACGAATTGCGGGCTCGCGAGGTTACGGATCGCCGCGGCTAGGTCACCGGGGGCACCGGCTTCCTGCAGCATGCGGAGCACGAGGGCGCGTGTGTCTTCGGTGGTCACTGTGGCAATTCGTCGCTCCCCACTGTGAATTCCACTATGACGGAGCGAGCGCTAATCGGCACGTCGGGTCGGCTCCCACGCAGCGGTTCCTCCAACCTACCGACGAGCGGGGTGGTGCGTGGCGTGATATCAGACTTCTGCATCGACGCCTGATCAGGTTGCATGCGTCTTGCTCGGGGTTGCTGGATCGGTGCTACCCGACGAGGTGCCGGTAGATGTCATAACGCTTCTTGGGGTCGCGTTCCTGCACGCTGACGCCGTGCAGCGTGAAGCCGGCCTCGGTCGCCTCATCCACGGCCTCGATGCATTCGTCGACGGTACCGACGGTGCTGAGGTCCTCCACCAACTCCCGAGGTAGCGCGGCGGCGCCGGCAGCACTGCCGCCGTCGGCCCAAGCACGACGCACCGCGTTCGCCTCGTCGGCGTAGCCCATGCGAGAGAAGTGCTCATAGTAGAAATCGCCCATCCGCGCGATGTAGAACGCGGCATTGCCGGCCTCCGCTGCCTTCACGGCTTCGCGGTTCTCCGACACGACGACGGCGCTCGGGTTGCGAACATCGACCTCCGCGCGCTGGCGGCCAGCCGCCTCGACCAGCGAGTAGAAGGAGTCGAGCTGCGGCTTCCACTGCGGCCTTGGCAGGAAGATCGGGATCCAGCCGTCGGCGAGCCGAGCGGTCTGCTCCAGGCTCTTGGGTGTGATCGAGGCGACGTGGATCGGGATGTGTGCGCGCACCGGCTTGAAGCGCAGGGTGAAACCGCGTTCCAGTTTGAAGATCTTGCCGTGGTAGTTCAGCGGCTCCTCGGCGAGGAGCATGTTGATGATCTCGATGTACTCGCGTGTGCGCTGAAGCGGCTTCTCGAACTTCACGCCGTGGAAGTGTTCGATGACGTTCGGGCCGGACGACCCGAGGCCGATCACCATCCGTCCGCCCGAGAGCTCGTCCAGTGTCGCGAAGTGCTGTGCGACGGCCGCTGGTGTGCGCGAGAAGATATTGATGATGGAAGTGCCGAGTTTGATGCGGGAGGTCTCCCGCGCCAGCACTGCCAGCAGCGTGAGCGCGTCTCGCCCCCACGCCTCGGCGATCGAGAGCATCTCGACGCCCGCCTCGTCGGCCACCTTCGCCTGCTCGATCACCTGATCGAGGTCGAACGCGCCCTGCCAGTTCACGCCAATCGAAAGCCGTCGCATCGCTAATTCCCCCCGTGTCGACGCCCTAGCGCGCCGCCTGCCCTCCGACGCCATGTCGCGTCGGTGCGGGCAGTGTACGCACGCGGGAAGTGAGTTTGAGGGCTAGCCGGCGGCCGGAGCGCCTGCGGGGTCAACGCCGACTTCGGCCGCACCGGGGGCCTCGGCGCTGCGAGGCGCAACACGCGGACGGTAGAGGTCTAGGCGCTCCTCGTGCAGACGTTCTCCGAATTCGGCACGGATGGTGTCGAACTCCTGCATGTCCCACTCGGAGACGAAGGTAATCGCCTTGCCCTCGCGTCCCGCTCGGCCCGTCCGGCCGATGCGGTGGATGTATTCCTCGGCGTTCTGGGGGACGTCGAAATTCAGGACGTGCGTGATCTCGGGGATGTCGAGGCCGCGCGCGGCCACGTTCGTCGCCACGAGGACATCGAGCGTGCCGACGCGGAAGTCGGCGATCACGTGGTCGCGGTGGCGCTGGTCCATATCGCCGTGGAGGGCACCGACGCGGACGCCCATGCGCGAGAGGTTCGCCTCCAGCATGTCGACGGCACGCTTGGTCTTGCAGAAGACCAGCGTGCGCCCCTTCAACTCGCGTTCGATCAGTTCGCGGAGGCCCGCCGCCTTATCGCGGTGAGCGACCTCGAAGTAGATCTGCTCGATCGAGTCCACCGGGGTCGATTCGGCGTCCACGGCGATCTGTTGCGGATCGACCATGAACTGCCAGATCAAGCGGCGGATGCTGCCCGGCATGGTGGCGGAGAACAGGGCCGTCTGACGACGCTTCGGCGTCCGCCCGAGGATGCGACGGATGTCCGGCAGGAAGCCGATGTCCAGCATCTGGTCGGCCTCGTCCAGCACGGCGTAGGTCACGTGGCGTAGCGAGAGCGTGCCCCGCTGGAGGTGGTCGATGATCCGGCCCGGCGTCCCGACGACAATCGCGGGCCGCCGTTCGAGGGCTTGCAGGTCGTTGCGGATCGCGTGCCCGCCCAACAGACCGATGGCCTGCATACCTCGCGGTGTCGCGATCAGTTGGAGGACTTCCAGGACCTGTTGCGCGAGCTCGCGCGTCGGTACCAATACGAGGCCCTGCACTTCGCCGAGGTCGGCGTCCAGTTTCTCCACCATCGGCACGCCGAAGGCGACGGTCTTTCCGGACCCGGTCTTCGCAATGCCCACGACGTCGCGCCCGTTGAGGAGCGCCGGGATGGCCTGCTCCTGGATTGGGGTTGGCGTCTGGAAGCCGAATGTCGCGAGTGCGGGCAGTGTCCGCTCGGTCGCGCCGAGGGCCACGAAGGCCTGCGGATATGTCGAGGGGTCGGCGACGACTGGCACCGGACGAGGTCGTCGTGCGGTCGGCTTCGGCTGCTCCGCCTCCGCCGCGGGTGTCTCGACGACTTCACGTCTTCGTGCAGCGGGCTTCGGTGTATCAGCACGCGGTGCCACCACTTGCGGCGCGGCGACCTCGGGCTCGGCGCTTGAGGCACGCGTGCTCCGTCGGGCGGCGACGCGCGGGCGGTCGTCCTCAGAGGCGGTGGCGGGCGACCGGAATCGCGAGGCAGCACGCACGACGACCGGTGCGGCGGGAGCTACGTCGAGGACGGGCGACTCGATTGCGTCGAACTCACTGACCGCCGGGGGTGTGTCATTCATGTCGTCCACGTCCATATCGAGGTCGATGGCGTGGTCGTCATCGAAAGGTGCGAGTGCGCTCGACCCATCGGCGTTGGCGTCATCGCTGGGGTCGAGGGGTGTCGCGTCACTGCTGCGACGGCGGTTGCGTCCGCCTCGGCGACCGCGACGACGGCGCTTGCGCGCCATCTCGTCTTCGCCCGCAGACTCCGAGCCATCGGTGGGCTGCATGACGACCTCAGTGATCGCCTCGATTTCGAGGGCGACGGCCACAGGGTCGACAGCGGGCACAAGCGGCGGGTTGATCGCGCCGCCGTCTGGCGCGACGAGCGCGAATGGGTCGTGGACGCCGAGGGCGACTGCGACGGCGTACGGCCGCGGCAGGTATGCCCCGTAGGGCTGGAGCGGGATGTCGTGTTCGATCCATCCGCCGAGGCTGCGCGGGCCGGCGAGCAGTACGCGCTCGTCCTCGCGGATGCCCTGCGGGCGTTTGCGGCGGCCGGGGAAAATTGTGCGGTCGCCACCTTCGGGCGGTGACCGGAACGCGAGGTCTTCGGGCAGCGGCGGCTCGTGCTGCATGTCGCGTGGTCGGACGGCACGACGTGTGCCTCGGCGGCCTCGGTCGCTGTCGCGCGCCTCGTCGCCATCGACGCGGCGGCCCCAACCGTACGAGCGGGCTTCGGCAGGTGCCGCGACCGGCGCTGCTGTGGCGCCAGGGCGCCGACGGGTCACGACGATGGGGCGGGCGACGACGGCGCTGCCTGCGCGCGGTGCCTCGGTAGTGGTGTTGGCAGCGGCGGAGCGGGTGGCGGCGGAGCGGGTGGCGGCGGAGCGGGTGGCGGCGGAGCGGGTGGCGGTGGCGCGGGGAGTGGAGGTGCGGGCGGTGCGGACGACCGGTGCTACCGATGTGTCCGTAGCCTCGGTGGTGTCACCGTCTGTGCGCTTGCGGCGGTTGCGGCCACCTCGGCGGCGCCGCCGCGCACCATCCTCCGAAGGTTCGTCGCCTTCGGCGCTGTCACCGTCATCGAGACGGTCGCCGAGGTCATCCTGGGCCACGTCGAGCGTGGCTCTGGGTGGCGGTGGACCGGAGTCGGGGGAGTCGCCATCCTCGGGCGTGGTGCCGAGGACCTTCTGCATCAGGCTGCGGAAGACTGGAGTCACATCGTTCCTTCGGTTTGGAGGGTCCCGCGCGCGTCTTCGCGCTGCGCGGAGGCAGGTCTGTCCCGTTGGGGGGCGGCCGGCGCCGTTGGGCGCCCTCGGCTTGTGTTGGATTCAGTCTACCAGCGCCACCAAATGAGCGCGAACGGGTGTTTCCCGACGCCCGAGGGCCAGCCTATGCCCCGGCTAACGGAAGACGACGGTCTTGTTCCCGTGGACGAACACCCGATCCTCGATGTGCCATTGCACGGCGCGTGCGAGGACGCTGCGCTCGACCTCGCGCCCCAGCCGGACGAGGTCGTCCCGCGCGTCTCGATGTGACACCCGCACCACGTCCTGCTCGATGATCGGGCCCTCATCGAGATCCTGGGTCGCGTAGTGCGCCGTCGCCCCGATGATCTTCACGCCACGCTCGAAAGCCCGGCCGTAGGGGTCGGCACCCGCGAAGGCGGGCAGGAACGAATGGTGGATGTTGATGATGCGCGCGGGGTACTCGGCAATGAACTCGCCACTGAGGATCTGCATATAGCGAGCGAGCACCACGAGGTCGACGTTCGCTTGCTGGAGGAGGGCTCGGATCGCCGTTTCCTGCTGTGCCTTGGTCGCGCTTGTCACCGGCAGCACGTGGAACGGCAGCCCGAACGCCTCGACGTCCACGCGCAACGCCTCGTGGTTGGAGATGACGAGGGGGATGTCGATCACGAGTTCGTGACGTCGCCATCGCCACAGCAGTTCCAGCAGACAGTGATCGGTGCGGCTCGCCATCAGCGCCACTCGAGGGCGATGGTCCCCCGAGAGTCGCCATTCCATCGCGAACGGTGTCGCGACCTCGCTGGCGAAGCGCGCGGTGAGCGTTTCCACAGACGCGTCTAGGCCGGTCGCCTCGAACTCCACGCGTAGGAAGAAGCGGCCCGCGCCGCTGTCACCCTCGAACGCCGTGGAGTACTGGTCGGCCTGCACGATGTTCGCGCCATGCTCGAAGAGGAACTTGGAGACCGCAGCGACAATACCGGGCCGGTCGGGGCACTGGATGAGCAGGCGGAGCGCGGGGGTGGAGGGCGTCGTCACGCCTCGATCCTACCGGGCCGCAGGCGTAGCCGCGCTGAGCGGCGCTCAGGCCGTCGGAAGAGCGCGGCGGATGCCGTCCACCACGCCGAGGATAGCGTGGACCTCGATGGCCTCGCCGGGCTGGAGGTCGGCGTCCACCATGTCGTGGGAGAGGCGGGCCTGCTGTGCGCCGGCAGCGCCGTCCGCCAGGTAAATGACCTGATAGTAGCGCGTGCCGTGGAGTTCGAACGGCATCACTGCCTGCACCGTTGCCCGCATCGCGTCACCTCTGGCTCCCATCCTACTGTCTACACTCGATGAAGCGAGGTGGGGGCGGCGATGGCTGGCGAAGCGGGACTGTGTGGCGCGTGTGGTTGGGCGGACGCAGTCCGCACCGCCCGGGGTTCAGTGTTCCTGCGCTGCCGTCGCAGTGACCTCGACCCGCGGTATGCGAAATACCCGAGCCTCCCGCGTATCGAGTGCGCCGGCTTCGAGTTGGCGAAGGACGAGGGATGAACGAGTCGGTGATCCCGCCGCGCGCACCTGCGAGTCGTGAACCAGGCCTCTTCGAGCGCGTCGGTGGTCGCGCAGTCGTCGAGCGTGTCGTCAGCGAGTTCTACGACCGGGTGGAGGCGGACGAGGAGCTGCGGCGAGTGTTCCCCGTCGACTTCGCTGAGGGGCGGGAGAAGCAGGCGCTGTTCCTGGAGCAGTGGCTGGGGGGCGAGCCGCGCTACTCCGAGCGATTCGGGCATCCTCGACTGCGGATGCGGCATTTCCCCTTCGTCATCGACGAGCGGGCGGCCGGCCTCTGGCTCCGCCACATGGGCGAGGCGTTCCGTGCGGCAGGTGTGGGGGAGCGGGAGATGCAGGAGGTCTTCGCCGGCCTCGGCCCGCTCGCCAAGCACATGGTCAACGCGGGCGACGACGTCCCGCGTGGGCCGCTCGGCGAGACGTTCCTGCAGTAGGCCTCGCTAGTTCGAGCCCTCGACGCGCGGCTTGAGCGACTCCGCCTCCGTGGTGACGTAGGCCCGCACTTTCTTCCCGTAGATGGCTCCGACGACGGGCGCGAGCAGGCCGGTGAATTCCGCAAGCAGCCGGACGCGCGAACCGTCCGGAGACGACGCGATGACGTGGTCCCCGTTGAAGGCGAGGCCCGGCTGCTTCGTACCACAGAGGAAGCGCCGCCCCTCCTCGACCGCCAGCACGGTGAGGACCGACGGACGTAGGCCTGGTTGCTTCACCCGCGCGCGCAGGCCGACTCGCAGTGGTAGCGGATCGAGGGCCTCGATGCTCGTCATCGTGGGCGTCCAGTCGGGCCAGTGTTCGATATCCGCAAGGACGCGCCAGATCGCGTCGACGGGCGCGGCGATATCAATCGTGTGCTCGTATCGCATCAAAGTACCTCCGGTTTTCGGGCCACATGCATGGCCACCGTCCCGAACATCAGGCGACGCACCTGCGTCACCTCGAACCCAGCGGCGCGCAGGCGCGCCGTGAACTCGCGAGGCGTGAGGAAGTGATCGACGGATACCGGCAGGTAGGTGTACGCGCTGCTGTGACCCGAGATCAGCCGTCCGAGGCGTGGCACCACCTGGTTGAAATGCACGCGCGCGAACGGGCGCAGCAGCCCGCCGTCCATCTTCGGGATTTCGAGGACGGCGAGACGTCCGCCCGGCCGCAGGACACGCGCCGCCTCACGCAGCGCCGCGTCGAGGTCGGGGATGTTGCGCACCATGAAGGCGGAACACCAGACATCGACGCTCGCGTCGGGCAGCGGGAGGCGGGTCGCGTCGCCGAGGGCGAACCCGGTGTGCCCGAACTGTTCGCGTTCCGACTTCGCGCGCGCGCGGGTCAGCATGGTCCCCGCGAAATCGAGGCCGATCACCTGCGCCGCGCCAGCATCGATGCACGCGAGCGCGAGGTCGCCTGTCCCGGTGCCGGCATCCACGACGGTGTTGCCAGGCCGGACAACAGCCCGCGCCGCGCGACGACGCCAGCCCTGATCCTGGCCGATGGTCATCACGCGGTTCATGAGGTCGTAACGCGGAGAGATCTCGCCGAACATCGTCTGAACGTAGGCGGCGCGCGCGGCGCCATCCTCGAACAGCCGGTCGGTGCGGTCGGCGGTCATGCGTCGAGCCTACGCCCGCAGGTGCGTGAGCGGGAGGGGCTTCGGCGCGGGATCGAGGTCGCCCCGTGCGTTATCGCAGCACGGACTCCAGCCACTTCCCGACAGCCTTCGAGTCGCCGGCGGGCGAGTAGAGGATCTGAAGATCCGCGCCGAGGGTGGCGCGTTCCTTCAACTGCTCGCGCACCTCATCGATGGAGCCGATGACCTGGCAGGCGCGCACCATATCGTCCGAAATTGCGGCGATCGAGCCCTCGGCGTCCCGGGCGGCCCAAGCCGCCTTGGACTTCGCCACTTCGTCCGCGAACCCGTTGCGCTCCAGCATCTGCCAGTAGAAGACGCCCATCCGGTTGATGTAGTACTGGAGGAGCCGGCGCCCCTCGTGCCACAGTGCCTCGTCCTCGGACGACCCATCGAGGATCGACACCTTCGTGTACGGGGCGATGGTGAACGGCTGGTCGGCGGGCCGACCAGCTTGCTTCGCTCCGGCGCGTAGTTCGCCGCGCAGCGTCTCGAAGTGCTGCTTCGGCCAGTGGATCGGGAGGATGCCATCGGCGATCGCGCCGGTCTGGCGGATGGACGCTGGCGTGATCGCAGCCACGTACACCGGCACCTTGGTCCTCGGGCGCTCGTAATTCAGCCGGAAGTCGCGCTTGAGGGTGAAGATCTCGCCCTCGTAGTTCAGGGGCTGGCCAGCGATCAGCATGTCGAAGATCTCGATGTATTCGCGGAGGCGGCGCAGCGGCTTCTTGAATGGCACGCCGTGGAAGTGCTCGATCACGTACTCCCCGGAGGAGCCGAGGCCCAACGCCATCCGGCCGCCAGAGATCTGTTCCATCGTGGCGAATTCCTGCGCGATCGCGGCAGGGGACCGCGAGAACACGTTCAGGATGTTGGTGCCGATTGTGACCTTCGAGGTGTTCGCGGCGACGACCGCGAGCCACGGGATCGCGGACGCGCCCCACGCCTCGCCGGTGGACAAGAACCCGACGCCGAGTTCCTCCGCGATCTGCGCCGTCTTGACCGACTCGCGCCAGTCTTGGCCTAGCCCGATCGACATCCCGATACGCATCTCGCACCCCCGCCTGCGGGCTGATGGTAGGCCCGTCCGCCGAGGCGTAAGCGAACGGATGTGCGGAAGTCCTCGCGCGCGTACAATCGGACGGTCTTCCCAGGACACCGGATCGACGCATGCCCGTCCGCTTGCTCCCGTGGTCGCCCGAATACGGCACCGCGATGCGCATGGACGCCGCCGAGGCTGATGAGGCCGACCGCGGCGACGTGGATCTGCGCGTCGAACGGGACATCTGGGCCCCTATCACCCCCGGCACCACCCCACCTCTCCGTGTCCGCATCGTCGACGGCGTCCGTCGCGCCGAAGCCCACGCCCTGGACGACGACCTCGATGGCCTCCCCACGTTCGGCCTCTTCGCTTCCTACGCCGTCGGCGTCGTCGCCTGCGAGCCCTCCGCCGCCCGCGTCGTGGACGAGGCGACCGACGTCGTGCGGCAGTATCTGCACACGGGCGTCGGCGCGGCCGACCGGATCCTCCGCGCCGGCAGTGCCCGCCTCGACTTCCGCGCGCGCGCGGTGCCGCGGGCCAAGAGTGCGGACGACCTCGTCGACGCGATGAACCGCTCGATGCTGGACGCGGAGGCGCACCTCGCCGAGTCGCTGAGCGAGGACGAGTCCTGGCTCACGCTGGTAGACGGCCCGCTGCGAGGGCTGCGCCACCCGGGCCGCCGAGTCGTCGGCTACATCAAGCGCATGCAGGAGTGGTACGTCCCCGCCCGTGAAGTCGCGCTGCTGCCGACGCTGCTCCCCGGTGAGCGTACGCCGCTGTTCAGCATCGAGGCGAAGGGCGCTGGCGCCGACCACCTGCGCGACGGACGCTATTCTTGGTATGTCCGCATCGCTCACATCGAAGGCCCCATCCACCCGTTGGGTGGAGTCCTGCGCCTCGAGTGCTCGCAGGCCGTGGGGGTTGAGGGCGCACGCGAACTTGCCGACCTGACCGCGACGCTGCTGCCACGTCTCGCCTCCTCCCCCGTGCGCGACCCGCGCGCGCCACAGAACCTCACGCCGACGGGCGCCCTCGAGGCGCGGCTGACGCATTTCCTCGGCGACCGCCGGCTGATCTACCGACTGCTCCTCACCGACCTCGGACGAGGTCTCGCCGAATGACGCTCGACCCGACGGCCGACGCCGCCTACCGCGGTCTCGTGCTCGGCACCGAGGCGGAGGCCTCGACGCCCTTCGGCTTCTCCGTGTGGGTCGACCCGACGCGTTTCCTCCAGTTGGACGATGTCGTGACTGTCATCACCACACTCCCCGACGGCACGGAGGTCGAGACATCCGGCATCGTGGACGATGTGCGCACGCGACAAGAGGGCGTCGCGCTCACCTCGGATGTCTCGCTCGCGCGCGACGGTGTGCTGCCGGCGCAGCAGGCGACCTCCGCCCACATCTCGGTGACGCGTGTGGAGCCCGAGGTCTATGTGCCGCCGATGCCCGGGCAGCCGGTGCTGCTCGCGCAGGGCGCCGCGCGCGACCGCGCGCTGTTCTTCGACCGTATGGCCGAGCAGTTCCCGCTCGGCCTCGCACGCGACGGTTCAATGATCGTCGGGAACCTCGAGTTCCTCGACGGTGCGAAGGGTGCGCACGTCAACATCTCCGGCATCTCCGGAGTCGCGACGAAGACCTCGTACGCCACGTTCCTGCTCTACGCGCTGTTCGAGGGCCGTTCGCTCGGCGCACGGCGCGCGAACGCGAAGGCGCTGATCTTCAATGTGAAGGGCGAGGACCTGCTGTTCCTCGACCGTCCGAACGTGATGCTGACCGACGAGATTCGTGAGCGGTACGCCTCGCTGGGTCTCCCCGCCGGCCCGTTCGGCTCGGCCGGCTTCTTCGCCCCCGTGCGTCGAGGTGACCTACCGATCCCGGATACCGGCGCGCGGCAGGAAGGCGTCACGGGCTTTTTCTGGACGCTTCGTGAGTTCTGCGAGGAGGGCTTCCTGCCCTTCCTCTTCACCGAGGCAGACGCTGAGACCTCCCAGATGTCCTACGTCATCGATGCCGTCGCCGCGCGCCTTGCTGCCGCGGCAAAGGCGCGCCCGGCTGGCCCCAACGTTTTCATCGATGACGTGGAGGTCGAGGACTTCGACCAGTTGTTGGACGCGATCGACACACACCTCGACCCCGACTCGGACCTCGCGTTCAAGTGGGCAGGCTCTGGGAACAGTGCGGCTGCCATCGGCACCATCCGAGCGTTCATGCGACGCCTTCATGGCTCCGCGCGTCATGTCGGCACGCTGATCCGAGGCGCGGGCGCGGCGAGCCCGGAGAAGCACCGCATCGGCTTCCAGCACCAGGTGACCGTGGTCGACTTGCATCGACTGCACGATCGCGCCCAGCGCTTTGTCGTCGGTGTGCTGTTGCGTCGAGTGATGGAGGAGCGCGAGTCGCGACCGGGTACGGACCGCCCGGCGCCCTTCTTCGTCGTCGTCGACGAGTTGAACAAGTACGCGCCACGCACCGGTCGGAGCCCGATCAAGGACGCGCTCCTCGACATCGCCGAGCGCGGTCGATCGCTCGGCGTCATCCTGATCGGTGCGCAGCAGACCGCCTCCGAGGTGGAGCCACGCATCGTGGCGAACGCCGCGTTCCGCGTCGTCGGCCGCCTCGACCCCGCCGAGGCGCAGCGCAATGAGTACCGCTACCTCACGCCCACGACACAGAAGCGCGCCGCGTTGCTGAAGCCTGGCTCGATGATCGTGGCGCAGCCGGAGATCCCTGTCCCGCTGCTACTGGAGTTCCCGTGGCCCGCATGGGCGACGCGTGCCTCCGAGGTTGCCCCGACCGACGAGGGTGGCGATCCGGCGCCCGTGCCTCGACTGCTCCGCCGCTTCGACGTTGGCGATCCGGAGGACTAGGCGTGCGCTTCCTGCATACCGCCGACTGGCACCTCGGCCGCACGATTCGTGGCCGTAGTCGCACCGTCGAGTTCGAAGCGGTGCTGGCCGAGGTCTGCGCCATCGCGCGCGACCGGAGTGTCGATGTCGTCCTAGTTTGCGGCGACATTTACGACTCGACTTCGCCGCCGCCCGAGGCCGAACGGCTGCTCACAACGACGCTCCGCGCCCTCGTCGAGGCGAAGGTCGAGGTCGTGCTGATCGCCGGGAACCACGACCACCCGCGCCGCCTCGACGCGCTGGGGAAACTCGCGGAGTTGCTGGGTGTCCATGTGCAGTCGGCGGTCCGCGGCCCGGAGGATGGCGGCGTCATTACCATCGAGCGCGGCGGCGAGACCGCGAAGATCGCCGCGCTTCCATGGGTGCCTGAGGGTCGTGCCGCCGACCTCGAAGCTATCCTCGGCCCGCGCGAGGAGGCGTTCCAGGGGTATGCGGGGCAACTGTCGGAGTTGTACCGACACGTCGCGAAGGCGTTCACGCCGGAGACGGTGAACATCCTCGCGTCCCACGTCTTCGTCGACGGCGCGCAGATCGCGATGACCGATGGCTCTGAGCGCCGCCTGCACATCGGCCAGACCTACGCCGTGCCGCCCGCCGCGATCCCGACGAACGCGCACTACTCCGCTCTCGGCCACGTCCATCAGCCGCAGGACATCGTCGGTACCCCCTCGCCAGCCGCCTACTCCGGCTCGCTGCTTCAGATGGACTTCGGCGAACGCGACCAGCAGAAGGGCGTCTGGGTCGTCGAGGCCCACCCCGACCGCCCTGTGCAGCGCGAGTTCGTCCCGTTCACCTCGGGCCGGCCCCTCATCGAGGTGCGCGGCACGCTGGACGAGGTCATCACGCAGGGCCTCGCGCGACCGGATGCGTACATCCGCGCAGTGGTGTGCCTCGATGCCTACGAGACGGGGATCGCACCCCGGGTGCGTGAGGCCCTCGCCAACTGCGTCGACGTGCGCGTCGAGGTGGCACGCGAGGAGCGGGCGCTCGCCGATCCCGAGTTCAAACACCTCAAGCCCGCCGAGCAGTTCACCCGTTACTACGCCTCCTCCCACGGCAAAGAGCCGGCGCCCGCTCTCGTCGCCCTCTTTCGTGAGGTGGTGGAGGAAGCGACGGCGCAGACATGACCGGGAGCCGGGCGTGAGGCCCGTACGCCTCGAACTGCAGGGGTTCACGGCGTTTCGTGAGCAGGCCACCCTCGACTTCGAGGGGCGACGACTTTTCGTGATCACCGGTCCCACCGGCGCCGGTAAGTCCTCGTTGCTGGACGCGATGACCTGGGCGCTCTTTGGCCAGGTACCGCGTGTGGGCACCAGCGTGGGGCAGTTGATCTCGCAGGGCGAAACATCGATGCACGTCAAACTCGAGTTCGAGACGCGTGGTCGTCGCTACCAGGTCGCGCGTCGCGCATTGACCAAGGGCCCCGGCGCGGTACGCCTTGAGCGCCGCGACGCCTCGGGCGACTGGGAGCCGATCGCTGACCGCACGACCGAGGTGAAGACGCACGTCGAGCGTCTCCTCGGCATGGACTACGCGACCTTCACTCGCACCATGGTGCTGCCGCAGGGCGCCTTCGACGCGTTCCTCCGAGGCGAACCGCGCGACCGCCGTGAGATCCTCTCGCGTCTCATCGGCCTCGATGTCTACGAGACGGCTCGTCAGATCGCAGGCACGCGCGCCAGCACGGCGAAGGCGGCCGCCGACACCCTGCGCGCGCAACTCGCCTCGCTCGACCTTGCGACGCCGGAGCGGATCGCCGCGCTCCGCGCCGACGAAGTCGCCGCCCGCGCACGCCTCGAGGCGCGCACCACACGCTTCGAGGTGCTGCGCGGCCTGGCCGACTGCTGGCGCACCTTCGAAGCGGCTCGACAGGCAGCATCGGAGGCAACCATCGAAGCCGAGCGCGCTGCACAGGCGACGCAGACGGCGAAGCAGGCGCTCGAGGCTGCGCAGCAAGCATCCGTCGACGCGCAACGTCAGGCCGCCACGGCCGAAGCAGATCGTGCCACCCTTGCCTACGACCGCGAGGCGCACGAAGCGCTTCGTGTCCAGATCTCGCTCCTCGACCGGCGAGCCGCGGCTCTGCGCGACGTCGAGGCGGCACACACCGCCCTCGCAACCGCGGAACGTGACCACGCCACGGCCGAGGCCGGCGCTGCCGTTGCCGTGCGTGCCTCGAAGCAGGCGGAGCGCGTGCTGCAGCAGGCTCGGACGAGAGCCGAGTCCGCGGCCGCACAGGTCACTAGTGCCGCTGCTGCCGCCGTCGCTGCTCGGGACGCCTTGCAGGCGGAGGCGCTTGCACGATCCGCCGAGGTGGTTGCGGCGCGCAAGGAAGCGCAGGAGGCGCAGGCACGCGCGCTCGCCATCGAACAGATCGCGGTGCGCCTCGCAGGCGAGGCGGAGACGGAACGTTTCGCCAGCCTCACCCACGCCGAGGCGGTTCGCGCCGCGAAAGCGGCGACGCGAGACGCCACGGCCGCCACGAAGGCGCATACCACCGCCGAGCGGATTGCCTCGGCTGCGCGGGAGAAGGCCGAGGCCGCGCGTCGCGCGAACGCCGCTGTCGATCTGTCACGTGGTTTGAAGAAGGGCGACCGCTGCCCGATCTGCGGCGACACCCTGACCGCAGCGCCCAAGCATGCGAAGACCGACTTCGACGCGGCTGAACGCGCCGTCGCCGAAGCGGAGCGCATCCTCGGAGCAGCCGCCGCAGCGGTTTCCACCGCCGCCTCGGCATCAGCCGTCGCCGCGGAACGTGTCGAGGCGCGTGCCGACGCGCTGGCGATGGCGACCGCACGCCGCGCCGAGATCGAGGGCGAAGTGAATGCACTTGGCGTCACTGCGCTCGACTTTCCGAAGCAGGCACAGCGCGAGTCGAAGGCCGCCGAGCAGGCCGAGGCACGTGCCACCCGTGCGGAGCAGGTCGCCGAGCGGGCCTCGGCCACCGCACGCGCTTTCGATGTGGCCCTCGGGCCGCTGGGAGCCACACCGCCTGCGGGTGATCCCGCTACGTCCCCGGTCGCGCTCACGCGTGCCATCGAGGTGGCTGCCGCCGCTGACCTCGCAGCCCGGACGGCCGTCAGTGCCTTCGACAGCGCGCAGCACGATGCAGACGCCGCACAGCGCGAAGTCGCGTTGCGCGATCAATCACTCCGAACCGCCCGCGACCACGATCGAGGTGCCGCGGAACGCCTCGCTGCGCTCGGTACCGTCGAGGGCGACTCCGCCGCAGTCCACCGAGCCTTCGCTGCTGCCGAGCAGGCGGTCGCGCGGGCGGCGGCCCTCGATGCCGCGATCACGAAAGCACGAGTGGCATGCGCCGCCGCCGAGGCCTCAGCCGTCGCGGTGAGCACGGCCCTCGACGTTGCACAGACAGACGAGCGCGAACGGACCGCGCGCGTCGCGAAGCAGCGCGACGCCGAACAGCAGGCGGTCGATGCGCTCACGAGGACCTGGCGCGACGTCCTCGGTGATGGGGCGCCATCGAAGGCGGCGTTGGCGACCGCGCAGCGCGAGCATCAGGCCGGGCAGCAGGATGCGACACTCCGCGCGGGTGCCCTCGGTCAGGCCGTCGTGCAGGCGGAGCAGCAGGCAGAGCAGGCCGCCGCCAGCGTCGCCGAGATCGCCACGCATGAGGCACGACACCGGCTGGCGACCGAACTCCACACCGAGTTGCGCAGCGACCACTTTGTCGACTTCCTGCTCAGCGAATCGCTTGAACTGCTCGCGCGCGACGCCTCGCTGCGCCTCATGCAGTTCTCGACGGGCCGGTACGAACTCCAGACGGCTAAGGGCGACTTCCTCGTGCTCGACCACCAGAACGGTGATGAGCGACGATCGGTAAAGACGCTCTCCGGCGGCGAAACGTTTCTCGCCTCGCTTGCCCTTGCACTGTCACTGTCCGAACACCTGCCGGAGATCTCCGGCACCGGCGGTGCGGTCGCCCTCGAATCCCTCTTTCTGGACGAGGGCTTCGGCTCGCTGGACGCCGAATCGCTCGACCTTGCCGTGCAGGGCCTTGAGGCGCTCGTGGACGGCAATCGGATGGTGGGGGTCATCTCTCACGTCGAGGAGTTGTCAGAGCGCCTGCCCTCGCGCGTCCACGTGGAGAAGCACGCGCATACCTCGTTGATCCGCCCCACGGCAGGCTGAGGCGGGTCGGAAGCCGTCACCCGACGCGCCGTGTACCATCCGAGGCTCGGGCCCGTAGCTCAGCGGTAGAGCAGTGGACTTTTAATCCATCGGTCCTCGGTTCGAATCCGAGCGGGCTCACCACTCCCCCATACCTCCCCGGCCCCCTCGCCCCCTGGGGGCTCCTGTGCGCCCGGCTGGGGCCTCAGGCGCGCCGAGCGCGCGCGGGGGGCCCTTATCCGCCGGATAACGCCGTGAGGGGCGCCCGCAGCGGCCGATGCTGATCGAGGGATTCGGACCAGCCGCTCACCGACTTGCTTTGAGGGGGAGACAGAGCGCTGATGCGTGTCGTCCGGGAAAGGCGGCAGCGGCATGGCGCAGATCGACGACCAGATAGCAACGTACCTGCAGGCGATTGAGATCGAAGGGAAGACGGTCAAGACGATCGCCAGCTACGCCAACTCGCTGGCTGCGTTTCGCGGCGTTGGTGCACGACTCGGCTTCCCCGACGGTGTTTCCGACTACGAGGTGGCCCATGTGTACGCGTTTCTCGGTGACCTCCGAGCCCGCGGCGCGTCGGCCGGCTACCAGCATCGGCGTCATCGCGAGGTGAAGACCTGCTTCTCCTGGTTCAAGCGGATGGGCCTGGTGCAGGAGAACGTATTCGCGCGAGTCCCGCTCGTGAAACGCCCTCAGCTGATCAAACCGCCGTTTGCTCCTGAAGAGGTCCAACGCCTGTTGGATGGTCAGGAGCGCTCCACGGCGGGGGGCTCACGAAACTATGCGCTCATCCTGTTCCTGCTTGATACGGGAGTGCGCGCCTCCGAATGCATCGCACTCGAACTGGCGGACATCGACTGGGAGCGGTCGCGTGCGTTTGTGCGCCATGGCAAGGGCGAGAAGCAGCGGTGGGTAGGCTTTGGAGCACGGACGGCCGATG
Source organism: Dehalococcoidia bacterium (assembly GCA_009692685.1). Next base: position 17,568 of record SHYS01000019.1, read on the forward strand.
TACTTCGTGAGTACTTCGTACAGTTTCGTGGCGAGGCCCCCGGTGCGTTCTTTCTGACCAGCACCGGCCGGCCGATGACTGCGGCCGGGACGCTTGAAGTGCTCTTGCGTCGGCTCGGCGCGCGCGCGAACGAGTTCCGCGGACCCTGCGCCGCCATCGGAATAGTTGCCGCGAAAATCCGCTCATTGCAACCTCGCCCCGACATCTCCGAGATCATGGACGACGTTGAAGCGCTTCTTGATTCGTCAGTGGCGACAGAAGACTACGTAATTCGAAATGATCCACCAATCGACCTGAGTCAGATCGACTTCGATGCTCTCGCGGCACGGTTCCAAAGCGGACGTCGGCATACCGACGCCGAACGTTTACGTTCCGCGGTGGAGCGGAAGTTGGAACGGATGATCGAGCTCAATCACTCCCGACTCGACTTCAAAGAGAAATTCCAGGCGCTCATTGATGATTACAACTCTGGCGCGGCTAACGTGGAGGCGTTCTTCAGGGAGCTAATGGAATTCGCGAAGGCGCTCGACGAAGAACAGAAACGCACGATTTCTGAGCAGCTCAGTGACGAAGAGCTTGCTCTCTTCGATCTGCTAACTCGCCCGGAGATCACACTCACCAAGTCTGAGCGCGACAGGGTCAAGAAAGCCGCTCGCGAATTATTGTTCAGCCTCAAAGCTGAACGGCTCGTGCTCGATTGGCGCAAGCGTCAGCAGAGCCGTGCTGCGGTCATGGTCACAATCGAGAACGTGTTCGACAGAGAACTGCCAGAACCGTTCACACCCGATCTGTTCCGGGGAAAGTGCGAACTCGTCTACCAGCATGTATACGACTCTTACTTCGGCGAGGGACGCGGCACATACGGCGCGGCATGAACACAGGACACCATGCGTTGGGAGCGCGGGTGGCCTCTAGCTGGGCGCCAGCCCATATCTTCTACATCGCGAAGGTCGCGCAAGTAGCCAGCACTGGTGCATGGGGCTGCTCTGGCAATGCTGCTCAGACCATCACTAATGCTCTCGGGGATGTCGAGGCGCGCTACCCAGATGTCCTCGCGAGCCTTGCCAAAACACGATGGGTTCTGTCAGAACTCAGGACTCGGTGTCGAAAAGACCTCCGATTCGGATCTTCCGGTGCCCGCTCCCAGATTCGGAGTGGGGCAACTTCTTCCCCCGCCGAT
>SHYS01000020.1 GCA_009692685.1 Dehalococcoidia bacterium
TGAACGCCAACGGCGTGGCGTGCGAGGACATCGCTTACCCGCCGACAGCACCGCGCAACCTGACGCCCATCCCGAACCGCTAGTAGAGGCCCCTCGGCACTTACGCGAGCCCGGCGCGCTGGCGGCGGAGCGCATTCACGACACTCAGCGCTCGTGCGACCTCAGCGACATCGTGGACGCGGACGACGTGCGTGCCAGCAGCGGCGGCGAGCACGTTGAAGCCGATCGTCGCCTCCAGCAGGCCCTCGACGTCCTGGCGGTCGCCGAGGCCCATGAGTTCGGCGAGGAAGCCCTTGCGCGAGGCGGAGACGAGCACGGGGTAGCCCGTCTCGACGAGCCTCGGCAGGCCGTCCAGCATCGCAAGGTTGTCCGCAGCCGACTTCCCGAAGCCGAAGCCGGGGTCGAGCCATGGCGTGCCAGCCCCCGCTGCGTCGAGGACGCGCGCCTGCCCGACCATAAAGGCGGTGACCTCCGCGCTGATGTTGTCATAGGACTGGTCGACCTCCCGATGGTGCTTCGGCTCGCCGCGCATGTGCATGACGCAGGCGGGCAGGTGGTACTCGACGGCGACGGCGAGCATCGCGGGATCGGTGACGCCGGTGACGTCGTTCAGGAGGTGGACGCCTGCCTCGGCTGCGGCACGCGCCACCGAGGGCGTCCACGTGTCGACGGAGGTCAGCAGGCCCTCGCGCACGCACGCCTCGATGACCGGGACGACGCGGGCGGCCTCCTCGTCGGGTGTGAGGTCGTGGCCGCCGGTACGCGTGGAGTGCGCGCCGATATCGACGATCTCAGCGCCGGCCCGCGTGAGGGTGATCGCACGGTCGAGGGCCTCGCCAGCCCCAACGCGCGAGAAGGCGATCTGGGAGTCGTCCGAGACGTTCAGGATGCCCATCACCGCGGTGCGATGGGTGGCATCGATGGTGCGGTCGCGCAGGTGCAGCAGCATCGTCCCTCCGGCAATCGAGGATACGCGCCGGGCCGCCTCGGTTCGCATTGCGGGCGTCCCGGTGCGCACGTACGCTCGCCCTTCGGGCTGTGCGGGGAGATCTGTTGACGAACGACACTGCTGCGCCCCTGGCCATCGATGGCGGCGAGCCCGCCCGCCTCGGCGCGTGGCCGGAGCCGCCGTCCGTCGCCCCCGCCACTGACACTGACACGGACCCGGTGCGTGCGCTGGAGGCGGAGTTCGCCGCTGGGCTCGGCCTCGACGCCTCGACCGTGATCGCGCTGGCCTCGGCGGCTGAGGCGCGACGGTGGGCGCTCCAGGTGGCGGTCGCGGGGCGACGCGAGGTGGTGGTGCCGGCGCTCGGGGCTACCTCGTGGGTCGCGGCGATCGAGGCGGCCGGTCTGACCTACGTGGCCGCTGAGGGGGACGCAGACACGGCGGCGCTCTCGGCGCGCGGGTTTTCGACGGTTGGGACGCCGGAGACGGCCGCCGTGGTCGTCGCGTACCCGTTCGGCCACGCGCCCGTCCTCGAAACCGTGCTGCCGGTGGCGCGCGAGCGAGGCTGCACGCTGATCGAGGAGTGTTCCGATGCCGTCGGTGCGTCCTATCGAGGCGCACCGGCTGGCTCGATCGGTCGAGCAGCGGTGTTTGCGCTGGGTGTGCCGCATCTGCTCTCCGGCGGCATCGCGGCAGGCGTCGATGGTGGGGCGCTCCTCGTGTTGCGGGACGAGACGCTGGCGGTGCGCGTGCGGGCCGAGGGTGCGCCGATCGCGGAGGCGGTCGCGCGGATAGTCCTCGCGGAGTGGCGGGGCAGCGAGGACGCGCTGCGGGCACGCCGCGAACTGGCGTGGGAACTGACGTTCAACCTGCGCGGGATGCGCGGTGTGGCCTCGATGTCGCACGGACGCTGGATCCACCACGGGTACGACCGCTACGTGTTCCGGTTGCGCAGCATGCTCTGGAAGCGCTCGCTCGAAGAGACGCTGGCGGCGCTGCAGGCGGAGGGCCTACCGGTCGAGGTGGCGCTGGGGCCCTCGCTGGCGACGGACGCCTCGATGACGGACGATCGGACACTGGCGGCGAACCGGCTGCCGCGCGAGATGATCGCGCTGCCGTTGCACGCTGGGCTAACCTCGAAGGACATGGACCTGGTGGCACAGGCGATCCGCAAAGTGGAGAGGTGGGCGCTGTGACGTCCGCGGACCTGCCGGAACCGGTCCTCGTCGCCGTCGATTTCACGGCGACGGCGCTGCGCATCGTCCTCGTGGACAGCGACGGCGAGGTGATCGAGCGCGACACGGTCGACCTCGGCCCGTTGCCGGACGAGGCAGCGTGGGCATGGGAGGTCGGCGGGCGCATTGCGACGGCGTTCGCGCGCGAGGGGCAGAAGCGGTGGGCACAGGCGATCGCGATCGCCTGCCCCGGCCTCGTGGACCCGGTGGCGGGCATCCTCGTCGAGAGCAACGGCCAGACGGAGTGGGATGGCCTGCACGTGGTCGACGCCATCCGCCGCCACATCGACGCCCCCGTGGTCGCGCTGAACCGCGTGCAGGCCGCCCTGCGAGGTGAGTGGAGCGCCGGTGCCGCGGACGGCACGATGGACGCGCTGTACGTCAGCCTGCGCGGCATCCCGCAGGCGGCTGTCCTCTCCAACGGACGCATCCTCGCGGGTGCGGGCAACCGCGCCGGATCGCTGCCCGCCCTGCCCGAACTCGACCCGTCGCTGCCCCTCGAGGGCGATGTACTGGAGCAGGTGACGGGGGTGCTAGCGGACCTCGCCGCGCTGGTCGACCCGGTGGTGGTGATCCTCGATGGGGAGGACGCGCACGTGAACGCGCTGGGGCCGGTGCTGCAGGGTGTGCTGGACGAGGTCGCGCCGGGTGCGCGCGTCGTCCGCCCGGCCCTCGGCGACGGGGGGGCGCTGCTGGGAGCGCTGCGGGCGGCGGAGACCTTGGCGTACGAGGGCGACCGTACGGAGCGCCTCGAATGACCTCACCGGAGGGGCGGCTCGACCGGCCTCAGCCGGTGCGGTTGAGTCTCACGCGCCGCGACGCCGGGACCATGCTCGGCGCGCTGGCGTGGGTGGCGGGAGCCCTCGAGATCATGCGCGACCGCGCAGCCACCGCCGAGGACGACGCGGCGCTACAGATGTTCGCGCAGGTCTCACCGAAGATTGAGCGGCTCGTGGAGCAACTCAGCACCGCGCGGAACGCCTCGATGACTCGCCCGCAGTTCGAGGCGGAGATCGAGGACGCGTTCGCGGAAGTACGCGGTGCGTTCGAGACGTGGATCGAGGTGACAGCGCTCGACACACTCACCGCCGTCGTCACGAGGCGCATCGAGGCGGACGGCCTCGACCCCTCGCTGATCGAGGACGACGAACCTGAACCGTAGCGCTCAAACGCCCTAGTAGCCTCGATAGCGAGTCGCGAGGGGGAGGCGGCGGTCGCGGCCGAAGGCACGGGGGGTGATCTTCACGCCCGGGGGGGCCTGACGGCGCTTGTACTCGTTGCGGTTGATCATGTCGATCACCCGCTTCACGGTCGCCTCGTCGTTACCGCGCAAGACGATCGCCTCGAGCGAGAGGTCGTCTTCCACGTAGGCCTCGATGATGGGGTCGAGCACCTCGTAGGCGGGGAGCGAGTCGGAGTCCAACTGGTTGGGGCGCAGTTCGGCGCTGGGGGGCTTCTCGATGGAGTTCTCCGGGATGACGGCGCCGAGGGTGTTGCGGTGGCGCGCGAGTTCCCAGACGAGCGTCTTCGGCACGTCCTTGATCACCGCGAAGCCGCCGACCATGTCGCCATACATCGTGGCGTAGCCGCAGGCGTACTCGGACTTGTTGCCGGTGGTCAGCACGAGCGACTTCGGGCGATGGTTGGACATCGCCATCACGAGCATGCCGCGCGCCCGGCTCTGGACGTTCTCCCCGGCGACGCCGAGGTCGTCCGCGCCGAACTCACGCTCCAGCGTGTCGATGGCCGCCTGGTGGACCGCCTCGATCGGGAGGGAGACGAGCCGGATCCCCAGCCGTTGCGCCAGATCGACGGCGTCGGAGATCGAGCCTTCCGAGGAGTAGCGCGAGGGCATCGACACGCCGGTGACGCAATCCGCGCCGAGGGCGTCGACGGCGATCGCGCCAACGATGGCGGAGTCGATGCCGCCAGAGAGCGCGACGAAGGCGTGCTCGAAGCCGATCTTCTGGACGTAGTCGCGCGTGCCGACGACGAGCGCGCGGTAGGTCTCCGCCACGGTGTTGGCGAGGGGAGCCACGGCGTTCCGACGCGGTATGCGACTGGACTCGGCTTGCGGGGTGACCTCGATGCGGCGGACGGGGGTCGAGGGCTCGGCGACGCCTCGGAGGCGGCGCAGGCGGGACTCGTGTAACTGCCGCTGCAGGACCTCCTCCACAAGGATGTCTGTGATCAGAAGGTCTTCTTCCATCGATGCACCGCGGGCGATGATCTCGCCGGAGGCGTCGAAGACGACCGAGTTCCCGTCGAAGACGAGTTCGTCCTGGCCGCCAACCTGGTTCACGTAGGCGAGCGCAACGGTGTTGTCGGCAGCCCTCGTGGCCAGCATGCGCTCGCGGTCGCGGGCCTTGCCGGAGTAGAAGGGCGAGCCGTTGATGTTGACGATGACAGCGGCGCCGGCGATGGCGAGGTCCGTGATCGGGCCGCCGGGGTACCAGACGTCCTCGCAGATCGTGATGCCGACGGGTACGCCTGCGATCGTGATGACGAGGGTCTCCGCGCCCGGCTGGAAGTAGCGCTCCTCGTCGAAGACACCGTAGTTCGGAAGTTTCTGCTTGCGATAGGTCGCGACGACGCGCCCGCCGTGGACGATGGCGGCAGCGTTGTAGAGGTGCTGGTCGAACTCGACGCAGCCGACGATGAGCGGCGGGAGCCCCTTCGCCTCTGCGGCAAGGGTCTGGAGGCTGCGCGCGGCCTCCTCGATGAAGGCGGAGCGGAGCAGTTGATCCTCCGGCGGGTAGCCCGTGATGGCGAGTTCGGAGAACGCGACGACATCGGCGTCCTGGGCGGCGGCACGGCGAGCGGCTTCGAGGATCTTCGAGCGGTTGCCCTCGAGGTCCCCAATGGTGGTGTTCAGTTGGGCGAGCGCCACGCGGAGCGTCTGCATCGGACGGCCTTTCGGCGGGGGCGGCCCGGTGGCCGGAGATGATTGTGTACTTACTACGCAAAGTACCCGGACTCGATGCTAGACGGCAGATGGAGGCGGCGTCAACGAGGGGCAGGGATAGGAGATAAAGGGCCCAGAAACCGGACACGGCCGTTGGGAACGCCTTCTGAACACGTGCGTCATTTACCAGCCGTCTGCACGTGCGCCAGCGAAGGCCGTACGCCAGACTAAGAGACGCCCACCGGGAGGACGCCATGGCCAGCCCCGACTTCGCCCCCACCGGCATCGAGTGGGCGGCCCACGACGTCATCAACGAGAGCGCCCGGTGGTGGACGGCGTGGAACTTCGACCCGCAGTTCCTGATCCCGATCGCGCTCGTCGGGTTCTATTACGCGCGCGGGCTGCGCCGGTGGCCAGAGCGCTCACGCGAGCACTCGTCGTGGCGGGTCGCTTCGTACTACGCCGGGCTGATCGTGCTGGTGCTGGCGTTCGAGTCACCCCTCGACCGGCTGGGCGAGCACCAGTTCTCGATGCACATGATCCAGCACAACGTGGTGATGATGTTCGTGCCGCCGCTGATCCTGCTCGGTGCACCCACGACACCGATGCTGCGCGGGATCCCTCGATGGCTACGGCAGGGTCTCATACGCCCGGTCGCGGGGAACGTCATCGTGCGCGCGGCGTATCGAGTGGTGACGTTCCCGATCGTGGCGATGGGGCTGTTCGTCGTCGCGCAGTGGGGATGGCATCTCTTCCCGGGGCTCTACGACCGGGCGCTGAACGAGGACTGGCTGCATAACCTCCAGCACGCCTCGTTCCTGCTGGTGTCGATGATCTTCTGGTGGAACATCATCGACCCGAAGCCGTTGCACTCCCGCATCCCACCGCCGGCGCGGATCATGTACTTCTACGGCGCGATGATCCCGAAGCACATCCTGGCGGCGTTCATCGTCTTCGCGGACGAGCCGTTCTACCCCACGTACGAGCGCGTGTATCGCTTCCTGCCTGGCTCACCGATCGAGGACCAGCAACTCGCGGGGCTGCTGATGTGGGTGCCGTTCGGTGAACTGCTGAACCTGATCACGGCGGGCATCATTCTCGGCTTCTGGTTCAAGCGCGGAAACGACGAGCAACTCGCGAAGGAGGCTGCCGAGGACGCGCTGGCAGCCTCGCAGGCGGCATCGCGAGCCACCGCAGGCAGCACCGGCTAGCGATGCTGCTGCTGCCCCCGGGCGTAGCCAAGGCACTGGGTGTCGCCCACGAGGTGGCCCCGGATGGGCGTGTGTGGTGTCAGGTCTGGCGCCTCGATCCCACGTTCCTGATACCAGTGGCGCTGCTGGCGTGGTGGTACCTGCGCGGCCTGCGCGAGTGGCCCGACCGGTCGAGGCCACACCGACGCTGGCGGACAGGAATGTTCCTTACCGGCGTCGCGCTCCTCGTGCTCGCGCAGGAGTCGCCGCTCGACCGGCTCGCGGCACACCATCTGACGTTCCACATGGTTCAGCACGAGATCGTGATGATGCTGGCGGTCCCCGCGATCCTGCTGGGTGCGCCCGCCACGCCCGTGCTGCGCGGGATGCCTCACTGGCTGCGCCAAGGCATCGTCCGGCCGATCGCCGGGAGCCGCTTCGGTAGCCGCGCCTACCGATGGCTGACGAGCCCGGGAGCCGCTGCCCTCGTCTTCATCGGGACGGTATGGGTGTGGCACCTCGTGCCCGGGTGGTACGACGCGGCGCTCCGTCAGCCTTCGCTGCACGTGTTCCAGCACGCCTCGTTCGCCTTCGCGGCGACGCTGTTCTGGTGGAACGTGATCGAGGCGGCCCCCCACCGACCTCGGTTGGAGGCGATGCCTCGGGTGCTCTACCTCGTGGTAGTGGGGGCACTGAAGGACGGAGCAGCGGCGTTCATCGTGTCCTCCTCGCTGCCGCTGTATCAGGAGTACGGGCACATCGCGCGGATCGTGGACTGGACGACGCTGCGGGATCAGCAGATCGGTGGCCTCGTGATGTGGGTACCGGGCACGATCATCATGCTGGGAGCGGCAGGCGCGATCTTCCTCGGGTGGTTCCAGGCCGAGGACACCCCGCCCGGCGAGGACTGAGCCACCGTTCCGAGAGAGGCACACACACGAAGGCCCGTCGCGTGACGGGCCTTCGTGTGTGTGCCTCTCGGAACGGTGGCTAGTGCTTGGGGGCGGTCTGCTGGCCCTCGGGGATGCCGCCGACGGCGTCCGTGCGGTCGTTCCAGAAGAGCGAGAGCAGGGCAATCATGATGAAGGTCGCCAAGACGATGCCGAAGAGGAACAGTCGCGTAAGCAGGCGGTTTTCGAACTTCAGGTGCATAAAGATCGCGACGACGATGGCGAACTTCACCGCCGACAGCCCGATCAGCAGAGTGACCATGAGCCCGTGCGGAAGTAGTGAGGAGTAGGACAGAAAGAGTTCCACAACCGTGATCGCGGTCAGCAGGATGCCGGTCATCACGTACTGACGGATCGTCGACGACGGGTGCTCGTCGCCGTGGTGCATCTCGTGTTCCATCGCCATCGGTATCTCCGATCCTCGAGCCGTGCGGTCCCGGGTCTACGGGATGAGGTAGATCAGCGTGAAGATGACGATCCAGACGATGTCGACAAAGTGCCAGTACAGCCCCGCAATATCGACGTGCAGGGCGACTTCCTTGCCCAGCCCGTTCCGGCGGCCAGAGGCCACCAGCAGCGAGGCCAGGTAGAGAACGCCGACGCCGACGTGTGTGCCGTGCAGGCCAGTCAGGACGAAGAACGTCGCGCCGAACTGGTTTGTCGTGAGGTTCAGGCCCTCGTGACCGAACGTGCGGAACTCGAACACCTGAAACCCGAGGAACATCAGCCCGAGCACGATGGTCGCGAGCAGCATTCCCTTCATCAGGCCGAGCCGGTTGTGCTGTGCGCCGAACACCGCCAGCACCATGGTGAGACTCGACATCAGCAACACGAACGTCGAAGTCGACGTGAGCGGAATGTCGAGGACGTCATGCGGGAGCGGACCGGTAATGGAATCGCCCTTGAAGATGAGGTAGGTGGAGATCAGCGAGCCGAAGAAGAGACACTCCGACGCGAGAAAGACCCACATCAACATCTTCCGGTTGTCGATCCCGGTCGTGGTGTGGTGCTGGGGTTCTGCGTGGGCTGCGGCCATCGTCTGCTCCTCGTGCGTCGCGCTGATAAAGGGCGTCGCTACTCCGTGGGCTCCAGGGCCCAGCCCCACAATGCGTAGTAGGAGACGACCACACCGAGCGCCGTAATGGCGAGGCTCGACAGGGCGCCGACGCCGATCAGGAGAATGCCGATCCCCAACACCAGCGGGAAGTAGGACGGCGGTGGCATGTGGATGTGCAGGTGCGCGGGCTTCTCCGGCGCCACGATGCCGTGGTCGCGGTTGTACCAGACCGGGTCGCGGTCGCGAACGATCGGCACAACGTCGAAGTTGTGCTCGGGCGGCGGGGACGTCGTGGCCCACTCGAGAGTTGCGCCACCCCACGGGTCATCGCCAGCGTCAGGCGGCTTGCGGAACGTCTTGAAGACGTTCACGAGGAACAGCGCGACGCCCACCACGATGATGTACACGCCGATCGTCGCGACAAAGTTCCACGTCTCCCAGCCCAGGCCAGCGTCGTATGTGTAGATACGTCGCGGCATGCCGGCGAGGCCGAGGAAGTGCATGGGGAAGAAGGTGAGGTTCATGCCGATGAAGATGAACCAGAAGCTGATCTTGCCCAGCGTTTCGTCCAGCAGCCGTCCGGTCATCTTCGGGAACCAATAGTAGAGGCCCGAGAAGATACCCATAATCGAGCCGCCGAACAGCACGTAGTGGATGTGCGCGACGACGAAGTACGAGTCCTGATGCTGGCCGTCCACCGAAGGCGAAGCGTGCATCACGCCGGAGACACCGCCGATGGTGAACAGCGCGACGAAGGCGATCGCGTAGTACGTCGCCACGGTCATCCTGATGTTGCCGCCGTACATGGTGCCGAGCCAGTTGAACACCTTGATGCCGGTCGGGACGCCGATCGCCATCGTGCTCGCGGAGAAGACGTACTGCGGCACAGTACCGAGGCCCGTGGTGAACATGTGGTGGCTCCACACGCCGAAGCCGAGGACACCAATGGAGGCACCAGCCATGACGATGGCGGTGTAGCCGAACAGCGGCTTGCGCGACATCACCGGCAGTACCTCGGACACGATGCCCATCGAGGGCAGAATGAGGACATAGACCTCCGGGTGGCCGAAGACCCAGAACAGGTGCTGCCAGAGGATCGGGTCACCGCCGGTGCCCGGGGTGAAGAAGTTGGTGCCGAAGTTGCGGTCGAAGTAGAGCTGGACCAAGGCGACGGTGATGACCGGCAGCGACAGGATCAACAGGAAGGCGACCACGAGGGTCATCCACATGTAGACCGGCAGCCGCATCATCGTCATGCCCGGCGCGCGCATGTTGATAATCGTCACGGCGAAGTTCAGCGAGGACATCAGCGACGCCAGGCCGGCGATGAAGAGGCCCACGGTGTAGAAGTCCAGGCCCTTGTCCGGGGCGAACTCCTTTTCGGTCAACGGGGCATATGCGAACCAGCCAGCGTTCGGCGCCTCACCGAAGAAGAACGACGAGGTCAGGATGAGGCCGCCTGCGAGCAGCACCCAGTAGGAAAGGGCGTTGAGGCGGGGGAACGCGACGTCGCGCGCACCGATGTGCAGCGGGATGAAGTAGTTAAAGAACGCGGCGCCTATGGGCATGATCGCGAGGAAAATCATCGTCAGGGCATGCATCGTGAACAACTGGTTGTAGAGGCCGGCGTCCAGCACGGTCCCGTTCGGCACGGCCAATTGCGTGCGGACGAGCGTGGCCTCGATGCCACCGACCAAGAAGAACGTGAAGCCCGTGATGAGGTAGAGGGCGCCGATCTTTTTGTGGTCGACCGTAGTCATCCACTTCCAGATCATGCTCTCCTCGCGCGTGTGGCCGAGGGTCCCGACAGCAGTCGCCATCTACCGTCCTCCAACCATGTGGCACGCCGTCGGCCGCCAAATGCTCATCACGTGCGCCAGTGGGCGCACCAGGTGCAGGGCCATCCCTATTTCAGGCTGCCCAGATACGCCGTCAGGTTTTGGATCTGGTCTTCGCTCAGCCCCAGGTTGGGCATCTTCGAACCCGGCTTCACGGCCGGTGGGTTGCTCAGCCACTTGTGCAGGCCGTCCGGGGTATTCGCGAGCACGCCGGAGGCGATGGTCGTACGCGAGCCGACGTGCGTCAGGTTCGGCCCGAGCTTGCCGACGGCAAACGCGTTCCCCTGCACTGTGTGACACCCGATACAGCCTGACAGGGTGAACTGCTGCTCGCCGGCTTTCACGATGTCCGTGGAGGGCTTCGCCGCGTCGGCGACCGTTGCCTTCACCCAGGCGTCGAACTTCACCTCGGTGTCCACGAAGACGCGGAAGCGCATGTTCGCGTGGGAGGCGCCACAGAACTCCGCGCACTGCGCGAGGTAGGCGTCGTCCTTGGCGGTGTCCGGGGTGAACCACAAGTGGTTCTCGTGGCCCGGCATCATGTCGACCTTGCCGACCAACTGCGGCACCCAGAACGAGTGAATGACGTCCGCGGACTTCAGCTTGATGCTGACCGCGCGGCCGACCGGTACGTGCAGCTCGTTGGCCGTGGTCACGCCGAGTTCCGGGTACTGGAATTCGAACCACCACTGGTGGCCGATGGCGACGACCTCGAGGGCACCCTCGGGCGGCGCGGCGGTGGTCTGGGCAATCGCCTTGAACGAAGGCACCATCATCGCGACCACGAGGAGCACCGGGACGGCCAGCAGGACTACCTCGAGCTTCGAGTTGCCGTGGAACTGCTGGGCGGTGACGCCCTCCTTCTCGCGGAACATCAGCGTGAAGGCGAGGGTAAGGATGAGGATGAAGACGAACACGATGGCAGCGAGCCAGAAAACGATCTCGTAAACCGTGTGGATGTTGTGCGTGTTATCCGACATCGGACGCCAAGTGCTCTGTGGTGTGTCGGCCGAGTCGACGAAAGCGAGGTAACAGAGCCAAGAAATGACGCCGACTACAACACTTGAGAAGGCGATCGCAATGATCCGACCGGGTCCAGACCTGCCCACAGCGTCCCCCCGTACCTGTCTCGACCGCACTCTCGCGGCTCCATCACTGCGCGAGGCGCGCATGATGAGCCCGGGACACCCCCGCAGCCCACCAGTGATAGCCGCCCCCCGCTGAAGGGTCAAGCACGAAGCCCTCGATCGAGCCCCGATCGCGAATCCAGCAGGCTCCCGGAACGAATCTACGCGCACCCCACGGCACCGACAACCGTCACCTGTTGAAGTCATGCCACGCAGAGACCTAGCCTCGTACTCCTGATGCTTCGCCAGCGGCCCGCCCTCCTCATCACACTCGTCGCGGGCACGGGGATCCTGCTCCTGGTCGTGGCCCTCGGCGTGGCACTCCAGCGAGGCGTGGGCGGCACGGCGACTGGACGCGAGGACGGCACGCTGACCTCGGCGCCCCCGTTCACGCTCACGCGGTTCGATGGCGAGACGTTCGACTTCGCTCGGGAGAACCAGCAGCCGGTGTTCGTGTACTTCTGGGCCTCCTGGTGCGTGCCGTGCCAGACCGAGGCGCCGATCATCGAGTCCCTCTGGCGCGAGTACCGCGACCGTGGTTATGTCTTTCTTGGTGTGAACATGTGGGACCAGCCGGAAGACGCGAGGCAGTTCGTGAGCCAGTACCGCCTCACCTTCCCGGTCGTCGCGGACGAGGCACGTGCCGTGTACGTTGAGTACGGCGTGCAGGGGCTGCCGACCGCCTTCTTCGTCGCACCAGGCGGTGCCGTGCGCACCAAGTACAGCGGCCCGATGGACGAGCGCACCCTCCGAGGGCTCTTGGACGAGATCGCGCCGGGCGGGAAGTCGTGATGCTCACCAGCCGCCGCGCCCGCCTCGTGCTGCTGCTCGTCATCGCCACGGCGGCGATCGGGCTCCTTGCCTTCAAGGCGGCCTCTTCCTCCGTCTCGTATTACGTCACCCCCGAGGAGTTCGCCCAGCAGATCGGGAAGCAGACCGACGCCCGCTGGCGTGTCGGCGGGCGCGTGGTGCCCGAGACGATTGTGCAGGACGGCAAGTCGGTTGCCTTCGACATTGCGGGGGAGCACGACGAGCGGATGTCGATCACATACACGGGCGTCGTCCCCAATCTCTTCGGGCCGTACGCGTTCGTGGTGATCGAGGGCAAATCCGACCGCGCAGGGCATCTGGATGCCTCCTCCGTCGTGATCAAGCACGAGAACGAGTTCATGGCGGGCACTGCGGTCCCCGGCTCGATCTCCTCCGACATCCTGAAGGGGCTGGCGTCGCCCACCCCCGCCCCTGCCGGCCGGTAGCGTGAACGTCGTCGCGACGGTCGGTGCCTCTGCGCTGCTGACGGCGCTGGGGGCGTCCCTCTTTGCCGCTGGCGCCTCGATCGTCGGGCACCGCCTCGGCCATCGCGCGCTCATGCTCGCTGGGCGGCGCGCCATCCTCGCGGTGGCGCTGCTGACGACGACCGCGACGGTCACGCTGGGGTACGCGCTGCTCACCAACGACTTCTCGATCGCGCACGTAGCCTCGGTGTCGTCCTCGGAGATGCAGACGGCGATGAAGTGGGCGTCGCTCTACAGCGGACAGCCGGGCTCCCTGCTGTTCTGGACGTGGTCGATGTCGCTGTTCATGGCGGCCTTCGTCCTCATCACGGTGCCGCGGATCCCGTGGGGGGCGCCGCATGCCGTGGCGACCCTCGGTGTCGTGATCGCGACGTTCCTGTTCGCCCTCGTCTTCTTCGCTTCGCCCTTCCGAGTCAGCCCGGTGACGCCGGCCGACGGACAGGGGCTCAACCCCCTGCTCGTCGACCCGGGAATGCTGGTACACCCGCCGTTCCTGCTCTCCGGCCTCGTCTCCACGGTCATCCCGTTCACCCTCGGAGCCGGCGCACTGCTCTCCGGGCGACTGGACGGCGCGTGGGTACGGCACGCTCGAGGGTGGGCGCTGACCTCGTTCCTGGTGCTGAGCATCGGGAACTTCCTCGGCGGGTGGTGGGCGTACACGGTGCTGGGGTGGGGCGGGTACTGGGGCTGGGACCCGGTGGAGAACTCCGCGATCCTACCGCTGCTGCCGATCATCGCGTTCCTGCACGCCCTGATCGTCCAGGAACGTCGAGGCATGCTGAAGACGTGGAACGTCGTCCTCGTGCTGGCGGCGTTCTGCCTCGCGGTCTTCGGCACGTTCAACGTGCGCTCCGGGCTGGTGGCCTCGGTCCACTCGTTCGCACAATCCGAGGTCGGCCCGTATTTCCTCGTGCTGCTCGGCGCGACGATCGGTGCGAGCCTGATGTTGATCGTGTGGCGGCTGCCGAGGCTCCACGCGGTGAGCGAGATCGACTCGCTCGCTTCGCGTGAGACCGGGCTGATCCTCAACTCCTACCTGATGATCGCGATGGCCCTCGTGATCCTCGGCGGGACGCTGTTCCCGGTGTTCTCGGAACTCGTCCGTGACGCGCGCATCACGGTCGGCCCGCCGTTCTTCAACGAGGTGATGGGCCCGCTGCTGATCGCGATGCTGGCGCTGATCACCTTCGGCACTCTGCTCCCGTGGCGCCGAGGCGCTCCGGGGATGCTCCGGCGCTGTGCGCTCGTGCCGCTCGCTGCGACCGCGGTCGTGGCAGCCGCACTGTTCGCCCTCGGGATGCGCGACCCGCGTGCCCTCGCCACCACGAGCGCGGCGGTCGCCGTCGCCCTCGTCACGCTGCGCGAGTTCGTGGCCGGTGCGCGCGCCCTCGGTCGGGCGCGGGGCACGTCGCCCGTGCGCGCCGCGCCCTCGCTGTTCGGGCGGGACTCGAGGCGGTACGGGGGGTACCTCGTCCACATCGGCGTCGCCGTGATGGCGGTCGCCGTGGTGGGGTCGACGATCTACCGGGAGCAGGCACGCGCCGTCCTGGCGCCCGGGGAGTCGTTCGAGGCGCGCGGGTACACCTTCACCTACGAACGGCTGACCTCCAGCGAGCCTCGGGTCAACGGTATCGAACTCGAGGTGTACGCGGACGTCCGCGTGACCAAGGACGGGCGCGAAGTCGCGCTGATGCGGCCGGGACGGCGGTTCTTCTCGAACTTCCCGGAGCAGCCGACGGGCATCGTGGCCCTCGATGAGAGCCTGACGCGCGACCTCTACCTGTTCGTGCAGGGATGGAACCAGAACGGGGTCGCCGAGGTCCATGCCTTCGTGAACCCGCTGATCATGTGGCTGTGGATCGGTGGCGGCATCTACACCGCCGGGGGACTGCTCGCCTACGGCCCGTCGAGGGCACGCCAGCGGGCAACGGCGCCTGCTCTCTCGACCACGACTGAGGCAGGCGGAGCGGTATGAGGCGTCACTTCGCCCTGCTGCTGGCAGTCGCGGTCCTCGCGGGCGCGATGCTCGAGGCGTCACCGACCGCGGCGCAAGTGCCGCCGACCGTCGAGCCGCGCCTAGAAGCGCAGGCGCAGGCGATCGAGCGCCAACTGCTCTGCCCGATCTGCACGAACGAGCGCCTCGATGTGTGTGCGACGGCGATCTGTGCGGACATGAAGCGGATCATCCGTGAACGGCTGGTCGCGGGGTCGAGCACGGACGACATCATCCTGTACTTCGAGCAGCGCTATGGCGCCCGCATCCGCGCCGACCTCCCGCGCGAGGGGTTCAACCTCGTGCTGTTCGGGTGGGTTGGCGTGTCCCTGCTGCTCGTCGGCGTCGCGGGCGGGTGGTTCCTGCTGAACGCACGCCGTCCGAAGTCGCTCGTATTGCCCGCGACACCCTCGGGCACCGAGGGCGCCGACGACGCCTGGCTCGATGCGCAGATCGCAGATGCCGAGGACAGATCTCCGGAGGCGTGCCCGTGATCGAATGGGCTGTCCTCGCGTTGTTCGCGATCGCTGCCAGCGGCTTCATCGTGCGGCCGCGGCGTGGCGACGCCCTCGATGCGCACACCGACAGCGAGGCTGGCGAACTCACCGGCGAGCGCGACAACCTGCTGCTGGCGCTGCGAGAACTGGACGAAGACGCCTCCGCTGGTCGGATCAGCGCGGCTGACCGCCTCGAAGGCCGGCGCGCCCTCGGCCCCCGCCTGCGCGAGGTGACTGAGGCGTTGCGTGCGCTCGATGGGGACCTCGCGTGAGCCGTCGCATGAGCCTCGCCGCTGTCGTGGTGGCACTGCTGGTAGGCGGATCAGCGGTGCTTGCCCCGCGAGCGATCGCGCAGCAGCTGGCGAGCGAAGGGGTCGTGCGCGGCAGCGTGACGATGGCAAGCGCTGGCGCAACCTTCGAGGGCGCCGTCGAAGTAGAACTGATCATCCTCGAGGGGTCGCAGGCGACGGGGAGCGTGAAGGCATTCGTTGCGAGCGGCGAGTACGAGGTCAGCGTGCCGGCGAGCGCGACTCGCACCTATGTACCGCGTGTGACGTACCAGCGGGTGAACTACTTCGGTGATCCGGTGCGCTTCGCTGGCACCGAGCGTGGGGCGACACGCGATTTCACGATCCATGCGACTACGGACCAAGCCAGTGTGCTCACACTGATCCAGACCATCGTCACGGTCGTTGGCCTCGACCGAGGCACGGGCGAGATGGGCGTGCTGCGCGAGGATGTCGTCGCCGTCACGGGCGACCGCACGTACACCGGTGGCGCCTCGGGAGTCACGCTGCGCCTGCCGGCACCGGAGGGCGCCACGGAGGCGACCGAGGAGGAGGGCAATGCCACGTTCGCCAACGGCGTCCTGTCAGTCACGACGCCGATCCGGCCAGGCGAGGCCACCTCGATAATCACGTCCTACCTCGTGAAGTACGATCCGGCGCGCGACCGCTACCGGCTGCGCGTGACGGTGCCGATCCCCGCGCAGTCCGTGGTCGCGCGCGTGCCTCGCGAGTTCGCGCGGGGAATCCGGGCGGTCGCCCCGGCGGAGCAGGTGGGCGACCAGGTGCTGAAGGACGATGCCCGCACGGTGCTCCATGTCGTCCGTACTCCCGCGTCCATCGAGGCTGGCCAGTCGCTGCTCGTCGACATCGACGGGGTGGGCGGGGCGATCCAGTACCATCCGCTAACGGAACAACCCGGCGCATCGATCGCCGCGGTCGCCGTGACGGCCGCCATCGCGGCTGCGGGCGCGCTGATCTGGCGACGGCGAGCAGTCCCCGCGTGACTACCAACGAGGGCGCCCCGTTCGCCATCGAGACGCGCGCGCTGACGCGGCGTTACGCGGGCGTCGATGTCGTACACGAGGTGTCGGTCCGCATCCCGGCCGGACGGAAGGTCGCGCTCATCGGTTCGAACGGCGCGGGGAAGACGACGCTGCTGTCGCTCCTCACCACCCTCGTCCACCCGACGAGCGGCGAGGCTTCGATCGCCGGTCACGACCTGCGCGGGAAGAGCGCGCTGCTGCGGCGCTCCCTCGGCATCCTCCGCCACAGTCCGATGTTGTACGAGGCGCTGACGCCGCTGGAGAACCTCGAGTTCTTCGCACGGCTGTATGACGTGTTGGACGCTCCCACGCGCATCGAAGAGTTGTTGCGCCTGCTCGGACTCTGGCGGCGTCGCCACGAGTCGACCTCGATCCTCTCGCGCGGGACGCATCAGCGGCTGGCGATCGCGCGAGCGCTCATCCACCAGCCCTCGGTGCTGCTGATCGACGAGCCAGAGACAGGGCTCGACCCGGAAGGCATCACGCTGCTGGACGAAGTGATGCTGCGCGCGCCGGGCGTGACTGTGCTCGCCGCGACGCACCGTGTCGACCGCATCGAGGCGTGGGCGGATGGCCTCGTGCGTCTCGACCGCGGACGGGTGGCGGAAGACACCGTCAGCCCAGTCGTGAGTGAGGCGCTCGCGTGAGCGCCGTCTTGGCGGTACTGGGGAAGGACCTGCGGCTCGCGTGGCGGGACCGCGCCGGGTGGCTGACGGCAGCCGCGTTCGCAGCGATCTCCGTGCTCCTCTACTCCTTCGCGTTTGACCTCGCGACCACCGACGTGCGCCCGCTGCTCCCGGGCGTCCTATGGACGACGTTCCTGTTCGCGGGTGTGTTCGCCTCGGGCGCTGGATTCCAGCGGGAGGCGGAGGAGGGCACGTTCGATGCGTTGCTGCTCTCGCCAGTCAGTCCCACGGTGGTATTCATCGGCAAACTGCTCTCGAACCTGATCGCGCTCGTGGTGATCGAGTTTGCCCTGCTGATCGCCGCGACTATCCTGTTCGATGAACTGCTTCTGACCCCTGAACTGGTGGCGATTGTGATGCTGGGGACGGCCGGATACGTCTCACTGACCACGCTACTGGGGACGCTGGGAAGCGGGCCCCGCACGCGTGCCGTCCTGCTGCCGGTGATGGCGCTCCCGCTCCTGGTGCCGATGTTGATCGCGGCGGTGCGCGCCACCGGAGA
>SHYS01000021.1 GCA_009692685.1 Dehalococcoidia bacterium
ACGCGTTCGAAACGAGTGCCCTGCGCGTCGTACACCTGTACGCCTTTGCCCTGCCCCGCCGAGATCAACACCACCGTCACGCCCGCCACCGTCGCCTGCACCATGCGCGCCTGCTCCACCGCCTCGACTGGATACGCGCGCCACACCCCGCCGAGGTTCACACCCACCACGCGCACCTTCGCCGCGAACCGCGGATCGAGGCTCGCGAACGGGAACGGTGGCCGCTCTATGCCGCCCTCGCCTCGCCTCGCCTCGCCTCGCCTCGCCCTCGGCATAGTCACGCACGAATCCGGTATCGAGGGCGAGCACGACGCTGGCGGCGTTGAGGCCACTGTCGGCGTCGCGGTGACCCCTGGTCGGAACACCGCCTCCGCCGTCGGCGTGGCCCGTACCCCACCCGGTACCGCGCACCCACCGAGGGCACACGCCAGCAGTGCCACGCCCCCTGCCGTCAGCAGCACGCGGGCCGGTCCCTCCATCTTGTCGCACGGGGCGCACGATGTAGGACACGATGCTGGAGACACCGGAAGCACTGAGCGCGCTGCAAGCGCTGCTGGACCGCAGTCATGGTGGTGGCGGGGCGCACCTCGGCAGCATTGTCACCAACGAGCGGCGCCTCGCCGCCGTTGCCCGAGTTCGCGTTTTCCCGCGAGGCGCAAGGCGAGGAGTAGCACGCCGTAGATCAGCGCTGTCCACAGCGCGATTTCCCAGAGGTCAACTTCGGGTGTGAACACATTGCCTCTGGGGCCGCTCTGCGCTCGTGGACGCTTGTTCGCAGCATGCACCTCGTCGGGCCCGAGGTAGGGGTGGAATCTGAGCGCTAGCCGCGCGTGACGCGCCGCGACGTGATTAGGCGGCTGATCTTCGCCGTGGGACGCAGGAGGTGGTAACTCAGCGGCCCCGCTACGTGCGTCAGGTCGATGTAGGTCACCTCGCCACGGATCATCCGGCACGCGCCGTTCCAGAACGGGCCCAGGTGCTGGAGCATCCAGACGAACGGTGTCGGATTCACGTTGAAGATCTCCATCAGCGCCTGTGACACCTCGAACTCCGGCAGGTACTCGCGCTCCAGCGTTGCCTGATACCCCGCGAGCGTCGCGACCCGCCCATCGAGGTAGTCGCGCACGCTCGTCGCGACCGCTGTGCCGGAGAGGAGCGCCGCGGTGATCCCCTCGCCTGAAAGCGGGTCGACGAGACCTGCCGCGTCCCCCACCACCGCCGAACCGGCAGCGGCCATCACCATCCCGTGCCGCTGCATCGGTAGGTGGTGACCGCGCAGACCGGTCACGTCCTCGAAGTCGAGTCCGTACGTGCGACACAGACGCTGGAGCGCGGGCCGCAGGATGGGTCCCGCCGCTGCCTTCCACCCACCGACACCGACGTTGATGTGGTCGCCCTTCGGGAACACCCAGCCGTAGCCGCCAGGCACATGGCCGAAGTTCAGCGTGACCTTCCCCCGGAACTCGGCAGGCACGCCCGAAGGGAACGCGATGTTTCCCTCCAGCGCGACCGCGCTCTCGCCCGCCGCCTCGTACCCGAGGCGGTTGCCGACAATGCCGTTCGCGCCGTCCGCGCCGATGACCACGCGGGCGTGATGCGTCCCGTCCTTCGTCCGCACCTCAAACGTCCCGTCGCCGAGTTGGCGCACGTCCGTCACTGTCTGCCCATCGCGGAACTCGACGCCTGCCTCCTGCGCCTTCTCGGCGAGGAACGCATCGAGGTGGCGGCGCTGGGTCATGTACGTGAGCGGTGCCTTCGCCTGACGCGTGACCTCGCGACGCTCGCGGACGCGCATCCGGGCGGCCGTGACCACGTCCTCCACGACCGGATCGATGGAGAACGGGAGGATGTTTGCGCCTCGGATGGTCACCCCGCCGCCACATGGCTTGTCACGCGGGAACTTCGCGCGGTCAAGCAGTAACACCGAGGCGCCCCCGGCAGCGATGCCGCGCGCGGCGGTGCTGCCGCCCGGCCCGGCCCCCACCACGATGACCTCGACGTCTGTCACGCGGCACGTACCAGCGCAGCACCCAGGGCAGCGAGCAGTGCGACCTGCACCCCAACCCCCGCGAGCAGCACGGTGTACGAGGCCACCCGATCCCACATCGCGAACCCGAGCGCGAGCACGAGGTCGACCCCGAAGACCAGCGCCGCCGCCCGTGGCACATCGACCAGTCGAGTACGCGCAGCGACGTCGGTCAGGGACCGCGGGTCTCCCGGCGGGAACACGAACGGCAGCAGTTCCGGCAACGCCCCGTACCGCACGCCGAGGATGACCGCATCCAAGATGCATAGCACTGCACACGCGGTGACGAGGCTGAGCGCACGGCGGTCGCTCCAGAAGCCCTGCAGCGTCGGCAGCGTCCGCTCGACGTGGTGGACGACGGCTGCGGTAGGGCCGAGGTCCTGGCGCACTTGGATCTCGCGAGCGAAGGCAGCCGGGTCCGGGACGGAGATCGCGTAGTTGCGCTCGCTCGTCATCACGTAGAGCACCTGCTCGGGTGTCTGGTGCGTCGAGTAAAACAACACCGACCCGATCCGCCGGATCTCCGCGCTCCCGATGTGGTAGCCAAACCACGAGATCCCATGCACCCGCGGCACCTCGAGTGAGATGCCCGGCACCAGCCGCTCGATGGACTGCAGGGGCACGATCTGGCGGATCCCCGCCCACGCGATCACGAGGCCGTTGCGGTCGACGGTGTAGCGGAGCGAGGCCAGCGCCAGCGTCCAGTAGGCGAACAGCGTCGCGAGCGTCGCCGCTCCGCCTGCGCCGAGCCACGCCCCCACCGTCGCGAGGTCGGTGTCACGCCCGCGCGCGAATACGACGAGCAGCAAGGCGACAGCGAGCGCCCATGCGACGAACACGCCGCCCATCATCAGGCCCAGCGTCCGGGGTGGCTGGTAGTGCAACAGACCTCCCGTGCGGGCTGCCCGGGATCACGGGCGGCGCACCTTCGAGTCTACCCGCCCGACTGGCTACAGGCGGGTAGTCCTCGTGGTCGTGGATTCGATGCGGGCTACGCGCGGACGCCGGCGCGCGCGTACACGGGCGTCAGCCACGAGGTGTACGCCGACTGGCGGCCAGTGATGCTGCTGAAGTACAGCGACTGCAGCCGCTTCGAGATGGGGCCGGGCTTGCCGTCGCCGACGGGCACGCGGTCGACTTCGACCACCGGAGTGAGGTGGGCGGCGGTGCCTGTCATGAACACCTCGTCGGCGATGTACAACTCGGAACGGTCGATCGAGCGCCGCTCTACCGATAGCCCCATCTCCTTCGCCGCGAGTTCGAGCGCCGTCTCCAGGGTGATGCCTTCGAGGATGTTGTCGCTGGGGGCAGGTGTGATCAGTTTGCCGTTGCGGATCATCACGATGTTCTCACCCGAGCCCTCGGAGACATGCCCGTCCTGGTTGAGCATGATCGCCTCATCGAAGCCATTCAGTTGGGCCTCGCTCTTGGCCATCGCGTTGTTTACGTACAGGCCGTTCACCTTCGCCCGCGCGGGGATCTCGGTGTCGTCCACCCGCCGCCACGACGAGGTCGCGCAGCGCGCGCCCTGCTCCGGGTCGAGGTAGGCGCCGAACGGCGTGACGTAGACGAGGAAGTCCCACTCGAGGTTGTGCATGCGCACGCCCACGATCTCCGAGGACATGTAGATCATCGGGCGGACGTAGACGTCCTCCTTGAAGCCGGACTTTTCCACGACCTGCTGGATGATGTTGGCAGCTTCCTCGTCGTTGAATCGCAGCCCCATCCGCATGATCTTGGCGCTCTGGCGAATGCGCTTGACGTGGTCTTCCACGCGGAACAGGTACAACTCGTTCTGCTCGGCGTTCCAGTTGCCGCGGACACCCTCGAATACCGCCGTCCCATAGTTGAAGGCGTGCGTCATCACGTTGATGTTCGCCTGCTCCAGCGGGACAATCTGGCCCCGGAAGAACGCCATGGGTGTGGCCATCGAGTGGCTCCTTCGTTCGCCGGCCCGCGACGGCGACGGCGGTGCTGGGGCTAGAACCGTGCCCGGCCCCGAGAGGGGCGAGGATACGGAGCGCGGCTGGCCCCGGCAAGGCTCGCTCCGTATCCTCGACAGGCGGTGCATCCGAGTGGTTCAGCCGCAGCACGCGCCTATCCTGCGTGAGAGATCCTTGGTGGGACAGACCGGGATAGGCGGAGGGGCGCGATGACCATCCCGAGCGGCGCGCTGTACCAGGTCGGCAGCGTCCAGTTCGCCGTGGTGAACGACGGCGACTACTTCTACGACGCTGGGGCGGTCTTCGGCGTGGTACCTCGGATCATGTGGGAGCGGCAGATCGAGGGACTGGACCACCAGCACCGGCTCACGCTCGGCCTCAACTGCCTGCTGCTCCGCTCCCGAGGCAAGACGATCCTGATCGAGACCGGCGTCGGCGGGAAACCCGGCGACCGCGACTCCTCTTCCTCCGCCTCCGAGGGCACGCTGCTCACCTCGCTCGCCGCGATCGGCGTCCAGCCCGCCGACATCGATGTCGTCGTAAACACGCACCTGCACGCGGATCACTGTGGCTGGAATACCTCGGCGGACGCCGCCGGCGTGCTTACTCCCACGTTCCCGAACGCCACCTACGTGATGAGCGCGACGGAATGGCGCGACGCCACCCACCCGAACGAGCGCACCCGCGCCACTTATCTCGCGCGGAACCTCGACCCGATCGCCGACCAACTCGATCTGATCGAGGGCGAACGTGCCATCACCGACGAAGTGATCTTCGTGCCCGCACCCGGCCATACCGAGGGCCACAGCACCGTCATCATCCGCAGCGGGCAGGAGTGGGGTGTCTACCTCGGTGACATGGCACAGCACCGCGTCCAGTTGGAGCGCACCCCGTGGGTCTCTGGCCTCGACATCCTCCCCCTCGTCTCACTGGAGACGAAGAAGCGCCTGATGGACGAGTGCATCGAGGCGGGCGCACTCATCGCCTTCTGCCACGGCGCCTACCCCGGTGTCGGCCGCATGACTCGCACCGCCGAGGGCCACCGCAAGTGGGTGGACGTCGCTCCGCTCGGACCGCACGAGCACCCGAGTGGCCATACGGCGTGACGAGTTTCATCGACCCCGACGATCTGCTCCCCGTGATCTCGGTTCACCCGGGTATCGATCAGTCCGAGGTGGCCTCGGACGGGCACATTCACACCTCGGGGCTGACGGGGGAGCGGACGAACGTCTTGCCGCTCGCCCACCTGCACATGAAGGCGGACTGGCACCCCGCACCCGTCCACGGCTGGACGCTCCCACTCTGGTACGGCGGCACCTACGACGAGCAGCAGTCCGCGCGCGAGTCCGCCGTTATCTGGGACCGCTCTCACGTCGGCCGGTACTACGTCACCGGTGACGGAGCAGCCGACGTACTCTCGCGCGTCTTCGCGACTGACGCCCGGCGCGTCCCCGTGGGCGCGATCGCGCGCCTCGTCGCCTGCCGGGAGGACGGCAGCGTGCTGGACATCGCCACCGCGTGCCACCTTGATGTGGGTCGGTGGTTCGTCATGAGCGGGCCGCGGGCGCAAGTGCGGCTGCGCGAGGCGATCGCCGCCGCCGTGCGTCCCGGCGAGGACGTCCAGGTGCGCGATCGGATGGCGGAGTCAGTGCTGCTCGCCGTCGCCGGGCCGAAGGCTGCGAGCCTCCTCGAACAGGTCGTGGGCAACATCCCCAACGCCGTCCCGCTCGGCGAGGCGCACGAGGTACTTCTCGGCGGCTGGCGCGCGCTCGTCGCGCACACCTCGGAGGTCGGCGAGGAGACCTACTGGGTCCTCGTCGCACCCGAGGTCGGTGAGCATGTCTGGGAGAACGCCGTCTCGGTGGGCATCGCCCCCGCCGGCCTCGCCGCCTGGGACACGATGCGCATCGAGGCCGGAGTGATCGAGGCCCCCGGCGAAACGCCGCTCCCTGCTACCCCGTACCACGCCGGCCTCGGAGATCTCGTCGACCTCGAAGACGCTGAGGGCCCGCGCGCCTTCCCCGGCGCCGAGGCGCTGTGCACAATCCACGCCGCCGGTGCCGAACGCGTGCTGTCTGGCCTGCGGATGGACGGCCCCCGCCTCGCGAAGCGCGGATCGAGGATCAGCGGCGCAGCGGGCGACCTCGGCGGGTGCATTGCAGCGGTGTTCTCGCCCGCCCTCGGCACCGGCATCGCCCTCGCCTATCTACCCCCTGACCTCCTCCGCGTCATCGTGGACACGGACGGCACCCCCCAACCCGCCGATGTCGTCGCACTCCCGTTCTTGCATGGCCCTCGCGGGGCGGCGACGAAGTAGCCGCCCTACTTCGCCAGCGGGATCTCCGAGGCGAGTGCGAGCAGGTTGCCATCACCGTCCTCGAAGGAGGTCATCCACAGTTCCATCGAGGCGTCCTTATGGACGATGTGCGCGCCTTCGGGCTCCATCTGCACGCTGTGGGAGACGAGGTGGGCGTGGCCTGCGTGGATGTCCGCGACACGGAAATACAGCGGCGAACCGGGGGGTGGTCGAACCTCGGGTTCTCCGGGATGTCCAGCATCAGCCGCACGCCGCCGAGGTCGAAGAACGCGAGGTTGCCCGCCTGGAACAGGAACGGCAGCCCGAGGATGTCGCGGTAGAACGCGACCGCGCGGTTGATGTCTTTCACGTTCATCGCGATCTGCAGCAGTCCCTGCGAGTCGACTCCGGTCATCGAGGTCTCCTATCGGTCGTGTGCGCTAGCGCGCTCGCGTGCCGCCATCCACGGTGTAGATGCCGCCCGTAATGAACGAGGCGTCCTTCGAGCAGAGGAAGGTGACGAGCGCGGCGACCTCCTCCGGATGGCCGACGCGGCCCATGGGGTAGGCGTCGCCCATGCGCTTCATCGCGGCCTGCGGGTCGTCCGGGTTCGCGCCGCGCGCGAGTTCTTCCCCCATGGCAGTCTCGATGACGGCCGGGCACACGGCGTTGACGCGGATGTTGCGGGCGCCGAGGGCGAGCGCGGCAGACTTCGTCATGCCGACGACGGCGTGCTTGCTCGCGCCATACGCGAAGAGCGTCGGTGTCCCCTGTAGCCCGGCGACCGAGGCAGTGTTCACGATCGCGCCTCCACCCCGCCGGAGCATCGCCTTGCCGACCTCGCGCATGCCGAGCCATACGCCCTTCACGTTGACGTCGATGACCTGGTCGAACACCTCTTCGGGGTAGTCGAACATCGAGGTGACGGGGCCAAGAATCCCAGCGTTGTTGAAGAAATGGTCGATGCCCCCCGTGAGCCGCTCCGCTTCCGCGACGTAGGCGCGCACGTCGGTCGCCCTGGTCACGTCCGCATGCACGATGTAGGCGGCACCACCCGCGCGCTCGACGGCGACCGCGCTCTCCTCGAGGGCGGTGCCTGGCAGGTCGACGAGCACGACGCGCGCGCCGTCCGAGGCGAACCGCACCGCCGTCGCCCGCCCGATGCCGCCCGCTGCCCCGGTGATCACCGCCGTCTGGTCGTCAAACCGTCCCATCGCCCACCTCGTCTCCGCCCATCCATCGAGGGGCTCGCGCAGTGTGCCAGAACGGACTTGCGTTTGCTCACGGCCTCGATAGGCTCGATCCATGGCGAAGGCAGAATTTCAGGTCAAGGCATTCGCGACCGCGCGCGCGTGGGAGCGCTGGCTCGCGAAGGAGCCGCCGCCCGAGGGGATCTGGATCCGGATCGCGAAGCCGGGCTCCGAGATCATTTCGATCACCTACGACGAGGCGGTCGAGGTGGCGCTCTGTTACGGCTGGATCGATGGTCAGAAGACGGCCATTGACGAGGAATTCTGGCTCCAACGCTTTGCGCCTCGGCGTCCCGGGACCAGTTGGTCGAAGATCAACTGCGGACGCGCCGAAGCCATGCTGAGGGCCGGACGGATGCAGCCGGCCGGACGGCGCGAGGTGGAGCGCGCAAAGGCGGATGGCCGCTGGGACGCCGCGTATGTCGGGCAGGCGACGATGGCGGTGCCCGATGACTTCGAGGCGGCGCTGGCGCGGGACACAGACGCGAAGCGCTTCTTCAGCACGCTCGACAGCGCGAGCCGCTACGCGATCCTCTACCGCATCCACGACGCGAAGCAGCCAGAGACGCGCGCTCGGCGAGTGGCGCAATTCGTCGAGATGCTGGGCCGTCACGAGACCGTCTACACCTAGCCATGACGACAGACGACCTTCCGGTGAAGGCGTTCAAGTCCGCGAAGGCCTGGGAGACCTAGCTGGCGAAGCAGCACGCGAAGTCGGACGGGCTCTGGCTACAGTTGGCTAAGAAGGACTCCGGTATCGCCTCGGCTACCTACGCGGAGGCTGTCGAGGTCGCGCTCTGTTACGGGTGGATCGACGGCCTCAAACGACCGTTCGACGGTACGTACTGGATTCAGCGCTTCACGCCTCGCCGGCCACGCAGCAAGTGGTCCGCGAACAACAAGGCGAAGGTGGAGGCGCTGATCAAGGCCGACCGGATGCAGCCCGCAGGTTTGCGAGAAGTCGAGGCGGCGCGCGCGGACGGGCGTTGGGAGGCCTCCTATCCCGGTGCAGCGACGATGGAGGTGCCGGAGGACTTCGGTGCCGCGCTCGCGAAGCGTCCGAAGGCGCGCGCTGCCTTCGAGGCACTCAGTCGTACCAACCGTTATGCGTTCCTCTTTCGTGTACACGACGCGAAGCGTCCAGAAACGCGCGCACGTCGGATCGCCCAGTTCGTCGAGATGCTCACACGTGGCGAAACGCTCTATCCGCAGCGCGAGCCGCAACGCGATCGGGGGACGTGATGGCGACGTGGGCAGACTTCGAGGCCGGGGCACCATCGATGGCGGCGCGCGGCCTCCAGCAGTTGCAGACGATCCCCGTAGGCTACCTCGCGATAGTGCGGAAGGACGGCGCGCCGCGCCTCCACCCGGTATGTCCGCACATTGCGGAGGGACGACTGTACGTCATCGTGAACGACCACTCGCCGAAGCGTTTCGACCTGGCGCGCGACGGCCGCTACGCGCTCCACCTGCTCCCGCCACCCCTGTCCCCTGAGGACCCCGCCTTCGATGAGTTCGAGTTGAACCTCACCGGCCGCGCCCGCCGCGTCCCCAACAGCGAGGCGGCCACGTGGGCCGCCATCCGCGCCGTCTGTTTCTACGAGTTCCCCGACCACCACTGGCTCTTCGAGTTGGACATCGAGAACGTGCTCACGTCCGTCTGGGATCCGATCGGCGCCCCCGGTCGTCGCGCCCACCGCCTCGTCTGGCAGCCCGGTACCTCGGAGCGGTCGCCCTCGAACGAGGCATTCGCCTTCGGCTAGCGCCCCGGCCACACCACGAGGTCGCGCGTGACGGCAGCGCGCGAAGCACAGCCAGCGAGGGCCATCGCGAGGTCGAACTCGGCGTGTAGCAGTTGCAGGACGTGCTGCACGCCCGGCTCGCCGTTGACGAGGCCCCAGAGGATGGGGCGGCCGAGGAGTACGGCGTCCGCGCCAAGGGCGAGCGCTTTCAGGATGTCCGTGCCGCGTCGGATGCCGCCGTCCACGAGCACCGGGGCGCGGCCCGCGACTGCCTCGACGACCTCAGGGAGGGCGTCAATGCTCGCGATGGCGGTGTCGAGTTGGCGGCCGCCGTGGTTCGAGACGATGACACCGCGAGCGCCCGCCTCGATGGCGCGTGTGGCGTCGTCGGCGCGCAGCACGCCTTTCACGAGCACGGGGAGACGGGTCGAGGAGCAGAGCGCGGCTAGGTCGGCCCAGGTGAAGCCGGGATCGATCTGCGAGGCGAAGAACTGGAAGAGGCCGGAGTCGCGGCCGTCGCTGGAGACACGTGCGAGGGCGTCCGCAAGGTTGGCGGCCGTCATGCCCTCGGGCAGCGCGAAGCGGTTACGTGCGTCGCGCTCGCGGTGACCGAGGAGCGGTGCGTCGACCGTGAGCACAATCGCCTCGTAGCCCGCCACTTCGGCACGAGCGACTAGTGCGGCGGTGAGCGCGCGGTCACGGAACACGTACAACTGGAACCAGCGAGGCGCCCCCGGCGCCGCTGCCGCTACATCCTCGATGCTCGTGGACGCGAGCGTGCTGAGGGTCATCGTGACGCCCGCGGCGGCGGCGGCACGCGCGACGGCTGTCTCGCCGTCGGGGTGCGCGAGCTGCTGGAAGGCAGTCGGCGCCACGATCACCGGCCACGGGTGTCGCCGTCCGAGGATCGTCGTCGAGAGGTCGCGCGCGCTCACGTCGACGAGCGCGCGCGGGCGCACCGCGATCCGCCCGTACGCTTCGCGATTCCAGCGGAGTGTGATCTCGTCGGTCGCGCCGCTGCCGTAGTAGTCACGCGCCAGCGGCGTCAGGCGTCCGAGGGCGCGTGCTTCGACTTCGGCGAGGTTGATCGCGGAGTCGCCCTCGATGCCCGTCATCGCTAGTACGTCGCCTCGACCGGGTTGCCCCATTGGAACGGGCGCGTCAGTACGTGGCCAAGGCCGTGGTCGGCGGCGAAATGGCGCAGGCCGTGCTGCAGCGGCTCCGTCAGATCGAGGCGGTAGCCGAGGTTCTGCGCGTACTGCTGCTGGTGCCAGCAGTCGAGGTAGACGATGCCGTGCGCACCCTCGGGCAGCAGGCTCGCGGCCGCCGCCGTCTGCTCGCCGATGCTCGTCATCACGCGCTGCAGTGAGTTCACCGGCCGCAGCCGTCGAGGCAGCACGTACACGCCGTGCTGTGTGTCGGATAGAGGCACCGAGATACGGACAGGCGCATGCTCCACCTCGCCTCCGACCTCGAACGTGGCGACACCGAGGCGGGTGACAGCCCAGGCGTAGGCGCAGGCCTCGGTCAGGACGTCCTGCGCACGTTCGTCGGCCTCGCCACGCCCGGCGCAGGTGCGTGCCCCGTGCGCAGTGACGAGGCGTGCGCCCAGGACCTCGATGGCGCCGCCGATCTCGACTTCATCGAGCGCGCGGCCGAGCCAATAGAAAGGTGGGTTGTGTTCGGACTCGCGGGTCATCATGAAGGCGAGCCAGCAGGAATCGTTGGCGCCCCAGCCGGCCGGAAGGATCTCCGGCAGGAGCGTTTGCAACCACTCAGCCATTTCTCGCGCCATCGGGCGATCCTAGCGGGGCCGGCTCTCTGGCTCTCCCGACAGACGCGGCAGCCGCATCCAGCCTCGATGTCCCACGATGCTGATGGCAGCAGCCACGAGCGATCCGGCGAGGACGGCGGCGGTGGGGTCACCTCGCAGGAGGAAGGCCAGCCCGCCGCCGATGGCGGACGCCGTGGCGTTCAGTTCGGCCTGCAGGACGTGGGGCAATCTCGTCGCCAGCACGTCGCGCAGCACGCCACCGCCGGTGGCGGTCAGGATCGCAAGCAGCACCGTCGCGGGCCAGTCCAGACCTGCCTCGGTCGACAGCAGCGCGCCCGTGGCCGCGAATGCGCCGGTTCCGATGGCGTCCGCGAGATCGAGGACGGCGGCAGGCAGGCGGCGTCCGGCCGCGCCGAAGGCGATTGCGCCGGCGACAGCAGCGGCCGCGTACAGCAGATAGTCAGTCCGGACGAAGGCACGAGGCACGTCGCCGATCAGCACATCGCGTACGATGCCGCCGCCGATCGCGGCGACCAGCCCGAGCGTCGCGAGACCGAAGAGGTCCATTCCCGCCCGCCGGCCGACCGCCACCCCGCTCACCGCGAAGGCGACAATCCCCACGCGGTCCGCGATAGCGACGAGGGCAAGTGCGTCCATGCGCGCACGATAGGGGCCCGCCCCCGGAGAACGTCTGCCTCGACGCTTCACCTCGGCCTCGCCTACCGTTCGAGGATGGACGCGAGCGCCGCTGACTACCTCCGCGCCGTCGTGCTGGGTGCGATCCAGGCGCTTACGGAGTTCCTCCCGATCTCGTCCTCCGGCCACCTGCTGATCGCGGGCCGCGTCATGGGAGACGAGATCTCCTCCCTCACCTTCGATGTGGGCCTGCACCTCGGGACGCTCACGGCAGTGCTGCTCTACTTCTGGCGCGACTGGACGGGGATGGCTGTCGCCTCTGTCACGGACGCGGCGCGCCACCAGTGGCACCTCGGGCGGTGGAGCGCACAGGGGCGGCTCGCCTGTCTCGTGGTGCTGGGGACCATCCCGGCGGGGCTGGCGGGCGCTCTGCTCGATTCAGTCATCGAGGAGCAGGTGCGCGGAGCGGGCGTCGTTGGCGTCACGCTGATCCTCGGTGCGGGGCTGCTGTGGGTGGCCGACCGCGCCGTCGTCCGCCACACCGGCCTCGAGGGGGTGGACGCGAGGCGTGCGCTGACGATCGGCGTGGCGCAGACCATCGCCCTCATCCCGGGGGTTTCGAGGAGCGGCATGACGATCTCGGCTGCGCGCCTACTCGGCTTCGACCGCGTGTCCGCCGCGCGCTTCTCGTTCTTTCTCTCGGCGCCGGTGGTGGCGGGGGCGGCCGCGCTCAAACTCGGCCAGGCCGTGACCGGGGACGAGGTGGTGGTGTGGGGGCCGCTGGCCGTGGGCGCGCTGACCTCCGGGGTCTGTGGCGTGCTCGCGATCCGAGGTTTGCTGGGGTATATGCAGCGCCGGACGTTGGCTGTATTCGTCTGGTATAGAATCGTGCTCGGTGTCGCGGTCCTCGCAGCGGTTGCGATGGGCGCGCTCTAGCGCCGCAGCCCATCGAGGGCGCACGACAGGTGGCAGCCTTGCTTGAACGGTTCGATCTCGATGGCAAGGCCATCGTGGTCACTGGCGGTGGCCGGGGCCTCGGTCGTGGCATGGCGCACGCGCTGTCCGAGGCCGGTGCCCGCGTGATGCTCGCCGCCCGCACCCAGTCCCAACTCGACGCCACCGCCGAGGAGATCCGCAGCCGAGGCGGCGCCGTCGCCACATTTGCGGCAGATGTCACCGATTCGAAGCAGGTGGATGCCCTCGTCGCCGCGTGCGTGCGTGAGTACGGGCGCATCGATGTGATGTTCGCGAACGCTGGTGGTGGGGGCGGCCCGAACGTCGACTTCTGGGAATACCCGGACGACGCCTTCGAGCAGGTTCTCGCGACGAATCTGAAGTCGACGTTCTACTCCTGCCGCGCTGCCTCGAAGGCGATGGTCGAGCAGGGGACGGGCGGCGTCCTGGTCACCACCGCCTCCGGTACAGCGCTCCGCGGCAACCGAGGCTTCGCCTATCCGACGGCGAAGGGCGGTGTGATCTCCCTGACAAAGTCGATGGCGACCATGCTCGCGGGCCACAACATCCGGGCGAACTGCATCGTCCCGGGCTACGTCTCTCAGAACGACCCGAAGGACGAGCAGGAGCGTGAGCAGCGCGCCCAGCGCGGCACTTTCATGCCGGTGCAACGCCTCGGCGAGTGGTGGGAACTCGGCCCGCTCGCGGTGTTCCTCGCCTCCGAGGCGTCCTCGTACATCACGGGCGAGACCTACATCATCGACGGCGGCGGACTCGCCGGTGGGCTGGGGCCGATCAAGTTCCGCCCCCAGCACGAGTGGTAACGCCGATGACAAAACCGAAGTCCTCCTTCTTCGACCTCGGAGGCAAGCGCGCCCTCGTGATCGGCGCGGAGCACTCGCACGGCGCCGCCATCGCGCGTGCCTACGCCGAGGCAGGCGCTGACGTGGCACTCGCCGCCTTGACCGCAGACGAGGCCGTCGTGCGGTCGCGGGCGGTGCAGCGCGATGTCGAAGCGATGGGCCGCAAGTCCTCGACCTACGTGATGGACGTGATGCTCGGCAAGAACGTCGAGGTCACGATGCGCCAGATCGTGAAGGAGATGGGCGGCGTCGACATCGTCGCGTCGTGTCCGGATCTCTTCCTCGCGAAGCCGATCGAGCGCACCTCCGACACCGAACTGGCGCGCGTGATGCAGGCTAACTTCACGTCGCAGTACTTCATCGTCCGCCACGCCGCCGAGGAGTTCCGCCGCCTGAAGCAGCCCGGGCGCATCGTCCTCACCACGAGCGTCCTCGGCGAACGCGGCCTGCCGAACACCACCGCCTACGCAGCGGCTGCTGGCGCCGTCATCAACCTCGTGCGCTCGGCTGCCGTGGAGGTCGCACCGGACGGCATCCAGGTGAACGGGATCGCGCTCGGCTGGATGGAATGGATGACCGACCGCCTCTTGCCGAATGACGAGGAGGCCCAGCGTGCCGTGCGCTTCACGGCGCTCCGTCGTCAGGGCCGCGCGGACGAGGTCGGCCCGCTGGCCGTCTACCTC
This sequence comes from Dehalococcoidia bacterium, assembly GCA_009692685.1. The sequence continues at coordinate 14,168 of SHYS01000021.1, forward strand.
TCGAGTGAACGCGCCACGCGATACATCACGGGCCAGATCTTCCCGGTCGACGGGGGACTGCTCCAGCACCTGTAGGACGAGATCGAGTTCAGGACGGAGCCGCGAGGCGACCGTCGCAATGGAGGAGGGACGCCATGGGCATCCTCGACCAGTTCAACCTCAGCGGGCAGTGCGCGATCATCACCGGTGCCGGGACCGGCCTCGGCCGCGAGATGGCGCTGTCGCTGGCCGATGCGGGCTGTGACATCGTCGGGGTGGGCCGCCGCGCCGGCCCGATCGAGGAGGTCGGCGAACTCATCAAGGCGAAGGGCCGCCGCTACCTCGGCATCACCGGATGCGACGTCACGATCTCCGCGAACGTGAACGATATGGTGCAGCAGGCCGCCGCCGGCATGGGCCGCGTGAGTGTCCTGATCAATAACGCCGGCGCCGGCGGCTCGGGACGCGGCAAGACCCTGCCCGAACTGACGGACGAGGACTGGCTGTCCGGCATCGCCTCCAACCTGAACTCGGCGTTCTACTGCACGCGCGCTATCGTGCCACACATGCTGGAGAACGGTGGCGGGCGGATCATCAACGTCACCTCTGGCTGGGGCTTCCGAGCCGGTCGGAACAACTGGATGTACCCGATCGCGAAGGGCGGCGTGATCCAGCTCACGAGGGCCACCGCGATGACCTACGCGCGCGACAACATCCGCGCGTCCTGCATCGCCCCCGGCCTGTTTCCGAAAACCGAGGACACCTCGATCTTGGAGAACATCGGGCCGAAACAGCCCGCCGGACGCATCGGGTTCTTGCGTGAGATGGGCCCGCTCGCGGTATTCCTTGCGAGCCCGGCCGCGGATTACCTCAGTGGCACCACGGTGCTGATGGACGGTGGCGCGATCGCTGCAGGCTTGCTGCCTGCAGGCATCGTCCCGAACGCTGCCGGCTAGCCACCTTCGAGGTTCATCGACTCACCAAGTCGTCAGGAGTCACTGTATGAGCGTCTTCGATCTCACCGGCAAGCACGCACTCGTCACCGGCGCCACGGGCGCCCTCGGCCGCGCCCTCGCGGTCGGCCTTGCGGAGGCGGGTGCGACCGTCTCCGTCACCACAGTCACCACCGACCGCGCCGAGGAGGTGGAGTCGAACTCGATCCTCAATGAGTGCTGGGCGGCGGGCGGCAAGAACGGCCAGCAGAAGACGCTGGACCTCACTGACCCAGCGGCGGTCGAGGCCGCCGTGGCAGCGTTGGAGAAGGACGTCGCGCCGATCGACATCCTCGTGAACGCCTCGCACGGGGCGAACATCAAGCCGGTGCTGGACTCCTCGCTGGCTGACTGGTCACGGGAGATCGGCCGCAATGCGACTGCGGTATTCGTCGCGAGTCAGAGCGTGGGCAAACGCATGGTGCCGCGCGGCAAGGGCCGCATCATCAACATCGTCTCCGACATCCACGACCGAGGCGTCCCGAACTGCGCGCTCTTCGGCGCATCGCAGGGCGCCGTCCTCGGCTTCACGAAATCCCTCGCCATCGAGTGGGGCCGCGGCGAGCCGCTGGTCGCGGAACGGGTCACCGTGAACGCGATCGGCATCGGCTTCATGGAGGGTGTCCCAGGGCCGCAGGCGGACCCGGCCGTTGCCGAGGTGCTGCACCACTACCTGCCGTTGCGTCGCCTCGGTTCTCCCAAGGACCTGCAGGGCGCCGTGGTCTTCCTAGCGGCCGAGGGCTCGAACTACGTCAACGGTGAACTCGTTGTGATCGACGGCGCGATCGCGAATCACGCATAGCCCTCGACGACCGGGAGGCGTTGATGTCGTCCGACCAGCCGTCCAGTGCCGGGCCCGGCCCGCGCTGGACCGGCGATGGATCGCTCACCCCTCGTGTGCCAGTACCCGAAGACCATCCGGCAAGCCCGGCCCATCGGGCATTCCGCGATGCGGGTGTTCCGACGAAGGCCTTCGGCGTCCGCACCTTCGAAGTGGGCGGCGTGCCGAGGGTGCTCGCGAAGCCCGTGCGGCGCTTCGCTGCAGCGCTGATCGACTTCCTCATTCGGTACATGCTGCTGCTGATCGTCCTCGGCTTCGCGGGCACATCACCGAGCACGCTCTCCATCGAGGTGCTGCTTCCCGCGCAGATCCTGGCGCGCGGGTGGGACCTGATCTTCTTCACCCAGGGATGGACACCTGGATCTCGACTGCTGTGCATGCGGATCGTCCGGATGGATGGCACGGCCCCAGGGCTGCGCTGGGGCATCGTGCGTGCGGCTGGTGCAGTGCTGAGCGAGACGCCGCTCTGGCTGGGTCACGTGTGGGCGTTCTGGGATCCGAAGTACCAGACCTGGCACGACCGGATCGCCGGCACCGTCGTCGTCGAGGTGCCGCGAGAGCCTCGCGGCTAGGGCGGCGCATCGATCGTCAGGCCGGGCGGGTCCATCTCGGTCACGTGCAATTCGAGTAGGAACGTCTGGGCCTGCGTGGCCGTGTCGGCGCTCACGCGCAGCGCGACAAGGACGTTGCGCGACTGGTCGATCCAGAGATCGATGCGCACCGTCGGGACGCTCCGCAGCACGACGAATGGGTTGATCTGCGGATCCGCAATTACCGCTGCAACCTGATCCGGGCGGAGGGTGTACCGCCGGGCTGGGCCGGTCGTAATCGTTTCCTCCCCGTACGGCATGTTCCCCAACTGCTGACGGAGCCCCGCCACCGCAGACGACTCAGCGGGTTCCAGAATCGCCTTCGCCGAAAGGTCCACGCTGCCACGAAATAGGCCCGGGCGGCCGGGAAGGCCTCTCCACCCTGGCGCCATGGCGCCAGAGTGGAGGCGGTTCCAACGCTGATCGTAATCGTCTCGCGCGGTTCGATGGCGACCGGGCTAACCGTGGTGACGACGCGTTCGCGGTCGGGAGTCACCCGGTCACCTTCTGCGTGCGCTCGGAGGACAACTGGCGCACCGCGCAGGGCCTCCGGTGCTTGACTCTGGTCGAACACAAGGACTCTGCGCGCAGGTCGGTTATCCAGCGGTAGGACTTCAGCGTGCGCACTCCCAGCGGTTCGGTTGGGACTTTGCCGTCCGCTGTCCCCAACACCCGACCAGCGACAGGGCAAGCGTCGCGCACAGCGCCTCGAGGCCAAGCGCGCGGCGACGCCTCGAGCGAGCCGCGGTCACCGCTGCTGCTCCCACGGCAGCGTCCGAGGCTGTAGCACTTGGCGCACTTGGCCGTCCGCCACGACCACGATCAGGTCGAGCAGTCCGTACGCCGCCG
>SHYS01000022.1 GCA_009692685.1 Dehalococcoidia bacterium
CACCCGCCCATGTTCAGATGGACACGGTTGCGGAGTTTCCGACGCTCCCACTCGTTGTGGAAGAGATCGTCATGGCCCTCAGGGTGCCCGCCCTCAGGCTTCCCGCAGCAACAGCCGTACGCGCAGACAAACAGTTGCCCCAGCTGCCGGCCGACGTTGACGAGTTTCCCGTCCGCACGCGTGACCACGTTCCGCACGCGAGGCGTCCGACCGCCCACCCACTCGACGTCAGCCACGGGAGCGGCCTACCGCGCTTCGGCGGCGTTGAGACGCCCGCCAGCGAGGCGCTCGCGCAGCCGAGGCCACGCCGCAAAGATGGCCGCGAATGCCACCCAGAAGACCAGTGCCCCGGCGATTGAGTAGCGTTGGAACTCAGCGATCAGATCCGCGGGCACCACGCTCTCTTCGACCACATCGGGGAGTAGCAATACCGAGCCCAAAGCGACCGCTGCCACGATCGCGAGGCCTGCCGCAGCACCCATCCAAGCGGGACGCCCTCGACGGGCGAGCAGCACGACGACCAGTGCCGCTACGAGGATCGCAATCAGGGTCACGCCGCCGAGGCCGAAGAACAGACGCGTGCGTTCGTTGATCGTGTCAGGATTACCGACGCCCGGCGGGTTAGCCGGGTACTTCAGCGCCGGCACGCCTGCGAATACCCAGAACCCCGCAGCACCAGCCAGCAGCCGATCGCGCGTGGTGATGTCGAACTCCAGCAGACGCGCCGCCAGCAGCAGCACCGCCGCCGTCATCACTCCCCAGGTCAACCCGAGACTGCCCCACCCAAACCAGAGCCCGATCTTCTGCGTGGGCCGGCTCACGACCTCTTCGGCATGGCCAACGTCCTCCTGTTGATCCGCGTGCGAGGCTTCTTCGATGGCGACCGCGCGATCGATGATCGGCTCGGTGGCCACCGCATGGAACCCCGCCGTGACCAACCCCGCCAGCAATCCGGCGATCGCCGCCGCAGAGAGCAGCGAGGCACGCAGCGGCTTGCGAAGCGCCGCAGGTGAGGTGTTACTGGCCGTCATACGCCTTCTTCAACCCCGCGACGTCGATCTTCTTCATGCCAAGCATGGCCTAGACCACCCGGCCCGCCCATGCGGCTGACGTTCTCCACCTTCGAGCCCTTGAAGATTGAGGTATCGAAGGTCATCGCCTCCTCGACCTTGCCGTCGAACCACAGGAACGGAGTAATCGTCTGCATGTCGGTCCTTCAGAAGCGGTGGCGCCTCAACCATCTAGGACTACCAGGGCGGGCTAGTGACAGGGGAATCCGGCGGCGTGGCGCGCGTCGTGGACGAACTCATGGATGAAGTTCGTGTCGAACGCGGTCTGGCCTTGCACGACGCTGAACAGGTGTCCCTGGTCAACGAAGAGCACGAGGTATGCGAGGAACGCAGCGACGAGCGCGGCGAACACCCCGAGGTCTGAACGGTCGAACGCACGGATCATGGCAGCCTCCTCAGTGCCTCACCGTTGAGTTCGAGGATGGCCCGCATCAGGGTGTCCTGACGCCGCACCACCCGTTTCCTCGCGGGCGAGAGAGCGTGGCACCTCAATCGGCGACCTGGCTCCCGGCGAGCAACCTCGCGCGGATCACAGTTGCGGGACAGCGCCGGGCTCTCACCGGACTTCGCGATCGGGTGCGATCGGGGCTCACTCTACCCCTCGCCTACGCCCCCCGCAAACGAGGTCGGCTACCAGATGTCGATGAGCCGCTTCCGACCAGTGCGCGGAGCCGGCTTGCTGATGCCGGAGAGCGTCTGGGAAAGCAGGCGGCGCGTGTCGGCCGGATCGATCGTGTTGTCCACGCCGAATCCGACCGCCTGCTGCACCGCCTTGCCTCGCTGGTAGGCGCGGGCGACGAGTTCTTCGTAGCGCTCCTTGCGGTCGGCCGGGTCGGTGATCGATTCGAGTTCGGCGCGGAACCCGAGTTTCACCATGCCCTCCAGGCCCATCCCACCGAACTCGCCCGTCGGCCATGAGACGTTGAGCGCGGCGGAGCGGTAGGAGCCGGCGGCCATTGCGATCGCGCCGAGGCCGTACGCCTTCCGCAACACGACGAACAGCAGCGGCACAGTGATGTTCGAGCCGACCACGAACATGCGGGCGGCGTGGCGGACGAGGGCTGTCTTCTCGATCTCCGGCCCGACCATGATCCCCGGGGTGTCGCAGAGCGAAAGGATCGGGATGTCGAAGGCGTCACACAACTGCATGAACCGAGCGGCCTTGTCCGAGGCGTCCGAGTCGATGGCACCGGAGATGTAGTTCGGGTTGTTGGCGATGACGCCGACGGGGCGTCCCTCGATGCGGATCAGCGAGGTGATCATCGCGAGGCCAAAGTCACGACGAATCTCGAGGACGGTACCGGCGTCCGCGAGGGTCTCGATGATGTTGCGGACTTCGTAGACGCGGAGACGGTTCTCCGGAATGTGACGGCGCATCATGCGCTGGTCGTGCTCCTGCCACGTCTTCGTGTTGCCCTGGAAGTAGGAGACGTACTTCTTCGCGGTGGCGACCGCCTCGGCTTCGTCTCGGACGGCGATGTCGACGACACCGTTTGCCTTCTGGATCGACATCGGCCCGACGTCCTCCGGGCGGAACACGCCGAGGCCGCCGCCCTCGATCATCGCGGGCCCGCCCATGCCGATGCTCGAGTTAGCCGTGGCGATGATCACGTCGCAGCAGCCGAGCAGCGCCGCGTTCCCCGCGAACGAGAAGCCGGAGTTCACTCCCACCAGCGGAACGAGGCCGGACAGTCGTCCGAGCGAGCGCCACGAGTCGGTCTGGCCCGTGGTGATCGCGATCGGCGGCAGGGCCGCGCGAGCACCGGGCTCACGCCTGGATGCCTGCTCGCCCTCACCCCGAGGGGTCCCGCCACCGCCCTGCGCGCGGCCGCCGCCGCCCTCGGTAAAGAGGACAACGGGAAGCATCCAGTTCTTGGCGACTTCGAGGAGGCGGTCGGTCTTGCGGTGGTTCTGCCCGCCCTGCGTCCCGGCGAGCACGGTGTAGTCGTACGCGAGCACCGCACATCGCGAAGCGTCCGCGCCAAACTCGGCAGCATTGATCGTGCCGGTACCAGTGACCATCCCGTCCGCGGGGTAACGGCGCATGACCTCTTCAGTCGGTCGTGGGATGCCGATGGGGAGGACAAGGCCGCCGTACTCGACGAACGACCCCGGGTCGATGAGGTCATCGATGTTCTCGCGCGCACTCCGGCCGCCCGCCTCGTGCCGGTTGGCGATCGCCTCCGGTCGCGCCGCGTCGGTCGTGTAGAACTGCCGCTCGAGGACTTCCACCAGGTCCGGTCGGATCTCGTCGAGGTCGAAGTCATCGGCTGCCTCGACCGCGCCGCTTGCGACTTCGAATGCCTCGATGAACAGCACCGGCTGTCCGTCGTAGATCGTGTCGCCCTTCGTGACGGAGATCGCGCGCACGACCCCGGCGGTCGGCACCGAGACTACGTGCTCCATCTTCATCGCTTCCATCACCGCCAACTGCTGGCCGGCTCGGACGGTGTCACCCACCTTCACGTCCACGCTCACGACGGTGCCCTGCAACAGCGAGTTCACCGCGACTGTGCCGTCTGGCCCCGTCGCCACCCCACCACTCGAGGTCTCCACAACCGCGGCGACGCTCGGCCCCGCCCCACGCCGCGTCTGCGCCGCGTGCGCCAGCACCGCCAGCGGGTCGACCGCGTCCACTCGCGCTCCCGCCAGCCGAGGCCCACCAGCAGCAGCCTCGGGGGTCGACACGGAGGGGACTGCAGCAGCGGCCACGGGCACGCCCTCGAAAAAATGGCGAGGCTGCTCGCCGGCCGCCTGCACGATGTCCGCCGTGTAATCCTCGATAAACCGCGTGGCGTAGTTCGCCGCCACGAACTGCGGGTGCGCGAGGATCCCCTGCAGGAACGGGATGTTCGTCGCAAGTCCCTCGATGCGGAACTCCGACAGCGCGCGCCGCGTCTTCGCCGTCGCCTCCACGAAGTCACCGCCGGTGTGGACGACCACCTTCGCTAGCAGCGAGTCGAACCGCGGGCTCGTCTGATACCCCACGTACCCGAAGGTGTCCGTGCGCAGCCCCGGGCCCGAAGGCACCTCGAACGCCGTGAGCGTGCCACTCGAAGGACGCGGCGACCCGTCCGGCGCCATCGTCTCCATGTTTACGCGCACCTGGATCGCATACCCACGCGGTGCAGGGACTCGCTCATGCGTCAGTCCGAGGTCGGCGAGCGATGCCCCCGCCGCGATCTTCAACTGGGTCTGCACGAGGTCGATGCCCGTCACTTCTTCGGTGACCGTGTGTTCCACCTGCAGCCGCGGGTTCGCCTCGATGAACGCGAAGTAGGAGTCGTCGCTCAGCGCCGTCGCGTCCACGAGGAACTCGATGGTGCCCAGGCTCTCGTACTTCGCCGCCCGTGCGAGGCGGACCGCCGCCTCAGTGATCCGGTCGCGCAGGCCCGAGGGCAGTCCCGGGCTCGGCGCGATCTCCACCAATTTCTGGTGACGCCGCTGGATCGAGCAGTCGCGCTCGCCGAGATGGACCACGGCGCCCGTGCGGTCGCCCACCACCTGCACCTCGATGTGTCGTGCACGCTCCACGAGCCGTTCGATGTAGACCGCGCCATTGCCGAAGGACGCCTTCGCCTCCGACTGAGCTCGCTTCACCGCGTCCTCGATCTCGCTGGCGTCGCGCACCACGCGCATCCCGCGGCCGCCGCCGCCGGCGACCGCCTTCACGATCACCGGCGCACCATCGAGGGACGCCATGAACGCTCGTGCCGCCTCGGCATCCACTTCAGCCAGCGTCCCCGGCAGCACCGGCACACCCTCGGCCTCCGCGAGCGCGCGTGCCCGGATCTTGTCGCCGAACAATGCGAGGGCGTCCACGCTCGGCCCGACGAAAGTGAGACCGTTCTCAGCGCAGCGCTTCGCGAAGCCCGCGTTCTCACTCAGGAAGCCGTACCCCGGATGCACCGCATCGCACCCGTTGGCGACCGCCACCGCGACCACCTGCTCAATGTCGAGGTAGGCCATCACCCCGGAGCCGGTCAGCGCATGCGCTTCGTCCGCCGCGCGAACGTGGAGCGCGCGATCTTCGTCCTCCGAGTAGATCGCCACCGTGCGGATGCCGAGCCCCGCCGCCGCCCGGATCACCCGGATCGCGATCTCGCCTCGGTTGGCCACCAACAACTTCGTCACCGGCATCCGACACCCCTCACCAGCCCGCTGAATCGCAGGCGGGCGCTAGTGAATCACACCCTCAGCCATCAACCGAAAAACCTCGTCCTCAGACAACCCGAGCACGCCCCGATACACCGCCTCGTTGTGCTCCCCCATCCGAGGCGCCAGCCGCAGCGAGGGTGACTCCCCGTCCAGCCGTCCCGGCTGGCGGTGCGTGGTGAACACCGCCCCACCGTCCCGTGAAACACCCTCGAAGTGCCTCGTGGAAAGGTGAGGATCGCGGCTCACCATGTCTTCGAGGTCTTCGACAACACCCGCCATCACCCCCCGAGCCTGGAGGAGATGCGTCAGTTCCCACGCGTCGAGACCGGCCGTCCACGCTCCCACCTCGGCATCCAGAGCGTCCTCGTTCGCCTGCCGCGCCGCGAGTGTCGCGAACCGCCGGTCCGAGGCCAGGTCGGGCCGCCCCATCGCCTCACAGAGGGCCTGCCACTCCTCCCCGGTACGGATCGCGATGACGCACCACCGGTCGTCCCCCACACACGGGTACGCCCCGTGCGGCGCCGCGTCCGCGGCCCGGTTCCCCCGAGGCGCCTCGATGCGCCCGTTCGCGGTGTAGTCGAGCATCGCCGGACCCAGCAGCGCCACCGTGGCCTCCATCTGCGCGAGGTCGATGAACTGACCCTCACCCGTGCGGTCTCGATGGATGAGTGCTGCCATCAGCGCACTCACCGCGAAGTACGGCGTCGAGAAATCGGAGTACAGCGGTGCCATCCCGACCGGCGCCCGGTCGGGGAAGCCCATGTTGGTGCGCATCCCGCCGTAGCCGATGACCCCATTCCCGTAGGAGCCGTAGCGGATATACGGACCCGTTGTCCCCATCACTGGCATCGTCAACATGATGATGTCCGGCTTCACCGCCCGCAGGTCCTCGTACCCCAGCCCCCACCGGTCCATCCGGTCGCCCGTGAAGTTGTTCGCGACGATGTCCGAGTGCCGCACGATCTCCTTCGCCAGTTCGATCCCGCGAGGCGTCCCGAGGTTAAGCAGCACCGACTGCTTGTTCGTGTTGCAGTCGTTGAACACGCCGTTCGAGTCCACCGTCTGCTCCGCCGTCGGATGCACTCCTGTCAGACGGATGGTGTCGAGGCGTGCGTGCGACTCGATCTTGATCACCTCGGCACCGAAGTCCGCGAGCATCCGCGTCGTCGCCGGTCCCGCGATCAGCCACGAGAAGTCCGCGACTCGGATCCCTTCGAGGGGCAACTGTCGCCCGTCCCCCCTCATACGACGCCCTCGGCAACCAGTGCAGCGAGTTCACCCTCGCTCATCCCCAGCAGCCCGAGGTACACCTCGCGGTTGTGCTCGCCGACGCCGGGCGCGCACCGTCCGAGAGCGGCGGGCGTCGCGCTGTACTGGTACGGCGCTGCGGGCACCTCGATCTCTCGCCTCAGCGAGGGATGCGCGAGCGGCCGCCAGAATCCGCGCGACCGCAGTTGTGGATCCTTGTGGAGATCCTTCATGTCGTTCACCGGCATCACGAGGATCCGCCGCCGCTGACCCTCATGGAAGAGTTCCTCGCGGGGATAGCGCGCCGCGATGGCCTGAACGGCTGCCTCGACTTCCGCGGTGTGGGACGCACGGAAGGCAGCGTCCTGGTACGCCCCATCGAGGACGGGCGTATCGATACCTTCGTCGCGGACCCAGTCGACGAACGGGAACCAGCCGGGGCCAACGCCAACGGGGATGACGAACGACACCCAGAGGCCATCCGCGCACGTGAACAGGTTGCGAAGGGCGGGCGGCGCGGAGAACCCCACGCGCCTCGGGATCCGCCCGTGCCATGTGTAGAAGTTCGCGTTTGCCGTCTGTACCGTCGCCATCGCCATCGAGTCCTGCACGGAGACCTCGACGTGTCGCCCACGCCGCTCCGGATCGCGGGCCCGCCCCGCAACGGCGACCAGCGTCGTCGCCACCAACGCCGCCGAGGCGATGTGGTAGGCCTGCTTTGCGCCCGGCGCGATCGGCGGATCCTCCGGGAACCCGTTGAGGTACATCAACCCGCTCATCGCGACGCTGACGAGGTCGTTCGCGCGGTACTGCGCCATCTGCCCCTCGCCGCCGAACGGTGTGAGACTCGCGTAGACAAGTGCCGGGTTCACCTCGGCGAGCGCGACAGAGCCGAGGCCGAGTGCGTCCATCACACCCGGCGCTTCCGTCTCCAGCCAGATGTCGGCGACCACCACGAGGCGCCGTAGCACCTCGACGCCGCGCGGCATGTGCGCATCGAGCGTGACCCCACGCTTCCCGGCGTTGAAGTGAAGGTGGTGCAGGCTCTCCGGGTGATCGGGGTCATCGAGGAACGGCGGCTGCCGCCGGATGCTATCACCACCCGGTGGCTCGACGCGGATCACGTCCGCCCCGAGTTCCGCGAGCATCCGCCCCGCGAACACTCCGGACTCCCCGGCGAGATCGATGACGCGCAGCCCCTCGAGCGGGCCGCTCACCCTCGATCCCCCATGAGCAATCGATGCCTCACTGCGCACCTCTCCCGGCGGCGTATCGTAGTGGCATGACAAGCGACCACACCGACGACGCCATCTACCGCGCAGTCCTCGAGGAGTCGCCGGAGGCTGTCGTCTTCGCCGACCGCAACGGCATCGTCTGGTTCTGGAACCGAGGCGCGACCGAACTCTTCGGCTACACCGCCGAGGAGACCATCGGCCAGCGGATGGACATGATCATCCCGGAGAACCTGCGAGCCCGGCACTGGGACGGCTACGAGCGTGTCATGGTGCGAGGTAAGCCCTCGCGCTACGGCCGGAGCGACATGCTGAAGGTGCCTGCGCTGCGCAAGGACGGCACTCGCGTCTCCGTCGAGTTCACGCTGCTGCCCATCGAACACCCCACCTATGGCCCGATCGCCGTCGCTGTCATCCACGATGCCTCGGAGGCCTTCGCGGAACTCCGCGACCTCCGCAAGCGTCTGGCGGAAGCCGAGGCCCGCGCGGGGGCGCCACCACCCGCCACCTTGTAGCGATCAGGCATCGACTAAGCGAGGTAGCCCAGCTCCTTCGCGCTCGCCGTCAGTTCCTCGCGGAACTTCGGGTGCGCTAGACCGATGATCCCCTTCGCCCGCTCGCGCGTGGACTTCCCCTTCAGGCACACCGCGCCGTACTCGGACACCAGCCAATGCACCTCGGTGCGCGGCGTGGTGACAACAGCGCCCGGACGCAGCGTCGGCACGACGCGCGACACGCTGCCGCTCTTCGCCGTCGAGTAGAACGCGATGATCGACTTTCCGTCGCGAGACTCGAAGGCACCGCGTGCGTAGTCGTGTTGCCCACCCGTACCGCTGTACTGAGTCGTCCCCATCGACTCGGAACAGCACTGCCCCGTCAGGTCAACCTCGATCGTCGAGTTCACCGAGATCAGCGTGTCGTTCTTCGCAATGTTCGACGGGTGGTTGGTGTACGACACGGGGTGCGCCTCGATATACGGGTTGTCGTCTAGGAACTCGTACATCCGACGCGTGCCCGCCGCGAACGTGTAGATCGCCTTGCCGGGGTGGAACGTCTTCTTCGTCCCGTTCGCCACACCCGACTCGACGAGGTCCACCATCGACTCCACGAACATCTCCGTGTGGATGCCGAGGTCGCGGTGCCCCATCAGGTTCTTTGCGACCGAGTTCGGCACGCCGCCGATCCCGAGTTGGATCGTGGCCCCGTTCGGGATCATCTCCGAGATGATCCGGCCCATCTCGGTGTCCTCAGCCTTCTCCGGTGGGATCGGCAGTTCCGCGAGCGGCACGTGGTTCTCGACCACCGCCGAGACCTCAGACAGATGCACCCAAGAGTTCCCGTGGACGCGCGGCATGTTGTTGTTCACCTCTGCGATCACCACGTTCGCCCGCGCGATCGCCGCCTTGTTCGTGTCCACGTTCACGCCGAGGCTCATGTATCCGTGCCGGTCCATCCGCGACACCGTCACCATCGCCACCCCGACATCGAGGTACTCCTCGATCAGTCGCGGGATCTGGTGGAAAAATGCCGGCACCAGATGTGCCTGTCCCGCCTCGATCATCCCGCGGTCGACACCGCTCGCGAACAGCGACTCCCAGTGGATGCGGTCGCGCAGGTCCGGCTGCAGCGTGCTGCGCGCGCTCGCACCGAGGGGCAGCAGCGCCGTCATCCGCACATCAGTCAGCCCGCCCGCACGCGCGCGGTCGGCAACCGCCTGCAGCATCGCGGGCGGCTCACCGATCGCACTCCCCTGCACGATCAGCGAGTGGTCCGGGATCAGTTCCGCCGCCTGCGAAGGCGTCCGCAACTTCCGCTGGTACTCCGTCTGCCAGTCCATCGCGCACCTCCACCGACTCGCACGCGCACCCCAACCCTCCGAGGCACGGCGCGGCGCTGTTATATCACCGGTATCCAGGCATGAGATCGGCGCACGGAGCCGCCGGGGCTCAGCACGGCAGCACAGCGTCAGACGCCCGCGACCTCCGCGGGCGTCTGTGTGTCTGCGGCGTCGGCATCCGCGAACTGCTCCCAGTACAGCAAGGCGTACAGCCCGCCCTGTGCCAGCAGGGCGTCGTGCCGCCCGCGCTCGACAATCTGCCCACAGTCGAACACCAGGATCTCGTCCGCCGCCACCACCGTGGACAGGCGGTGCGCGATCACGATCGTGGTGCGTCCACGCGCCAGCATCGCCGTCGCCTCGCGGATCTCACGCTCCAACCGGGAGTCGAGAGATGACGTCGCCTCGTCGAAGATGAGGATCGGCGGGTCCTTCAGGATCGCCCGCGCAATCGCCACTCGCTGCTTCTCACCGCCACTGAGGCGATAGCCGCGCTCGCCGACCTTCGTCTCCAGCCCCTCGGGCAGTCGCGCGACCAGGGCGCCGAGGCCTGCGGCCACAGCCGCCGCCTGGCACTCCTCGTCGCTCGCCATGAGGCGCCCGTAGCGAATATTGTCCATCAGCGATGTGTGGAACAGGTACGTCTCCTGCATCACCGTCCCGATCGTCGCGCTGATCGAGTCGAGCGTGACGTCGCGCAGGTCGTGACCATCGAGGGTGATCCGGCCCTCGGTCGGATCGTAGTACCGCTGGAGTAGATAGGTCACGGTGGTCTTCCCTGCCCCAGACGGCCCGACCAGCGCCACCATCCGCCCCGCCGGGATCTCGAACGTCACATCGTGAAGTGCCGCCGCCGGTTCGCGGTACGCGAACCGCACGCCCTCGAACGCGACGGCGCCGCGCGGCTGCGTCAGGCGCACCGAGTCCACCCGGTCCTCGACCTCCACCGGCAGGTCGAGGTACTCGAAAATCCGCTCGACTACGGCGAGCGACGACAGCAGCGTGGTGTTCAGCCGCGCGATGCCCGCGAATGGCCCGAAGACGCGCGTCGCAAGCATCGCGAACGTGACGACCGTCCCCACCGACAGGTCGCCGCCCACTACCGCGCGCCCACCCCACCAGTAGATCGCGCCCGGGATCAGCGCCCCAAACAGCGAGGTACCCATGTTGAACCAGCGGCCGGCCATCATCCGGCGGATCGAGAGCGTCCGCAGCGCGTCGTTCGACTGGCCGAACCGCGCCGCCTCGTGCGCTTGCCGTCCGAAAGTCTTCGTCAGCATCGCGCCTGACACCGAGAGTGTCTCTTCGAGGTGACTCGACATCCGCGCGGACTCTTCGTGCCATTCGCCCATCAACGCGCGCATGTGCCGTCCCACGCGCAGTGTCGGATACACCCAGAATGGCAGCACGACCAGCGTCGCCAACGCCAGCCGCCAGTTGAGCGAGAACATCATACCGAACGCGATGATGAGCGTGAACGAGTTGCCGAGGAACTCCGTGAACGTCCCCGTCACCGCCTGCTGTACCGCGTTCACATCGGTCGAGAGCCGCGACAGAATCTCTCCCGTCCGCGTCGCTGTGTAGAACCGCACCGACAGCCGCAACAGGTGGTCGTGCAGTCGCATCCGCAGACGGTGCATCACCCCCTGCCCGATCGCCTGGTTCACGAACGACTGCACCACCCCCAGGAGCGAAGACCCCACCACCGCGCCGAGGTACACCACCAGCAGTCGGTCGAGACTTGCGAGGCCTCCCCCGCCCGCCATCCGGTCCACCATCCGCCCCAGCACTCGCACCCCGATCAGATCGAGCGCCGTCGTCGTCAGCAGCAGCAGGACCAGCGCCCCCATCGCCCACGCATACGGCCGGAACATCCCCGCGGTGCGACGCAGCAGCATCGAGCGGTCGCCCTCGGGACGCCCTGCCGGCACCCGCCGTCCGCCACCACCACCGCCACCGCCCATCGCCATCGCGCTACCTCACTGGTCCGTTACATCGAGCGTACACGCAGCAGCAACCGGCTCTGGCGCGGCGAGGCTCCTCGATCACCTCGGGATGCAGGAGATAAGCGGGATCTATACGCCTTTGAGTGACCTCGCGGCCGCGCCACCAGCCGTGCGCCCGAAGACAGCGCCGGCCATCAGCCCCGTGCCGCCCGGATAGTTGTGGTAGAACAGCCCGCCAACGAGTTCCCCGGCCGCGTAGAGCCCCGGGATCGGGCGATCCTCCGTGTCGAGGACCTGCGCGGACTTCGCCTCGATCCGCAGGCCTCCAAAGGTGAACGTGATCCCGCACGTCACCGCGAATGCCACGTAAGGCGGCTGGTCAAGCGGCAGTGCCCAGTTCGACTTCGGCGGGTCGATCCCCACCGTCCCCAGCCCATCGAGGCGGGACGGGTCGTATGTGCCCTCCCGGGTGGCGGCGTTGTAGGCCTCGATCGTGCGCACGAAGCCGCCGACGTCCACGCCCATATCCGCGGCGAGTTCGTGGAGCGTCATCGCCTCAGACTTCGTGACTTCCTTGATGCGGTACTCATCGCGCAATCGCGCCACCGTCTGCTGGTCGAAGATCTGGAAGGCGACGCTGTGGGGCTGCTTCAGTATCTCGCGGCCATACTTCGCGTAGGTGTAGTTCCGCAGGTCAGCGCCCTCGTCGACAAAGCGCTCGCCGTAGGCGTTCACGATCAGACCCAGCGGGTACGAGTGCTTCTGGTACAGGTCACCGATCCGGCGGTTGCCGGTCGGCGGCGCGTTGAGGTCCCACGCCACCGCGTGCGCGGACGACCAGTGGCCGTAAGACTGCGCGCCGATGTCCAATGCCGCCTTGATCGCGTCACCCGTGTTGTGACGCGTTCCCCGCACCTTCGCCATCTCCCACCCGGCGCCGAGGTAACGCGTCCGCATCTCCACGTTCGCCTCGAACCCGCCCGCTGCGAGGACCACCGCTCCCGCCTCGATCGTCTCGTGGCCCGCGACGGTCTTCACGCGCACACCGGTGACGCGGCCGGTGTTGTCCGTCACCAACCCGTGCGCCTTCGCCCCGTACCGCACCGCGATCCCGCGGCGATCCATCGAGGTGAACAGCGAGTCGGAGAGGCCTGCGCCACCGCCGACCGCCTCTGTGATCATGCCGCCCCAGAAGCGGAGTTTGCCGTCCACCTCGTACGCCTGGCGGCTGTACATCAGCACCCAGCGCATCCCGCCGTACTCGCGCATCCACTGCGCCGTCGGGTACGCATTCTCGATCAGGTGGTCGACAAGCGTCGAATCGGCGTGGCCCTCGGTCACCCGGTAGAGGTCGTCCCGCATCGCCGAGGCCGGGTACGAGCCAACCTCGATGCGGTCGACCTCGGCATCGCTCAGGTCGGGGATGAGACCACGGATGTCGTCCAGACCGTTGTAGGGGAAACGAAAGCCGCCGCCGGTGAAAAAGGTGTTGCCTCCACGCTCGCCCTCGTCCGCCTTCTCCAGCACGAGTACGTCCGCGCCTGCCTCGCGCGCCGCCAGTGCCGCACAGATCGCCGCGTTCCCGGCACCCACCACGATCACGTCCGGCACATCGACCTCCTGCTGCTGCTGACAACGATCTCCGGCATTGGAACCTGCGAGGCCTCCCACGGCAAGCGCGCTGACAAACCTACACAGCGCCTTACCGCATTCGCAACGCCGCCGCAATCGCCGTCGCCTCGGCGGCCAGCGCATCGAGCCGTTCCGCGAGCACCTCGGTCTCGGTCGCCTCGGGCCCGCCAAACTCAATGGGATCGACCACGGCGGACCGCGGCAGGTAGGAGGGTGTGCCACCGTCCAGCCGGGGCGCCATCCCCCAGTGCAGATGCGGCCCCGTCGACGTCCCCGTGCTCCCGACCACTCCGAGCATCGCGCTCGCCGCGACGATTTGGCCCTCGAGCACCAGCGGTGCGTCCCGTAAGTGCCCGTACAACGTCACGTACCCCGCCTCCACATGGTCAAGGATGACCGTATCCCCGAAGATATCCTTGAACGCGTCCCACCGCGTGCCTCGACAGGCATCGATGAACACGTCACGCACAACGCCGGACGCCGGTGCGCAGACCGACACGCCTTCCGCTGCGCCGATATCGACCCCGGAGTGCCCCTCAACGTGCGCCTCCGTGTCGCGCGCACCAAACATCGAAGTAATGGGCCCGCCGCACGGCCAACCCTGCACTACGCCGCCAGCGATGCGGGTGCGGTGAAAGAGGACGGGCATCCCGCACCTCCTAGAGACTGGTATAGACGAGCAGGCAGCGAACCCGAATGCCGGACTGGCGCCCGCTGGCTAGGTCCCCGTGAACTTCGGCGGGCGCTTCTCAAGGAAGGACGAGCGGGACTCGGCTGCGTCGTTCGTGGCTTTGCGGCCGTAGCCGAGGTGGACTATCTCATTGCGGAGGGCGTCGTCTAGGCGGAGGTTCATGTTCTGCTGGACAACCCGCTTCGCCGCACGCGTGGCGATCGGGGGCCATTGCATGATCGAACGCGCGAGGTCACATGCTTCGTCGAGCAGGCGTGCGTGCGGGACGAGGCGGTCGAGCAGGCCGATGCGATAGGCCTCGTCCGCACCAACCTCGCGGCTCGTCAAGATCAGGTCCATCGCGCGGCTGTGGCCGATGATCCGAGGCAGGAACCACGACATCCCGGAGTCAGGCGAGAGGTTCCGCTCCAGGAACACCGTCTTGAACCGCGCGTGCTCCGAGCCGACGCGCAGGTCGCAGGCGAGGGCCAGGCTCATACCCGCGCCCACGCAGACACCGTTCATCGCCGCGATGACGGGCTTGTCGAGGCCGTGGAACGCGCGGGCTTGATCGCCGATCCAGTGGAACTCGTCCAGTAAGTCATCCTGCGTCTGCGCTGCGGTGACGCGCGGGAGCGGTCGTCCATCCGGGCCTTGAGGTGGCTGAAGGTCTGCGCCGGAACAGAAGCCTCGACCAGCGCCTGTAATCACCACCGTCCGCACGTCGTCGTCGTGCCGGATCTCATCGAGCACCGCGAGGGTGTCGAGGTGGAGCCCTCGGCTCAACGCATTCAGCCGCTCTGGCCGGTTGAGCGTGACGAGGCCGATATGGTCTTGCTTATCGAACAGCAGGTTCTCGTATGGCACGGCACCCCTCCGGTCGCCACATCCCCGATCAGACGCGGAGCGTACAACCGCGGGCAAGCGCACGACACCACAGCCTGGCCCACAGGCTCAGAGCGCCGCCAACCATCGATTCACTGCGCCACGGCTCGCCAGGCGAATTTGCGTACGACTCCCATCAGAGGCTTCGAAGAGGGCCGCGTAGCGGTGCTTCTGGCGCCCATAGGTCCGCCACGCGTACGCGATTATCGAGTCGCCTGAGAAGACCCGGCGCCATGGCTCCACGTTGCCGTGCCAGAGCCGTTCGCGCGTCAGGACCCGCCAGAGCGTGCGACGCGTGACCGAGACCATCACCTGCCATCGAGGCAGGTCGAGCCACACGAGGGTGTCGCAACGCGACAGGACCAGCTGGTCCTCCGGCGACGGGCCGAGGTTGCCGTCACACGCCCACCCACCGTCACGCGTGGCGGCGTCGAAGGCGAGATACTGCTCGTCCCGTGGGACTTGCTCCCAGTCCGCTCGCCAGATCAGCGCGTCCGTCTCGATGTACCGCAGGCCGAGTCGTTCCGCGATCGCCCGCGCAACGTAAGTCTTCCCGGCACCGCTCGTGCCGACAACGCAGATCCGTTGACCGAGGCCAGAGCGCGCCATCGTTTACGCCTCGATCGGGCGCGGACGAAGGACGAGGACGGCGACAAAGGCGGCGATCACGCTGCACGCGACGCCGGTCGCCAGCGCGTGGGCGTCGACCGGGACAAGTGCCCCGTAGACGATGTTGTAGGTGGACGCGATCAGCATCTGCGAGAAACCCAGCAGCGCGGACGCCAGCCCCGCGATCTGTGGGAACGGCACTAGCGCCCCCGCCATCGCCGCCGGACGCGTCAATCCCAACCCGACCGCCGTCACGAACATCGGTACGAGGACTGACCAGACCCCACCGGCATCGAGCGCCAGCACCCACAACAGCATCACCGCACTCGCCGCCGCCGAGAGCCCCGTCCCCAGCAGCACCACCCGATGCGACGGCAGCCGGCTCACGAGCCGGCTCGAAATCGTCGCACCCAACATGATCCCGAAGGCTACGAGGCCGAACGATAGCCCGAACCACTGTGCACTCAGCCCGAACTCCTCCTGCAATACGAAAGACGAGGACGAGATGAACACCAACTGCCCGCCGAACATCAATCCCATGACGGCCGCGTACGCTAGGTACGTCCGGCTGGAAAAGATCGTCCGGTAGTCGCGGATCAGCCCATCCAGCCCGCTCGTCCCCGGGGCGCGCCTCGGACGCGTCTCCGGCAGACCGAAACCGTACGCGAGCGCCAGCAGCACACCGATTATCGCGAGCGTGACGAACACCGAGTGCCACCCGAAGGCGTCGTGCAGGAATCCGCCGAAGATCGGCGCGAGCGCCGGCGCCAGCGGCAACGCAATCGCCATGTAGGACAGCACCCGCGCCGCCCGCTGCCGTCCGTAGACATCGAGGACAATCGCCTGCGCGATCGTCGGCCCCGCGCCGCCGCCCAGTCCCTGCACGACGCGCCCGGCGAGCAACACCTCCACGGACTGCGCGGAGAGCGCCAGTAGCGACCCCGCGACGAAGAGCACGAGCCCGGCAAGCAGCGCTGGCCGCCGCCCGATGCGATCCGAGGCAGGCCCGTACACGAGTTGCGACCCAGCGAACGAGATGATGAACAGCGTCACCGTGAGTTGTAGCGTGGAATCGCTCGCCCCGAACTCCTCGGCCATCGTTGGCAGCGAGGGGAGGAACATGTCCACCGTCATCGGCGCAATCGCACTCAGCGCGACCAGCAGCGCAGCCGCTGGCAGTGCTTCCGCTCGTCGGCGCTGGGCACTCTGGATGGCCATGCGCGTCATGGTAGGTGGCAGGATTCGCAAGGTCAGCGCGGTGAATTCGATTCAGGCAATCGATTCTGTGAGACTGGAACATCCTCTTCTACTCATGTCCTCTTGAAAGTTGCGCGTGTTGCAGGAAGGTGCGATATCGTAGTTACGTTCCGCGAGGAATAGACAATGGCGATCGACGCTAGCGCCACCTCGACGGTGGAGAGTGAACGAGGATCCCGACCATGGCCCATAGCATCTCCACCGCCCGTACCGCGCTCACCAGCGAGCGCACGGCCATCGAGCGGCGCATCACCGACCTCCGTGCCCGTGTTGCCGAGATCGATGGAGTCCTGAAGTCCCTAACCCACCTCGAATTCCGCCTGCCCACAGGCCCCGAGGCGGCACTGAAGAACTCCCGCGGCCAGACCGCTGGCGGCGAAGGCCGTCTCCCCCGTGGCGCCCTCCGCACGGCCATCATCGAGACCCTGCGCTCCCACACTACGGGCCTGCACATCAGCCGCATTCTTGAGGTGCTCGCCCGCTCCGGACGCGCCCCCCGCTCTACCCACC
>SHYS01000023.1 GCA_009692685.1 Dehalococcoidia bacterium
AGCCCGCTGCGACGAGCGCGGGGAATGACACGAGCGATCCGCCGCCGGCGACGGCATTGATCGCGCCCGCAGCGAATGCCGCCAGCGCGAGGATCGGGTATTCGAAGACGCCCATCCATCCTCCGGAAGCGCCACTCTAGCAGTGGGCGCGGTTGTCAGGCCTCGGCGGCGGTGTTAGAACGGGGCGCGCGAGCGGAGGTGACGATGCGGTACGATGACCTCGATGACCTGATCGTGGAGGTGGCGGACGGGATAGCCCATTGGCGGATCAACCGCCCCGACCTGCTGAACGCGATGCGCACGCGGACGTTCTGGCAGATCGTCGAACTCGGCAAGCGCCTGCAGGTGGACGAGCACGTACGCGTCGTGGTCGCCTCGCACGAGGGGCGCGGCTTCTCCGCTGGTGCCGACCTCGTCAGCCGCAATCCCGCCGACCCGGGCGCCACACCCGAGGCGACACCCACCGACTCGATGGGCATCAGCGCGATCGGCCTCGCGATGCAGTGGATCGACAAGCCGACGATCGCGGCGATCAACGGCGTGTGCGCCGGCGCGGGGTACGCCCTCGCGCTCTCGTTCGACCTCCGCTACCTCGGGCCGGACGCGCGGTTCGTCACCGTCTTTGGGCGGCGCGCGCTCTCGCCGGACTGCGGCATCACCTACTGGCTGCCTCGGCTGGTGGGACATGCGAAGGCACTTGAACTGCTGTACACCTCGCGCGACGTGCTCGCGGACGAGGCGGCCAGCCTCGGCCTTGGCAACGAACTCGTGCCGGACGCGCTCGCACGAGCGATGGAGGTCGCACGCGGATTCGTCGACGGCGCACCGCTCTCGATGATGTGGCAGAAGCGCGAGGTGCGGAACTCGTGGGTCAGCGACCTGCAGCGCCAGATCGAATTCGAGTGGGCCGCGCAGGCCTCATTGCGTGGGAGCGCCGACGTGGCGGAGGGCCGCGCCTCGTTCTTGGAGAACCGAAAACCGAAGTTCGTCGGGCGCTAGCGCCCGCAAGGAATCAGTCATGAGCAGCACTGCAGCCGTCGACGAGGCCACCGGGCGGAAGTTTTACCTCGATGACCCGGACGACCTCCGACCGGGTGAGCCGGTGACGTTCCTTCTCAATCTGCACGGCGGAGGCTCCGTCGGCTAGTGGCAGCATGCCTACTTCCCGGCGCACGACTTCAAGGAGCAGCATCGCCTTGTCATCGCGACACCGTCCGCCGCGACGCAAGATCCTTCGAGGCGGTGGGTCGCCGAGGCGGATGATGAGCATCTGAAGCACATCGTGAACTACGTGTTCGAGAAGTACGGCGTCGGGAACATCCGGTCGTTCTGGTTGGTCGGACACTCCCAGGGCGGACAGCACCTCGGCGCGCCTGCTGCAAGCCGCGTTCTTCCGTGACCGTGTGGACGGATGGTTGAGTCTCTCCGGCGGGCGTCTGGGTGGCCACGAACGGCCGGACGCCTTCTTCCTTCCCGTCCGCGGCACCGTCCCGCCACCGTCCCGCCACCGTCCGAGCGACCTGCGCCACTGCCGCTTCCCGACACCGACTTCTCGTTCATCTTCGCGATCGGCGAGCACGAGATCGTGACGCTGCCGGAGACCTCGCCCTGGGCGGAGAAGTACGGCGCGGGCCCGAAGCAGCGCCTCGTCGATGTCGTGGACACCGAGGCGGGTCAGATCTACGACCGGATGCGCGAGGGGAAGTCGAACGCCTCGTAGGGCCTCGAAGCGAGGCCGGGCACGGCGCAGGTGTACGTCTATCCCAACGCGCGTGGCGGTCGCGTGATCGCGGACGTGCTGCGGCTCGATAAGGGCTACACCGAGGGCCTCGAGCCGAACATCATGCGCACGCTCATCGAGATGCTGGTGTCGGCGCCGGGTGGCAAGGCAGCCAACGGCTGCTGGCGAAGACCTAGCGAGGCGCGCCCCATGGCTGTCCGGTTGTTCCGCGTGATCCTGCCCGTCGGTGACCTCGACCAAGCTGCCGCCTTCTATGCCGCCATCCTTGGGTGGCCGGGCGAGCGGGTGTCCGGTGGGTGGCACTACTTCGATTGCGGGGGCACCATCCTCGCCTGCGTCGTCCCGCGTACCGAGCACCTCGAACTTCGCCCGAATATCGAGCACGTGTACTTCTCCGTGGACTATCTCGAGGAGACGTTCGCGCGCGCGGCGAGTGCAGGCTGTTTGTGGCTCGGTGCGGGTATCGAGACCCGCCCATGGGGTGAGCGTTCGTTTTACGCCCGCGATCCATCGGGCAACCCGGTCTGTTTCGTCCAGTCAGGTACAGAGTTCACCGGTGGTCGTTTCGTCCCGTGAGGGTCACGGCTAACCGCTCGCCAACTCCTCGAGGACGACGCGGCGCACGAGTTTCCCGTTGCGTGTGCGTGGCAGCGGCTCCGTGCGCAGCACGAACTCGTGCGGGCGCTTGTACTCCGCGAGGTGCTGCGCCGCGTGTGCCTCGAGTGTCGCGACATTGAGGGTCATCCCGGCCTGCGGCACGACACACGCGATCACGATCGTTTTCTGCTCGTCAATACGACGGCCCACGACAGCGACTTCGAGGACGCCCGGGCACGCCTCGATGGCGGCCTCGATCTCGTTGGGGGAGAGGCGGTAACCGAACGACTTGATGGTGTCGTCGGCGCGACCGTGGAACCAGACGTAGCCGTCGGCATCGAGGGCTGCGAGGTCGCCGCCAGTGAACCACTCGCCACGGAAGACCACGGCCTCTTCCTCCGGGCGATGCCAGTAGCGCAGCATCAGGCCCGGGTCGCTCCGGTGCGAGGCGAGCAGGCCAACCTCGCCCGGTGGGAGTAGCCGAGGTTCTGCGCTGGCCGGGTCGAGGATCGTGGGGTCGAGAATCGCGACACGCCGCCCGGGCTGGGGGCGGCCGGGTGAGCCTCGACGGACGGGGGTGACCGGGCCGGCGGAGATGTACGTGCTGAGTTCGGTCATGCCGAGCGCCTCGAACATCTCGGTGCCGGTGCGGCTCGTCCACTCGTCGTAGAGCGTGGGTGCGAGGGCTTCGCCGGAGACGAGGACGTGGCGCAGCCGTGAGAGGTCGTGGTCTTCGGGCCGCGCGTACTTGAGCATCTGCCGGTACACGGTGGGCACCGCGACGAAGACCGTGACACCCAACCGCTCGATGAGAGCGGGCCACTGCGTCGTCTCGATACCGGCTGCGAGGATGGCGTGCGAGCCCGCCGCCCATGCGTCCATGAGTCCCACCCCGAGGGTGTACGACCAGTTGAGCGTGCCTGCATGCAGCGTGACGTCGTCGGGCGTGAACCCCTGCCAGCCCTCGCGCATCATCGCGCGGCCGTGCACCGTCCGCTGCGCGTGGAGGACGCCCTTCGGCTTGCTCGTGGTGCCCGAGGTGTAGATGAGGAACGCCGGATCCTCGGCGTGGGTCATCGGCAGCGTCGCGGTGCCATCGAGGGCTTCGAGGTCGCGTTCGGAGAGCACCTGGCCACGGAAGCCCTCGATCGCCATGCCATCTCCGGCGATCAGCGCAACGGCCTCGGCGTCCTGCGCGAGGAACGCGGCCTCATCGGCGGTGAGGGCGGGCGAGGCGGGGATCGGCACGAGGCCGGCGAGGTTCGCGCCGAAGAAGGCGAAGGCGTATGGAGGCGTGTGCGGCAGTCGGATCAGCACCCGTTCGCCCGGCTGGAGTCCGAGGTCGAGCAGGCCACGCGCGGTGCGTTCGATGCGTGCCCACGCCTCGGCGGCGGTCCAGCGCTCCTGGCGCCCGTCGCCGTGGACGAAGGTGAACGCGGGCCGGTCACCCTGCGGGCCCGAGGCGCGCGCCTCTAGGCACCAGCGGGCGAGGTTCAGCGGCTGGCTAGAAGCTGCATCGTCAGGCACACCGCGAGTCTACGCCGCCTGCGCGTGCAGGCGACGCGGACTCGCGTGTACGGGTAGCCTCGACGGGCGCGCTACGCGATGAAGCCGTAGACCAGACCAGCTAGGCCGTACCCGATCACCGCATAGCCAGCGTTGATCAGGTAGAGCGACCACGGCGACCCCTCGTACGTCGGGCGGTTGAGTGCCTCGATCGCGACGACGCCGGCACCGACGATCAGGCCGCACACTAGGCCATCCAGCGGACCGTCTCCGCCACCCCAAGTGTAGAGCAGCGCCACGATCGCCGTGGTGACGAGGCTACCGGCGGCGTTAATGCCGAGGCAGATCGGCAGCGCGATACCCGGCGGGTCGTCCGTCGACTTCCCGAGGGCGGCCATCCACTGCTTTGAAAACAGGAACGTGTACCAGACTGCGCCCGTCACGAAGTGGGCGGCCATCCCGAGTACCACGCCAAGGACGCTGAAATTAACTGATTCTAGGTGCACAGGACCCCTCCTTTGCACCCCCGTCGCGCTGCGAACAATACAGGAGTCCGATCCGCTGAGGCGGTCGTTCCTAGAAGTTGGCACGCGGGAATCTGGCGGATGGAGGTAGCAGGACGGCTAGCCCTCGTGAAGCCCCATGTAGTGGGCCCGCTGGCGCGGTTCGAGTTTCTCGATGGCCGCGCGCAGGGTTGGCCTCGGCATCGTTGCAGCGTGTTCGTCGAGGGACGCTAGCAACTCGCTGCCACCTGCGGTGCGGAGCGCCCCGCCGGTCGCCTTCTGGATGAGTTCGTCCTGATCCTTGAGCAGCAGATTCGCGATGGCGAACGTGTCGCCGACGTCCCCCCGCATCGCGAAGTACATCGTGCTGACGATGGCGGTCCGCCGTTCTGGCATCTGCTTCGACCGGGTGAGTTTGCGGAGAATCGTCCGCGGGCGCTCGGACAGGTAGCCGCCCACCACGTGGATGGCGCTGCGGTCGACGAGGTCCCACGTGTTGAGGCGGTCGTACCGCCGAGTGTAGAGGTCGAACAGTTTCTTTCGACGTGTGTCGGTCGTTTTCTTTGCTCGCGCCTGAAAGTCGAGCACGCTGACCGCCCCGACCCTGGCCTCGTGCAGATTGCTCTCCAGCAAGCGCTCCATCTCAACGGGGGGCATCTCCATCGAGGCTTTGGCGAGCGCGAAGACCTCGCCCATGCGCACGCCGAGGAACTCGTCGTCGCCACGCTTGGCGAGGGGGAAGAAGCGCTCGTATTTCTTCAGTTCGGCGGCCGACTGGCGAGCCTTGAGCGCGGTGATGAACGCCTTCGCCGTGAGCGGTGCCGCCATGCCGGACTCCTCTTGCTTCGTACCTCAGCCGACGGTGTCGATCCGCTCGACGATCGCGGACATCGAGCCTTTCGAGCCGGAGATCCGAGGGTCGGCGCCGTAGGCGTGAATCTGCGACTGCTTCGCCATGCAGGCGTCGTGCTCGGCGGTCATCAGTGTGACGCGTCCCTGCGTGTCCACGATCCGCGCGAGAGCGAACGCCTTCTCCACCCCGTAGCCGAAGACCGCCCCCAGCATCTCGATGACGTAGTCGTACGAATGGTCGTTGTCGTCCAGGAGGACGAGGCGCCACAGCGGCTCCGAGACGACCTCGGTGTGGTCCTCGATCACCACGTCGGGCCGGACGATCGGGCGCACGGTCGGGGAGACGGCGCGCGGGGGCAGCGCGAGGTGGTTGGGCGACATCGAAATCGATCCTACGCCGGACGGGGGTTGTGGCAGTTGGGTGTCTCCGGTATTACCGATGCATAGCGAAGGGGATCCTGTGCCCGACCTCGACAACCCGCCGCTCGGCGTCATCCTCACAGGCGGCAGGGCCACCCGGTTGCGCCCGTTGTCGGACGGGATGCCGAAGTCGCTCATCCCGCTCCTGAACCGCCCCCTCATCGCCTACTCGCTCGACCTGCTCTTCGGCGCCGGGATCCGCGAAGTGGTCGTTGTCGTCGGCGGCCAGGACGACCGCACCGGCCCCGCCGCCCGCGAGGCGGCACCTCCGGGGATGACTGTCCACGTTGCCGTGCAGGCGGAACCCCGAGGCTCCGGCGACGCACTGTTGTCCGCGAGTGCCCACCTCGATGGCCGCTACGTGGTGGTAGCAGCGGTCGACACCGTGTTGCGTGGTGACGAGGGCGCGCCAGGGAGCCTGGGGGCGCAGGTGCGCGCGTTCCTCGCCTCGGGCACGGACGCCTGGTACGTGCTGCACGAGACTGACCGTCCGAAGGAGATGGGGATCGTGGTGTTGGAGGGCGAGCGCGTCCTCCACCTCGAAGAGAAGCCAGCCGAGCCTCGCTCGAACCTGGCGCTCGTCGGGATCTGGATGGTCTCGCCTCGCGCCGTCGAACGGTTGCGCGCGAACCCGGCTGTGAGCATTCGTGGCGAAATCGAACTGAGCGGCACTCTCGCCACGATGCACGCCGAGGGCTTCCCGATGGGCGGCGCGGAGTATCGAGGCGATTGGCTCGACACAGGGACTCTCGCCAGCCTGCTTGCGACTCAACGCTCGCTCCTCGGCGCTCAGGGTGTTCCGGCGCTCGTCGCGCCGGACGCGACCGTCGAGGGCTCCACGCTGGGCCTCAATGTGGTGGTCGGCGCGGGCGCCGTCGTGCGTGGTTGCACACTGCGCGACGTCTTCGTCGCCCCCGGCGCGCAGCTCGAAGGCGTCGTCGCGAGCAACGAGGTGATCACCGCCGACGGTACTCGGACACGGGTGTGAGCAGCGACGCCCCCCACGACGCCGAAGTGGTCGTCGTCGGGGCGGGCGCGGTCGGCCTCGCGATCGCAGAGCGGCTGGCGCGGACGCGCTCGGTCCTCGTCATCGAGCGGCACGAGGGCTACGCGCGCGAGACGTCGTCACACAACTCGGGCGTCGTCCACGCCGCGATCTACTACGAGACGGGGTCGCTCAAGCACACGCTGTGCTGGGAAGGGAACCCGCTCATCTACGAGTGGGCGGACGCCCACCACGTCCCCGTGCTGCGCTGCGGTAAACTCATCGTCGCGTTGTCCGAGGACGAACGTGGCGGCCTCGACGACGTGTGGCAGCAGGCGACTGCGAACGGGGTGCGTGGCATCGAGCGGCTCACGGGCGAGCAGGCGCGGGTGCTGGAGCCGCACGTCCCGACCATCGAAGCGATCTGGTCGCCCTCGACTGGTGTGTTGGACGTGGCTGCGCTCGCGCGCTCGTACGAGGGCGCCGCACGCGATCGGGGGGCGCTCGTGGCCTACCAGCACACGATCGTGGAAGCAGCGCGGACCGCAGAAGGGTTCCGCCTCGACTTGCGGGACGCCGACGGCCAGCGCAGCAGCGTGACGTGTGCGGCCCTCGTGAACAGCGCCGGTCACGGCGCGCCGGGACTGGCCTCGGCGCTGGGCTACCCCCTCGATGGTGGCGCGCACGAGGGCATCGAGGTGCCGGTGCTGCGCCAGCGGGCGAACAGCGGGCGGTACTACGACATTGTGAACTCGGAAGCGGCGCGGATGATCTCTCGGCCGGTGTACCCGCTGCCGGAGCACCAGGCGGGCGGGCTGGGCCTCCACCTGACCGTGGACACGGACGGTGGCGCGCACCTCGGCCCGTCGACGGAGTGGCTGCCAGACGGCGCGCCGCTGGACTACCGGCAGGCCGACGAGCCGGAGTGGCGCGCACGATTCCTCGCGGCGGGGCGACGCTTCCTGCCGGGGCTGCGTGACGACCAGATCGTGCCCGGGCAGGTGGGCTACCGCCCAAAGATCCAGCAACCGGGGCAGGGGCTCGTCGATTTCCTGATCTGGCACGACCGCGGCTATGTCCACCTCGGGGGCATCGAGTCGCCCGGCCTGACGGCGAGCCTGCCGATCGCGCGCGTGGTCGCCGAGGCTCTGGGGACGGGGTAGCCTGAGCCGGTGAACCTCCTCGAAGACCCCGGCAAGTACTACTGGAAGTGGCTGGCGATCGGCGCCGGGCTGCTCGTGCTCTACGGCGTCGAGCGCTGGATTCGCACCGGCGGGCTGTTCTAGCTCCGAACCTCGCACTTGTGCCTGCCAGAACACAGTCGTCCTGCACGGGACGGTACGATGCCGCCCGTCCAGCAGTGGCAGCGTCTACTTCGGTGGTGACGACTGCATTCGAGGAGGAGGCCTTACATGGTCGACCGATTCCCGGTGGAAGCCGGACAGATCATGTTGTTCGCCCGCGCCGTGGGCGACATCAACCCGATCTACTACAGCGACGAGGCAGCGAAGCAGACCGAGCCGGGCGGCATGATCGCCCCGCCGACCTTCGTGCAGTCGTCCGCACAGTTCGAGCCGGACTACGGGCTGCGCCCGAAGATCGGTGAGCGCTGGTTCGGTTCCGGCAAGGCGGCAAGCGGTAGCAACGCCGAGCCGCCGGCCCAGGTGGCCCCGCGTAGCGCCGGTGGGGGTTCTGGACTGCATGCCGAGCAGCACTACGAGTACCACCGGCACCTGAAGCCGGGTGACGTCCTGCACTCGGTCAACAAGCCGGGCAAGACGTGGGAGGCCGAAGGCCGCCGCGCTGGCAAACTGAAGTTCTCCGAGTCGATCACGGAGTACTACGACCAGAACGACAACCTCGTGATCACGGCACGGTCGGTCGGTGTGCAAACCGAACGCCCGGTCGCGCAGGGTTAGGAGGACCTCGATGGCACTCAAGGCGACCCAGTTGAAGATCGGCGACCAGCACGAGGCGGTCGTGGTACGCGAACTCAGCCGCACGCAGATCGTGCAGTACGCCGGCGCCTCCGGCGACTACAACCCGCTTCACACTGACGAGGTGTTCACGACGCAGGTCGGAGGGTACCCCTCGATCTTCGCGCACGGGATGCTCTCGATGGGGCTGACGGGCACGATGCTGACGAACTACGTGGGCGACGGCCGTCTCACGAAGTACGGCGTCCGCTTCGTCTCACAGGTCTTTCCCGGCGACACCCTGACCGCGAAGGCCGAGGTGGAAGCGCTCCGTTCCGAGGGCGGCCAGCACTTCGTCGACCTGAAGCTCAGTACGGTGAACCAGGACGGCAAGGAAGTCGTCACGGGTTCGGCGTCCGCGCGCATCGACCCGTAGGGCGCAACCTGACACATCGAGGGGTGGCCACCGCGCAGATCGCGTGTGGGTCGCCCCTCTGCTATCACCCTTCGATGGCACTCCTCGATGACCTGACCGACCTCGAACGACGCTGGCGCGCCCTCGCACCACCCGAGGCGAGCGACGCGGCACGCGCCGTCTACCAGCGCACGCGTCTGTGGACGAGCGGCAACCTCCCCGCCGTCGATGTGCCGTACGACCGGCGACGCGAGGACCACTGGGCGGCGGCGGCCCGCATCGCGGACTACGCCTCGGTGCTGCCCGACGCCAGTACTGTCATCGACATCGGCCCCGGTGACGGCTGGCCCTCGATCCCGCTGGCGCAGGCGATGCCGCACGCGCGCCTCGTGGGCGTCGACCCCGCGCCCCGCCGAACCGCGGTGTGCATGGCCAACGCGTCGCGGCTAGGCGTGGGGAACGCCTTGTTCGTCACGGCGTCGGCGGACACGCTGCCGTTCGCGGACGGCGCAGTCGACCTCGTCACGGCGGCGGCCTCGCTGGAGGAGACGCCGAGGCCCGAGGCGGTGTTCGAGGAGATCGTGCGCGTGCTGCGCCCGGGCGGCGTGCTCCGCGCGTCCTACCAGGTCTGGCGACTGCCCGCGCCGGAGATCGAGACCGTAGCGCTGACCGAGGCCGTCGACGGGTTGTTGTACATCTACGCCCGCCGCTCGCAGATGCCCGCGCAGGAGCGCCGCTACATCCTGCTGCTGCCCTCGAACGGCGCGGCTGCTGAGGTCCATCGCGACGCCCTGATCGCGAGTGCGGAGGAGCCGATGGCGTACGGCGAGACGTTGCTGCGCACCGGCTCACCGCTAGGTGTGCCATTGCTCGAACGCCTCGCGCCGCTGGCCCTCGCCTCGTTGGTCGTGGAGTTGCGACGCTGGACGACGCCGTGGCTCGTCGAGGCGCTGTGGGCTACTGGCTTCCGCGACGTGCGCGCGACACAGCACGCCGGCGACCTCGCACGCGCGGTTGCACGACGCCTCGTGGCATCGGGCGACATCGATGCTGTGGCGGGGCAGTTCGAGGTACTGACGCGCGCCCTCGGCAAGGCGGCGGGGACGCTGCCCGGCGAGGAGATGGTGACGGCGATCCGTTAGGTGTGGTTGGAGGACTCCGATGGCTGAACCGTTCCTGAATGCTGCGACCACGTTCCTCGTCACCGACGTGGAGCGCACGATCGAGTGGTACGAGCGGGTGCTCGGATTCGAGGTGGCGACCTCGATGCGCGGTCACGGGCCAGGGCAGGACGACGACGTCGACGATGAGCACGAGCACACCGGTTCGGTGGTGTTCGCCATCATTTAGCGAGGCGATGTCGCGGTCATGCTCGCCGCCACCACCGAGCCCGTCCGCCCGAATCGCGATTTCCCGGGCGCTTCCGAGGCCATCGACCTGTACGTCTGGATGGTCGAGCCCCAGGATGTCGCAGACCTCCACGACTTGTGCGAACAACGAGGTGTCCCGGCAGTCTGTCCGCTGGGCGAGACGGTCTACGACATGGTGGAGTTCGCGATTGCCGACTGCGACGGGCGGATGATCGTCTTCGGAGCCTGACGGGCAGGCCTCGATGCCGGGCGGGGCGGGCTCGGCTACACTGCGGCGCGCCGCAGACAGCGGCATCGAGGAGACTGTCATGCCCGGACCGCTCGACAACATTCGTGTGATCGATCTGACGAACGGCTCGGTAGGCGGTATCGCCACCATGGTGCTCGCCGACTTCGGCGCGGACGTCATCAAGGTCGAACGGCCTGGTGGCGATCCGTTCCGCTTCATGCCATCTGCGCCGATGTGGCTACGCGGTAAGCGCTCAGTCGAACTCGACCTGAAGCGCGAGGTGGAGCGCGAGCGCCTCGCCCGCCTCGTCGAGACTGCGGACGTCGTCGTCACCTCGTTCCGAGGTCAGGCGGCGGTGAACCTCGGCTGTGACTACGACGTGCTGGCGTACCGCAATCCGGGCATCGTCTACTGCAACATTTCCGGCTTCGGCCCGTACGGGCCCTACGTCGGCTACCCCGGTTACGAGGGTGTCGTCGCGGCGAAGGTTGGACGGATGATGTCGTTCTCCGGCGTCTCGCCGAGGCCGGGGCCGCAGTTCGCCGCGGTTCAGGTCGCCTCGCACGCGTCGTCGCAGGCGGCGATCACGGGGATCATTGCCGGCCTCGTCGCTCGCGAACGCCTCGGCTACGGGCAGTATCTGGAGACAAGCCTGCTGCAGGGGTTGATGTCGTACGACATGGGCGGGCTGCTGATGGCTTCGCTGCGTGAGCGCGAGCCGGAGAAGTGGCCCGCGCCACTGCCGCCCACGATGCCGACGATCAACTACCACCCCGCCGCCACGAAGGACGGCAAGTGGATCCAGATGGGCAACCTGCTCCAGCACTTGTTCGACAACTACGTCGCCGCGGCGGACCTAGTAGACATCTACGCAGACGATGACCACGTGGGGTCGCCAGCCACATGGAAGGAAGAGGTGCGCGAAGCGTTCCGCGACCGGATGCTCGCCCACATGCGCACCAAGACCATCGATGAGTGGATGGAGATCTTCATCGCTAACGGTGGTGTCGTCGCCCACCCGTACCATACCACTACCGAGGCGCTCGACGACCCGGATGTCCTCGCGAACGGCCATGTGGTCGAGGTGAAAGACCCCCGAGGGTCACGGCTGAAGTCGGCGACGTCCGTGATGGAGGCTGTTCTCGGGTTCTACGGGGAGGCGAAGCACGAGCGCCCGCCGATGCGCGAGATCGGCCTCGTCGCCCGGCTGACGGAGACGCCCGGCGCCGTCCGAGGCGAGATCGCGGCCGTCGGCCAGCACACGATGTCCGTCCTGAGCGAGCCGAAGCGCGCGACGTGGCAGTCGAAGGTCGGCGAACAGCAACCCACCGCAGCCCTCGAGGGTGTGACCGTCCTCGACTTCTCGACGATCATCGCGGCACCGCTCGGTTGTTCGCACCTCGCGGACCTCGGTGCGCGCGTGATCAAGATCGAACAGGTGGGTGGCGATCCGTGGCGGTGGATGGGGAACGGATCGCTGGGCGCGCTCAAGACGAACGCCGGCAAGGAGAGCATCTCGGTCGACCTGAAAGACCCGCAGGGGCAGGCGGTTGTCCACGCGCTGATCGCGAAAGCCGACATCATCGTGCATAACTTCCGGCCCGGTGTGCCGGAACGCCTCGGCATGTCCTATGAGCACGCGAAGGCCGTGAAGCCGGACATCGTCTATGTGAACGTGAACGGCTATGGGCCTGATGGCCCGGGCGCGCACCGCCCGGCGACGCATCCGATCCCCGGGGCAGCGCTCGGCGGCGCACAGTACCAGGCCGGTGGCATGCCTCCGGTGTCTGACGACCTGAAGGTGCTCCGCGAGGGCGCCCGACGCTTGTTCAAGGCGAACGAGGTCAACCCGGACCCCAACACCTCAGCGGTGGTGGCGACGACGGCGATGCTCGGGCTGTGGGCGAAGCAGCGGACGGGCAAAGGCCAGGAGATCTTCATCGACATGATGGGGGCGAACGCCTACGCCAACTCGGACGACTTCTTCTGGTACGAGGACCGCGAGCCGCGTCCCGCCATCGACGAGGGCCTGTACGGCACCGGCCCGCTCTACCGGCTCTACGAGTGCAAAGAAGGTTGGGTCTTCCTCGGCATGATGCTGGAGAAGGAGTGGGTGCGGTTCTGCCGTCGTATCGGCAGCCCGGGACTCGCCGTGGACCCGCGCTTCAGCACGCGTGAGGCGCGCGAGGCCAACGCCGAGGCGCTGACCCACCTCCTCGGCGAGTTGTTCCACACGGACACCGCCGACGAGTGGGAGAAACTCCTGACCGTCGCGGGTATCGGTTGCGTGCGCGCGGACGGCCCGGTGCCGGCGGAGTTCTTCCACCGCGACGAGCAGATGAAGGTGAACGAATACACCTCGACGGTGGAGCACCTTGGCCTCGGCCGGTACCAGCGCCACGGCCCCGTCGTGCGCCTGCGGCGGACGCCCGCCCGGCTCCATGCTGGCCCGATGTGCGGCGAGCAGACGGACGCACTCCTTGCCGAACTCGGCTACACCGACGAGCAGGCGGCCGAGTTGCGCGCGAAGAACATCGTGTGGAGTGAGCCCGGCGTCGCCCTCGCACAGGCCGCGAGGCAGACGTAGTGACCGACCGTCACATCGAGGTTCGCGCCCCCAGCGAGGCATAGGCTGCGGCGTTCGACGCGGTACCGCATTACGTGTTCGCTTCATCACAGGAGGACGTGCGGGCGTACTCGCCGCAGCCGGTACCGCTGGCTTCGGCCGTCCGCCTCGGTGTGTACGTCGATGGCAAAGTCGCGACGATCTACGGATGGATCCCGTGGCAGGTGCGCCTCAACGGTTGACCGACCTCGATCCCAGGCGTCACTGCCGTCGGCTCATACCCACAGTTCCGTCGCCGTGGCCATCTGCGCAGGCTGATGACGAGGGCGATGGAGATCCATCGCGAGCGCAACGAGCCGATTGTCATGCTGTGGGCCTCGATGGGTGCGATCTATCAGCGCTTCGGCTACGGTCGGGGCTCCGAGGCCGTCCATTACAACGCTGACCCGAGATACATCGGACTGCGTGAGCCGTTCACCTGGGACGGCGAGGTCCACCTGATCGACCAGACGTCCGAAGCGGAGCGGGCGATCGCAGAGCGCGTCTACGACGAATGGGCGCGTCCGCGGAACCTCGTCCCCATCCGCGATGCCGCTCGATGGGCGCACCTCTGGTGGGAAGCGCAATGGCGTGGTTCTAACGTCGCGGTCGCCGAGGATGCCGCCGGGTGTGCCCGCGGTTCGATCGTGTACACGACGAAGAAGATCTTCGTACCGGGTGAGCCGGAGCCCGATCAGCAGATGAAGATCCGTGGGTTCTTCGCGCTCGACCTCGATGCGCGGCGGGCACTCTGGCAGTACGTCCGTGCGCACGACCTCGTCCTGCGCGCGAAGTTCCAGATGATGGATCCCGACGATCCGATCTAGGATCTGCTTCTCGAGCCGCGAGAGTTGTGGCGATTCACCGGGGACGCGATGTGGGTACGCATCGTCGATGTCCCGCGTGCCCTCGAAGCGCGCTCCTACAGCGAGGCTGGCGCGCTGACGCTGCGCGTCCACGACAACTTGGCGCCGTGGAACGACACCACTTGGCGCTTCGAGACGGACGGCGAGCAGACGCGCGTCGTCGAGGCCGCAGGCGCGACCGCCGACCTCGACCTCTCGATTAACGCGCTGGCGCCACTGCTGACGGGGTTCCGCTCTGCGACACGCATCGAGCGCGCCGGAATGCTTTCGGGTGATTCGGACGCGGTGCGCCGCGCCGTCGCGATCTTCGCGACGGCGCGGCGCACCGCACATGCCCGAGGGGTTCTAGCCAAGATCGATCGAGGGCTAGGCGCGGCGATCCAGCCACGCCATTGCCTCGCCCGCGAACGCCGCTGGCTGGTCGCCCTGTACCGAGTGGCCCGCGCCCTCGATCACCACGAGTTCGGCGTCCTTCATCGACTTGAGGGTCTCGGCAGCGGCCTCCGGCGAGAGGATCTTGGAGATCCCGCCGCGCATCAGCAGCGTCGGGGTCGTGATCGCGCGCACGTCTGCCCAGAGCGCCTCGCTGCGCTTCTGGCCGGCGTCCTTCGCGGCGGCCTCGTCAGCGGGGCGCTCGCGATGGGCCTGCTTCCACGTCCAGCCCTCGGCGATCGGCTTGAGCGAGTGCATCAGGCTGTACTTCAGGTGTGCTGGCTTGCGTTGCGGGTTGAACTTGATCGCGCGGTCCAGGAAGTCTTCGAAGTGGTTCATTGTCTCCGTCTCACGGCGGAATGCCTCCATCTCGATGAGGCCCTCCTGCATCGTGACCGGCGCGATGTCCACAATGATCAGCCGCGACAACCGGTTGGCGTGCCGTGCGGCGTAGCGGATCGAGTTCATCCCACCCATCGACATCCCGCACAGTACGACCGTGGGGAAGCCGAGGTGTTCGATGAACGCCTCGGTGTCCTTGAGCATTAGGTCACCGTTGTCCTCGTTGGCCTGGGACTCAGGCGTCCAGCCGGTGTCGCCGTGGCCTCGCTGGTCGGGGGCGATCACGTGGTAGCGCTCGCGGAGGAGCAGCGCGGCCATGTCCCACGTGTGCGCCGTCAGGCTGCCGCCGTGCAGCAGTACCAGCGGCGGTAGGTGTGGGTTGCCCCAGTCGACGTAGTGGAAGTCGATGCCGTTGATCGTGGCGTGATGGTCCGTCGGCTGCACGAACTCACGAGGCGTCAGGTTGATCGCTTCCGCGCACGCGCGCATGTCGTCGAGGTAGTTGGCAAACGGTGAGGCTGACGTGGTCATCGGGGGTTCCCTTCGAGTCCTCGCAGATGTCGAGGCCCTGTCTCGATCCAGAGTGTCGAGGCGCGCCGGATGTTAGTGGATCGGCGGCCAGCCTGCTGCGGTGCTGCCGTTACGCCTCGGGCCCGACGCCCAGCACCTGCTGCGTCCACAACGCGAGGTCACGCAGACTCTCGTTCCCGATCTGATGCCCCATGGGGTATTCGCGGTAGTCCGGCTTCGCGCCCAGCGCCTCCACGCGAGTCTTGGAGTCACGCGCACGATCGAGGGCGATCTGCGGGTCTTGCGTGCCGTGCTGGATCAACATCGGCAGCGCGGCGACCGTGGCCGGGTCTGCAGCGTGTCCCGCCGCCTCGGCTTCTTCGGGGAGCCACGTTGAAAGCGCGGCCACGCCGCGCCAGCGTTCCGGCTCGCCGAGTCCCAGGCGGTAGGCGATGCTGCCGCCCTGCGAGAAGCCGAGGAGCGCCACGCGCTGCGTGTCGCCGCCGTACCTCGCCAGGGCCTCGTCGATGAAGTCGCGCACGAGGCCGATCACGCGCTCGAACTCCTCGGTCGTGCGGCGGAGGTCGCCGCCACTCGTGCCAAACCAGGTGTAGGAGAGCGCGCCGGGCTGCAGTAGGTACTGCGCCTCCGGGAACAGCAGCAGCGACCGCCCGCCCCCGAGGAACGGCGCGAGGCCCATCAGGTCCTGCCCGTGTGCCCCGTGTCCGTGAAACGCGACGATCGTGGGGAGCAGCCCGTCGCCACCGCTCGGATGCCAGACGCCGTGTGCGAAGTCCTGCAGGGTCATGGGTACCACCCGGTCCGTTGGTGCTGCGTGCGGCCTCGATGTTACCCGACACCCCGGATGTCAGGCGCGCCGGATCGCACGGTTGAAGATGAGGATGAGGACGAAGATCGTCAGGCAGGTTGAGAAGAAGCCGAGTTCGGTCGAGCGGACGCCGAACTCGCTGATGAGGTGGCCCATCACCAGCGTGCCGAACGGGTTGAAGCCCGAGCCCATCTGCCAGGCGGCCATGCCCCGCCCT
>SHYS01000024.1 GCA_009692685.1 Dehalococcoidia bacterium
CCGACCGCGAGCCGATGTCGATCATGGCGAACGCGGCACTGCTGCTAGCGACGGAGCCGCTGGACAAGGTGACGGGGCGTGTCACGTATAGTCAGGAAATCCTGCAGGAGTTCGGCTGGATCACGGACGGCCAAGGGCTCGGCCTCGACCGGCCGGGGTCAGGCTTCTCGCGGATGTAGGACGGCTCGACACGCAGCGGGCTAGCGGCGGATGGTCGCCCTCGGCAGGCAGGCGGCGGCGACGATGGAGCGGCCGAGGTAGGGGACGCCTTGCTTGATGGGGGCGGTGCTGATCCACTCGCGCGGGGTGTGTGCCTCGCCACCGGTGGTCACGCCGATGCAGGTGGTGGCGAAGCCGGCGCCGAGCGCGGCGTTCGCGTCCGTGGAGCCGGCGTAGAACTCCGGCTCGGGGAGCCCGAGGGCCTTACGGACGTCGAGGACAGCCTGCACCAGCGCCGACTCCATCGGGATGCTACCTCCGGGGCGCGCACCGATGCGCTTAAACTTCACCTCGGCTTCGTCGCCAACAGCCGCGCGCATCGCGAGGCGGACGGCACGGAGCAGCGCGTCGACATTCGCGGGTTCGACGGAGCGGATGTCGAGTTCGAAGACGGCGTCGGGAGCGATGGTGTTCACGCTGCGGCCACCTCGAATCACGCCCACGTTCATCGTGGTCTTCGGTGCCGCCGCCGGGTCCGGCATCAGCGGTTCGAGGGCCACGATCGCCCGCGCAAGAAGCGCGATCGCGTTCTTGCGGCCGTAAGCGCTCCACGAGTGGCCTCCGTCGGTCTCGATGCTCACCTCGTAGCGGAGAGAGGCGACGGCCTGCATCTGGACGCGGTTCAGGGCGTGGCCCTCGATGGCGATCATGGCGTCGATGTCGTTCGCGTAGTCCTTCACGAGACGACGCGCGCCACGGAGATCGCCACGGCCCTCCTCGCCGACGTTGGCGGCGAAGATGATGTCGCCGACACCCGTGACATTGCTGGCCTGCATCGCCTGGGCGACGCCGAGCATGGCCGCAACGCCGAGACTGTTGTCGCCGACGCCTCGGCCGGTGAGGACACCTCGGCTGCGGACGACGGGCGTCGCCGCGTCGGGAAAAACGGTATCGAGATGGGCGCAGAGCAGGAGGCGCGCGCGGCCGGCCTGTCCTTTCCGGACGGCGACGACGTTCGCGAGGCCGTCGATCTCGAGGTATGACCAGCCGCCGATGGCCTCAAACCGGTCGTACACATGGCGGGCGCGGGTGCGCTCGCGGAACGTGGGCGCGGGTATCTCGGTGATCTGGATCGTTTCAGCGATCACGCCGGGTACCGCTCGATCGAGGGCGCGTTCGTAGGCCGTGGGCATCGGTGGGCTCCCATCACGCTTGCGAGTCGCCCACATACTATCCGCACGGCAAGCCGGTGGTGCCTCAGATCGGACGAACTGGCAGCCTCGGAAGGCGGGCGGCGATGACGTTCACGCTAGACGACTTCGTGCAGGTCGAGGTGTCCGAGCAGCCCTCGTATGACTCAACGGGGACGCACGTCGCGTTCCGGTCGAACCGCTCCGGGGTGGCGCAGGCGTGGCTCGTCCCCGCCTCGGGTGGTGAACCCCGAGCACTGACGGACACGGGCGGGGTCATCTACCACGTCGCGTTCCGGCCGGGCCACCATCAGTTGCTGTACGTGGCGGACGACGGCGGCGACGAGCAGTACCAATTGCACCTGCTGGACCTCGCCAGCGGCACCAGCCGCGTGCTCGCCTCGATACCACGAGTGATCCACAACCTCGGCGCGTGGTCCGCAGACGGGCGGCTGCTGTCGTACGGGTCGAACCGGCGCGACCGTGCGTTCTTCGACGTCTACGTGCTCGACGTGGAGACCGGCACCGAGCGCCTAGTGTTCCAGCACGACGGGATGAACGCGGCGGGCGCGTTCTCCGCCGACGGCCAGTCGCTGCTCATCGCCCGACCGAATCTCGATGTGCCCGGGGACTCCACACTGTGGCTGTTGGACCTCGAGGGCATCGAGGCATCTCGACTGCTGACTGAGCACGACGACCTCTCGGAGTGGACGGACGCGCACTTCCACTCGGGCCGTGCGGTGCTGGTGCTGACGGACGACGGGCGCGAGTTCGCTGGCCTTCAGCGGATCGACCTCGGCACGCTCGAACGCGAGTTCCTCCTGACGCCGGAGTGGGGGTTGGAGGCGCTCGCGCTCACGCCGGATGGCGACCGCCTCGCGGTCGTGGTGAACGAGGCGGGCTACGGGCGGATCGAAGCGTACGAGGTGACGGCTGACGCACGCCTCGGACGGCGGATCACGATCAAGCAGCCAGCCGGAGGCGTCGCGAGCACACCAGAGTGGCGGCCAGACGGGCGCGCGCTGGCCTTCACCTTCGAGGGGCCTCGCGACGTGCCGGACGTGTGGGTGGCGGACACGGAGGGCGGCAAGGTGGTGCGCCTGACAGCGAGCCACACGCAGGGCCTGCCGCTGGAGTCGCTGCCGGAGCCTCGGCTAGTCCACTACACGAGTTTCGATGGGCGCGAGATCCCGGCGTACTACTACGTCCCGGAGAGGGTGCCAGAGGGAGCACCAACGGACGGATCGTTCGGGTGCGTAGTACTGGTACACGGCGGGCCGGAGATGCAGAGCCGTCCCACGCTCTGGGGACGGTACCCGGGACCGCACTACCTCCTCGCGCGCGGTGACGTCGCGCTGCTGGTCCCGAATGTGCGGGGCTCCTCGGGCTATGGCAAGGAGTACGGCCACGCGGACGACGTGGAGAAGCGCATGGACTCCGTGCGCGACCTGCTATCGGCGGCAGACTGGCTTGCGGCGTCCGGCGAGGTAGACCCGAAGCGGATCGCGGTGATGGGCGGGTCGTACGGCGGGTTCATGGTGCTCGCGGCGATCACGGAGGCGCCGGAGCGCTGGGCTGCAGCCATCGATCTCTACGGGATCGCGAACTTCGAGACGTTCCTAGCCCACACCGGGGCGTGGCGGCGAAAACATCGATCGCGCGAGTACGGGGAAGACCCGGAGTTTTTGCGTTCGATCTCGCCGATCCACAAGGCGCACCTGATCCGCACGCCGCTACTCGTCTTTCAGGGTGACCACGATGTCCGCGTGCCGCCGGAGGAATCCGAGCAGATCGTCGAGACGGTGCGGCGCAGCGAGGGCCTCGTGGAGTACGTGGTCTACCCCGAAGAAGGGCACGGCTTTCAGAAGCTGCCGCACCGCATGGACCTCGCGCGGCGCGTGGTCGACTTCGTCCGAGAGCACCTGCTCACGCAATGAGCCCGACACGCACACAGATTTGTCACAGACACGCGATGCGAGCACGACGCCATCGAGGCGTCTGTCACGCCTCGATCAGTAGGGTCAAGGCATGGGTAAATTCATCGTCGGCGTCATCGTGGGGTTGTTGATCGTGCCAGTGCTGATCATCAAGGCCTGCACGTAGTCGAGCGTTATCCGACTGCGCCCTTCGCACGGAAGCCACCGATCTCGTCGGCGGTGTAGCCGGCCGACGCGAGGATCGCGTCCGTGTCGCGGCCGAGGGGCGGCGAGGCAGAGCGCGGCGCGGGCGGGGTCTTACTCATCTTGTGCGGCGGGGACACCATCGACTGCGGGCCGGACAGGTCGTGGGCGAGCGCAACGACGTAGTCGTTCTCGACGATCTGCGGGTGCTGGTCGAGTTCCTCGGTGAAGGTGAGTTCGCCGACCGGGACACCGGCCGCCTCGAAAAGCTCGACCCAGTGGGCGGTCGGCTGCTCGACGATCATCTTCTCGACGCGCGCGGTGAGCGCGTTGCCGGCCTCGATGGTCTCGGGGTCACGCGGGTTGTAGGCGGGGTCGTGGTCGCGGCGGTCGTAGTCGATGCCGAGAACGTCGCGCATCTTCTGGCGAAGCGACGCGGAGAGGTTGCCGACAGCGATGGCGCCGTTCTTCGTGAGGTAGTTGCGGTAGTAGATGTTGCCGAGTTGGGCGACCTGCAGCCGGGCCTGGCGGCGCTTCACGATCTCCGTGTAGCCCTCGCCACGCTCGCGCGCGGCCTTGGCGTCCGCGAGGAAAGCGGTGCGCACCAGTTCGTCCGCGGCAGGCAGGGACATGAACGACCCGCCGAGGAAGTTCAGTGCGTTCACGAGCAGCGAGGTCTCAACGAGTTGGCCTTCGCCGGTCATCGCCTTGTGGTAGAGCGCCGCGCAGGCGCCCCAGGCGATCGCATAGCCGGTCGCGAAGTCGGCGGTGGCGGTGCCGCCGGGGAGCACGGGGTTGCCGTTCTCATCGAAACGTCCGCCGGCCGCGGTGAACCCGGAGACTCCCTGGGCGACGATGTCGTAGCCGGGGCGCATAGCCCACGGCCCCTTCCGTCCGAATGCGGTGGAGTCGACGTAGATCAGGTCGGGTTTGATCGCGCGTAGGGTCTCGTAGTCGATCCCGAGCCGCGCCGGGACATCCGGGCGGTAGTTGCTGACGACAATGTCCACGTCCTTCACCAGGCGGTGAACGATCGCCCGGGCCTCGGGCGTGCTCAGGTCGAGGGCGATGGACTGCTTGCTGCGGTTGAGGGACTGGTAGGTCTTCGACTCCAGCGGCATGAACTGCGCGTACACGCGCCACGGCTCGCCGCCGAGCGGTTCCACCTTCATCACCTCCGCGCCCTGGTCGGCGAGGAGCATGCAGCCGAACGGGCCAGCGATAATCTGGGTGAACTCGAGGATGCGGACGCCAGCAAGCGGACCGGTCATGGTGGGTGCCCTCCCTCGCATCGCGCTCACCTCGGTATCGGGAACAGCGACGGCGGAACGTTACCACCGATGTGATTTGGGGGGCGCTGGAACGGGGCGACGACTGCCTGGAAGACCGATTGCCCGGGACCCTCGATCCTCCGCACACGACGACGGCGCCCTTGATCATCTGACGGCGACTGAAACGTCGCAGGACGATATCAGCGAAGGAGTCGCGGCCGCTGCGCTCGTTCAGGCCCTCGTGGTAGCAGGCGCCGGCACACTTCCAGATGCACTTGTTGGGGATCAGCGCGCTGCGATCCTCGACAAACTGCAACGGCTGTGCGTCAGGGCGTTCGGGCGTAGTGGTCATCGATGCTCCCGCTCAGGTACGAAGTCGTGCGGCCACGGAATGTGGCCAACGGGAGCGTCGCGGGCGAGCGTTAACGGGTGTTGCGCGCGCGGTTAAATCGCGATCACAGAGACGACGTCAACCGGCAATCAGGCGCTCCGCTGCCCCGCCCATCAGCATGTCCAGGACGTGAGCGGAGAGGCCCATCGCCTCGAAGCGGGCAACCTGGTCGGCCACCGGCGTCGGGTTGTTAGGGGCGTCGCTGCCGAAGAGGAAGCGACCGGCGAAGCGTTCGAGGTCGGCCGGGGCCGCCTCGTTCTGACGGAGCCAGATGGGGGTGACGTCGGAGTACAGGTTGTCATGCTGGGCCATCAGTTCGAGGGCGACGGCGGTCGAGGGCTGCCCGGTGTGCGCCAGCACCACATTCAGGTGGGGATGCGCGGTCAGGATGGGTGAGAGTTCGCGCAACTCGCTCCCATCAGAGTCGCCG
Source organism: Dehalococcoidia bacterium (assembly GCA_009692685.1). The sequence continues at coordinate 5,562 of SHYS01000024.1, forward strand.
GGGGAGTTTCGGCCGACGTGGATGAGGACGGGGACGCTCTCGGCGGCAGCGACCTCCCACAGCGGAACGAGGCGGCGGTCAGCCGGGGAGAATGCGCCGACCGAGCAGTGGAGTTTCACGACGCGCAGCCGCAGGTCGACGAGGGCGTGTTTCACGAGCGCAGGGAACGCGTCGTCATCCGGGTGGAACGAGGCGCCAGGGACGAGCCATGGGTAGCGGGGGACCTCGGCTGCCACCCACTCGTTCAGGCTCTCGGCGACGCCGGCGCGGTGGGCGTACGGGAGGATCCACGCGCGATCGAAGCCGGTGGCCTGCACCTCTCGGGCAATCTCCGGGAGGTGGGGGCTGCTCGTAAGGCGGCCGGCCGCGTCGAGGCGCGCGCGGACGGCGAGGGCGAGCCGCTCGGGGAAGGCATGGACGTGGGCGTCGATACGCGGGATGGGCAGCCTCCTTGAAGCGAGCGGCGCGACAATAGCCCGTGACGCGTACCCTGCGCTCGTGTCGCGAGATCGGACGCGGAGGGCGGTGCGCGATGGGTCTCCAGGGGACGGCAGCGATTGTGGGGATCGCGGAGTGGAAGCCGGAGCGGCGACCGCCGGGCCACCGAGGGTTGAGCATCGAGCAGTGGGGCGCCCTCGCGAAGGCGGCGCTCGCGGACGCCGGGATCGATCCGCGCGAGGTGGACGGGATCTGCACCGGCGGGATCCGGGAGTCGGCATCGTTCGTGCCCTCGACGGTGGCGGAGTACCTCGGGATAGCGGTGAACTTCGCGGAGTTCGTCGACCTCGGAGGTGCGACGGCGGCGGGGATGGTGTGGCGCGCGGCGGCGGCGATCGAACTCGGCATCGCGAACGTGGTGCTGTGCGTCACGCCCGCGAGTCCGGGACCATTGGCACCGGGCCAGGCAGCGCCGGTGAACCTCGGATATGGGGCCTCGAGCGACCGGTTCGGGTCGCCCCAGGCGGAGTTCGACATCCCATACGGGAACGTCGCTCAGAACTGCGGCTACGCGCTGATCGCGCAGCGCTACGCGCACACCTACGGCTATGACCCGCTGGCCCTCGCGAAGATCGCCGTGGACCAGCGGACGAACGCCTGCGCGACGCCCGACGCGATCTTCTATGGCCAGCCGATCACGGCGGAGGACGTGCTGAACTCGCCGATGATCGCCGACCCGATCCACTTACTGGAAATCGTGATGCCGGTCGCAGGCGGCGCTGCCGTCGTCGTCGCGAGCGCGGACGTCGCGAGGCGAGCGAAGCACCGACCGGTATGGGTGTCAGGGTTTGGAGAGCACGTCGCATTCAAGACGCCCACGTACGCGGAAGATCTGATGCAGACGCCGATCGGGCCCGCCTCGGACCAGGCATTCGCGATGGCGGGGATCGCGCGACGTGAGGTCGACATGATCTCGGTGTACGACTGCTACACGATCACGGTTCTGATGACACTCGAAGACGCGGGCTTCTGCGCGAAGGGCGAGGGCGCGCGATTCATCCGGTCGCACGACCTGACGTATCGAGGCGACTTCCCGACGAATACGCACGGCGGACAACTCTCGTTCGGGCAGGCAGGACTTGCGGGCGGTATGTCGCACGTCCTCGATGGCGCGAGGCAGATCATGCGGCGGGCGCCAGCGCAGGTGGCCGACTGCAACACAGCGTTCGTCTCTGGCAACGGCGGAATCATGAGCGAGCAGGTCGCGCTGATCCTGCGGGGGGAGTAGACGATGCCCGACCGACCGCTCCCCTCCCCAACGCCCACCTCGCAGCCGTACTGGGACGCGCTGCGGCAGCACCGGCTCGTCCTGCAATACTCACCGAGTATCGGGCAATGGGTGTACTACCCGAGGAACCTCGCGCCCGGGACGCTCGCGGACGACCTCGAATGGCGCGAGGTGGCCGGCGCTGGCACCGTCTACACCTTCACGATCGCTGACCGCCCGACGGCGCCGGCCTGGCAGGGCGCATCGCCGCAGTTGATCGCCGTCGTGGAACTCGATGAGGGTCCGAAGGTGACGACGGAACTCGTGGGCGTCGCACCCGAGGCGATCCGCATCGGGATGCGCGTGCGCGCGGTCTTTGATGATGTCGCCGGGAGCGAGATCACGCTGCTGCGGTTCACGCCCGCCTAGAGACTCGTGAGCGGGGTGCCGTCAGCGCTCGTGATCGCGCGGATCGCGGGGATAGTCTGGTTGCCGAAGGTGGGCAGCCAAGCCGAGTGCTTGCCCGCGCCACCCGCCACGATGATGTGCAGATCCTCGGGCGCATCGAGGATGGGGTACTCGAGATCGTCGCGGTCGGCCTCGTCCTCGCGGCCAGCGGAGAGGCGGACGCGGTACTCCGGGCGGAACCACGGGTCGAGGAGCCGCGAGGGGTAGCGCGCGTACTCGTGGATGAACCGCTGGATCGCGGCACGGTCGTAGCCATCGGCCGCGATGGTGACCGCGTGCTCCGGGCCGATGACGAGGACGGGGTGACCACCTCGGAAAAGGTTGTTGCTGCCGGCGTTGCCCATGGAGCCGGCGATGGTGCGTAGCAGGCCTTTGCCGGTGTTCGCGCCGTGCTCCTGAATGTTGTGGGGGCCCTCCGCGCCGAACACGGTGACGGTGCTCGTGGACGCCTCGAAGCCGCGCGCGAGGTGGTAGGCGCCCCACGGGTTGGCGACCTCGTTCTCCGCGGCGCAGAACGAGAACTTGGCGGGCGAACCCTGCGTGGCGCGGTCGCCCGCACCGGGCCACGCGCCACCGACGTTGAGCAGCACGAGGCGCACGGCCCGTCCGAGTGTGGCGTTCGACGGGAAGCCGGGCCCGAAGCAGCCGGAGCCGGAAGCGATCTCGGCCTGCGCGGCCAGTGGCCCGTTCACCAGCACGAACACTCCGCATGGATGGGTCGTTGAGTTCACCGAGGCGATGTTGAAGGCCGGGTCGACGATGCCCTCGAAGGCCGCGAGCAGGATCGGGAAGAGCCGAGGCTCGCAGCCGGCCATCACTGCGTTCACGGCGATGGCGTGGACGGTCGCCTCGCCCTGCCTCGGTGGGAGAATACCGAGCACCTCGAGCGGGTCGCGGTCGGTGTGCGCAAGCATCGCTGCGACGCGCTCCTCGGTCGGCGGGATGATCGGGAGGCCGTCGCTCATCTGGCGATGGGCAAGGTCACGCGAGAGCGCAGCGATGTCCGCCGTGACCTCGATGAGGTCGGGCCAGCGGCCGGGCTGCAGCGTGTGGTCGCTCATGCGGGCTCCATGAGGTGCGCGATGATGTCGTCCACCGCGTTACGCGCCTTCTCTATCACCGCGGGTGGCTTGATGCCCCCGATCGGGTGCGGGAGGACAACCCGATGCAGGTGCGGCAGGCCTCGCTGGTCCGCTTCCATGCGCACGAGGCCGGCGAATTCGTCCGTGCCGACGACGACGGTCGGGATGCCCTGGGCTTCGAGGAGGACGGCGGCGTGGACACTCCACGTCGTGCAGGATCCTCAGTCGGCTGACCCGACCAGCACGAAGTCGCAGTCGCGCAATCGCTCCATTACTCGCTTACTCGGCGGGCCGGCGATCGGCTTGTCCTCGATGATCAGATCGCCGAGGTCCATGCGCTCGCGCATCGCCTCGACCACCGAGGTGAGCAGCAGGCGGACATTCGGCTTGCGGTTCTCCAGGATCCCGGGACGCAGCCCGGCGAGTGACTTCGGGCGGGGGGCGAGTGTGCTGGTCTGGGCGAGGACGTGCCCGCGCGGGTCGAAGATGCGGAGCGTCTCGTCAGTCATTGCGCCCTCCTTATCCTCGTCCGTCGCTACGCGAGTTTCGCGTAGATGAGCGCCTTCAGTTCGTCCACGTCCGGGTGGCGGTCCTCGGCGGCCTTGCTGAAGATGAGGTCGCCGTTCACCTTCCACTCGTGGCGGCCGCCGCCTGAGGGGATGATCGTGACCCGCTTCACGTCGTGCTGGATGTCCAGCATGACCTCGCCCAGCAGCCAGCCGACGCGCGGGTAGTAGCCGCACTCGGCGCAGTACTCCACGGTGATGTCGAGGCCGGTGTCAGACATCGTATCCCCGAGCGCTAGACGACCGGCGACGAGCCGCCATCGATGTTGATCGCCGTGCCCGTGATGTAGGAGGCACGCGCGGAGGCGAGGAAGCAGATGACGTCGCCAGCCTCGGCAGCCTCGCCGACGCGGCCGAGCGGGACACGCTCGCCCATGCCGGCGTAGAACTCGTCGAGAGTGCGGGAGGGGTCGCGCTCCTGCATCGCCTCGTAGCGGCGCTCGTGCTGGCCGCTCTTGATCACTCCGATGCAGACGGTGTTCACGAGGATGTTGTCCCCGGCGTAGTCGCGGGACATCGCCTTGGTAAGCGCGATGCCTGCGGCGCGCGCCATCGAGGTCGGCAGGGAGCCCGCGCCGGGGGCTTTCCCGCCACCGGTGGTGATGTTGATGATGCGGCCGCCGCCGACCGCCTTCATGAATGGGAGGGCGGCCCGCGAGCAGTTGATTGCGCCGTAGACCTTGATCCCGAGGTCGGTCTCCCAGACTTCGTCCGTGACGTCCTCGAACTTACGGGCGGCCGATGTGCCAGCGTTGTTGACGAGGATATCGACGCCACCCCACTTCGCTGCGACCTGCGCGACGGCGGCCTTCACCTGGGTCTCGTCCATCACGTCACACGAGATGGCGATGACATCGCCGCCAGCGGCGTGGATCTCGGCCTCGGCCGCATCGAGTTTGTCCTGGCGCCGCGCGACGATGGCGACCCGTGCGCCCTCACGCACCATCGAAAGTGCCGCGGCCTTGCCGATGCCGTCACTGCCGCCCGTGATGAGGGCGACCTTGCCCGTGAGACCGAAATCCATCTGTTGTCCCTTCGAACGATCATCGAGTGAATTGCCGTCTAGGCGGCGGGCGCGTCCGGGATGCGCGTGGAGTGCCAGGCCGCCATCTTCCAGGTGCCGGCCTGTTCGACCCAGACGCTGATGAAGCGCGTCTCGATCTTCATTTCCTCGCCGCGCGGGTTCAGGCGAATGTGGGCGAGCCCGCCCATCACGACGGTGCCCGGGTACGTACGCACCTCGACACCCTCGACCGAGTAGTTCGTGTACTTGCGGCGGCCGGAGCGGAAGGCGTCCAGAAAGAACTCGCGTGTGTCGAGCGTGGCGCTGGAGTGGACGTAGGTGAAGTCCGGCGTCGTCAGCCGGTCGAGCACGTCGGCGTCCCCGGTGACGAGGGCGGCGAGCCAAGCGTCCGAGGCTGTGGTGACTTCACGGATGGTGGCGGTGGCGGTCATGGTGGGCTCTTTCGCCGCTCGCGCGGCGCTTCGATGACGGGCTGAGTGGGCTGCTATGCCTTCGTGTTGTCCCAGGAGGCGACCTTAGCCGGATGAACGCGGACGTAGGCCGCACCGGTACGGGTGGTCGTCGGCAGTTGGTCCTCGGCAGTCCCATGACGGCGAGCGCCCTCGCGCACCAGTTCGAGGACGGCGGCGGAGTCTTCGACGAGGGTGGCGTCACCGCGGATGACGACGCCCTTCAGGTCCTTCATCGTCTGGCCGGACTCGACGGTCACGGCGACCTTCGGGTTGCGGGCGATGTTTACCTTCCGCTGGCCACGGACCGGGAGGACGATGTCTTCGCCCTGGCGGAAGAAGCCGAGCGGCACGGCGTGCGGGTATCCGTCCTTGCCGATGGTGGAGAGGACGGCATAGCCGCCGTGCCCGTCCAGATAGGCATTGACCTCGTCGGGTGTCATTTCGGCCATGGTGTCGCCCCATCCACCCGGCGCAGAGCCGGGATGCGGATTATGCCACCCCCGTCGAGGAGCCTGTCTTGTCGGGCGCAGAACACAAGGTGCGACCCGCGTACCATTTGTATGTTCCCATTCCGCCCGCGCTGAACCCGTGCGTCCTGGCCAGGAGCCTTCGTGCTGTCACGCCCCTTCGTCGTCCTGTTCGTCGCGATGTTTGTCGCGATGGCGGGCATCTCCATGGTGTCGCCGCTGCTGCCTGTGTACGTGCAGGACGACCTCGGTGGGCCGGCAGTGGGAGTCGCCCTCTCGTTCTCCGGACTGGCGCTCGCACAACTGGCGTTCGCGCCGTTCTTCGGACGCCTGGGTGATTCGTACGGAGCGAAGCGGTTCATCGTGCTCGGGTTCGCGATCTACGCGGCCGGTGCTGTCGGTTACCTGTTCGCGACTAACTGGGAGACGGTGGTGGGGTTCCGCATCCTCTCGGGTGTGGGGGCAGCCGCGATGTTCCCGATGTCGATGGCGTACATCGGCCGGATGGCCCCCGTCGGCGGCGAGGGCCGGTACATGGGATGGTTCTCCGTGGCCCAGATCGCGGGCTTCGGCACCGGCCCGCTGTTCGGCGGTGGCCTGCGCGACCTCTTCAGCTCGGACTTCGCCTTCGGATCGATGGCAGTCATGCTGGGCGGCACCGCATTGTTGACCCTGCTGCTCCTACCACGCGACCGTCCGGAAGCGCCGGGGGCGGGGCTCGATGGCGCACCTCAGACCGACGCGAGGCGCGTCGAGACCGTGTTGCCGTTTCGCGTCCTGATCCGGCGACCGGCCGTGCAGGCGAGCACCCTGTTTGTCCTGATCACGTCGCTGGGCTGGGGGACTGCCTCGTCGTGGCTCGCCGTGTACGTCATCAGTGACGAAGGACTGGGCACCGACAGCGCGCTGTTCGTCGGGATCCTGCTATCGAGTCGATCGCTGATCAACGCCGTGCTTCAGCCGTATACGGGCGGACTCGCGGACCGGATGAGCCGTGTCATGCTGGTAGTAGTGGGGTTGTCCGTTGCGGGCATCGCGCAGGGAGTCGTCCCGCTCCTGCCGGACTCGCTCACGGCGGTCGACTTCTTCGGTGAGGCACTCATCATTGCGCCATGGTTACTGGCGGCGTTGTTGATGGCCGGGATCGCGGAGTCGCTGGCGTTCCCGTCGCAGCAGGCCATCTTCGTGCAGATCGGCCGGAAAGTCGGGATGGGCTCGATCATGGGGATCAACGCCATGGGGTCGTCGGCCGGGTTCCTCTCGGGATCGCTCATCGGCGCGGTCATCAAGACGCAGTTCGGGATCGACTCGGTCTTCTACTTCGCCGGGATCGCGTCACTGGTCGGGGTGGGGGTCTTCGTCCTGCTGATGCGTCGGGCGGCTGACGACCTGCGTGAGGACATCCCAACCACCCTCGCGGCCACGCCGGCCTGAGGCCAAGCTCGTCACCTATCTGTAGTCTCAGCGAAACATCAGGAAAATAGCGGCTCCTTAGGCTCGGCCTCCGACCCGACTCCTCATGGCACATCGCCTGTGCCGTACGAGGCGTCCGGACGGAAAGGCGCCTGCGTGAGACTGACCGAGCGTGAGGTGGACAAACTTCTGCTCTGGGTCGCCACCATGGTGGCGCGGGATCGCAAGGCACGCGGGCTCAAACTGAACTACCCGGAGGCGGTGGCGATCATCGCCTGCGGACTGATCGAGAAGGCACGCGACGGTGAGAGCGTCGCGACGTTGATGGGGATGCAGGGGCAGTTCCTCACGCGCTCGGACGTGATGGACGGCATCCCGGAGATGATCGACAGCGTCCAGATCGAGGCCACGTTCCCGGACGGGACGAAACTCGTCACCCTCCACAACCCGATCCCATGACCGACCCGATCCCCACCGGTATCCCCGGCGAGATGCTGTTCGCGGACGGCGACCTGACCCTGAACGAGGGCCGTCCCACCATCGAACTCGAGGTCGCGAACACCAGCGACCGCGCCGTGCAGGTTGGCTCCCACTTCCACTTCTTCGAGGTGAACCGGGCGCTCCGCTTCGACCGCAGGGCGGCGTTCGGACTGCGCCTCGACATCCCGTCTGGCACGTCGATCCGGTTTGAAGCGGGACAGTCGCATCGAGTGATGCTGATCACGTTCGGGGGGACTCGCACCATCCTCGGCCTCAACGAGCTGACGAACGGCGACGGTGCCGCAGAGACCCTCACCGCAGCCATACTTCGTCCCCGTCAGGCCCAAACGGAGGTACGAGAGCAAGCTCCGTTCGCCTTGAGGGGCCTCGTGCTTTACCCCGTTCACGGTCACGCTGAGCATGCATGCCTCCGATTCAACTTCCGTCCAGCCGCGATTAGACCACGCGAGCACACTCGTCGTCGGACGGATCCCCTCGCGGCGGGTATTGGGTGTATAACCCCGCGATAGCGACTTCAGATTTGCGGAGGAGCCACTCAGGTGCCTCAACCACGTATCGTTATGTCTATGGACGAGGCTGTCGCCGGCTTCGCCGACAACTCCTCGCTGATGATCCCCGGCTTCGGGCCGGGGCAGCCCACCAACCTGCTCGCCGCGCTCTGGCGGACGAAGGCGACGGGACTGACGACGATCTCGAACGGCGTCGGATTCGAGTCGGCGGACGAGGACCTGAAGGGCCTCGGCGACCTCGTGATGGCCGGGCGAGTGACGAAGGTGATCGCGGCGTTCACCGCCTCGACGCGCCCGTCGCGTACCGGTACCGCCGAGGCGCTCGTCGCCAACGGCACCCTGAAGGCAGAACTGGTGCCGCAGGGCACGCTCGCCGAGCGGATCCGTTCGGGTGGCGCGGGTGTCCCAGCGTTCTACACGCCAGCCGGCGTCGGCACCGAGACCGCGACAGGTAAAGAGCACCGCGAGTTCGGTGGGCGGACGTTCGTCATGGAGACCGCGCTCTTCGCGGACTACGCCTTCATCCGGGCGTGGAAGGCAGACACCGCCGGGAACCTCGTGTTCCGGCGCGCGGCGCGAAACTTCAACCCGATCATGGCGACCGCAGCGCGAAACGTGATCGTGGAGGTGGAGCAGCCGATCGTGGAGGCGGGCGAGATCGACCCCGACCAGGTTCACGTGCCCGGCATCTACGTCACGACACTCGTGCGCATCCCCGTGGGGGGCGTCCTCCACGTCAACCGCGCGAGCGGAATGGCCGTCCGACAGACCGCATAGTCCCCGTCCGAGGAGGTCCGCGATGGCTGAAGAGAAGCAACCGCTGAACCGCGAGCAGATGGCAGCGGTTCTCGCGCAGAACATGGGATACGGCTGGATCGTGAACCTGGGGATCGGCATCCCCACGAACGTCTCCAACTTCCTGACACCAGAGCAGGAGATCGTGTTGCACTCCGAAAACGGGGTCATCGGCTACGGTCGCCTGGCGGGCGAAGGTGAAGAAGACCCGGATATCGTCAACGCCTCCGCCACGCAGTCGGTGACGCTGAACCCCGGCGCCGCGATCGTCCATCACGCGGACTCATTCAACGTGATCCGCCGCGGGATGATCGACGTCACCTGCCTCGGTGCCTACCAGGTCGCCCCGGATGGCTCGTTCGCGAACTGGAAAATCACGACGGAGCCGTGGAACAACCTCGGCGGCATCGGGGGCGCGATGGACCTCGCCTCCAGCGCGAAGCAGATCTACCTCGCGATGGATCACCAGACGCGCGACGGTGAGCCGCGACTGCTGGAGAAGTGCTCGCTGCCCGTGACGGCGCCCTCGGGTGTGACGCTGGTGGTGACGAACCTGGCAGTCGTGGCCGTGCGCAACGGCAAGTTCATCCTGGAGCAGCATGCTCCGGGGTACTCCGCCGAGGACATCCAGGCGGTGACCGGTGCCCCGCTGGAGATCAGCCCGGACTTCCGCCGGGTCTCCGTATAGCGCTCGACTTTCCGAGGCGCCTCGCGCGCCGGGCGGTGGACAAGCAGGAAGGGCGAGGCTAAGGAGGACCGGCGACTACCCCTCCGCGGCGATCATGACGCCCGCGGCCACGGCGTAGGCGTCACCCCAAGCCTTGGCGGCCTCTGGTGTCCACGCGGGTCCGGCGACGTGTGCGAGGGAGCCGAGGAGTACCCCTCCGACAGCGTCATAGTGAGGGGCCAGAGCCTCGTAACCCACGTGGCGCTTCCCCAGCCTCTGGAGTGCAGGTACCAGGACATCCGGGTGCCGCAGGTTGGCCACCACAAGCGCGAGGGCTAAGAGCAATTTGCCTTGCTGTTCTTCGATCTTCACGTTCGCGAACAAGGGAATCACCGCCGGGTGCTGGGCGAACAGTTGCTCGTAAAAATGAGCGGTGAGATCAGCGCCGCGTGGCTTCACGGCGTTGAATGTGGCCTCCAGCAGGGTGACATCGAG
>SHYS01000025.1 GCA_009692685.1 Dehalococcoidia bacterium
GCTCATCGCCATCAACGGCGACAACCTCGGCCCCTACTCCCCCTCGATGGGGCAGCCCGACTGGAACCGTATCGACTTCGGCTTCGCACCCGGCTGGGTCCGCTCCGACCGCTGATCGAAGCCCCACAGACTCGAATCCGGGCGCCTTCTGGGGAAGGTCGTAACCACCCGCGGTGTTATCGTCAGATAGTGACACTTATCCAGCCGCAGCCCGCGCTCGTCACCGACCCCACCGAGGTCGCCACGATTGCCGCCGAGATTCGCGCCACTGGCTGGGTCGCCATCGACCTCGAGTTCATGACCGAAGGCCGCTACATCCCCGAACTCAGCCTCGTGCAGGTGGGCTGGGGCGACATCGAGGTCCCCCGTGTCGCCGCGGTCGACCCGCTGAAGGTGGACGTCCAGCCCATCGTTGACCTCGTGGGTGATCCGGCCGTCGAGGTCGTCATCCACTCCGCGCAGGCCGACCTCGCCCTCATCGGTGGCCAGTTCGCCATTCGCGGCACGCGCGTCTTCGACACCCAGATCGCGGGCGCCTTCCTCGGCTGGGGCGAACAGATTGGCTACGGCGCGCTCGTCGAGCGGCTGTGTGGCGTCCACCTCGACAAGGGCGCGCAGTTCACGGAATGGTCGCGCCGTCCGCTCTCCGAAGAGCAGATCCGCTACGCCCTCGATGACGTCCGCTACCTCCCCCTCGCCTGGCGCACGTTGCGCGCCGACCTCGAGGCACGCGGCCGCCTGCCGTGGGTTGAAGAAGAGTGTGACGCCCTCGCCGAGCAGTGGGCCGAGCGCACCCCGCCCGAGGAGATGTACCGCCGCGTGCGTGGCTGGAACGGCCTGAAGCGCCGCTCGCTCGGCGCCCTGCGCGCCGTCTCGGCGTGGCGCGAGATCGAGTCACGTCGCGCCAACCGCCCGCCCTCGTGGCTGATGAACGACCGCACGCTCCTCGAACTCTGTCGCCGCCCCCCGCTCTCCGCCGACGAGTTCGCCGCGATCCGCGGCCTCGGCGAGGGCACCGCGCAGCGCTACGGCCGCGCCATCCTCGAAGCCGTCGCCCGAGGCGTCGAAGACCCGCCCGAGATGGACGAGAACCCGCCCCACCTCCCGAACCTCGGCCAGGCGTGGCCCGCCGTGCTCTCCGGCATCGTCCAGGCCCGCTGCCGCGAGTCGGACATCGCCGCCCGCTTCGTCGCCACCCGCCGCGACATCGACGACGTCATCGCCTGGTGGCTCGTCGGTGACCGCACCCAGGAGCCCCAACTCCCCCTCCTCGTCGGCTGGCGCCGCGACCTCACCGGCCAGGACGTCCTCGATTGGCTCGCCGGCGAAACCGCCGTCGTCGTCGATCCCGGCACCGAGGCTGGCCTCCGCATCAACCGGTAGGGCGCTTCTCCCACGACCACTGTTCACTGCAACGCGGTTGTCAGCCCAGCGCATCGCGCCTTGCTGCTCTGACATCGCGCATGAGTACCCTCACCAGGAGTGAGGTGACCATGATCCGCCTGTTCAAGTGGCTGTTCCTCATTTCCAAGTTGGAGAAGGATCAGCGAATCCGACAGACCTTCGCGTCGATGCGTTCACTCTCGTGGCCGCAGCGCGCGTCGCTCGTAGCCGCCGTCGCTCGGGATCCACGTCTCCCTGGCGAGTGCGGTTCGCGCCGCTCTTGGCCGCAGCCTACCTGGCGTCGCCCCTCGATCTCATCCCGGACTTTGTCCCGTTCTTTGGCGACCTCGATGATCTCCCCGTCATCGGCCTCGTCCGGCGCTTCATGCAGCGCTCCCTGCCCCCGGGGCTGCTTGAGGAACACCTGAGCAGAGTCCGCGAGGGCGCGTCCGTGTCGTCCTAGCGCTCCTGGTGGCTCGTCGGCGACAGTACCCGGGAGTTGGCGCCGCGACCTCATGGCCCAGGATTTCCTCGACTGGCTCGCCGGCGAAACCGCCGTCGTCGTCGATCCCGACACCGAGGTTGCCCACTGCGTCAGCCGTCAGGGGCGAGCGGTTCGAGAAGGAGATGGCCAGCGCTCTGCGCTAGTTCATCCCCGATCTGGCGCCCGAGTGAATCCACGAAGCTGCGCTCAAGACCCTCCCGGGATGATTCCCGCGCGTAGCGCAGGTATGCCGACCGCGCACTCTCGACCGCACTCTTCGCCACGACGCCCACCACGAAGCTGATAGGTGCGAGGTTCTTTTCGAGAATTGCTCGGTGGAAGGCCTGTAGGGAGTCCTCCGTGATCGCCGCATAGATGAGGTCGGCGTCGCGGCTTCGGCGTAATTCCTCACGCCCGTCCGCCTCATAGGAGTCGATCGATCCCATCGCAGCGAGCGCGGCGACCGCGTTCGGGAATAGGTCACCGGCAGCCTTGTCCGTCCCGTCAACCTCCTCACTGGTCGCGAGAGACCACACGAACGCCGACTCCCAAAGGTCGGTAGCAGCGCTCGCATCCCTGAGCACCGCCGGATAGTGAGGCGTATCGAGCGCTGCTTGGTCACCGATCTCGCGCAGTACCTCCACCCACTCCGCCCCGGACTTGCCGACCTTCTTGAGGGCGTTCAGGTTTGCGCGCTAGTAGGTGGCCCAAGACGACTCCACACGTTGCTTCCACTGACCCACGCGATATTCATCCGCAGGGAAACCTCGTTCTTGCTAAGCCAGAGGTAGCGAAGACGTGAGAAAAGAGTCTGAGTGTCGAGGAAGGCCGTGTAAGCCTCAAAGTCTTCTCGGCACGACTGCGGGAGGGCTAGGTCATCGAGGTAGTCGAAGTAGACGTGAACGTGCTCAAGGAACGCGATTCGGCTCCGGTAGTACTGCACGAGTGCGCCACTTACCGCTCCTTCGCTCGTCGCGGTCGCCTGAAATCGATCATTCGCGGCGCTTACGAGAGCGATGATTCGCCCCGACTCCGACAGATAGGTATCCACTCGCTTGTTGTGACGCCGGTGTCCGAACATTCAGTTCCCCTCCCTCACACCCTCGCCCACGCCAGCCGCTCGTCGAGGCGCCGCTGCAGCGTCACCTCCACCGGCACGAACCCATGCCCGCGCCAGAACGGACCGCCCGAGGGGTTCGGGGTCGCGTAGTGCAGCGTCACGTACGGGTGGCCTGCCTCCCGCGCCCAGTCGAGGGTGTGGGCGAGGATTGCGGTGCCGGCGCCGGTGCCGCGCGCCTCGGGTGACGTGATGCCCTCGTAGAGGGAGATCGAACCCTCGAGCTGGGTGAACGACGAGCCCCAGTCGTCCATCGCCACGAGTAGGTTGAGCGCGACCGCGACGCCGTTGCGACGCGCGAGAAAGATGCCGTTCGACTCGTCGGTGAGCGCGCCCGCTGTGAACGCCTCGATGGCAGCCGAGGCCAGGCGTTCCATGTACGGCCAGAAGATCGGCGCCTGCCGGTGCCATCGCCCGCTCTCGTCCTGGAACCGCAGCACCTCCGCGCGCTCGCTCGGTGTGGCGCGCTGTACGTCGATGGTGGCATCGATGTGCTGCGTCGCCCGCGATGCTTCGAGCGGGGTGCTCTCGCGTACGCAGAACGTGTACAGCGACCCGAAGCCGAGGTGGAACCATGCCTCCGTCGTCGCAGGCATCCCGAGCGGCATCGTGATCCGGTGCTCGAAGTACCCGCCGTCTACCCACCGCTCGCCGAGGTATGCGTACATCGCGGCGTACACCGCCTCGACATCCTCGCCCGGGGCGACGCCGTGTCCCGAGCCCGGCATCGAGGCCTGCGTCGGCGGCTCGTACTGCGCCTCGAACGACTCAACCGAGGTGTGCTTGCGATGCCCGATCAGGAACCCCGCGAGCCGTCCGTCGCGCTCCGCGACCACGCCGTCGCACCGTGCCTCGGCGAGGTGTCCGCGCAACACGTCCTCGCACGCCCCGACCTCCGCGAACCGCGCGGTGAGCAACGGCAACGCCACGCGCTCCGCGCGCCGTCGCGCGGCGAGCAGCGCGGCGAGCGCGGGGACGTCGGCGTCCTCGAGGGGGCGCAGGGTGAGTGGCACGTCGAGGGCTACCGGAACTGCGAGAGCACGGTGGAGGCGAACAACTCCGCCGGCTCACGCGTGTCGCGTCCGAAGAACTCGATGTTGAACATCGTGCAGCCCGCGTCCACGTGCTTGCCGATGCGGTCGACGATCTGGTTCGGCGTGCCGGAGAGCGCCAGTTCACCCTTCGGGTTCCCCATGTGCCCGCCGAAGATCTTCTGCGCCACCTCGATCATCGGTCCCGCCTCGGCGTCGTCCTTCGCGATAGTCACGAGGCACTGCTGCGCGACCGTGATCTCCGAGGCGTCCCGGCCAACCGTGGCGCAGTGCTCGCGCAGCACCTCGACCTTGTGTGCGATGTTGTCCTGCTGGCCCGCGAGGTTGTTCCAGATGTCGGCGTAGCGCGCCGCGATCTTCATCGTCACCTGCTCGCCCGCGCCGCCGATCAGCAGCCGAGGCTGGCGCGCCGGCTTGGGCAGCGTGACGAGGTCCTTCGTCTGGAAGTACTGCCCCTCGAACGTGACCGACTCTTCGTCGCCCCACATCCGGCGCAGCAGTTGGGCCGCCTCGCGCAACTGGCCGAGGCGTCCCTTCCGGTCGAGGTACGGCACGCCGAAGTCGGTGAACTCGCGCGGCATCCACCCGGCGCCGATGCCGGGGATCACCCGCCCGCCGGACATCTCGTCGATGGTGGCCACGACCTTGCCGAGGTGCGCGGGGTTGCGCATCCCGACGGGCGTCACCAGCGTCCCGATCTCCACGCGCGACGTGATCGCCGCGAGCCCCGCGACCATCGACCACGCCTCGAGGATGGGGATCGAGGGCGACTGCGGCCCGTACAGGTGATCGTTGACCCACAGCGAGTCGTACCCCATCGCCTCGAAGTTCGTCGCGGCGAGACTCGCCTCGCTCCACGACCGCTTGATCTGCGGCATCATCACCCCGAAGTGGACCTTCGCCATCCCACACCCCCATCCGGCGCCACGCTCGACGCCTCACGCGCCCGCCGAGGTTAGCGCACGGCTCTGTCCGGATGTGTCTGGCTCCGTTCGCATCACAGGTGTAAAATCCCGCGATGGCCGCCCACACGAAATCCCGCAACCCCTTCGTCCGCGAGTTCCCTGCGCTCGCCTCGCGTGACTTCTCGCTGCTGTTCGGGAACTCGATGTTCTCCGCGGCGGCGAACTGGGCGCTGCTGCTGGCGCGTGGCTGGCTCGTCTTCGACCTGACCAAGTCCTCGTCGGCAGTGGGGATCGTCACCTTCGCGGGGATGGCGCCGTTCATCTTCGCGTCGCCGGTCTCGGGTGTGCTCGCCGACCGCATGGACCGCCGCTCGCTCTCGCTGTTCTCTGGCCTCGTCGCCTTCCTCGGCACCGTCGGCCTCGCGATCGTCACGCTCGCTGGGGTCGTCGAGGTGTGGCACGTCGTGGTGTTCGCGCTGCTCGGGGGGATTGCGAGGGCGATCCAAACGCCCGCGCAGCAGGCGATGATCCCCGCGCTCGTCGAGAAGGACCAACTGCTCTCTGGGATGGCGCTCTCCAGCGTCTCCGTCCACGGGTCGAGGCTCGCGGGGCCACTGCTCGGCGGCATCCTCCTCGAAGTCTGGGGCGCGGGCTCCGTCTTCATCCTCTCGTCCGGCCTGTACTTCGGTGGCGCGATCTGTCTCTGGCGGATGCGCTATCGCAACGTCGCGCCCGCTGGCACGAAGCGGCTGTCTGTCGCCCGTCTCTTCTCGGAAATGGGGGAGGGCGCCCGCTACATCGGTCAGGACCGCCGTGTCGCGCTCGTCGTGATGCTGGTGGTGTTCCACTGCGCGCTCACGATGGCGTTCGACTCGCTCATCCCCGAGTTGTCACACGACCTCGGTGGCGGCGGACGGCTCTACTCCGCGCTGCTCATGGGCCTCGGCGCTGGCGCCATCACGGGGACCATCGCCTGCGCGAAACTGCCGACGCTGGCGGCGCAGGGCAATGCGCTTGCGGTCTGCGGTGCCGTGAGTGGCCTCGCGATGCTCATCCTCGGCTTCGCGCCCAGCCCGACGGTCGCGATCGCGGGGGCGGTCGTCGCGGGTGGCGCACAGGCCTCGTACATGGCGCTCTCGGCGACGTTCGTCCAGGACATGACGCCCGATGCACTCCGCGGCCGCGTGATGTCGCTCTACGTGATGCTTGCGGCGGGGCACATGGCGTTCGTGAACCTCGGCATGGGCGCGCTCGCGGACATCGTGGGTGTGCGCGTGCTGCTGTTCGTGCCAGGTCTGCTCTGGACCGCCGTGTTTGTCGCCGGGGTCATTGCGCTGACCGACATGCGCCAGTTGCTGCGCAGCGGCACGTTCCGTACGGGCGCGCCAGCCGCCGTCGTCACGCGCGTCTGAATTCGAGGGCACCGAGGTCTAGTCCGGGCGCTCTCCGACGCGCTCTCCGATACCGAGCATGTTCGCCCACGGGTCGGTCATCCCGAAGTCCCGCAGACCCCATGGCTTGGTCGTCAGCGGCCCCAGCAGCGTCGCGTCCGGATCGGACTCACACGCAGCGAATACCGCGTCGACATCGACCACTTTGATGTAGGCGCTCGCCGATCCTGCCGGTGTCTTACCCAGCAGCGCGAGTTCGATGTGGCCCGTGCCGAGAATCGCGAGGCCGTACTCGGGTGAGTGGACGCGCACCTCGAAGCCCAGCGTGCGTTGGTAAAAGGCGACAGCGCGCGCGAGATCGCCGACGGGGAAGTTGGGGCGGATCGAGTTCACTGATGCTCCCTTCGCGGGCCTCGTCCTAGACTCGGATCAGTCGAGCGCGCGCAGTTCGCGCTGCGTGAAGAAGCCCCATACCGCCGCGAGGCCAAGGACAGCACCCGACAGCATCTGATAGCGGTCCGCTCCGATCACCGCCGCACCGCCGCCCGCGAGCAACGAGCCGAGCGGGATGATCCCGGCGATCGAGAGCGTGTAGATGCTCATCACCCGTCCCATCATCGCGTTCGGCGTGTTCGTCTGGATCAGCGTCTGGTTGAGGTTGACGTACACACCGCCGCCGAGGCCCCACAGCACCATCACGACCGCTGTGAACCAGTACGAGTTCGACCAACCGGTGAGGATCATCAGCGGCCCGGCGAACAGCAGGTTGATCACAAACCAGTTGCCCTTGCGATGCACCTCGCGGCGCGTCAGCAGGAACAGCGACATCGCGAACATGCCCACACCGAGGAGTGCGAGCAGCATCGAGTTGGGCCACGGCCCGACCTGCAGTTTCTCCCGACCGATCTCGGGGATGAGCACGAACGTCGGCCCGAGCATGAAGAGCCCTGAGATCACCGAGAAGATCACCAGCCCTCGGAGCGCGCGGTCGCTGAACACGAACCGTAGCCCCTCGCGCGCTGCCTCGGCCATCTTCGGACGCGCGATGGTCGAGGGCGCCGCGATCGGCAGTCGCACGCCGAGCATCGCCACGACCCCCACGAGGTAGCCCGCGGCGAGCACCGCGAACGCGCCGCCGTAATCGAGGGCCGCAATCGTCAGGCCGCCGACGGCCGTGCCGAAGAACTGCGCGAGGTTCTGTCCCATCGTCCGCAGCACAATGCCCTGCGTCAGACGCTCGGACGGCACGATCATCTGCACGATCGACGTGAGCGGCGGCTGCACCGAGGCCGTCACGACGCCCGTCGCGAGTGCGAGGCCCATCGCGACCGGCACCGAGATCGCTCCGGCCCACCACAGCGCCGAGACGGCACCCGCGACCGCCGCCCCCGCCACCAGCGAGACGGCCACCATCTTTCGACGGTCGAGGCGGTCCGCCCACACCCCGGCGGGCACCGTGATGAAGAACACCGGGATGCCCAACGCGAACCCGATCACGCCGCCGAGCCCCGCACGTTCCGACAGTTCCAGCACGAGCAGGACGAACGCGAAGCGCTGCGCACCGAACACGAGGAAGTAAACGAAGTTCACGATCCAGTACGCACGGTACCCGCCGTCGCGGAACAGCCCGAACGAGGCCAGGATGCCCGGCCGCGCCGGTGGCACCGCGCCTCGTCCGCCTGTCTCGGCTGCTCGCTCGGCCATCGGATACCCCTCTCGGCGCACGCATCCTATCGCGCGCCCGGGCGAGGTTGCTCGCCCGATGGCACAGGCAGAAACGTACAGGTCATCACGCATGTGCAATCACATGCGACGTAGCAATGATCCGCAGGATACGTATGGCGGCGGTGTTGTCGTACGAGCGATACTGACGTCCTCACGGACGGGTTGTCGGAGTCGCGCACGCAAGCACCTCGCGCCGCGGACTCCATCGACTGGCCCTCGGTCCACCGCGAAGCCCTCGACATCCTCACGCGCTACCTGCGCATGGACACCTCGAATCCCCCGGGCCGCGAGGCGCCTGCCGCGCGCTTCCTCGGTGCGCTCCTGGAAGCCGAAGGCATCGAGACGCGCTACATCGAGACTGCGCCGCAGCGCGAGATCCTCTACGCGCGCATCCCCGGCGACGGGTCGCAGCGCGGACTGATGCTCGCCAACCACCTCGATGTCGTCCCGCCGGAGCCGCGCTACTGGTCCACGAAGCCCTTCGAGCCCGTCGAGCAAGGCGGGCGCGTGTACGGCCGTGGCGCGGTGGACATGAAGGGCTTCGCGGTGATGCGACTCATCTCGCTGCTCCTCGCGCGGCGGCAGGGACTCCGCCTCACCCGCGACCTCGTCTACTGCGCGGTGCCCGACGAGGAGGCACTCGGCCGCTTCGGCATGCGCTGGCTCTGCGAGCAGCACCCCGAACTCCTCGACGGTGTCGAGTACGCGATCAACGAGGGCGGCTCGGGCTCGCTCGACTTCGGCGAGCGCCCGGTGTTCTAGGTCGCGGTGAACGAGAAATGGGTGTGCTGGATGCGCATCACCGCGCGCGGCATCCACGGCCACGGCGGCATCCCGAACCCGCCCGAGCAGAACCCGATTGTCCGCCTCTCGCGCGCCATCGAGCGGCTCGTGACCTGGAAGCGGCCCGTCGTCGTCACCCCTGAGACGCGCGCGTGGCTCGACCGGCTCACCGCTCAAAGCCTCGCGTACTGGGGCACGACCGAGGCACGCCTGGAGCACGCCGTCGAGGCGTCACCGGGGTTGCGCGCGCTGTTCACCGACACCCTCAACGTCACCATGGTGCAGGGTGGTGTGAAAGCGAACGTCGTCCCCGGCCGCGCCATCGCCACCCTCGACTGTCGCCTGCTCCCGGGTCAGTCCCGCGACGCCTGGCGCGACGAGGTGCTGGCCCGCATCGACGACCCGGACGTCCGCGTCGAATTCTTCGACGGCCTCGACACCGAGGCCCCCGCCCCGCCTCCTTCGACACCGACTTCTTCCGCACCATCGAGACCGCGATCGCGGATGCCATCCCGGACGCCGTCGTCGTCCCCAGCATCACCGTTGGCGGTACCGACAACCGTTTCCTCCGCGCCCGTGGCATCCACGCCTACGACCTCATCCCCGCTGTCCTCACCGGCGCGTTCGGCGCCGGCTTCCACGGCAACGACGAGCACATCACCCTCGACCACCTCAACAGCGGCACCGAACTCACCTGCGACATCGTCCGCCGCATGTGTACCTAGCAGGGATCGGGCAGCCTCAGCGCCCGCGCGCGTTCAGCGCGCGCATCTGTCCCGTCACCAGCGCCAGCAGCGGCGTCGCTACACCTAACGCCGAGGCACGACGTAGCGGCTCCTCGAAGATCGCCGCGACCTCCATCGGTAACCCCTCCACGAAGTCGATCATCGTGCTCGGCCGGTACGCCGCCATCGCATCCGTCGCCGCCACCATGTTCCGCGCGATTCCGACGCCATCGAGGCGCACCGACTGCCCATGCGCCTCCAGGTCCGCGTTCCCCGCCGCCGCGACCTCGAGGATCAACGTCGTCACCGCCTCACGCAGCGTGGGGTCGGCTAGGATGCGGTCCGTCGTGATCCCGCCCGCCGTCACTGCGAGCCCATTGAACGGCACGTTCCAGCACAACTTCGTCCAGCGCCCCGCAAGCAGTGAAGGTGCGCGCACCGTTTCCACCTTCGCCCCCGCCCACAGCGCGAGGCCCGCGTCCACCTCCGCCGGATCGTCCTGCAGATGCCCGATGGTCACCGGCCCGTAGTCGATGTGGTGGACGACACCTGGGTCGCCTCGGTTGATGCAGGTGAACGCGAGGCCGCCGAACACCCGCTCCGCCCCGAACCACCCAGCGAAGCGATCCTCCAGCCCCAGCCCGTTCATCAGCACAAGGATGCGTGTGCCCGCGCCCACGCACGGCGCGACGAGTGCGCGTGCGTCCTCAATCCCCGTCGCCTTCAGCGCACAGACCACCCAGTCGACCGGCCCGATGGCCGCCGAGTCGCGTGCGACGTGCGGACGTTCGAGGTGCAGGTCGCCGTCCTTGCTCAGGATGTGCAGCCCACCTGCCGCGACCACCTCGTAGTCCCGCCGCATCAGGAAGTGCACCTCGTGCCCGGCCTCCGCCAGCCGCGCACCGTAGTAGCAGCCGACGGCGCCGCTGCCGACAATTGCCACGCGGCTCATCGGTCGGGCCGTACTCGGACGATCGCCTTGCCGGCCACGCGCCGCTGTTGGATCGCCACCAACGCTTCGACTGCCTGGTCGAGCGAGAACTCCTGCGACACGTGCGGCCGCACTCGCCCCTCGGCGTACCACTGCACGAGTTCGCCCAGCGCGCCGCGCACCTCGTCCGGTCGGTGACGCCGCGCCTGCCCGAGCGAGAAGCCGAGGACGCTCGCGTCCTTCACCAGTAGATGGTTCGCCGGGATCTGCGGGATGTTGCCGCTCGCGAAGCCGATCAGAAGGATGCGCCCCTGCGGTCGAATGAGGTGCAGCGACGCCGTGAACATCTCCCCGCCGACCGGGTCGTACGCGACATCGATACCGCCGGTCAGTGCCTGCACCCGCGTGCGCACGTCCTCACTCGATAGCACGCCGTAGTCCGCGCCGTGTTCGCGGGCGAGCGCGAGTTTCTCTTCGCTCGACGCCGTCGCGATTACCGTCGCCCCCACCGCCTTGCCCACCTCGACCGCTGTCAGGCCGACGCCACCTGATGCGCCGTGGACCAGCAGCACTTCGCCCTCCGCAAGTCGCGCGCGGTCGCGTAGCGCGAGGTGCGAGGTGGCGTAGACCACCGGGAACGCCGCCGCGATCCCAAACGGCATCGCGTCAGGGATCGGCGTGACGTCGATCGCCCGTGCGACGACCTCTTCCGCAAACCCGCCGTAGTCGAGGAAGGCGAGGACGCGTTGGCCAGGTTGCAGGCTGCGCACCTGCTCGCCGACCTGGGTGACGATGCCGGCGACCTCCATGCCGGGGGAGAAGGGGAACGCCGGCCGCTCCTGGTACTCGCCCTTCACGATCAGCGTGTCGGCGAAGTTCACCCCTGCCGCGTGTACCTCGATCAGGACCCCGTCCGGGGTCAGCGCGGGCGGCGAGATCTCCTCGACGCGCAGGACGTCGACCTCGGCCCACTGGTGACAGATGACGGCTTTCATGGGGTGATCTTCGCTGAAAAGTCCGGATTCCGGTGCTGGGTGGGTTGACATGGTTGTCTAATGACGTCAAAATGACGTCATAAAGAGGTCAACAAGACGGAATGAGACACCAGATGACCCGCCGAGCTGCATCCGACTCCGCCTATGCCCGCCTGCTCCGCTCCACGCGCCCCGGCACCCCCACCTTCCGCGAGTTCCATCGCGACCTCGAGGGTGCGCGGTTCCTCGACACCACCGCCCGGATCGCTGCCGCTGCCATGCGTGGGTTCTAGTGCAGGTGTCCGAGGGTATTAGAGTCACCCCCGATCCGAGGGAGACATACATGAAAGCCATCGTTCAGGATCGATACGGCGCTGCTGACGTGCTCAGTCTTGCCGAGGTCCCTCAGCCAACGATCGGTGATCGTGACGTGCTCATCCGCGTGCACGCAGCCGGCCTCGATCCCAGCGTGCTGCACATCATGACTGGCCTCCCATACCTCGTCCGCCTCGCCCCTGCCGTACCCCACCGGTAGACTCGAATTCATCACATCCCTGATGACCTGAGTCCCTGACCGGGGTGGCCGCGTGCGCCGCAAACTGACCCGTCCGTTCTACGGCTGGTGGATCGTCGGCGCGGCCGTCGTGCTCCAGGCGCTGCCCGCCGGGCTCCTCCAGCAGGCCTACGGCGCCTACGTCGTCCTCCTCGAACGCGAGTTCGGCTGGAGCCGCACCACGCTGTCGGGCGCCTTCTCCGTCGTGCGGATGGAGGAAGGCCTCCTCGGCCCGCTGCAGGGCGTACTGCTCGACCGCTTCGGGCCGCGCACCGTCATGCGCGTCGGCACCATCGTCTTCGCGGGCGGCTTCTTCGTCTTCGCGCAGATCAACTCGGTCGCCGGGTTCTACGCCGCCTTCATGATCATGGCCATCGGCGCATCGCTCGCTGGCTTCCTCTCCGTCACCACCGCGATCGTGAACTGGTTCGATCGCAAGCGTTCGATGGCCATGGGGATCGCGCTGCTCGGCACCGCCGTCGGCGGCCTGCTGCTCCCCCTCGTCGTCCTCGGCCTCGAGAACTGGGGCTGGCGAGCGATGGCCAACATCTCCGGTGCCATCATCCTGATCGTCGGCCTCCCCTTCGTGCAGATCGTCCGCCACAAGCCGGAGCAGTACGGCCTCCTCCCCGACGGCCGCACCCCCGACGCCACGGTCATGGTCGACGGCGTCGAGGTCGCACCCACCCCCCAGCCGGAGCAGGCCTCCTTCACCACACGGGACGCGATGCGCACGCGGGCCTTCTGGTTCATCTCGCTCTCACACACCGCCTCGGTGCTCGTCGTCTCCGTAGTGATGGTGCACTTCGTCGCCTACGCGACGACGGACCTCGGCTACTCGCTGAGCGCAGCTGCTGGCATCGTCACGCTGCAGACCATCACCAACCTCATCGGCCGCCCCCTCGGCGGCTGGCTCGCCGACCGCACCAGCTCGAGGCTCGTCACCGCCGTCGCGATGCTCGGACACGCGGGCGCACTGCTCCTGCTCGCCTACGCCGAGGCCGGCTGGATGGTCATCGCGTTCGCGCTGATCAACGGCCTCGCCTGGGGCGCCCGCGTCCCCGTCGTCGTCTCGATGCGTGCCGAATACTTCGGCGCGAAGTCCTTCGGCGCGATCATGGGTGTGTCATCGCTCGTCGTCACGATGGGCGGCGTCATCGCCCCCGTCGTCGCTGCCTGGGCCTACGACGCGACCGGCTCCTACACCATGTCCTTCACGATCCTTGGCATCCTCGCGGCCCTCGGCTCCCTCTTCCTCGTCTTCCTGCCGAAGCCCACCAAGGCCCCCGAAGCCGCCCCCGCGTAGGGTGAAAATGGGCGCTCCGGTGACGATTTGGTGACGCTGGCCGAGTCAGACTTTGGACATGGATGACGTGGCGGCGTGGCTCGCGGGCGTGACTCTGACGTCACTCGTCATCGGCGCGATCCTGCACCTCAGCACGCCGGAAGCGCTACCGAGCAAGATCCGTCAGGTCACACATCGAGGGCTACGAGCGTTCAGGCGATAGTTCGAGCACGCGAACAGCCGAGGTCGAACTGAGGCCTACGAACCCCTCTACGCGCGCACCGACTGCAGCAGCCGGTCGACCGCGTCACCCACCGCACGACGCGTCCCCGCAGCATCCGAGGCCAACGCGATCATGTGCGCCGCTTCGCTCGCCACACCACGCAGCAGATGCGCGATCTCCTCGATCCCCATGCTGGGGTCGAGGTGTCCCGAAGTGCGCAAGCCGATCAGGCCGTTACGGAGCATCGCCAGACTCGCGTCCACCTCGCGCCAGCGCTCCCAGCCGAGGACGCTCGGCGCGTCGAGCAGCAGGATGCGTCGCACCGTCGGGTCCATCGAGTGGTCCAGGTACACGTCGAACCCCGCCCGGAACTTGTCCCACGGCTC
This sequence comes from Dehalococcoidia bacterium, assembly GCA_009692685.1. Next base: position 13,918 of record SHYS01000025.1, read on the forward strand.
CCCGGCAGCGTTGCGGGACGCCTCGCCGATGCGCTCGCGCATCTCCGCCTGCACTTCGATGAACACCGCTTCGAACAGGTCACGCTTGTCGCGGAAGTGGTGGTACAGCGCGCCGCGGGTCACGCCCGCCTGCTGCACGATCTCCTCGGTCGCCGTCCCTGCATAGCCGCGCTCCGCGAAGAGCGAACGCGCCACGACCATCAGATTCGCGCGCGTGCGGTCGGCCTGATCGGCCTTCCGGCTGCGGTCGGTGCTGTCAGCGACTGTCGTCACGGGCGCCCTCGATGCCGTCGCGTCTCGGTCGAGTACGTTCGGATCCGTACTGTACGTCCGAATCTGTCCTCCGGGCTACGTTCTCCCGGGGCAGGGCCGTCAGGCGTCCGCCACCAGCCGCCGCACCTCGCCGAGCCGTCCCACAGATTCGAGGACGAGCGCCGGGTCGGTCACCAAGTCGCGAATGATCACGTCGGTGTACCCCGCGTCCGCGAGCGTCCGGAACTGCTCCGCCACCTGCTCCACGGAGCCCCACACGAGTGCTGACGGGTCGAACCCGCGATATCCGCGCGCGAGGATCGGCGCGACGGTCCGCCGGGCCTCCTCCGGGTCTGCGCCCACGTAGATGTCGCGCCGGATCGCCACCGCCTTCGGCTTCCGCCCGTGTACGACCGTCCGGTCGAGGTACATCGACGCATGCTCGCGTGCGACCACCGGAGTCAGTCCCGGATCCGCGAGCCACGCATCGCCGAGGCGTGCCGCGCGGTCGATCGTCGCGGGCACCGACCCGCCGATCCACACCTCGACTGGTTCCGGGGGCACCGGCGCCACGCGCGCTGTGCGGAACGGATAGCGCCGCCCGTTCCCCTCGACGCTCTCGCCCGCCCACAGCGCGCGCACTGTCTCCAGGCACTCCTCGAAGCGCGACGGCCGCTGCGAGGGCTTTACGCCGAGGGCATCGAACGCCGGATCGTCCTCGGCGCCGACGGCGCACTGCATGATGAACCGCCCCTGCGCGATGCTCGCGAGGGTGCCCACCTGCTCCGCGAGCAGCACCGGATGCCACAGTGGCAGCAGGTACAGCGCCCCCGCCGGCCGCTCATCCCACTCCGCCAGCAGCCGTCCGAGGATCGGCGAGTTCTGGTAGTACTTCCCGGGCCCCGTGCTGTGGTGATCGCCGACGAATAGCGAGTCCAACCCCGCCGTGTTCGCCGCCCGCGTCCGCTCGATCATCCAGCGAGCGCCCTCGCGCGCATCATCCGTGCGGTGCGAACTCGACAGCGACACCCCCACGCGCATGGCTCGCCTCCCCCCGCTACCCGCGCGCCTTCAGCGCCTCGAGGTACTCGATCAGCGTCTTGCCAGAAGTGCGCCACTCCTGCGCAGCCGCCACGCCAATGTAGCGGAAGTGCCACGGCTCATAGATGTAGCCGGTGATCGGCTCCCCACCCGGCGGATAGCTCATCGCGAACCCAAACCGAGAGGCATTGGCCGCGAGCCAGCGGCCGGACGGCGAGACCGCGAACGACTCGACCAACTCCCAACC
>SHYS01000026.1 GCA_009692685.1 Dehalococcoidia bacterium
GTGGCGCTGATGGCCGATGGCGAAGCGTTCCCGCCGCCGCATCCCGCGAACGACAGAGCCACGATCAGGCAGCCCAGGCAAAGGCTGACTCGGCGCAGTGCGCCCTCGGGAGGCCGTCGATGACGATGTGGACAACATCCCGCATGGGGCATGACGTCTAGAGCTCTCTTCCCCCGCAATTTCACGCCGCGCGTGAAGCGGTAAGGGTCCAGCAGCTCCAAGGGTCTTCGAGGGTCTTCGAGGAGCTGCTGCCGAACCTCAGCGGACAACGCCTCGGCTCGCCGAGTATAGGTCACTCATCGCTACATTCGGGTCCGGCTGTCTGACAGCTCTGCGGCTGGGTTCCAGCTGACCTGCAGCGTTGTATTATGTCCTGTGTTCGCCGCCTTGACTTCGTCGCCCGCCAGAGCGTCCATGCTGAGGTGAACCACGCACCTCCATTACGCGAACTCGCCGACCTCTACCTGCTCCGTTGTGAAGTCGAAGGGAAAGCTGTGCGGGGACGAGTTCGACGCCCTGTCACGCGAGTTGGGGTGACGGGCGGGGACACTCTCGCAATGGCGTGAACGCTTTCTGGCCGCTGGCCAGGCATCGCTACAGAGCTGCTCGGCCGACGGGCAAGCCGCCGAGGTCTACCGCAGGTGAGGGTTCGAGAGTTCGGTTGGTTTCCGGCCCTGGTTCCCCCCTCCCCCTCGGCGCGGATGACACGCTGTTACACCACAACGCTCCGACATCGTTGGCACGGCGCGAGTTATTCATGTTCCGCTGGCGGGAACTGATCAGGCGCCTGAGCGCCGCTTGATGGATGAGAGGCACCAAGGCTAAATCGGTCGCCCGGAGAGCCCTGAGTTCTGACAGAACCCGGAGCCCGCACCCCACCGGTGCGGCAGCACCCGACGCACCTTCCGAAGTGCTAAAACTCCCTCACCATGCGGGGCGAGGGCCCTCGGGCGGGGACGGAGGGCATCGTGGCTCAGGGTGAGGTCGAGTACGAGACGATCATTGTGGAGAAGGAGCGCGGGCGGGCGCGGATCACGCTCAACCGGCCGGAGAAACTGAACGCGCTCTCGCGGCAACTCCAGGGCGAACTGCGGCAGGCGCTGTGGGACGCGGACCGCGACACCCGAGTCCACTCGGTCATCCTCCGAGGCGCCGGCCGCTCGTTCTGCGCCGGCTATGACCTGACGCCGGAGCGCACACTCGCGGGCGAGTCGGCCACGGAGGCGAACCCGTACGCCGATGTCTACCGCAAGAACCAGACCTTCGACGACGACGTGTGGCGCATGGAAGAGGCGCAGCGCGACCGCATGACGATCTTCGACATGCACAAGCCGGTGATCGGGCAAGTACACGGCTTCTGCGTTGCCGGCGGCACTGACCTCGTCTTCCTCTGTGACATCGTGGTCGCGGCGGAGGACGCGCGCATCGGGTTTCCGCCGGTACGAGCGATGGGCGGGCCGCCCGCGCACATGTGGACCTACCATGTCGGCCCGCAGTGGGCGAAGTACATGCTGCTCACCGGCGAGTTCGTCACCGGCACTGAGGCCGAGAAGATCGGCCTCGTGTGGAAGGCCGTCCCCGGCGATCGGCTCACCGAAACCGTCGAGGAACTCGCGGACCGTATGGCGATGATCCACCCCGACCTGCTGGCCGGAAACAAGCGCTCCGTGAACATCGCCCTCGAACTCATGGGCGCGCGCACGATGCAGCGCTTCGCGGCTGAGCAGGACGCGCGCATGCACACCTCACCCGGGATGGACGACTGGCGCACGCGCAACCGCGAGCAAGGGCTGAAGGAAGCCCTCGCCTGGCGCGATGGCCGCTTCGCCAGCCCCGAACAGCGCCGCGAGTGGCAGCAGGAGCACTGGCCGGAGGGCCCGCGCTCCTAAGCCAACGTCCTCGACGAGCGAGGTGGGATACTCCCCGAGAACCCGCGTCACCGTGGACGGGATGCCTATGTCGTTGGAGTCCGTTGCGACCACTCGTGCTTCCCTCGATGGCATCGAGGTGCGCGTGAGCGCGAGCGGACTCGCGGCACGCGTTGCCTCGGCGGTGCTCGCCGACCTCGGCGCCCGCGTGGTCGAAGTCGCGGACGACCAGCCCGCCGACCTCGCGCAGGCGGGTACGTCGACGACCGCAGCGGGCGTCACCCTCAGCTGGTACGGCCCGACTGGCCGCTGGCGCGACGCCCCGGCGAACGAGGCTGGGGTGAACGCGATCGGCGGGGCTGCCCTCGGTCAGTACACCTACGGCGTGGTGCCCGCCTACCTCGTCACCCCGTTCGCCCAGACGGCGCAGGGGTTGCTGTCTGCGATCGCCGTCCTCGCGCGCCGCCTCGCGAGCGAGTACCCCACGAGCGACGTCTCCAGCCACGTGAGCGCGCTTCAGGCGTTGTTCTCGCTGCAGGGCGGCGCATACGTCTACGGCTCCGTGCCGGACGAACTGCGCTGGACCCACACCCCTCGAGGCCAATGGCCTTCGTACGCCACGTACCGCTGCTCGGACGGCAAGTGGATCTTCGTCGGTGCCTCGACGACTCCGTTCATGATCCAGACGTTCCTCACCCTCGGTCTGGACGAGATCCTCGCTGACCCGAAGACGCACGATGGCCCCCGCGCGATGCACGGCGAGAGCGCACGCCATATCTGGCGCGCCTGCGAGTCCGCCTTCGCCACCGACACTTCCGAGAGTTGGATCCGTCGCTTCAACGACGCCGGCGTCCCGATCGGCCCCGTCCTCACGGTTGAGGAGGCAATCGCCCATCCGCAGGTACGCACCGAAGGCCTCGTCGACGACGACCTGCGCATCAAGAATCTCGTGCGCGTCGCAAAACAGTCCGAGGGCCCCGTCCCGCCAAAGCACAGTGGCCCGCTGCCGCTCTCTGGCTTGCGCGTCCTCGAACTGACTGGCTACATCGCCGGCTCGTACACCGGGCGGCTGCTGTCAGACCTCGGCGCCGATGTCGTGAAGGTCGAGCCACCGGGCGGGGATCCCTTCCGCGCACTCGGCTACGGCTTCGCGGGATGGAACTACGACAAACGCGGGCTCACCATCGACGTGTCGAAGTCCGAGGGGCGTCAGGCCATCCTCGATCTCGCAGGCGTTGCCGACATCTTCGTCACGAACTATCGAGCCGAATCGCTGCAGAAGTTCGGCCTGACGCGCGACGACATCTTCGAGGTGAACCCCACTGTTATCCACGCCTCGATCGCTGCGTTCGGCGACACCGGGCCGCTCGCCAGCCTGCCGGGGTTCGACCCGATCGTGCAGGGCTTCGTGGGTGTGATGGCACGCCAGGGCGGAGACGACGAGCCCGTGAAGACGCAGATGGCCGCCACCGATTACATGGCCGCGATGCTCGCGGCACTCGGTGTGATCGCCGCCCGCACCCGGCAGGTCGAGGAAGGCGGCGGCTATACCGTCACCACCTCACTGCTCGCTTCGGCGACCTCTCTGCTCTTCGGACCGGTCGAGGCAATCCGTTCCGGCCGGCCCTACCTCACGGGTGGCCGCGATTTCTCTGGCCCACACTCCCTCGAGCGGCTCTACCAGGCCGCCGACGGCTGGTTGCAGGTCACCACTCCATCCACCGAGCGCGACACGCACCCCGATGCCATCGCCTACCTCCACGCCTGCGGGACGGACACGGTCGCGCAGGCGATCACTCAACTCGCCTCGATGGGTGTGGTCGCGGTGCCGTGTACCTCACCACTTGCGATGACCTCAGAGCCGCACTTCGACGACAATGACCTCTGGGTACGCGTGCAAGACGACGACCTCGGTGAACTGACGCTGCCGGCACCGGTGCTGCGCGAGTCGCGGCCCAACAGCCGTCCGCCGCGCCTCGGCGAGTCCGCACCACTCGAGGACTGGTGGGCCGCTGTCGCCGCCCGCCGTGGGAAGTAGGCCCGTCATCACCACATCGCCCGTCCTGCTCACCGAATGCCGAGGCGCCGTCCTCGTGCTCACGCTCAACCGGCCCGAGGTCGGGAACGCGTACAACGACGAGCTGCGCGTCACCTTCCTCGCCACCCTGCGCGAGGCAGAGCAGGACAACGACATCCGCGCCGTGGTCGTCACCGGCACCGGCAAGCACTTCTGCTCCGGCGCTGACCTCTCCGGCGAGGCGGGCCTCACAGCCGAGGGATACCGCGCGAACTCGCAGCGTTACGACTGGATCTACGAAGTCCAGCGCATGCCCGTCCCTGTCATCGCGGCCATCGAGGGCTACGCCGCGGGCGCTGGCATGGCGCTCGCGATGGCCTGCGATGTCCGCGTGATGGCGGAGGACAGCCACCTCTTCCCGGCGTTCACACAGCGCGGCCTCGCACCGGACAGCGGCGTCTCCTGGTTCCTCACCAACATCGTCGGCCCCGGTCAGGCGCTCCAGTGGCTGCTGGACGCGCACCGCATCCCCGCCGCCGAAGCCCTCGAAGCGCGGCTCACGCAGCACGTCGTCGCGCCGGGCCAGGCGCTCGCGCGCGCCCTCGAAATCGCCGAGGGCTGGGCGCAAGGGCCGTCGATCGCGTTCGCCCTCGCGAAGCGGCAGGTGTGGGCGTCACTCAACGTGACGCTGCCGGAAGCACTCCGCTTCGAGCAGGACAGCCGTTTCCTCACCTACCAGACGTACGACCGCATCGAGGGCCGCACGGCCTTCCAGGAGAAGCGCCCCCCAAAGTTCGAGGGTCGCTGACCGTCCGGCTATCATGGGCCTCGGAAGTGGGACGACACGATGGCCAAGTCTGAATCCTTCGACATCACGACCGGCTGCGACCTGCAGGAGGTGGACAACGCCGTGAACCAGGCGTTGAAGGAGATCACCGGCCGCTACGACTTCAAAGGCGTCAACGTCGAGATCGAGTACGACCGCAAGGCGAGCACGATCGAGATCCACACCACCGACGAATACAAACTCGACGCCGCGTGGGACGTGCTCCTCGGCCGTCTGATCGCGCGCAAGATCCCGATGAAGAACGTGAAGCGCGGCAAAGCCGAGCCCGCAGGCGGTGACTCCATGAAGCAGACCGTCACCCTCGTCCAGGCGATCGACAGCGAGACCGCGAAGAAGATCACCACGTACATCCGCGACCAGAAGTTGAAGAAGGTCCAGTCGCAGATCCAGGGCGACGCCGTCCGCGTCTCTGGCCCCACCCGCGATGACCTTCAGGCCGCGATGGCCGCCCTCCGTGAGGAAGACTTCGGCGTGGAACTGACCTTCGGTAACTACCGCTAGCCCGCCGCCGCGCCCGAGGCCTCTGCCACCAGGTCGATGCGCCCCACCGCCTTCGCCTGAGCGATGTGCGAGGGACGCCGCTCCGCCCAGCGGACGGAGAAGAACAGCACCGCCGATACACCAAAGCCGGCCGTGTAGAGCCAGTACGGGATCGTGTACGACCCGGTCACATCGAACAGGAACGCTCCGCCGATCGACCCGGCGAGTTGGCCCGCGAATGACACCATCGACACGCTGCCGCTGACGGCGCCGAAGTGCTTCACACCAAAAACGTGAGTGATGAATAGCGGCTCCAGCATTGGCCCGAACGCCCCGCCGATGCCCCACAGCGCCACGAAGATCACGATCCCGGGCGCGTCCGTGCTCAACACCAGCGCCCCCACCGCGATCCCCTGCGAGATCGCGACGGCCACGCCCAACGGGTACGGCGTCTTGTACCTCGACAGCGTCGCCCCGAGCGGCAGGCGCGCGAACGTGCGGACGAGGGAACTCACGGCGAAGACGGCGGCGCCCGCCTGCACGCCTCGGCTGTGGAAGAAGTCGAGGCCGAGGTTCGTCACGGAACCCTGCCCCATGAAGAACAGCATCATCCCCACGCCCAGCAGCCAGAACGGCAGGCTCCGCAGTGCCGCCGCTGCCGTGAAGCCCCAGTCGTCCTCGGCGGCGATCAGCACGCGACCGCGGTCGCTCTTGCCGATGCTCGGCTCTAGGCCGAGGTCGCTCGGACGGTCGCGGACGAACAGGAGTGCGGTCAGGCCCTGCACCACGAGGAGCGTCACCGCCAGGATCTGCATCGTCACCGGCCAACTCCTCGAGCGCTGCACGCTGTCGAAGAGCGGGAGCAGCGTCGCCCCACCCAGGCTGAACCCGATCGTGACGATGCCGATCGCGGACTGACGCTGGCGGCCATCGAACCATCGCGTCATCAGCCAGTTGAAGGGGATCGGCTGCGTGAGGCCGCGCGTCAGGCCAACCAGCGACCAACCCAGGAACAGCATCCCGAGCCCGTCCGCGTACGAGGTGATGACGAGAGTCGCTGGAAGAAGCACCGAGCCAGCCAGCAGCGTCCCACGCGACCCGTGCTGATCGATGTACCGACCGATGAACGGCCCCACGAACGCGGAGACCGCCTGCCCTGCCATGAACGCCGTCACCACCGGCGTGCGATCGACCTCGAAGTCGTCCGCCATCGCCGGAATCCACAGGCCGACGGCCCAGAACGTCGCCGTGTTGGACACGGTGTTGCAGATGACGGCGGCGCACACGAGGAGCCAGCCGTAGTGCACCGGCAGGCGGTGCGCGATCGCCCTCATGTTGCCCCCGGATCGAAGTAACCGGGTGACCCCGACCAACGAAGCGGCACCATAACACTCACCTTCCGTATGAACCGGACGCGAGAGTCTGCGCGTGCCTCGAATCCCGCGCCCACGCTGGCGATCCCCGTGATGCGCTTGTGCAGGAATGAACTATCTCGCGCCTATTTACAGGCTACGCATACACCTTGTATGCTCACACTGATTGGGACGCGCGGCGGCCGTTGGATTGCTGCGTGCGCAGGACTGCGAGGGACATCGATGGCGACCGAGGTGAAGTCCGAGAAGTACATCACCACCTTCCAGCAGTTGATGGAGGAAGGCCGCAAGAACGGCTACCGCCTCGATTGGCTGTTGCCGCGCGAGACCTTCGGCGCACAGATCAACTCGAACGCCGAGGCCGGTGGCCTGCTCCTGCAGGACATCGACCGCGGCCCGTTCGCGCAGATCCCGGACTGGTCCGACAACATGACCGGGCGACCTCGAGGCGCGACCACGCGACCGAATGCTGCCCGCATCGGCAACTACTCGATTCGCACCAAGGCCGACATCTGGCTGAAGAACGCCTCACAACTGTACGAAGAGGCCGTCCAGCGCCAGTGGTCCTCTGCTGTCGACGTCCCGTGGGAGACGATGGAAGAACTCCCGGACGACATCGAGCGCGCCGAGTGCCAGCTCGCCACGTTCCTCACCGAGGTCGAGTTCGTCGCGGGCGACGTCCCCGGCAAGTGGATCTCCGAAACAACCCCGGACTACTACGAACCGCGCATGTTCCTGATCTCCCAGATCATGGACGAGGCGCGCCACATGGACGTCTTCCGCAAGCGTGCCTTCGCCAACGGCGGTGGCCTCATGTCGCAGACTACGAACGTCGCCCTCTCCGGTGGCGCTATCGACTCCGCCCGTGACTTCACGGAAATGTCCGCCCGCCTGCACATCTCCGGTGAGGGCCTCGTGCTCTCGATCTTCCGGATGGGCGAGCGCATGTCCTACAACGACGCCGAGAAGGCGATCTACCGGCTCGCCGCCTCGGACGAGTCGCGCCACGTGGCATTCGGCGTCATGCACCTGCAGTATCTCGCGCAGACCGACCCGCAGCGCAAGGAAGAGATCCACTCCTACCTCGATGAGATCGAGTTGGGCCTGGTCGCCGGGACCGGCGGACAGAATCCGGCGCAGCGCGGCACGCCGTCGAACGCGGCGCTCGCGATCCTGCTCGGTGGCGGCTCTGACGCAGCCTCGATCGAGGAGGGTGGCCAGATCGCGCTCGCCGTCCGTCAGCGCCAGGTCAAGGAATACGTCCAGCGCATCAAGGTGGCTGGACTGGGTGACCGCTTCGAAAACGGCCGCGCGAACGCCACACTCGCGGCGTACGTCTCGGCGTAACGCAGCCCTCGAGTCCCGCGGAGGGCGTGCACCGGCGCGTCCGTCGCTCCCCGCACCGACGCCTCAGGCGTCATCGGAGGCTCCATGGTCCAGCAGCAGGCGCCCCCGACCGGCCAGCGCGACCTCGACGGCAACCCCGTCCCAGACGCGCCTGACCTTTCGTGGATGGACAAGACACTCGGCTGGGGTATCAAGGCGCGGGTCGAGCCGTTCGGCGGCGGTATGACGATCGATGCCCTCAACGTCGGCGTGTACGCCGAGGTGCCCGACCACATCCCCTTCCGCAACCGGCTGCCGCGCGGCGCCTACCCCGCGCCCGGTGCGGGCTCCATCGGCGGCTACTACCTCCAGGACAAGCACGAGCAGTGGGCCGAATGTGCTGGCCGGCTCTACGAAGAGGGCATCTCCCGCCGCTGGTCAACAGCGACCGATGTGCCATGGGACACCGCCTACGACCTGCCCGGTGATGTCGAACTCGCGATCTGTCAGGTGGCGACAGAACTCTCGCAGCACGCCTCCGTTGAGACCGAGGTCGTCTCCGGCTGGCTCCAGAACCTCAGCCCCGGGTACCACGAAGTGAAGTTGTACCTCTCCACGGCGACATACGACGCCGCGCGCATGTTCGAGGGCTACCGCAAGCGCGCCATGCTTAACGGCGGCGGCATGATGCTGGAGAGCCCTGGCGGTATGAACCGCGCGATCATGGAGACCTATGCGGGCTGGTCCCAGACCGTCCTTGGCATGTGGTTCGTCCGCAACGCTCTGGACACCACCATCCTGCGCTACCTCGCCGTCCACGGGCCGAGCGAGGTCGACCGCGTGCTGGCGGCCCGGCTGATCCCGGACCGGATGCGCGCCGCGGCCTACGCCGTCGATCACATCCGCTTCGCGATCTCGAAGAAGCCGGAGCTCGTGATCGGATTTCAAGTCTGGCTCGGCGGTGTCGAGTTCGCGCAGGCACGCGACCTCCGCGACCCCGTGCTGACCGAGGCGCTCGCGATCATCTTTGGCGGCAGCGTCGCCGGGATGGACGAGGGCATGAAGGTCGTCCGCCGAATGCTCCAGGACTTCGTGAAGATGTACCTGTCGCGCTGTAAGCAGGCGAACCTCGACCGCAGCAAGTCACTGTCGAGCGCGTTTCAGGGAATGCTCTCCGGCATGGCGCCACGGCCGCAGGCCTAGGCGAGACACGAGAACCGCGTGCCGCTCTACACCTACCGCTGCGAGGCCTGCGGGGCCGTCTTCGAAGCGCTCGTGCGCTCCGGGAGGGCCGAGTCGGCGGCGTGCCAGATCTGCCAGGCCGCCTCGATCAAACGGCAGCCCTCGGCGTTCGCCGTGACACACAGTGAGGTGGACGCGCTGCGCTCGATCGACCCGATGTACAAGCGGATGGTGGAGGACCAGATGGCGCGCACGCCTGAGGCCGAGCCCATGCGCCATCTGAACAAACTCACGCCATTCAGCGCGGCGCAGGATCCCGGACCACCCATCGATTTCTAGTCTGAAAGTGCCCGCGTGGCAGCACCGAAAGAGGACTGACATGGCCGACCTCGCGTTCCCATCCGTCGAGTGGTTCCAGGCGCTCGCGGACATCACGAAAGAAGACCCGACGTACAAGAAGTTCGGGCGGCTCAACGCCGTCATCGTCTTCAAGTGTGGCGACAAGCACATCAGCACCAACTTCGACGTGCTCAACATCCACGAGATCCGCGAGGTCGATGAGAACCACCGCCGTGACGCCGACTTCGTCATCGACATGGAGCCGGACGTCTGGCGCGGCATGCTGGACGACATCAATCAGCACGGCCACGCGTCCCTCGACTGGACCCTGAACACTCTCGACCTGCGCTTCGACGAGCCGATCCACCGCAACGAACTGCAGGACGGCTTCAAAGCAGACATGTTCTTCCGCTACAACCCTAGCCTGCAGGTCTTCTTCGACAACGCCTCGAAACTCACCACGAAGTTCGTCGCCCCCGTCGCGTAGATGACGTCCGAGGGCCATCGAGCCCCATCGAGTCCGCCCAACCAGCCGCCTACGGGCGGCTGGTCTGCGTCTCCGGTGCCGGCCCAGACTCACGCGCAGCGGCCGTGCCGCCTCGCCCGCACGCATCGACCTTCACCGTGGTGTTGTCGAGCCACGCCCACCCATCCTCGGGCTCCAGGCGGTAGCAGCGAAACGGACCAGATCCCTCGGTCACCTCGATGCCGTACTTCTCGTGCTCGGCTTCGAGGATGCGCCAAATGCCCTCGCGATCGTCGATAGGCGTCACCGTCCCCGCAACCATTGCCACGCCATCGTTCGAATCGATGTGCGCGATCGCGTACGGAAGCCCTTCGGGGTTCCGCGCCTTCTGCCCGCGCGTGCCGAAGTGGAGCGCACCGTCCAGCCAGACGCCCCATACCGGCGCCGTATGCGGGCGACCATCCGGCCGCGTGGTGCAGATCCAGTAGTACATCGAAGCGGCCAGTCGATGCAGTGCGCGTTCGCGCAACGCCTCAGCCTGCTTCATCGCCTGTGGGTCATCGGCCATGCTGCACCTCGATCGCTCCCGATAGGGCATGGATCGAGGATACGGCGGGGACCGAGACGCGTGACTACTACTGCTGTACCTGCCCGGACTGGCGGTAGTGCTCGTAGTTCTCCATGGCGCGCTGCACCATCGGCCGACGGCGCTGGCCCTCGGGCTTACGCAGGGCGTAGTCCGGATCGCCTTCGCCGATCGAGGACATCATGTGCAGGTTGAAGGCGTCGTGGATGTGGGCGGTGAAGCCCTGGGCGTCCTCCGCCTGGTTGATCGCCTTCTTCGTCATCCACAACTGGAAGGGGTCGTTCTCGGCCACACGCGCGGCGTACGCCATCACCTCAGCGTCGAGGTTGGCGCGTGGAATCACGCGATTGACGAAGCCGAGGTCGAGGACTTCCTGCGCCGAAAGGAAGCGCGACTCGAAGAGGACCTCCTTCGCCTTGCGTGAGCCGAGGTCCCACGGCACAGAGAAGTACTGGAAGTTGGCGGGCAAGAACATCGCGTCGGCTGCCGCGAAGATGATGTCGCAAGCCGAGGCGATCGCCCAACCAGCGAAGATGCAGTACCCCTGCACTGCTGCGATCGTTGGCTTGCGCAGGTTCCGCCAGCGCAGGTTCGCCTCGATGTTCAGGTCATACGAGCGCCCATATCGACCGCGCAGGCCACCCTGCTGCGGGCGCGCCTCGCGGTCCGCGACCTCCTGAGGAGTACCGAGGTCATGGCCAGCCGAGAAGTGGTCGCCCTCACCCATGAGCACGACGACACCCGTGTCGCGGTCGTCCTCCGCCGCCTGGAACGCGTCGTCGAGTTCCTCGGTGAGGCGGCGGCTCTGTGCGTTGCGCGCTTGCGGGCGGTTGAGGATCAGCCGACGCACCCGGCCTGCCTGCTCGGTGCGGATGTACTCGTATTCCATCAGACAGCCCCCACATCAACGCCGTCCGGCAGGCCTATACCCGACACGCCGAGGCGTACCAGTTCGTCCACTTCGGCTGCGCCCATGCCCAGCAGTTCTTCCAGCACCTCGTACGTGTGCTGCCCCTGCAGCGGCGCGTGCCGCACGATGTCCGCGGGCGTGCGGCTGAAGTGCATCGGCAACGTCGACTGTAGGCGGCGCCCCACCTCCGGGTGGTCTACCTCCTGCACGACGTTCCGCGCGCGCAGGTGTGCGTCCTGCGCGACCTCGAGGGCGTCCAGCACCGGCGCTGCCAGCACCCCCGCCGCAACGAGGCGTGCCGCGAGGTCGTCGCGGTCAGCCTCGGCCGTCCACGCCGCGATCGCGGTCTCGAGGGCTTCCTCATTCGCCTTGCGCGCGGTGTTCGTCGCGAAGCGCGGGTCGGTGCGCCATTCGGGGTGACGGGCGACCTCGCACAGCCCAGCCCATTGCGCTTCGGATTCACACGCGAGGGCCAGCCACCGCTCGACGCCAAGCGTGGCGAACACCCCGTGTGGGGCGAATGTCGTGTGACGGTTGGCGAGGCGCGGGCGCTGCGTGCCGTTCGTCGTGAACTCCAGTGCGGCATCACCCACGATCGAGAGGTTCGACTCCTGCATCGAGAGGTCCACGTACTGCCCTCGGCCGGTGCGTTCGCGGTGGTGCAGCGCCGCCACAATGCCAAGGACGCCGTACAGCCCAGCGATCGGGTCGGGGTACATCTGGCCCGAGTTCAGCGGTGGGCCGTCGGCGTATCCCAGCAGCGCAGACTGCCCCGCCGTTGGCTCGATAGTCCCGCCGATGCCGGGCACATTCGCCCATGGCCCGTCGTGCCCGTAGGCCGAGAGGCTCGCCACGATGATGTCCGGCTTGATCTTCGCCAGCGCGTCATAGTCGATCCCGAGGTTCCCAAGGACACGTGGCGAAAAGTTCTCCGCGACAAAATCCGCGTACACGACGAGGCGCCGGAACACCTCGACTCCCTGAGACGTGCCGAGGTCGAGGATGATGCAGCGCTTGTTCAGGCTCACCGAGTTGTAGAGCGGGTTGCAGTTCCACGAGTGCTCTGCCGTCGAGATGTCGCGGATACCCGCCATGATCGGGGCGCTGTAGTCGCCCCGCCAGGAGTCGAGGCGCCCTCGGAACTCCACCTGGATCACGTCCGCGCCCATCATTCCGAGGAGCGCCGTACACCAGTTGCCCGCCCACGCCTGGGTCAGCACGATGCCGCGCGTCCCGTGCAGCGGCCCCGCCGTCAGTGGCGGCGTCATGAGGACACCTCGATCTCGCGCAGCACCTCGTCGGTGTGCGCACCGGACGCGGGCGCGGCGTGCCGCAGGGTGAGCGGCGTGTCGCCGAGTTTGAACGGCGCGCCGGGCATCTCTGGCGCGGTGGTGTCGCCCTCGGGTTGCATCCAGAAGCCGCGCTCGCGCAGGTGTTCGTTCGAGGCGAGTTCAGCCATCGTCAGCACCGGCCCGGCGACCACGCGACGCACGGCAAGTTCCTCGAACAGGTCCGCCTTGTTCCACTGCGCCATCGCCTCGGTCACACGGTCGACGTACTTGTCCTTGTGCTGTTGGCGGTAGAACGAGGCACTCCACCGTGGATCCTCGGCGAGGTCGGGGAGCCCGAGAAGGTTCATCGCGTCGCGCCAGAAATGTGCACGAGACAGCGTCAGCGCGAAGTGCCCGTCCTTCACCTGTACCGGCCCGCCGAGCGTATCCGAGGCGTCACGCCGCTTGTGCGCGTCGTTGGCATACGTGGAGCGGGCGAGCGCTGGCGCGAACATGCCCGCCAGCACCTCGACCTCCGCGACGTCGACTTCCTGGCCTTCACCCGGGTGACGATCACGATGGAACATGGCTGCGACGATCGCTCCCGCAGCGGCGACCCCCGTACACATCGAGCCACCCCACGCCGCCGGTTTCAGCGGCTCGCGGTCGGCGTTGCCGTTGATCGAAGCCCACCCGCTGCGGGCGGCATCCGTCAGGTCGTTGCCTGGCACTTCGGCCAGCGGCCCGTCCATACCGTGCGGGGTGACGTGCCCCATGACGAGCGCGGGCACACCGAAGTCCGCGTAGCGCAGACCCCGATCGGCCAGTTCCGAAGGCCGGTAGGACGACACGAGGATGTCGACGCGCCCCGCCAACTTGCGGGAGGTCGCCTGCCCCTCGGCACTGTCGAGGTCGAGTGTGACGGAGCGTTTGTCGGCAAGCCAGTAAGCAGCCGGGATGCTGCTGCCGTCCACGCTGAACGGTGCGATCGCGCGTAGCGGGTGCCCCGAGGGCGCCTCCACCAGCACGACGTCCGCGCCGAGCGCCGCGAGCATGCGCGTACACCACGCCCCCGCCGTCGTGGTGGAGATATCGAGTACGCGTGTGCCGTCGAGTGCTCCGGCCATCGTCCTGCCCCTGCCTGTCGTTAGCCCTCGGTCGTGCCGCGCTTCGCGAGCGCGAAGACGGTCGTGTGGCGCTGGCGGATCAGTTCGCGACCGGTGCCCTCGTACGTCGAGCAGTCGAAGATGCCGTAGTGATGGCCCTTCCGCTCGTAGGTCTCGTGGAACGTCGCCGTCGTGACAAGGTCGGGAGTTCCTGCGGCAGGCGCCAGCCATTGGATATGGCTTTTCGCGTGAATCGCCGGACCGTAGTCATATGTGTGATGCAGCACCCTGATCGGACGCGCCGCCACCCACGCCGGGTGGAGCCGCGCGCCTGGGCCACGGAACAGCGCGTGGTCGGCCTCCTGGTGGTCCTTCACGAACTCCTCGGAGCCGCGGATACCCTCTGGGCCGCCGAGGGGTGCCAACTGCCGCCCGATCGGTGCAATCTCCGGGATGAGTGTCGGGTGTACGCGCATTTCCGCCTCGGCGGGGCGCAGCGGCGTCTGCGTCAGCGTGTCGAGCCACGGCGCGTCGCCGAGGCCGAGTTCGCCGCTGATACGGTCGTGGCCGTCCGCCGCCGTGATCCGCAGCAGCCAGTGGTCGGCCTCCGGTGTTACGGAGATCGTCAGCTCGTCGCCGGGGTACGTCGGCCGGCGGAACGCGATCTCCACCCAGCCGTGATCCAACCAGCCCGTTCCCAGTGCGCCGAGGATGGCGGGGGATGCCCAGCCCCAGACTGTCGCCCCACCGACGAGCGCAGCCTGATAGCCGTACTCCTTCGCGCCATCCGTCGAATGGATCGCGTTGCCGATGTCCGGCCGGTCCGGGTTACCGAGGAACGCGGTGATCTTCCGCTCCCCGCTCTTTCGCTCTGTGGTCATAGCAGACCCCTACTCGCTCGGTGCACCGAGCCATTCATGCAGGACTTCGACCGTGTGCTCGCCGAGGTCCTCAGACCACGGCCGGTCAGCCTCGGCAGGCCCGCCTTCGAGGCGGAACGGGCGGCCCGGCACGCGGACGTCGAAGCCGCGCGGGCCGGGGATCGTGCGCATGAAGTCGCGTGCCTCGAGTTGCGGGCACGAGAAGAGATCGTCCACGGTCTGCACGAGGGCGAACGTCAGGTGCAGCTTCTCCGCCTGCTCGAACCACTCCTGCGCCGTCTGGCGCTGGAACGGCGGCACGAACAGGTCGAG
>SHYS01000006.1 GCA_009692685.1 Dehalococcoidia bacterium
CCGGTCCCAAGGGTTGGGCTGTTCGCCCATTAAAGCGGTACGCGAGCTGGGTTCAGAACGTCGTGAGACAGTTCGGTCTTTATCCGCTGTGGGCGCAGGAGGCTTGAGGAGAGCTGCCCCTAGTACGAGAGGACCGGGGTGGACGGACCTCTGGTGTACCGGTTGTCCCGCCAGGGGCATCGCCGGGTAGCCAAGTCCGGAACGGATAAGCGCTGAAAGCATCTAAGCGCGAAGCCAACTTCAAGATGAGGCCTCCCACTGGGTCAACCAGGTAAGTCCGCGGGCAGACCACCCGCTTGATAGGCCACAAGTGGAAGCGCAGCAATGCGTGCAGCTAAGTGGTACTAATGGACGAGGGCTTGACCCTTTATCAGGCACTTCGCTATCTCGCTAGGCACCTCTTCGAGGAGCCTGGCGGCCACGTCTGATATGCTCGTTACTCGCACTGCTCGCGCAGTATTCGGTGTGAAGGTGCCGTCGCACATTTCGAGGTCCCCTCGGGGCATCTCGAGCGTGCTCGGTTGTCGGTTTGTGAGACGTCGCGGGATGGAGCAGCGGTAGCTCGTCGGGCTCATAACCCGAAGGTCGGGGGTTCGAATCCCTCTCCCGCTACCAATCATTCGAATCTAGAAGGGGCCCGCGAGGGCCCCTTCTAGATGTCCGGTACTGTGCTTGCTAACAGATTTGCTAACAGACCGATCGCCCTCGCAACGAAGGAGCGAGGGCGATCGGTCGCGCTCCGAGAGGACCTGAAGCACCCTGACGGATGTCACCACCTCGCTATCTGGAAAGAGATGGCGGTAAAAAAGTGCCAGGCAAGTCCACCCTGCGAGGGCGGAGCGGCGATGGTGAATCTAGTTCGGATCGGGAAGAGCTAGCCGGTTTCAGACTGACGCACTACCCACGAGCGGTACCAGTCTGCTGGCGAAATTGCGGGGAGAGAGACCGGACAGCGGGACGCTGTCCCCTGGCAGAGGCATGGGGGAAACGGCCCCGCTAGCGCGTGAACGCGAGGGGTTAGCGCGCTAGCCGGCTTGAATCGCGAGTGTCCTCGTGATGATCGCCTCCAGAGAGGGCGACTGCCCTTGCCTAACTACGGTTCGAACTGCGATACTGTGCGCCTTGGTGGTTAGAGCGCAGCGGACCCACCCGTTCTCATCCCGAACACGGAAGTGAAACGCTGTAGCGCTGACGATACTCCCCGGGCAACTGGGCGTGGAAAATAGGCCACCGCCAGGATTTACCGGGCCGCCTGCTTCGTCATCCTGTTGCTGCAGGAGGACGAAGCAGGCGGCCCGGCCTGCTTTCTCCTTGAACTCCTGAGTCGCCCGCCTCGACCATGCCTCTCGTAGCCTGTCAGAGTGACTTCACGCAGGGCAATCACGACGGCACATTCGAGTGCTCGCCTCACGTCCAACCTCGGTCGACCGTGATATCATCCGCGCTTGCCCGACCTGTTGACCTCGTGTCGGCTCCGGGACATCTCATCACCGGAGGCCTTGGAACTTGACCAACCCCATCATTGAAGACGAGATCATGGACATGGCTGCACTCCTCGAGAGTGCAGGGATCTCGGAACCGCGTACCCTGCGCCGAGGCGAGGTCGTCGAGGGGCGCGTCATGCGCACCGATCGCGATGGCATCCTCGTCGACATCGGGTCGAAGTCGGAGGGCATCGTCCCCACCAGCGAGATGCACTCGCTTGGCGCCGACCCGCTGTCGAAGATGGTCGTCGGCGACCCCATCCTTGTCTTCGTCGTGCAACCGGAAACAGAAGAGGGCCAGGTCCTGCTCTCGGTGGACCGCGCGCGTGGCGAGCAGGGCTGGCGAGTCCTCCAGGAGCGCTTCGAAAGCGGCGAGATCTTCGAGGCTGAAGTCACCGGCTTCAACAAGGGCGGTCTGCTCGCCAACGTCGAGGGCGTCAACGCCTTCATCCCGATGTCACAGGTCGTGGGCGCCAAGCCGGGTGCCGACGCCTCGAACCCGCTCTCCGCGCAGGTGGGCCGTGGCCTTCGACTGAAGGTCATCGAGATCAACCGCCGGCGGAACCGCGTCATCCTCTCCGAGCGCGCCGCTCTCCAGGAGTACCGCGCCGAGCAGAAGGAGCGCCTCCTCGACGAGCTCGCCGAGGGCGAGGTGCGCACTGGCACCATCACTTCCATCCGCAACTTCGGTGTCTTCGTCGACCTTGGTGGCGCGGACGGACTCGTCCACCTTTCTGAACTCTCCTGGGATCGCAACGTCAATCCCGAGGAGATGTTTCGGATCGGTCAGCAGGTGCAGGTCTACGTCATGCGCGTCGACCGCGAGACCAAGAAGATCGCGCTCTCGATCCGGCGTGCCGCACCCGAGCAGTGGGAGCAGCTGATCACTCGCTACCAGGTGGGCGACGTGGTGCCCGCCGTGATCACCAAGCTCGTGGCGTTCGGCGCGTTTGCGCGCCTGCCCGGGCCCGTCGAGGGCCTCGTACACGTCTCGGAGCTCGTCGACCGCCGTATCGCCCACCCGCAGGAGGTGGTCGAGGAGGGCGACGTGGTGCCGCTGAAGATCGTGCGCATCGAGCACGACCGACACCGCCTCGGCCTCTCGCTCAACGAAGCACGTGGCGAGGGCGAGCAAAAGGGCTGGCAGTTCGACCAGAGCGGCCGCGTGATGTCGCTGCCTGAGGAGGCCAAAGAAGCCTTCCCCGGCGAGACCGCTGGAATGGACGCCCGCCTCGAAGGTCGTCGGAGCGAGGCAGCTCGTGGAGCGGCCGTTCCCGCCCCCGTCGTCCGCGAGGAGACAGGCGGCGGCGAGCAGCGTATGCGTGAGCCAGAGGCCGCCCCGCTGACCGCGATGGCGGCGGCGATGGCGCAGGCCCAGGCGGCCCTCGAAGCGGCTGAGTCTCGAGGTGACGCTCCTGCTGTCGAGGTGGCTGTGTCCGCGGACGCGGAGTCTGAAGGCCCCGCGGTTGAAGCCACTGCAGCCGAGACCCTCGCAGTGGCCACCGCTGACGCGGAGCCGGCCTCCGCCGAAACCCCTGAAGCGCCTGCCGAGGACGCAGGGCCTCAAACCCCGTAGTGGCGACACTCGACGTAAGTGACGGGAGGGGCCTCGCAATCGCGGGGCCCCTCCCGTTTCGATTCGGGGGCGCTGTCTCGCTCGTTCGGGCGGTGATCGGCCGTCCCTCGAACTGCGTAGGGAAGTCCCCACTAACCACTCGCGCCGCGCGCCACAATCATTGGCATACAGAGCGGGCCCTTCGACGTACCTGCCCGAATGGGCGGACAGCGTCGGGTCGAACCTCCGAAAGGCGTGTGTTAGCCTTGATCAGGAACGACGGGAGTCCTCGATGGCTGACCGATTCGACAAGTTCACAGAGCGTGCCCGCCGCGTCTTGACCCTGGCGCAGGAGGAAGCCCAGCGCTTCAACCACAACTACATCGGCACGGAACACCTGCTCCTCGGACTCGTTCGCGAGGGCGATGGCGTGGCTGCCAAGGTGCTCGGCAACCTCGGCGTTGAGCTGAACAAGGTTCGCTCGGCCGTCGAGTTCATCATCGGCCGCGGCGACCGCTCCACCTCCGGTGAGATCGGGCTCACGCCTCGCGCCAAGAAGGTCATCGAACTGGCGGTCGACGAAGCTCGTCGCCTCAACCACTCGTACATCGGCACGGAGCACCTGCTCCTCGGCCTGGTGCGAGAGGGCGAAGGGATCGCCGCCGGCGTCCTCGAAAGCCTGGGCGTGAACCTCGAGCGTGTCCGCGCCGAGACCACTCGCATCCTTGCTCAGACCCAGCCGCAGCAGGCTGCTGCCACGGCTGGCGGGCGCCAGGCGCGCACGCCCACCCTCGACCAGCTGGGTGTCGACCTGACCGCTGCCGCGCGCGCGGGACAGCTCGACCCGGTCGTCGGGCGCGAGAACGAGATCGAGCGCGTCGTGCAGATCCTGTCGCGACGTACCAAGAACAACCCCGTCCTCATCGGCGAACCAGGTGTTGGCAAGACTTCCATCGCCGAGGGCCTCGCCCACCGCATCATCGCCGGTGATGTGCCGGACACTCTCCTCGGCAAGCGCATGCTGACCCTCGACATCGGCCTGCTGGTCGCAGGCACGAAGTACCGTGGCGAGTTCGAGGAGCGCCTGAAGAAGGTCATCGAGGAGATTCGCTCCTCGGACAGCTGCATCCTCTTCATCGATGAGCTGCACATGCTCGTCGGTGCGGGCGCGGCCGAGGGCGCAGTTGATGCCGCGAACATCCTCAAGCCCGCGCTGGCCCGAGGCGAGATCCAGGCCATCGGTGCGACTACGCTGGACGAGTACCGCAAGCACATCGAGCGCGACGCCGCCCTCGAGCGCCGGTTCCAGCCTGTCCGTGTCGACGAGCCGACCATCGATGACACCTTCGAGATCCTCAAGGGCATCCGCCCCGCGTATGAGGAGCATCACAAGCTGACGATTTCGGACGAGGCGCTGCGCGCAGCGTCCGAACTCTCCTCGCGCTACGTCACCGAGCGCTTCCTGCCCGACAAGGCCATCGACCTTGTCGATGAGGCCTCGGCGCGCGTGCGCATCCGCCGCTACTCCACGCCGCCCACCATCCGCGAGGCCACCAAGGGCCTCGAGGCGCTGCGACGCGAGAAGGACCAGGCCATCGCCAGCCAGCAGTACGAATTCGCCGCGGAGCTCCGCGAGCGTGAGGTGCGGCTGCAGTCCAAGCTCGAGGAGCTCGAGCAGGAGGTCCAGTCGGAGCGCACCGGCGACCAGCCGGTCGTGACCGAGGAAGACATCCGCGACGTGGTCTCGATGTGGACGGGTATTCCCCTGACCCGCATCGCCTCCGAGGAGTCCACTCGTCTCCTCGAAATGGAGCAGCACCTCAAGGGCAAGGTCATCGGCCAGGACGAGGCAGTCGATGCCGTTGCCAAGGCCGTGCGTCGAGCGCGTGCCGGCCTCAAGGACCCGAAGCGCCCCATTGGCACCTTCATGTTCCTCGGGCCCACCGGCGTTGGTAAGACATACCTCGCCGAGCAGCTCGGCGAGTTCATGTTCGGGTCGAAGGACAATATCGTTCGCCTCGACATGTCCGAGTTCATGGAGAAGCACACGGTCTCGCGACTCGTGGGCTCGCCTCCGGGCTACGTGGGCTACGACGACGGCGGTCAGCTGACCGACCTGGTGCGGCGCCGCGGTTACTGCCTGATCCTTCTCGACGAGATCGAAAAGGCACACCCGGATGTCTTCAACATGCTGCTGCAGATCTTCGACGACGGGCACCTGTCCGACGCGAAGGGCCGCAAGGTCGACTTCCGCAACACGATCATCATCATGACCTCCAACGTGGGGTCCGACCTCATCCGCAAGGACTCGCGACTCGGCTTCTCAGTCGCCAGCGACGAGATCAAGAACGCCGAGGACCAGTACCGCCGGATGAAGGACCAGGTCACCGAGTCGATGAAGCGCGTCTTCCGGCCGGAGTTCCTGAACCGCATCGACCAGCCCGTGGTGTTCCACGCGCTGAGTGCCGACAACATTCGCAAGATCGTCAACCTCGAGCTGGCGGACGTGCGGAACAACCTCAAGCAGAAGGACATGACCCTCGTCGTCTCCGACGCGCTGCTCGACCACCTGGGCACCGAGGGCTTCGACCCGGTGTTCGGGGCACGGCCGCTGCGCCGCGTCATCCAGAACGAAATCGAGGACATGCTCTCCGACAAGGTCCTCGACGGCACGTTCAACGAGGGCGATGCAGTCCAGCTTGACTACGAAGACGGCAAGGTCGTGGCCACCAAGGCTCAGCCCGCTGACGCTGAGGCCCCACCGGCGGAGCCGGTGCTGACCTAGCTTTCGCTGTTGGCGAGATAGTAGGAAGGGCCTCGAAAGAGGCCCTTCGTTTCGTCACGGGGTCGTGCGAGGCTGTTGCGCCCCGTCCCTAGAGGTCTCGCCTGAAGAAGACGATACCGACGTGTCCGTACGTCGCTCCCCAGTCGACGTGGCGAGCCTCGGCGAAGGCTTCGAAGCCCGCCGACCGGTATGCCGCAATTGCAGGCTCGTTTCCGATGGCGGTTCCCACGTGGGCCGTCCGGAGTCCGGATGCCCGCGACCGCCCGAAGATGGCATCGTGCAGCCGCCGATTCAGTCCTTGTCCTCGATATTCCGGGCGTGTCGTGACCCACTCGACGCGGAGCGCGTCGCCGGGAATCGTGATCCGGAAGTATCGGCTTGAGCTGTACCGACTTTCCCGCGCCAGGGCGGTGGCGGGCTGGGTCTGGTCCCAGCCCGCAAGGGCACCTTCGCGGCGCACGACCGCCTCGAACGAACCGGCCAGCTCATCGGGCGCGTACCCCATGAGTGCTGCACCGCATATGCCGCCTGACTCCGCGACGAGGAAGCGGCGGTAGTGGTAGCCGGAATCAACGTCCGAGACGGCGAGTCGGACGAGAAAGTCGAGTCGTCCGGGCTCGCCGAAGTTGCAGATCAGGTCTGTGGAGCCAACCGCTCCACCCATGCGGTCGGCCTCCTGCATGACCCAGGCGAGGAATGGCGCGTCCGCGGCCGACGCGGGACGTACCTGTACGTTATTCGACATGCGGCCAGCGTAGGTACAGCTCGTCACATGCTGATTACCGGACATCGCGTCACTTCCCGATGCGGCCCCAGCCTCCCGAGGGCGCTCGGTGGGCCGCGACGCTCTCGATCAGGCCGATCGCCACGCAGGTTACCAGCAGCGAGGTGCCACCCGCGGACACGAACGGCAGCGTGATCCCAGTTACCGGGAACAACCTCAGGTTCACGGCGATGTGCATCAGGCCCTGCCCCACCACCATCGAAGTGAGTCCCGCCGCCAGCAGCAGCCCGAACTCATCGGGCGCGCTCATCGCGACGCTGTAGCCGCGCCAGGCGACGACGCCGAACAGCACGACTACCGCGAGCGTGCCCGCCAGCCCGAGGTCCTCGCCCACCTGCGCGAAGACAAAGTCCGAGGCGCGCGCGGCGACGTGCGTGAGCGCGGACTCGGTGCCGCCCCAGCCGTCGAAGACCCCGTTTCCGCTCAGCCCGCCGGAGCCGATCGCGATCTCCGCCTGGCGGATGTTGAAGCCGCTGCCGAGCGGGTCGCGCGCGGGGTCGAGGAAGACCGCGAGTCGCTCTCGCTGGTACGCCGGCACCGCAAGGGCAAATGCGATCGGCACTACCCCGAGGGTCGTCGCCAACAGGCCGCCGAGGCTACGCCAAGGTGTGCCAGCCGCGATCACCATCGCCAGCCAGGCCAGCGCGACGACCAGTGTGGTGCCGGTGTCCGGTTCCACCAGCACGAGCAACGCAACGACGGCCGTGAGCGTCATCGAGAGCACCAGCACCAACCCTCGTGGTTCGCGGTTGGCGAGCAACGAGGCCAGCGCGAGCACGAGGGCGAGCTTCGCCACCTCGGAGGGCTGAAACGAAAATTGACCCAGGTCGAGCCAGCGACGTGAGCCGTGGGTCGCGATGCCCGCCGCGAGCACGGCGATGAGCACGACGATCGTGCCGAAGTAGGCCAGCGGTGCGATTCGCCTCAGCAGGCGGTAGTCGAACAGCGCCGTGCCGATGAGGGCCAGCACCCCCAGACCGCCGATGGTGATCTGGCGCAGTCCTGGGCCGGCCCGGATGGTGAACTCCACCCCTCGCGAAGCACCGGTCGAGGCGACCGCCAGCACGCCGAGACCGAGCAACCCGGCCACACCGACAATCAGCCATGGATCGAGGCGCATCAGCCTCATTGCGGCCCCCTCACTGTGCCCGCCAGGCGCCCGCATTGAGGCCGTTCACCAGCGCGGCGTCACGCAGCCGGAAGTACGCCTCGAGGATGGCGCGTGCGGTCGGGGCCGCGTGCGCCGCCCCGATGCCGTGCTCTAGGTAGACCGCGACCGCTACCTCGGGCCGGTCGTAGGGCGCGAATCCGATGTACCAGGCGTGGGAGTCGTAGGAGCCATCTGCCGCGATCTGTCCGAACTCCGCTGTCCCGGTCTTGCCGCCGATGGTCATGCCCGCCGGCTCGCCGAGGTCCGCCGTCCCGCCGGGGTCGGCCGCCATCCGCATCGCCTCGCGCACTACCTCGAGGTTGGCCGGGTCCACCGGCAGGTGTCCCTGGATGCGTCGCAGGGTCGGAGTGTCCACACCGCCTCGACGAGTAGCTGCCGCCACACGAGGTACGAGCACATCGCCGCCATTCGCGATCGCGGCCGTCATCACCGCCATCTGCAGGGGCGTCACGGTGAGGTAACCCTGTCCGATGCCCAGCGTGTACGTATCGCCGAGCACCCACTCGATGTCGAACTCGCGCTCCTTCCAGCCGGCGTCGGGGACCAGGCCGGTCGCCTCTCCAGGCAGGTCGAGGTCGGTACGCGCACCCATACCTGCTGCCATCGCATAGCGCGCTAGGCGTTGTACCCCGAGGCCTTCGAACGGCGCGCGGCCCGCCTCGGCGTATCCACCCGCGAGGTAGTAGAAGTACACGTCGCTCGACCTCGCGATACCGCCGTACAGGTTCAGCGAGCCGTGCGCCGCCCAGTCGCGAAAGACGTAGTAGATCTCGGGACGGTACTGGTCGCGGATCAGGATCGCGCCCGTGCTCGTGATCGTCGTCGAGGGGCGGGCGACGCCCTCCTGCAGAGCGGCCGCCGCTACCAGCGGCTTGAAGATCGATCCCGGTGGGTGTACCTCCATGTGCGTTCGATCTACCAGTCGCCTCGACGGGTCGCGGACGACGGCCTCGAGAGCCACGTCATCGCGCGCACTTCCGAGGAGGTTCGCCTCGAACGAGGGCAGCGAGACGAGTGCCAGCACCTCGCCGCTGCGCACATCGAGCACGACCGCGGCGCCCGCCTCCCGAGGCGTGTTGGGGTTCTTCCACTTCGTCGTGTCGAACTCGGTCAGCGCGTGCTTGATGCCGGCGTCGAGCGCGCCCCTCGTCGCACGCTGCAGCTCCAGGTCGATCGACAGGAGAAGGTCCGCGCCCGCCTGCGGAGGCGTGTCGCGCAGCACCGACAGCGTGCGGCCGTAGTTCGTGGCGCGCACCAGCTGCTCGCCCGGTACGCCTCGAAGCATCCGCTCGTACGAGAGCTCGAGGCCCGACTGGCCGGCGCGCGCATCAAGGGCGTAGCCCTCGGCGGCGTAGGCCGCGACCTCGTCGGCTGCGATCGGCGCGACGTGACCAAGCACGTGCGCGAGCAGCTCATTGCCGGCGTATTGCCGAGCTGTGCTGGTCTCGATGCGGACGCCACGGCGCGCGCCGAATGTGCTGCGGAGCCGCACGGCATCCTCGTGGCTGACGTTCTTGCGGATGAGGATGGGCGCGAGCGGGTCCGCGCCTGTGTTGCCGATGGCAGCCCGACGCTCCAGTTCCGCGTACCGCTGACCGGTCTCGCGCTCGAGCTGTGCCAGAACGAGGCGGCGCTCGTCAGGGCTCGATGGCAGGTCGCCGGGGATCATCGCCAGCGCGTACTCCGCCACGTTCGTCGCGACTACGGTCCCGCGGCGATCGAGGATGCGACCTCGAGGGGGCGTGAGCTCGATGGTTCGCAGGCGCTCGTCAGCCGCGACCTGGCGGTAGCGCGGGTCCTCGATGGCCTGGAGCTGTACCAGCCGCCCCACGAGGACTAGGCCGGCCAGCGCGGAGAAGCCTCGCAGGAACAGGAGGCGTGAACCGAAGCCACCGCTATTCATCCGAACAACCCGCGTTCGCGCGGGCGGAATGGCAACAGCACCACGCTGACGAGCGCTGCGAGCAGGCAGGTCAGCAGCAAGGCTCTTCCCAGTGCGCTCGGCGCCTCGAGGAGGTCGCGCCCGCTCCCCGCGACGCCTTCGAGGAGTGCCGCGTAGATCGCGAGGCCGGCGGCCGCCGTGCAGGCGGCTACTCCGATGGTGCGCGCCGCGTTGTGCGGTCCCCGCAGGGCCACGGCGATCAGGGGCGTCGGCGCCAGGGCGATGATGAACCAGCCTACGCGTTCGTCCGAGGTGAGTCCGAGGAGCAGAGGTGCGGGGAGGAGCCCTGCCCACGCTTCAACGGGACCACGCACCGCCGCCCATGCCGCCAGTGCAGCGAGTGGAAGCAGTGGCAGCGCACACGCGTCGACGCTCCCACTCACCGAGGCGACCAGTCCCAGCTGCGCCAGCGATGCTAGCGCCACGCTCAGCAAGCACGCCGCAGCCGCGAACTTCTTCACCGCGCCGTCTCTGGCGGAGGGGACATCGACGGGGACCCGGCGTGGAAGTCGATCAACACCAGGACGTGCTCGACACGGGTGTAGTCGGTGAGTGGGGCGACCTCGATGCTCTGGAACAGCTCGGGTTCGCGAGCCACGGCGTGGGTGACGCGGCCCACGGGCAAGCCCGCCGGGAGCTGACCCCCGAGCGCCGACGTGAGGACGAGGTCGCCCTCGACGCTGCCAATGCCCACCGGCACCAGCTCGAGTTTGAGCGCGCCGCTACCACCGTCTCCGGTCAGTGCCGCCGGTGTCCGCGAGCGCTCCAGAAAAACAGGCACCGCAGAGGCGCGGTCCGTGAGCAGTCGCACGCGCGCGCTGCGTTCCTCGACCTGTGTGACCACCCCGACCAGCGTTGGGCCCGGTCCGAGTGCGGGCTGACCGACGGCGACTCCGTCGCGCCGGCCTCGACCGACAACCAGCACCTGCCGTGTCGGCGAGGGGTCTCGCAGGAGTACCGGCGCGGCCAGCGTCCGGCCGGAGGCCGTGCCCGCTGCCTCGATGAGTGCCGCGACATGTGTGCTCGCGAGCGCTCGTTCGCGCAGGGCGGCGGCCTCGCCCTCAAGTCGTGCGTTCTCCAAGCGCAGCGCAGCGTTCTCCCTCGTGAGCGCACCAACCTCACCCGCGTGCAGTAGCAGATCGGAGATCGGTCTCAGAACGCCCGCCGAGGTCTGTACAAGCGGACCCGCCAGCTCTGCGGCGCGCTCCTCGAGGCGTGGCGCGACCGGGAGCATCGAGGTGAGGAGGAGCAGCAGCCCAAGCGACACCAGGCCGCCGCACCAGGCGGCATTGCGACCTGCGAGCATCGCCGCGGTCCCGCGGGCCTAGCGCAGCGGCTTGCGCGACGCGACGGTCGCCTGCACGGTCTGGAGTGTCGCCGCCTCCTCGAGGGCCTCGCCGCAACCTCGAACTACGGACCGCAACGGTTCGTCGGCGACGTATACCGGGAAGCGCGTCTCGATGGCCAAGCGGCGGTCGAGGCCGCGCAACATGCTGCCGCCGCCCGCCATCGCGATGCCGTGCATCATCAGGTCGGCCACCAGCTCCGGCGGCGTCGCCTCAATGGTGGCGCGCACCGCTCGCAAGATCTCGTTCGTCACCGGCGAGAGCGCATCACGCAGCTCAACCGTCGAGACCGGTACGGCCTTCGGCAGCCCGGTCGCGAGGTCTCGCCCGCGCAGATCGATGATGCCCTCCTCGTCGAGCGGGAACGCCGATCCTGCCTGGATCTTCACGGTCTCGGCGGTCCGCTCACCGATCAGCATGTTGTGCACCTGACGTGCGTAGCTGATGACTGCCTGGTCCATCGCGTCGCCCGCGGCGCGCACCGACCGTGACACCACGATGCCACCGAGGGAGATCACTGCCACCTCGGTAGTGCCACCGCCGATGTCGACGATCATCGAGCCCGAGGCGCTCATCACCGGCAGTGATGCGCCGATCGCGGCTGCCATCGGCTCTTCGATGAGGAAGGCTGAACGCGCTCCGGCGGCGATCGTCGCGTCGTGCACGGCCCGCTTCTCCACCTCCGTAGCGCCGCTCGGGATGCCGACGATCACGCGTGGTTTGGGCATCGCTGCGCCGAAACGGTCCTGCACCGAGCGGATGAAGTACCCCAGCATGCGCTGTGTCACCCCGAAGTCCGAAATCACCCCGTCGCGCATCGGGCGGACGGCGACGATCGTCGACGGCGTGCGACCGACCATGCGCTTCGCTTCGGCGCCGATCGCCAGGATGCGCTTTGACACGCGATCTACCGCCACGACCGAGGGCTCGTCGATGACGATCCCGCGGCCGCGTACGGCCACCAAGGTGTTGGCGGTGCCGAGATCAATGCCGATGTCCTGCGAGAACATCCCGAGTATCGAGACGAACGGATTGAACACGGAGCCTGCTGCATTCCGGGGAGGAAGGCGAGGTCAGCGGACAAGCGGTCGTCGAACAGAGACAACCGCTTGCGTGACTATACCGATCAGCGATTCCTCCGACAAGGCGTGTGGATAAGTTGGTCGACCGAATCTGCCGACGACTTCGAAGGACTCGGACGGGGGCTGACTTCGCCTTAGATCCCCGTCATGTCGCCGACCAGGGATCCAACGGCGTAGGTCAGCGCCGCGGCGGCCAGCCCGAGGGTGAGCTGCCTTGCTCCCGCGTACCACGGGTTGCGACCCGTCTGCAGCGTCATGCTGCCACCGAGGATGAACAACCCGATGCCCGCGAGCAGCGCGCTGCCCGCCAGGGCGCGCAGGCCGTTTGCGAACAGGTATGGCAGCAGTGGCATGACCGCGCCGATCGCGAAGAGGACGAACGATGTGACGGCCGCCGCCATCGGCGAGCCGAGCTCTTCGGGGATGACGCCGAGCTCCTCGCGTGCGAGCGTCGCGAGTGCCTGGTCCGGGTTGGCGATGACGGCCTTCGCGAGGGTTTCCGCCTTGATGCGAGGCATGCCCTTGGCCTGGTAGATCAGCGTCAGCTCCTCGGCCTCTGCTTCCGGCATCAGCCGGATCTCCTCGCGCTCCTCCTCGAGGCGCGCCTGCGAGGCCTCCACGGATGTCGTGACGGAGATCCACTCACCCAGCGCCATCGAGGACGCGCCGGCGATCAGGCCCGCCACCCCGGCGAGGATCACGGTGTCGCGACCGGGGTTCGCGCCTGCCACGCCCATCACCAGCGCCAGATTGGACACGAGCCCGTCGTTTGCGCCCAGCACAGCCGCGCGAAGCGCGTTCCCGCCTCCCAGCGTCCGATGTCGACTCTCGACGCGGCCGATGAGTGAGCCACGCACGCCGTTCCGAGGCGAGGCGAGCAGGCTGAAGACTCGCGCGTGCCCCAGTTCGTCCTCGACGAGTCCGGCGGCCTCGGCAACCGCGTCACCTCGGTACATGTCCCCGGCGCTCGTCTCGAAATTCTTGATCACGGGAAGGATAAGGTCGGCGCCGAAGGTGCGTGCGATGCGCATCAGGATGCGTGCGCGCAGCGACGGCTTCCCCGGCACAGTTGGCGCACCGGCCTTCTCCAGCTCGGCGCACCAGAGGTCTAGGTGGCGTTGCTCGGTTTCGATCATCCGCCCATAGAGGTCCTTCAGGTCTTCGTCGTCCTCGATCTCTCGCAGGGTGTTATAGATAAAGATCCCGTCGACTTCCTCCTGGAGGTAGCCGCGGTAACGAGTGATGTCGACTTGCGTGGTCACCAGTAACTTCTCTCTGCTAGGTTCTCGAACTGCTAGCTCTCGGGCGGCTAACCCTCTGTCCAACCGTGCGAGGTGAGCAAATCGAGTAGTCCGGAATCATCGAGGATGGTCGTCCCTAGCTGCTCGGCCTTCGTGCGTTTCGTTCCGCCACCGTCGCCGGCGACGAGGTAGTTCGTCTTCTTCGTGACTGCCGAACCCACCTTGCCGCCGAGACGCTTGATCAGCTCCTCTACCTCGTTGCGCGACCAGCGATCGAGGGCCCCCGTCACGACGATCGACAGACCCTCCAGCGGCCCCCCCCTCGATGCGACCTCCTCGTCCTGGCGCACGTCTGCCGCCTCCAGCCTGTTGATCAGGGCGCTGGTACGTTCGTCGTCGAGACCAGAGTGCACCGATTCTGCCACGATCGGGCCGATGCCCTCGACGGCTTCGATCTCCTCGGTGCTTGCTGCGCGCAACGCCTGCATGGTGCCAAAGTGCCGCGCCAGAGCGCGTGCTGTCTCCCCCCCAACGTGCCGAATCGACAGGCCGATCAGCAGTCGATGGAGCGGCTGGCGCTTGCTAGTCTCGATGTTTGCGAACAGCGCGTCGAGGGTCTTCTCGCCGACGCCATCGAGCGCCAGTAGCTCGGCGCGTCTCGAGGGCAATGCGTACACGTCGGACAGCGTGCGTACGAAGCCGTCCTGCACCAGCCGGAACGAAAGCTGCTCGCCCATCACCTCGATGTCCATCGCGCCCCGCGAGGCGAAATGCTCCAGCTGCCGCGAGAGCTGTACCGGACAGTCGCGGTTTGGGCAGTACGTGCGTGCCTCGGTGGGGTCGCGCTGCACGGGCGTGCTGCACACCGGGCAGGCCGAGGGCATCTCGAACTCTGCCAGCACGCGGCCCTCGCGTTTCGAGAGCACGGGGCCCACGACCTGTGGGATGACGTCGCCGGCACGCTGCACGATCACGTCGTCGCCGGGACGGATGTCCTTCAGGCGGATCTGCGCCTCGTTGTGCAGGGTCGCCATTGAGACCGTCGCGCCCCCGACAAACACGGGTTCGAGGACTGCGAATGGTGTGAGCACGCCGGTGCGCCCGACCGACACCTCGATGGCGCGCAGGTGTGTCACCGCCTGCTCGGCGGGGAACTTGAAGGCGGTTGCCCACCTCGGTTCACGGCCAACAATGCCGAGCTGGCGCTGGTACGCGAACTCATCGACCTTCACGACCACGCCATCAATGTCGTACTCGAGCGCGTCCCGCCGTCCGCTCCACTCCGCGCAGAAGGCCTCGACCTCTTCGACGGTCTCGAGGCGGCGCGCGTGCGGGCTCGTCGGGAAGCCGATCTCCCGCAACCATTCGAGGGCACGCCACTGTGACGTCACGGGCGTTGAGCCCTCCACCCAGCCGAGCTGGTAGGCGAACAGCGCCGGCCGCCGGCTCGCGGTCATTGCTGGGTCGAGCTGGCGGACGGAGCCAGCCGCCGTGTTGCGAGGGTTCATGTAGAGTTGCTCGCCGGCGGCGGCACGCTCGGCGTTGAGGCGCTCGAACTCCGCGCGCGGCATGTAGACCTCACCACGCACCTCGAAGGCGAGTGGCGCACTCCCGTTCACAACCAGCGGCAGTGCTCGGATGGTGCGCAGGTTCGAGGTGATGTCCTCGCCCCGGCTGCCGTCTCCGCGTGTGGCGCCGGTTGTGAAGCGCCCGTTGAGGTAGACCAGCGACATCGCCAGCCCATCGATCTTGGGTTCGCAGACCATGGCGAACGAATCACGCTCCAGCAGCCGGCAGACACGCGTGTGCCACGCCCGCAACTCCGTCCCGTCGAAGACGTTCGACAGCGAGAGCATCGGCTCGCGGTGCTCGACTGTAACGAAGCCCTCGGTGGCCTGCCCCGCGACGCGTTGCGTCGGCGAGTCGGGCGTCACCAGCGAGGGATACGCCGCTTCGAGGTTTGCGAGCTCGCGGTAGATCCGGTCGTATTCCGTGTCACCGATCTCGGGTTGCGCGAGCACGTGGTAGCGATAGTCGTGATAACGAATGGTGGTACGGAGTTCGTCCGCGCGGAGCTGCGCTGCCTCAAGCGCGCGTGTGTCCGAGGTGGTCATCGGCGTGCCTCGACCCCTGTGCGTCCTGCGGCGGTCGCGCGCGGCGCTGCCACGGCCCCGTAGGCGTGCCTGTAGAATGGTCGAGTAACAGCCCGAGGGATCACGAGGCTTAGATTACCGCGACCGCGCCGCGCAGTGCCCGCGGTTTCGAGGCGTATGTCGCCGGAGAACAGTATGCCGGATGTCGTCATCGTCGACTACGGTGCGGGGAACCTGCGGAGCGTCGCGCGCGCCGTCGCCCACGCGGGCGTCGAGGCGGTCGTAACTGCCGAGCCGAAGGTCGCGGCAGCCGCGAAGGTGATGATCCTCCCCGGCGTCGGAGCGGCGGCCGACACGATGCTCCACCTGCGCGAGGGTGGCCTCGATGGCCCGGTGCTCGACCACATCGCCGCGGGGCGCCCGTTCCTCGGGGTCTGCATGGGGCAGCAGGCGCTATTCGAGGTCTCTGAGGAGGGCGGTGAGCACCAGTGCCTCGGCGTGCTTCGAGGGCGAATCGTGCGCTTCCCCCACGGCATGACGGTGCCCCACATGGGCTGGAATACGGTCTCCCTTGTGCGCCCGCATCCGGTTTTCGATGGCATTCCGCAGGATTCCTACTTCTACTTCGTCCACTCCTACCACCCGAGTCCGACCGACGCCTCGGTGGTGCTGGGTGAGACGGACTACGAGGGCGTCCGCTTCGCCTCGGTGGTGGCGCGTGACAACCTCATCGCCACTCAGTTCCACCCCGAGAAGTCGGGGCCAATGGGGCTGCTCCTCTACGCCAACTTCCTGCGGCTCGCGAAAGAGCGGGGCAGCATCGCGGCACCAGAGGCTGCGTCCCTCGGGACATCCGGCGCGTAGCTACATGGAAGTGATCCCCGCCATCGACATTCGTGGCGGGCGCTGCGTGCGCCTGCACCAGGGCGACTACGCCCTCGAAACAGTGTTCGATGATGATCCGGTCGCGGTTGCGCGGCGCTGGGCCGAGCAGGGCGCGAGCCGCATCCACGTCGTGGATCTCGATGGCGCGCGCGACGGCCGCCAGGCGAACGCCGATATCGTCCGGGCGATCGCGGCGACGGTCTGGTGCCCCGTGCAGACGGGCGGCGGCATCCGCGACCTCGCGACGCTGCGGGCCACCATCGAAGCGGGCGTGCAGCGCGTCGTCCTCGGCACCGCCGCGGTCAAGGACCCGGCCCTGCTGCGTGAGGCGATCGCGCTTGCGGGCGACCGGCTCATCGTCTCTGTCGATGTCAGGGATGGCAAGGTTCGTACTGAGGGCTGGACCGAGGGTAGCGACCTCGATGCGCGCGCCTGGATCGAGGATCTCTCGCGTCTCGGTGTGACGCGCATTGTCTACACCGATATCTCCCGCGACGGCGCGATGGATGGCCCCAACCTCGAGGCCTACGCCGCGCTCGCCCGCGAGTCGAGCCTTGCGATCATCGCGGCCGGCGGCGTTACCAGCGTCGAGGACGTGCGCAGTCTCGCTGCGACGGGCATCGAGGCGGCCATCATCGGGCGCGCGCTCTACACCGGAGACATCGCCCTGCCTGCCGCCATCGGGGCCGCGCGGTCGGCCTCGGAGGGCCGCTAGCCATGGTTGACGTGACCATCGCCGACCTGGGCGGAACCGAGGAGCCCGCCATCGATGAGGCGGCCCGGTTGCTCGTCGCCGCGTCCCGCGACCACTCGCCCACACGGCCCGACGTCACAATCGCCCTCGGCGAGGTGCGCGATTCCCTCGAGCTCGGGCGCGTGAGTCGGATCGCGCGTGACACGCGAGGACGCGTGGTCGGCTGGATCGGCGCTATCCCGCAGTACGACGGACACGTCTGGGAGGTGCACCCACTGGCTGTGTTACCTGAGTGCCAGCGTGGTGGTATCGGTCGGGCGCTCCTTGCCGATCTCGAACGGCGTGCCGCCGAGCACGGCGTGACCACGCTCTGGCTCGGGGCCGATGACGAGGATGGCCGCACGTCCCTCGCGGGTGCGAATTCCTATCCCGATCCCATCTCCGCCCTCGCCGCGATCGCCAATCTCGATGGTCATCCCTTCGAGTTCTACCAGAAGTGTGGATTCGCGCTCGCCGGGATGCTGCCGGACGCCAACGGCCTCGGAAAGCCGGACATCTTCCTCGCCAAGCGGGTTACGAGTGAAGTCAGGCCACTGTGAGGAGATTGCGCGTGCCCCGATGCTGACCAAGCGCATCATCCCCTGCTTCGACGTCGACAACGGCCGCGTGGTGAAGGGCGTCTCGTTCGTCGAGCTACGCGATGCCGGTGACCCGGTGGAGCTGGCGGCGAAATACGACCTCGATGGCGCTGACGAACTGGTTTTCCTCGACATCACGGCGTCATCAGACGCGCGCACCAGCGTCTACGACATGATCGCCCGTACTGCCGACCAGGTGTTCATCCCGCTCACAGTCGGGGGTGGCGTGCGCTCCGTCTCCGATGTGCGCACCATGCTCGAGATGGGCGCCGACAAGGTTTCGATGAACACCGCGGCCGTCGAGCGTCCCGAGCTGATCTCGGAAGGCGCGCACGGCTTTGGGTCGCAGTGCATCGTGGTCGCTGTCGATGCCCGGCGCGTCGCCGATGGCAAATGGGAGATCTACACACACGGCGGCCGCACGCCCACCGGACGCGACGCCGTCGCCTGGGCGCGCGAAGCCGTCGAGCGCGGTGCTGGTGAGTTGCTGGTCACCTCGATGGACACGGACGGCCACCAGCGGGGCTACGACATCCCGATGTTGCGGGCGATCTCCGACCAGGTCGATGTCCCGATCATCGCCTCGGGTGGCGCCGGGACGCCGGAGCACTTCTACGAGGCGCTTACCGCAGGCGGTGCGGACGCGGTACTCGCCGCCTCGATATTCCATTTCGGCACCCATACCATCGCCTCGGTCAAGGACTACCTCGCGTCTCGCGGCGTGCCCGTGCGCCCTCTGGCTCCCTCGCGCTGAGTGGGCAACCGAGCCCCCCGCCTCATTTGCCCTCGGAAGGATAGCGAAGATGCCCGAATCGGTTGACCCCTCAGCCCTCAAGTACGACGCCCAGGGCCTCGTAGTCGCGATCGTGCAGGATGTCGAGAGCCACGATGTGGTGATGGTTGGCTACATGAGCGAAGTCACGCTGCGTCAGACGCTCGAAGTGGGCCAGGCTGTCTTCTGGTCGCGCAGCCGCCAGGAGGTCTGGCACAAGGGCGCTACCTCCGGAGACTACATCGAGGTGCTCTCCGTCGCGACCGATTGCGACTCAGACGCGCTGCTTATCCAGGGGCGGCTCCTCGGTGGTGGCGTGTGCCACACCGGGTCGCGCTCCTGCTTTGTCGACGTCGTCGACAACCAGGTGCGGCTCATGCGCGCCGTCGCACCTGCACGCGCCTGAGACCAGCGGCATCGATGTTTGACGCTGCCTCGATGTCCTCAACCGCGCCGTATCGCGTCTCGCTCATCGTCTTTGACGTCGACGGTACGCTCATCGACTTTGTTGGCGCGCTGCGGGTTGCGCTCGCGGCGGCGGCTGAGCACGTCTCGACCCTCACCAGCGCGCCGGTCGCGCCTCATGCCCTGCAGGCGGTGATGCAGGGCATGCGTGCCGAGCTGGAGTGGCGCGGGAAGCCGCAGTGGGAGGTGCGGTTGGAGAGCGTGCGACGCATCCTCGTCGCCAGCGACGTAACGGCGCCTGAGGCGGTCATGGCTGTCGCCCGGACCTACGCCACGAGTCGTGACCGCGCGCTTACGGTCTATCCGGACGTAACGAATGCTCTCGAGGCACTGCGCGAGCGCGGTTTCGAGCTGCGTGCGGCCTCTAACGGCAACATGGACCTCGACGTGGTTGGACTGAAGGGGTTCTTCGCGGCCACTGAGCTGGCCGAGGATATGGGCGTCTCGAAGCCAGATCCGAAGTTCTACGCCACCGTCGTCGAGCGCGCTGGTGTGGCACCAGCGCACGTGCTCGCCGTGGGCGATCGAGTCGACAACGACTACGAGCCCGCCCGGGCCGCCGGGTTGCACGCGTTGCTCATCGATCGTGCGGGCGCCCTCGATGGCACGCTACCTCGTGTGCGCGCACTTACCGATGTGGTCGCGCTGGTCGAGCGCGCGTAGCTCGCGCGCTCGGTGCGCTACACCTCGACAGGCACACGGAGTGGCGGCAATCCGAAGGGGCCAGCCAGCTTCGTGTAGCCCGCGCTGAGCAGTGTCGCCCCGAGCAGCGCACCGGCAAGGGCGGCCAGTGCGTACAGTTTCCCCTCGCCGATGTTGACGAGGATCGGTCCCGGGCACATGCCGGTGATCGACCAGCCCACCCCGAACATGGCGCCGCCCGCGATCGTTCCTCGATTCAGGCCTTTCAGCTCGATGGTGATCGGGGTGCCGGTCACCGTGCGGCCGTAGCGCTTCAGGAGGTAGAGCAGCGGCGCGGTGATGACCACCGCACTTCCGATGATGCCGTAGAGCTGCAGGTTGGTGAGCAGGAACATGCCCTGAATGAAGTTGTAGTCCGCCGCGCCAGAGCGGCTGAGCGCGAGCCCGAACACGATGCCGAGGGCGACGTAAAGCAGAGTCATCGGAAGCTCCTTACGCCGCGAAGATGACGCGGTAGATGAGGTTGGTGGTGACAACGCCGGCGGCCATGAAGCTCACGGTCGACAGCAGGCTCGGCACCTCGAGGTTGGACATCCCGAAGATGCCGTGACCGCTGGTGCAGCCGTTCGCCAGCCGGGTACCGAAGCCGATGCAGACGCCGCCGACGAACATCCAGGCCACCTTGCCCGCAGGCCCCCAGCCGATGCGCTCATCAAACATGCCAATGTCCCACGTCGGTGCCCAGCCACCACCGAGGACGGCCGAGATGATTCCGGCGATGACCAGCCCACCGAGGAAGGGCAAGCGCCAGCCTCGACCGGACGTAACGGCGGAGCGCCGCAGGTATGGAAGGTCGAGGACCAGCGAGCACACATCCTCGAAGCCCGTGGACAGACCGAGGCGTCGGTTCGCGAGGAACAGCAGTGCAAGCGTCACGAGTGAGATGGTGGCTCCCGCGAGCGCCCAGTGAATTGGGGGAACGTCGTTCAGAATCAGGTTCAACCGGACCTCCTCGAGGTTTGGGCCGCTGATGATGGGTGTCGCACGCAGTCTAATGCGGGGCGAGACTCGCGGCGCGTTCGGCCTCAAGACAGCGCTGTACGGCCGCGATGGCGACCTGCATATGCTCGTCGTCAGGCACGCGCGTGGTCAGTCGTTGGAGGGCGATGTTCGCAATGAACAGCCAGCGCACCACAGGCACCACGGAATACCGCGCACCGAGGCGAATCACTTCGTAGGAGACGGCGGCCACTACGGGAATCAGCGCCAGCCTCGAACCCAGCCGCCACCAGAGCGGTCCGCCGTCGAACGGCAAAAACACCAACATCGAGACCACAACGACCGTGAGGAGGAATGACGTGCCACAGCGCGGGTGCTCCTTCTCGAAGCGCCGCACCGAGGCGGTAGTGAGCGCTAGGCCGTGCTCATGGGCCTGGATCGCCATGTGCTCCGCACCGTGGTACTGGAAGACGCGCCCGATCTGCGGTGACCGCCCGGCGTTCCACACGTACCCGATGAGCAGGGCAAGCCGCAGGCCACCCTCGAGGAGCGCCACGGCCACTGGCGACAGGCGGCCGTCGAGCCACACGGTTGCGGCCGCTGGGCCGACGAAGAACACGGTCACCGCGAACCCGAAGCTCAACCCGACGATGATGCCACCCGCTACCCCGAGGCTCGGGGGCTCTTCGCCCTCGTTGGCCTGCCCGGCCGCGACTGCCGAGGACCAGGCGAGCGCCCGCATTCCCATCACCACAGTCTCAAGGATGGTGAAGATGCCGCGGACGAGGGGAATACGACGTGCAACTCGGGCGAGGCCCGCGGCTGGATGGCGTTGGATGCGCGTTGCGAGGCTGCCATCAGGACGCCGCGCCACGATCGAGGTCGTCCGCGGGCCGCGGATCATGACGCCCTCGACCACGGCCTGACCGCCCAGCGGAATGGGCGTGCCTGGCATTGACGTAACGAGCGTGGATGTGAGGCGAGCGGCCGTACGCAGCTTGCCCACTGCTATCCGGTGCTATGACTGCTTCGGTGCAGCGGCGGCGTAGCGGCGGCGGAAGCGCTCGACGCGACCAGCGGTGTCGATGATGCGCTGCTCACCGGTGAAGAACGGGTGGCAGCTCGAGCAGATGTCGATGTGCATGGTGGCTTTGGTTGAACGGGTGTTGATCACGTTCCCGCACGAGCAGGTGATGACAGAATCGACGTACTGCGGGTGGATGTCGGACTTCATCGATGTGTCTTCCTGAGGCGACGGCGCCTCGTGTGGAGCGTTACCTAGCAGTCGATGCTAGTCGGCCGCCATCGTGGCGAGTTCGGCGTTCAGCGCCTCGGTCAGAACGTGGACCTGCTTGCGGCGGCCCTTGGCGTACGGCGCGAACTTGATGTGGCCGTCCACCCGCGCCCAGAGTGTGTGGTCGCGCCCGACGCCGACGTTGTTGCCGGGGTGAATCCGAGTGCCCCGCTGCCGAACGATGATGCCGCCCGCGCGCACCACCTGTCCGTCGAAGAGCTTTACACCAAGGCGCTTTGCGTTGCTGTCGCGGCCGTTGCGGCTGGAGCCGCCAGACTTCTTGTGGGCCATGCTCGGCTCCTCGAGGTAGCGCTAGCCGGCTGAGATCAAGGTGATCTTCACCTTGGTCAGGTGCTGGCGGTGGCCACGCACTGTGCGGCTGCGTGTCTTGTTCTTGTACTTCATCGCGAGTAGCTTTGGCCCGCGCGTCTGCGCCACGATGGCGCCTGTCACCGAGGCGCCCGGTACTGTCGGCGCACCCACGGTCACATCGCCGAAGTTGTCCAGCAGCAGGACTTCCTCGAAAATCACTTCGTCGCCGACGAAGCCGGCGACCGTTTCGATCTCGAGTGTTTCACCCTCGCGCGCGCGGTACTGGTGTCCGCCGGTGCGGATGATCGCGTACATGTTCCCCGTCCGATTCAGCGGTAGGATTCGAGTGTAAAGACTGCCTCTCCGGGGGTCAACGTTCGCCCTCGTTCGCCGGGCCGAATCTCACGCCGATTGGTGCCTACGTTGGACTTTCCCGACTGGCTGACAGCGACGTTCGAGCTACTCAAGTGGATCTACGACCTGATCAACTGGGCCGCCGATCAGGTCTTCCTCACCATGAACTCCCTGTACGGCCGCTTCGGCATGCCGATCGTGTTTATCGCCGCTCTCGCCGAGGCCACCGTCGGCCTAGGTGCGATCTTCCCCGGCCAGATCCTGATGTTCCTCGCGGGTGCGTATACGGGCTGGCACCCGGAGCGGTTGTTGCTCGTCTATCTCGTCGCTATCACCGGGACCATGATCGGCGACACGTGGTCGTACGGTCTGGGACGCTGGGGTGGGCGCGCTGTCGAGAGCACACGCCTCGGCCCCTCGCTTCGCCTCGGTCGGGCGATGATGCAGGGGCGGACGCGCTGGATGATCCCCTTCTATCACCTGCACAGCGTCACCCGGACGATTGGTCCCTTCGGTGCGGGCGCCGTGCGCATGCCGCTGTGGACATGGGCACCGCTCGATTACCTCGGCGCGATGATTTCGAACGCCGTGTGGGTGTGGTCCGGTGCGATCCTTGGCACCGCTGTCCTACAGGAAGACGGCACGCTGAAGCCGCACCCGGCGCTTCGCATCGGGCTCTTCCTCTTTGCCCTCTCTTGGTTCTACGTCATGCAGCACATCGCCATGCGGCGGATGGCGCAACTCGAGGGGGGGGGACCATGCCCTCGACAATCACCCGCCCTCTGACGTGCATGCGGCCAGCTAGCCAGTTTCGTCTTGTCACCCCCTGTCGGGCAGGCGTGGCGAGTGCCAGCACGAAGAAGGAAGCACGGAGAAGATGGTCCCTGAGGACCATCTTCTCCGTATTGCTGCGGGCTCTGCGGAGCCCATGTGTCGCTAAGTGTCGCTTGGTGGCGCTGCCGTGGGGGTCGTGCCCCAGGCCAGCCCGGGACGCCCCTGCGGTGCTTCCTCGGGGACGGCGTCGTCCGCAGGCAGCGCTGAGGCCGGTGGTGGCGTGGGCGTCGGGCTGTCCTCGGGCATCGGGCGATTCTCGGCGACCCCGAGCAGGCGACGAAGGTCGTCGCCTTCGACGGTCTCGACCTCGATCAGCCGGTTGGCGAGGAGCTCGAGACTGTCCCGGTGCTGCGCGAGCACGGCGCGGCAGCGTGCGTGTGCTTCATCGATGACGCGGCGAACTTCGTCGTCGATCTCCTCGGCGGTGCGCTCGGAGTAGTCACGCTGTTCGGCGATGTCACGTCCGAGGAAGACCATCGACTCGCGTCGACCGAACGTACGCGGCCCGAGGCGCTCGCTCATGCCCCACTGTGTGACCATCTCGCGTGCGATCTGTGTCACCTTCTGGATGTCGTTGTGCGCGCCCGTGGTTGGGTCGCCAAAGATCATCTCTTCAGCCACCTTGCCGCCAAGGGCCTGGGCCATCATCGCCTCGTAGTAGGCGCGGTCGTGGAGGCGGCGGTCGTCCATTGGAATCGAGCGGGTGAATCCGCCTGCGAGTCCCCGAGCGACGATCGTCACCTTGAACGGCGGGTCGGCTTCCGGCATGAAGTACCCGGCGACGGCGTGCCCGCCCTCGTGGTAGGCAATCACCTTCTTCTCGTCGGGGGTGATGACTCGCGACTTGCGTTCCGGGCCTGCGATCACGCGGTCGACGGCCTCGTTCATCTCGTCCATCGAGATGCGCTTGCGGTTGCGGCGTGCAGCGAGAATCGCCGACTCGTTGACCAGGTTTGCGAGGTCGGCGCCGGAGAAACCCGGTGTCTGCCTCGCGATGGTGTCCAGCGAAACGTCCGTCTCCAACGGCTTGCCTTTGACGTGGACGTCCAGGACGGCGCGCCGTCCTTTCACGTCTGGCAGGTCCAGCGTGACCTGGCGGTCGAAGCGCCCGGGGCGCAGAAGCGCCGGGTCGAGGACATCCGGGCGGTTGGTCGCCGCGATGACGATGACGTTCGAGTTCGAGTCGAACCCGTCCATCTCAACAAGGATCTGGTTCAGGGTTTGCTCACGCTCGTCGTGAGAACCGCCCAAGCCTGCGCCACGCTGACGGCCAACGGCGTCGATCTCATCGACGAACACGATGGCGGGTGCGTTACGCTTCGCCTGATCGAACAGGTCACGAACGCGGCTCGCGCCCACTCCGACGAACATCTCCACGAACTCGGACCCCGAGATCGAGAAGAATGGCACGCCGGCCTCTCCGGAGACGGCACGCGCCAGCATCGTCTTGCCGGTGCCGGGGGGGCCGATCAACAGTACGCCATGCGGGATGCGCGCCCCGAGCGCCGCAAACTTCTCCGGGTACTTGAGGAACTCAACTACCTCGGCAAGCTCCTGCTTGGCTTCTTCCTGACCTGCGACATCAAGGAAGGTGACGGTCGGCTTCTGGCCGGTGAACAGGCGCGCGCGGCTGCGCCCGAACTGCATCGCCTGGGCGTTGGACCCCTGCGCCTGCCGCATCATGAATACCAGGATGGCGCCAAAGATGATGAGTGGGAGGAAGTTCAGCAGCAGTCCGAAGACGTTGCCGAACTGGCTCGGGCCCTTCACGTTGACTTCGACGGCCTTCTCGTTCGTCACGCCGTTCTGGCGGAGGAGCTCCTCCATCGAGGCGGACGCTTCCTTGCGCGAGCGCACGGGCTCCGCAGTGTTGCGGAGCTTCACCACCAGCGTGTCGCCGGTCACGTCGATTGACTCGACGTTGCCCTGCTGCGCCTCGCGGATCACCGTCGAGATCGGCACATCGGCGGAGCCGGTCGCCGGCCGGAAGAACATCACCACGACCATCACCACGGCGGCGAGGATCAGCAGGTAGACGAATGAGTTTCGGATCCACTTCGCATTCATGTGGGGCCCAATCCGCTGCTCGACTGCGCCCAGCGTTTGGCGTCGCCGATTCGCGTTCGCAGGGGGCCAGACTCGAAGTCTCGCCCGAGGTGGGACGCGGTCCAGTGTAACACCGCACCACCGAGGGAGCCCCCACCCGCTCGGGCAGGCGTCCTCTGTCAGATCCTCGACGATCGAGCGCCGCCAACGCATCGGGCAGCGCCCCTAGTGACCGTGAAGCCCACGTATTCCTTGCCACGCCTGTTTACATCGGCAGAACGCTTCGCCGCCTAAGATGACGCTATGAACGTAGGGAAGCGACAGTCTGAATCACCGCGCTTGCCACAGCGCTCACCGAGGCGCGTTTCAAAGCGCTTTCGAAAGCGCTTGCCGACTTGGCGGCATGAACGCGCCCTCTGGCTCCAGGGGTTTGTGCGCGTTGCCGGTGTGGACGAGGTGGGTCGGGGCCCGCTCGCAGGGCCGGTCTACGCGGGTGCGGTGGTGTTTCCCACCTCCAGGTTGCGCTGGATGACTCGCCTAGACGACTCCAAGGCCCTCGATGCCCCGGAGCGCGAGGAGCTTGCGCGGCACATCCGCCGGAGCGCTGACTTCGGGATCGGCGCCGTTTCCAATCATGTCATCGACCAGATCGGCATTGTCGCCGCGACTCGCCTCGCGATGCGGCTCGCTGTCGCCCAGCTCGATGAGCCGCCAGACGCCCTGATCGTCGATGGCCGGGAGGTGGTGGCAGGAGGCATCGAGCAACGGGCTGTCATCGACGCCGACGCGCTCTCGAAGTCCGTGGCCGCCGCCAGCATCGTCGCCAAAGTCGCACGTGATGAA
Source organism: Dehalococcoidia bacterium (assembly GCA_009692685.1). The sequence goes on from SHYS01000006.1 coordinate 26,262, forward strand.
GCGATGCGAGCGCTGGATTACAGATTCCCGGGATACGGCTTAGCGCAAAATAAGGGATACTACACAGCAGCACACCGCGAGGGGCTGCTGCGCCTCGGGTACTCGACCATCCACAGGCTGACGTTCGCGCCGGTTCGCGCAGTGCTACGTCAGAGTGCTGCGCGAACGCCTGAAGTCGCCATGGTGCGCTCGAAGAGATGATAACGAGCCAGCAATGACAAACCGTGCCATGCGATTGGGCCAGTCCGGCGAACGCCTAGCTGCCGACTACCTCAGGAAAGAGGGTTACGAGGTGGTGGACCGCAACGTCCACCGCCCCGAGGGCGAGATCGACCTCATCGCCCTCGATAAGGACACCCTCGTCTTCGTGGAGGTGAAGTTGCGCCGCCCCGGTGGAACGGGCAAGGCTACCGAGGCCCTCTCCGAGGCGAAAAAGCGCCGCATGGCGGAGCTTGCCGTCGCCTACTCCGCCGATCACCCCGATCTGCCTCAGACGCTGCGGGTGGATCTCATCGCCATCGACCTGAAGGTGGACGGCTCGGTGGGCTCGGTGCAGCACATCCGGAGCGCCGTCGAGCGCTAGCCCGCCTGCCGTCCGCGAGCGGTTCGCCAGCCGGGGAACCGCTGCGGCAAGCCCTCGACTGGTTCGGTACACTTCGGACGCCGCGTCGTGAGCGAACGCGAGGAGTGGGGCGAGCCTGATGCCAACCTATGAGTACGACTGCGCCGGATGCAATCAGCGCGTGGACGTCTTCTTCCGTTCCGCTTCGGCGGCTATGGACGCCACTCCCGCGTGTCCCGAGTGCGGCGCGACCAGCCTGACTAGGCGCATGTCGAAGTTCGTGCGGGCGCGCTCCGAGTCCGATCGCCTCGACTCCATCGATATTGACGGAGAGTTGGGACGCCTGCGTGGCGACGACCCCGGCTCATTCGCGCGCTGGTCCAAGCAGCTCGGCAGCCACCTCGGCGAAGATCTCGGCAGCGACTTCACGCAGATGGCGGAGCGCGCCTACGCCGGCGAAGACCCCGTGGAGCGCATCGACCCCGCACACACGTTGCGCTACCGCATCGAAAAGCGGAAGGCCGAGGCGAGCGGCGACGCCGCCCACGACGGCCACGCGCACTAGCCTCGGAAGCCGCGAGTGCCCATCTACGAGTTTCGTTGCGACGACTGCGGCGGCGTCTCCAGTGTCTTTGTTCGCTCTGCGAATGCGAGTCTCGAGGCGTCGTGTGAGCACTGCGGCTCCCGCTCGACCCATCGGGTGATGTCGAAGGTCGCGCGCCTGAAGACTGACACCGATATCCTCGATGAGCACGGCGACGGCTCCGGCCCCGATGGTGTCCGGGATCCGAGACAGATCGGGCGGTGGGTCGAGAAGCGCTTCCAGGAGTACGGCATGGACGTTCCCGCCGAGACTCGCGATGCGATCGCACGGGCGCGCGAAGGCGACCTGCCAGACGCCGTGAAGGACATCTGAAGGTGGCGATGCCAGACGGCTCCAACCCCTCCGCCACGCTCCGTCGCGCACGCAACGAGATGCCTGCCGACATCGCGGGCCTCATCGCGGAGCGCGGTCTGGATGAGGCGTTCGCCGAGCGGCCGCCCCATCAGCGGAACGATTACCTCGGGTGGATCGCCCGCGCGAGGCTCCCGGTGGCCAGTGCTCGACTCCTCGCAAATGCTCGACGAACTCGCCAGTGGAGAGCTGTACATGCGGATGTCGTGGCGCACCGGGCGTCGGACCGAGGGCTGACGTGCGCCGGTCATGCTTCGTCGAATCCTTGAGGAGGTAACGTCATGCAATGCGACCAGCTCGTCACCATCGACAACTGCTGCAACCCGTCGCAGTGCGCCGAACTCGCCTCATGGCGGCATGCCGAATCGGGCTTCGCGCTCTGTACTGAGCACTACGGGAATGCCGTCAAATACTCGTTCGGCAACGAGTGGAACGTCGCCGCAAAGCCGGTTCCGTTTCCTGCAGGCTGGACCGCCATCGAAGCGCAAGCGGACGCCGCTGCACCCTCGCTGCCCGCTCCTGCTGAGGAGGTCCGCCCCTCGGGCCTGGTGATCGAGTCCGGCTCGATCACGCCGTCGGGACTGGTAATCGAGTTGTTCTAGCGCAGGAACTGGTTGAAGCGGCGCTCACGCTCAATAGTCGAGCCACCCAGGTGTCCGGGCAGCACCAGCGTCGAATCCGGAAGCGTCAGTAGCTTCGTTCGGATCGAGTCGATGATTTGCTCGAAGTTCCCGCCGGGGAAGTCCGAACGGCCGATTGACCCCGCGAACAGCACATCGCCAGTGAGCACCACGCCGTCATCCTCATCGTTGTAGAGGCAGAGGCTTCCCGGCGTATGGCCGGGGCAGTGCAGCGCTGTGAATCGATGCTGGCCCACCTCGATGGCGTCCCCATCGTCGAGGAATCGATCGGGCTCAGGCGGTGGCTCCACCGCGTGTCCGTACCACGTCGATGCGCCGCCTGCTGCCTCGGCGATACGCGGGTAGTCCAGCCGGTGCATATAGAAGCGCGCCTCCGGGGCTCCCGCCAGCAAGTCGTGTGCGCCGCCCGAGTGGTCAAGGTGGTGGTGCGTCACCAGCACCCCAACAGGACGTAACTCGGCGCGCGCCAGTTCGTGGAGGATTCGCGCCGCCTCGTCACCTGGGTCCACTACCAGCACTTCGCGCGTGTTCTCGTCACCAACGACGTAACAGTTGGCCTCCAGCCGGCCCACTGGGAACGCGAGCAGAATCATGGACTTCCTGATGCTCCTGAGCCGCGGGCGGCCGATTCTCAGCCCAATGGACAGACGGCGCAACTGGCGCTTCATACGACTGCTGATGGCTGCTCGCGCGGCCGACGATCGATGTACGGGGCAGTGTGGCCGCGGAGGGGCGTCGTGACGCAAGACCTGACAGTTCGAACCACCGCGTTTGGGAGCCTCGCCGTGGCGATGCCGTACGGGGAGGCAACGACCCTCCCGGCGCTCACGCAGATCGAGGTGCTCGCCGAACTCGCCGCGGCGTTTGACCTCGCTGAGTCCCAGACTCCGGGGCACTCTGCGCGTGTCGCGTATCTCGCGACAGCAATTGCCGACCGAGTCGGCGTCGACGCCGTGAAGCGCGAGCACGTACTCGCGGCCGCGTTGCTTCACGACTCCGGTATCGCCGTACGGCCCAACGCGGAGGCTCCCGACGACGCCCGCGGGCACACCGCCGCCGGCGCCTGGGCAGCCGCTAAGTTCGGTTTGGACCGTTCGGTCCAGGAGGCGATTCGTTCTTCACACGAACGCTGGGATGGCACGGGCCGCCCTCGAGGGCTGGCTGCGGAGGCGATCCCGCTCGAGGCACTCGCTGTCGCGGCGGCGCACTGGGCCTCGGACGAAGGCGAGGGCCTCGACAACCTGCTTGTTGCCCGCTCACGGCTACGGCAGCCGCTGGCGGCCTTGCTCCCCGTGATGGGGCCAGCCGTTGCTCAGGCACTCCTCGACGTACTGCGGGATGACTCGACGTGGATCGCCATGTCTGCGCGTAACCTTGGCAGCACGCTCGCGGCGCAGCCCGGCGTGAGTGGCTCGACCGCGACGCTGGTTGAGACCGCGAAGGTCTTTGGCGAGATCATCGATGCGGCGGCCCGCGAGCCCGGCCGCTCCCAGCACGTCGCGGTGCTCGCGGTCTCCCTCGGTCGCCAGGCTGCGATGCCTGAGGCGATGCTTGAGGCGCTCTCGGTCGCAGGCTACTTGCTCGACCTCGGCCTGCTTGGCGTTCCGCGCCACATCACGGACAAGCCCGCCATCCTCACCGTTGAGGAGATGGAGACGATGCAGCGTCATGCTTCTGGCAGCGCGCGTATTGTGGAGTCCCTGCCCGGGATGGACGTGGTGGCGCACTGGATCGAGGCGCATCACGAGCGCATGGATGGCCGGGGCTATCCGGAGATGCTCGAGGGCGAGGAGATCCCGTTGCCTGCTCGGATTCTCGCCGTGGCGGACACCTACGCCGCGCTTCGTGCCGAGCGTCCGTACCGTCCCGCCTTCGGCGCCGAGACGGCCCTTGACATCATCAGCGGTGGCGCCGTCCCCCAGTTCGACCCCGCTGTGGTCGAGATGCTGCCCGCGGCGCTGACGGCGATCGAGGCGACCGCCGCCTAGCGTGCCTCGCCACTCGATCCAACGGTTGGGAGGGCCGTGCCCTTGCGCTCGCCGCGCTGCTCGGGAACTATCTTCGGACCGTCCCCAGCCTGCCCCATACTTCCGGGAGCGCACCGTGACCGCTGGCGATACTGTTGAGTCCGATGTCGACCCGCCGAAAGCGGACCTCGAAATCCTGAGTTCGCTCGCGAAGCGTCGAGGTTTCGCCTTCCCCTCGGCTGAGATCTACGGCGGTTTCGCCTCCACGTACGACTACGGTCCGCTCGGCGTTGAGATGCGCCGCAACATCCGCGACCTTTGGTGGCGCCGGATGGTGCAGCAACGTGGCGATGTCGTCGGCATCGAGGCGGCGATCGTGACGAATCCGGCCGTCTGGCGTGCTTCCGGACACGTCGAGGTGTTCACGGACCCCCTCGCCGACTGCCTCAACTGTCAGGGCCGCTTCCGTGAGGACAAGCTCGTGGACCGCACGTGCCCCAGCTGCGGCACACGTGACCAGTTCACCGAAGCACGCGACTTCAACCTCCTGATGCGCACCTTCATCGGCCCCGTCGCGGATGATGCGGCAGTGGCCTACCTGCGCCCGGAGACCGCGCAGGGCATGTTCGTGAACTACGAGAACGTGCAGCAGGCCATGCGCCGGCGTTTGCCATTCGGCATCGCACAGATCGGCAAGTCGTTCCGCAACGAGATCACGACGGGGCAGTTCATCTTCCGCACTCGCGAGTTCGAGCAGATGGAGATGGAGTTCTTCTGCCGCCCCGAACAGGGCCTCGAGTGGCACCGCTACTGGAAGCAGGAACGTCTCGCCTGGTTCCGCTCCCTCGGTGTGCGCCCCGACCGCCTGCGCGTACGGGACCACGAGGAGAAAGAGCTCGCCCACTACTCGAAGGCCACCGCCGACATCGAGTACCGCTACCACTGGGGGTGGGATGAGATCGAGGGCGTGGCCCATCGAGGCGACTACGACCTCACGGCCCACTCGACCGCCTCGGGCAAGCGCCTGACGTACTTTGACCCGGAGACCAACGAACATATCGTTCCGCACGTCGTGGAGCCCGCCGTCGGCGTCGACCGCGTGATGCTGATGCTGCTGATGGATGCCTACGACGAGGAGACGGACGAGCGCGGTGAGACGCGAGTGGTGCTGCACCTCGCGCCGCAGGTGGCTCCAGTCACCGTCGCCATCCTCCCGCTATCGCGGAATGAACAGCTCGTGCCAACCGCGCGGAAGGTCTGGGACCTCCTGCGCCCGCACTTCCGCACGCAGTACGACGACGCGCAGTCGATCGGCCGGCGCTACCGGCGCCAGGACGAGGTGGGCACGCCACTCTGCGTGACCGTCGACTTTGAGACGCTCACGGACGAGGCGGTCACAATCCGTGACCGCGACTCGATGGCGCAGCGGCGCGTTCCGCTCACTGGCCTCGTAGAGGCGCTGCGCGGGCGCGTCGACGAGCTCATGCCGCCGCAGGAGGCTCCCGAGCTGTCTCCTTTCGAGGCGTAGCTCGTCGTGTTCGGCACCTCGCCCGCTTCCGGGCACGAAGAAGGCGCCGCAGCAGCGGCGCCTTCACGCAACTCATCGCCAGGCCGTCGCTCTTGCGGCGCATTCCTAGCTCTATCTGGGTCCGGAGCTAGGAGGGTACTTTTGCCCTCGCGGCTGCTTTGTCGGTGTACCACAGGGTGTTGATCTCCTTGAAGATCTCCTGGTCCTCAGGCACATCGTCTTCAGCGAAGATGGCGCTCACCGGGCAGGCCGGTTCGCACGCGCCGCAGTCGATGCACTCGTCCGGATCGATGTATTCCATCCGGTCCGTGCCCTCTTCGAAGTGGATGCAATCCACGGGGCACACGTCGACACACGACTGGTCGAGGGTGTCGATGCATGGCTGGGTGATGACGTAAGTCATCGAGAGTCCCTTCGTTTAGTCACGGGGCTGAATCTATGTAGTGCACCGAGGCCCCGCAGGCAAGGTGGCCACTGCTCAACCCCAGACTTTCCACCACGGGCGTGTATCAGCCACCGCCGTCTGCTGTGCCGCGCGAGCTGCTTCGAGAGTGGCTTCGGCGGCACGGATCGCGCTGGCTAGGCGCCGGCGCAGCATGGTTGCTTCCCCGGCAAGGTCGATGGCGCCGCCCGGATCGTCGGCACTTATTTCCTCAGGGAACGTGCGCGCGAGTGCCTCGAACAGCCCCCTGACCACCGAACGGCCCGATAGCTCGATCTGTTTGAGCTCGTTGACCAGTCCTAGCAGGGCCTCCCCCAGGCGTCCGAGCTGGTACTCGGACAAGCCGAGCGTGGCGGTCGCCGACGGCCCTTCGAGGTCGGCCAACAACGCGTCGTGGACTGGCCTCAGCCCAAGGTCGTGTGGCTCGCGCGTCATCGGATCGATCTCGGTGCCGGGCCTGCCGAGGTGGTATAGCGTCGCCAGATAGACGAGGCGCGCTTCACGCTGAGTGAGCTGGACTTCGAGCATGCCGCGAGCGTAGCAGCGACGCTTCGCTCGCCCACCGGTCACCCCCTCGAGAAGGCGCACCATCACAAGAGGCATCCGGGTGGAGCGTGTCCGACGTCACGGACGCGACCGCCATTTCAGAAAGGCGGTTGCATATGACTACAGCGGGTTCGAGTGCTCCTGATACCAGTTGGTCCGATCTCATCTCTCAGGACGATGACAGCCGCCAGCGCGCGATGATCGAGCGCTTTACGCGCCTTTCCACGACCGAGGCTGCTGCCCGCCTCGACGAACTCGAGAGCATGACACGCGCCGAGTATGCACTACCGGACGCTGATCTCCACCGCTAGCCGGCTCAGCGTCTGGATTGAGCTGGACCGTCTCGACCCCGGTCAGGCACAGTTGCTCGCGTCGGCTTACGACGCTGTGTTCCAGCGCGTCCCGGTTGAGCTGGCGATGCGCCGAGCCATGCTCGTCCAGAGCGTCGAGTACTCTGCCCTCACGCCCGCCGAGGTGACCGAGCTGCGGCGCATCACCAAGGGCCTCATGCAGGACGAGCCCGCTTCGATGCCGTCTGCGATGGGTGGTCTGCGTGAGCGCGTGGTCACCGGGACCAGCAAGCAGCGCCCGATGTGGAAGTTCTGGAAATAAGCCACGTCCGGTTTCACACGGCAGCACGCGGAAAACTCGGGCTGCCGTGTGGCATCCCTGTGGGGCGCAAACTATGCGGAGGTTGCTGCCGTCGTTCGCGGCGTGCGCGACTTCCGTGTTGCCTTCGTCGGCGACTCGACCGTCGCTGTGGGATCGAAGCCGTCCTTCAGCAGCGCCTCCGCGAGGAAGCGTCCGGTGATCGAGTCCGCGTGACGGGCGACAGTCTCGGGCGTGCCTTCGGCTAGGAGCCGGCCGCCAGCCTCACCACCCTCCGGCCCCAGGTCGATGAGCCAGTCGGCGTTACGCATCACGTCGAGATGGTGCTCGATGACGACCACAGTGTTGCCCTGGTCCACCAGCGCCTGCAACACCCCCAGCAGCGCGGCCGTGTCGTGGAACGATAGCCCCGTTGTCGGTTCATCTAGGATGTAGACGGTGCGCCCCGTCCCGCGCTTCGACAGCTCGGTCGCGAGTTTCACACGCTGTGCTTCGCCGCCAGACATCGTGGTGGCAGGCTGACCGAGGCGGATGTAGCCCAGCCCCACCTGCTGCAGCGTTTCGAGCTTGCGGCGTGCCGCCGGGAACGCCTCGAAGAACTCGAGCGCTTCGGAGACGGTCATGTTGAGCACATCGGCGATGCTTCTGCCGCGGAACAAGATCTCCAGGGCTTCGCGGTTGTAGCGCGCCCCGTGACAGACCTCGCAGGGTACGGTCACGTCCGGCAGGAACTGCATCTCGATCTGGATGTAGCCATCACCGGAGCAGGCCTCGCAGCGGCCACCCTTCACGTTGAAGGAGAAGCGCCCCGCCTTATACCCACGCGCTCTGGATTCCGGCACCGCAGCGAAGAGGTCGCGGACGACCGTGAAGAGCCCGGTGTAGGTGGCCGGATTGGATCGAGGAGTGCGCCCGATCGGCGACTGGTCGATGACCACCGCCTTGTCGACGTGCTCAAACCCCTCGATCGAGGCATGCTGGCCGGGCCGTTCGCGCGCGCCGTGCAGCTCGTGCGCGAGCGCCTTCGCGAGGATCTGGTTTACCAGCGAGGATTTGCCGGAGCCGGATACGCCCGTGACCCCGATGAACACACCCAGCGGGAAACGCACATCGATGCCCTTGAGGTTGTTCTCGGTCGCGCCGCGGATCGTGATCGACTCGCCGTTGCCGCGCCGCCTCGAGGCCGGTGCGGGAATGATGCGAGCGCCGGACAGGTACTGCCCGGTGAGGGAGTTGGGGTTATCGCGCACCTCGGCGGGTGTGCCCTCGGCGACGATGCGCCCGCCGTGCTCGCCAGCACCGGGCCCGAGGTCGATGAGCCAGTCCGCGGCCAGCATCATCGCCTCGTCGTGTTCGACCACGATCACGGTGTTACCGAGGTCGCGCAGGCGTGTGAGCGTGCGAATCAGCCGCTCGTTGTCCACGGGGTGGAGTCCCACCGAGGGTTCGTCGCAGACGTACAGCACGCCCATCAGCGCCGCGCCAATCTGCGTAGCGAGGCGGATGCGTTGACCCTCGCCGCCCGACAGGGTCCCCGCCGAGCGGTCCAGCGTGAGATAGCCGAGGCCCACATCGCGCAGGAAGGTCAGCCGCCCGGAGATCTCCTGCAGGATCTGGTGCGCGATCTGCTGGTCGCGTGCGGTGAGCGGTGTGTCGTCGCCGCGAAGGTGCTCCGTCCAGGCGTGGGCGTCGAGGACAGACATGCGCGAGACGTGCACGATGCTGCGGTCGTCGATGGTGACGGCCTGCATCTCGGCCTTCAGGCGCGCGCCCTTGCACTGCTCGCAAGGCACCGCGGTCATGTAGCGTTCGATGTCTGCGCGTGCCCATTCCGAGGTGGTCTCGCGATGCCGCCTTGACAGGTTTGGCATCACGCCTTCCCACGAGATCTCGTACTTGTGGCTGCGGCCGCCCCGCGACTCGTAGGAGACGGTGATCGACTCCTCGCCGGTGCCGTGCATGAGCGCCTTGTGCTGACGCTCGTCGAGGGTGTTTAGCGGCTGGTCGATGGTGAACCCGAACGCGTCTGCCAGTGCGGCCAGTCGACGGCGATACCAGGACAACGATGTGCTCATGCGCTGGAACGGCGTGATGGCGCCCTCGGCGATGGACAGGCGCCCGTTGGGGACTACCAGCTCCTCGTCGAGCTGCATCTGGATGCCGAGGCCGGTGCACGTCGGGCAGGCGCCGTGCGGCGAGTTGAACGAAAAGTTCCGCGGCTCGATATCACTGACGGCGTACGGCGGATGACCGGGGTTCGGGCAGGCGAACTGCTCTGAGAAGGTATGTTCGGCGCCGTCTTCCGGCCCACCAACGATGGCGAGGAGCAACACCCCGCTGCCGAGCTTCAACGCCTGCTCCACGGAGTCCGAGGTGCGCTGACGCCGTGCGTCCGCATCGTCCTCCTCGCCCGGTTCGGGTACCGCGAGGCGGTCGACGACGACCTCGATGTCGTGCCACTTGTACCGATCGAGGGCGATCGGCTCCTCGATCTCTCGCACCTGGCCGTCGACGCGCACGCGCACGAAACCGGCCTTGCGGATGTCCTCGAACACCTGCACGTGCTCGCCTCGTTTGTGGCGAATGAGGGGCGCGAGAATCATCGCCCGAGTGCCGGGCGGCAGCATGAGCACGGTGTCTACGATTTGCTGCACGGTCTGCCGCCGAATGACCTGGCCACAGTGCGGACAGTGGGGCACACCAACACGCGCGAAGAGCAGCCTGAGGTAGTCGTAGATCTCAGTGACGGTGGCAACGGTGGAACGAGGGTTTCTCGAGACGCCCTTCTGGTCGATCGAGATCGCCGGCGACAGTCCCCCGATGTAGTCGACGTCCGGTTTCTCCATCAACCCCAGGAACTGACGTGCGTAGGCCGATAGCGACTCCACGTAGCGGCGCTGTCCCTCGGCATAGATCGTGTCGAACGCGAGCGATGACTTGCCGGAACCAGAGACGCCCGTGATCACGACGAGCTGGTCTCGAGGGATCTCTACGGAGACGTTCTTGAGGTTGTGCTCTCGTGCGCCGGTGACAATGATTCGGTCGAGCGGCATGGTCTCCCCAGTGCGGGCGTTCGGGGGCACAGGGCGCGTGGCGGTCCGCCGTCGCATGTGCTCTGGTCGAGTGGCCGGGCGCGATCCATTCTACGGTGCTGGCGAACGGCTGCCAGCGGAGGTCCAGCGATGGCGCAGGTTCTGGTGCTCGTCGCGTCTGCCCCGGAAGCTGCGTCGTGGAGCGCGCTGCTCTGGGTGACGGAGCCCGGGTCGGCTATCGTTTCGCGATGTCCTGACTCGTCATGTGCGAGAGGACCGTGCCGTCGTGCCACTCAGGAGGCTCTTCCAGGCCTGTCAGCATCTGGTGGTAAAGCTGGTCCTGGACTGGCGTGTTCGCGTTCGCCAGGTATGCGTCACGATTTTCGAAGATGACAGTGAGCCAGATCACCGAGTGGTCAGCGTCGGACTGGTACGTGGTGGTCGAGGCCAAGCCGGCCATGCCCCGCTTGTTCTGCACGTCTACCCAGGCACGGACACACTCGTGGCCGCCGGGCTTGCACCGCAGCCTTGCTACAGTTCCGTACATGCTCGCTCCCCAGCTCGATGTGGCGTTGCCGTGGATGCTAGCGCTCGGGTGCGTCTCCGAGGCTGAACGGCAGATCCGGCCCCCCCATTTCCCGCAGCCGGCGGTGGATCTCCTGCTCAAAGTCGGCCATTTGCTCCTCCGTCACGCCCATCTGGGAGAGCGTGTCGCGGAGCAATCGCTGCACCTCGGCGCCGTCCTGGCGGATCACCGCCTCCGCGATCTCGAGCTGGGTCTCGATGGCTCGAAAACGCTCGCGGCGCTCAGTAGAACTCTCGGTGCTCAGGATCGTGGCCATCAGGCGCGTGAACAGGGTCGTGGTACGCGCGATGCGCACTCGATCGTCGGGATCCTCCGGGAACTCGCCAGTGATGGTCACCTGCAGGCCGGTGCGTGAGTCGGTGGCCACGTATTGTTGCGGCATCGAGAGCTCCTCGAGGTCTGCGGACGCCGCCACACGCTGGCGTACCATCCTTCGAGGCTAGCGCGCGCGCCTTCCACCTGCCTGCGGGTCGTATTCGCGAAGGGCCCTTCATGGCTGACCTGGATCTCGCGGCGCTGGTGCGCAACCACACGATGTCGCCTGACATCGCCGCACTCCTCGAGGCCATCGGCCGCGAGCGTCGCTCGTTCCGCACGCTGGCCGTGCCGCGGATGGCGGGAAAGAGCACGATCATGGCGGCAATTCTGCAGAACGCGCCAACGGATTCGCCTGTGCGCGTCCTCGATTCCGCACGTGCGTTCACGGACGCCGCACAGGCCGAACCTCGCGGGTACCTAGTCATTCCGGAGGTCAGCCCGTATGCGGTGATGCCGGGCTATCTCTGTGGTGCCCCGGTGCGGCGCGCCTTCGAGTTGGCCAGCCGCGGCTTCGCCATGGCGCCCCCCGGGGGGGGCCGTGGCGGCGTTCGAGGTGCTCTGCAGCGGCAATGGCGTTCCCGACGCCCTCGTCGCGCATCTCGAGTTCACGTTCTACATAAGGTCGTTCGGGCCATGGCAGGCGCCCCGCTGGCGCGTGGTAGCTGAGGTTCATCAGGTCTGCCGAGCACATAACGGTCGGCCCGAGGTCCTGTTGCTCCACCGCTGTGACGAGTCGACCGGCCGATTCGAGGTAATGGCCGCCGCGACAACGACGGCATCGAGGCGCTCGAGCGCGTCAAGGAGCTTCGCCCGGATGTCGTCACGCTCGACATCGAGATGCCGCGCCTCGATGGGCTTGCCACCATCGAGCGCATCATGCAGGAGTGCCCGACTCGCGTCGTGATGGTCTCGACGCTCACCAGGCAGGGGGCCGATGCCACCCTGCGCGCCCTCGATCTGGGGGCCATTGACTTCGTCGAGAAGCCCACCGGCGCCGGCACGATCGCGGCGCTGGATATCGCTGCGGAGGTAGCCGAAAAGTTCGTTCCACCACCACCGCACGCATCGGCCAGCGCACCGTTTCCCGGCGCCTGGGCTCGCTGGTCACCAATCTTGGTGGCAGGAGCTGGCGCAGCGGGGTGGTGGTCATCAGTTCATCGACAGGCGGCCCGCCGGCGCTGCGCGAGGTGATTTCACACTTGCCTGCCGACATGGGCCTTCCTGTCCTGGTCGTGCAGCACATGCCTCCGGGCTTCACGAGGTCGATGGCTGAGCGTCTTAACGGCGCCTCGCCCTTGCATGTCGTCGAGGCCGAAGAAGGCTCTAGACTCTAGGTCGGCACCGTTCTCGTCGCACCCGGCGGCTTTCACATGACGGTCGACACCCATCGTGTGTTGCACCTCAACGAGGATCCCGCCGAATGCGGCGTCCGACCGTCTGTCAACGTCACGCTGGAGTCGGCGGTCAAGGTCTTCGGGGCAAACGTCGTCTGCGCCGTCCTCACGGGCATGGGCAGCGATGGCACGCGCGGCGCGGGTCTGGTTCATGCGGCCGGCGGTTCGGTGATTACCGAAGATGAATCGACCTGCGTCGTCTACGGCATGCCGCGCTCCATCGCCGAGGCTGGTTTCTCCTCCGAGGTCAAACCGATTCATGATGTCGCCCGCGCGATCGTCACTCGCCCCCTCGTCTAGTGTTCCAGGGCCGGAGTCAACTTTCGTGAACGATGACACGTACGAAGTTCTGAAGCGCCAGATCGCCCGCTTCTTGGACCTGGACATAAACGCCTACAAGCAGCGGCAGATGCGCCGCCGCCTCGATGCCTAGGTTACTCAACACGCGGGCGAGGATGAGGCGACGTTCGTAGCGAGCATCTGGTTGAAGTCACCGTTGCTCAAGGATCTGCACGACACCCTCACCATCAACGTCACCGAATTCATATGCGACACTGCGCAATGGGACGAGCTCGAACAGACCATCCTCCCCGAGCTGCTGACCAGCTCCCCGAAGCTCAAGATCTGGAGCGCAGGCTGCTCTTCCGGCGACGAGCCGTACTCGGTTGCGATGATCCTCGACAGCCTGGGTCGAGGCGCAGCTACGTCTTTGCTTGCCACGGACCTTGATCCCGAATCGCTCCTCAAGGCCCGGGCCGGTGGCCCGTACGCTCCGGACGCGATCAAGAACATCCCCGACGCCAGACGGGCTAAGTATTTTCGCGAAGAGAACGGCGCGTTCTACGTCGTCGACGAGCTGCGCCGCTGGATCGACTTTAGGACGCCCAACCTGCTGAAGGACTCGTTCGGCAGCGACTACGACCTCTTCCTCTGCCGGAACGTCACCATCTATTTCGACCCTCCGGTGAAGGCCGCGCTGACCGAGCGTTTCCGCAACGCACTCCGCCCCGGTGGCTACATGTTCATCGGTGCCACTGAAGCGCTGCTCGGTTCCGAAGGCCACGGGTTCGCTCGTCAGAACTGGAACTTTTACCGCAAGGAAGAGGCTCCCAGCAGGGCGGCGGCTCGTGAAGCGCGGCGCGCGGCGCCTAGAACACACCGCCCAGCCCCGCGACACCAGGCGGATCCCGGTATCCTCCTCGCACTGCGCTTGCGAGAGGATGCACGATGCCCACTCAGGATTGGCGTGCGCACGCCGCCGCACTCGCGGACACGCTCGGAACCGACGTGCCCGCCATTGCCATTACCTTCACGGCTGCGCCTCCCGAGGGCATTACGGCCTTCGATGAGCCGATGCCGCCACCGACGTCTGATGGCCGCACGGGCCGCGTCCCCGCCGGTTGCGTCTTCTGGATGAAGAGCACCACGCGCACCTTCAGCACTGTGCCCGACGACCACGGCAACTGCAGCGTCGGGCTGATGACCCACGGCATGAAGACCATCGGCGAGGTCGCCGGCAATGCCGATGTCGCGGCGTTGCTCGAGAGTGGCTGGGTCACGATGGAAGTCGTCACGCAGATTCCCGTGATCACGCAGAAGCCGGGCGCTGTGACCTACGGACCGCTCGCCGAGACCACCCTCGATCCGGATGTAGTGATGCTGCGACTCACCGGGCGCCAGTTGATGGTGCTGACGGACGCGCTGCCCGGACTTCGCATCGAGGGCACGCCGCAGTGTCATATCATCGCGGTCGCCAAGGAGCAGAATGAGATCGCTGCCAGCGTCGGCTGCCAGTTCAGCCGCGTACGCACCGGGATGCCGAACGCGGAGATGACCGTCGCGCTCCCGGCCTCGAAGGTGGCTTCCACCATCGAGGCGCTTCGGGCGACGGCGGTCGCTGATGACGCGGTTGCGCGCTACGCCGCCGAGGATGCGCGCCGCTTCGCCTGAGCCTGGTTGCCCGCAGCATCACTACTGTGGTGTACGAACCGGCATCACTCAGGTAATCTGCCTGTGCGCACGCAACCGGCGCGACGACTATCGAGGAGGGTACGCGTGGCTGTTGAGGCCAAGTACGACACCAGCGTGATCGGCGTCGAGGAAGAGGTCGGCTCTTTCGACATCACCGCCGAGCAGATCGCGGCCTACTGCGCCGCTGTCGGAGAGACCAACCCCATGTACACTGATGAGGCCGTCGCCAAGGCGGGGCCGTACGGCGGCATCATCGCGCCTCCCGGCATCGTGCACTCGATCTCAATCGGCAACGGGCCCGACGCGAAGATCAAGTACGGCAACACGGGCTTCCACGCCGGCGAAAAGATGGAAGTCATCGCGCCGATGTACCCCGGCGACCGCATCACCGCGCGTCTCCACGTTAAAGAACTGTACGAGAAGACGGGCCGCACCGGCGGCATGCTCTTCGAGGTGCGCCGCACCATCTACTCCAACCAGAAGGGCGAGCCCGTCATCGCCTGCGAGAAGTCATTCGTCCGTCGAGAGGTCGTCCCCGGTGGCGTCAATGACTGAACTCGTTCAGCGCTACGCCGAGGACGTCGGCCCCGGCGACGAGTTCGAGGAGACGTTCACCCTCACCACCGAGCACGTCCAGCGCTTCCTCGACATGCCGGGGAACCGCCTCGGCGCCAACCCCAACCGCTTCAACAGCGCCGAGCTGGCGAAGAAGGATGGCCTGCCGGGCCCGATCGTCCCCGGCGTGATGTCGCTCGACGTCGCAGCCCGCATCATGGGCGACTTCGTCGGCGTCTGGGGCAAGGTGAAGTCAGTCGAGGTGTCGTTCCGCCGTTCGGTCTACCACGGCGACACACTCACCTCGAAGATCCTCATCACCGACAGCGGCGAGGACAACGGCCGCCACTGGTTCAAGGCGGACCTCTTCCTAGAGAACGAGCGTGGCGAACGCCCCCTCCAAGGTGTCGCCGACCTCGAGCTGCCCGCTCGGGGGTAGCCGCGCAGAAGCGACATCGAGGGGCGCCACCTGCCCCTCGATGTCCTGACAATCTGTCGTATCTGGTTGATCACAACGGCATTGTGTCCTCGCACGCTCACTTGAGTGTGATCAATGTGGTGCTTGGCCAGAGTGTCAGCGCGCAGGCGATCAGTTGGGCCTAATGGGTACTACCGGTAGCTCCACCGGGGTGCATCTGCACTTTGGAGCTCGTAGTAGCGGGGTTGGCATTCCGATCCTCTCGATCCACGGAAATTGGTGGTACGACCCGGTGCTACTGACTTGACTACTTCGCCGCGATCACCTCATCGAGCAGCGTGCGCGTGCGCTCGAGGACGGCGTCGTAGTGGAAGTGGCCCACCACCTCGGACCCGCGCTTGAGGTTGACCCCCAGCGGGCCGCACCATAGGCCGATGTCGGCGTCGTCGGTCTCGCCGGGACCGTTCACGCGGCAGCCCATCACCGCGATCGTCACGTCGTACTGCTTCGCGTACTGCGCCATCGCCTTCACGTCCTGCGCCAGCTCCACGAACGCCTCGTTCTCCACGCGGGAGCACGAGGGACAGGAGATTATGTTGAGGCCGTGCGTGAAGTCGGGGACGGAGCGGAAGCGTCCCGCCTCGATGTCCGCGATGATCTCCCGGGCCGCGCGGATCTCCAGGCCTTTCTCCTCGAAGGGCACGGTCAGCGAGACGCGCACGGTGTCGCCCACGCCCTGCGACAGCAGCTGCTCGAAGGCCACGCGCGTCTTGATAATGCCGTCGGGTGGCAGGCCCGCCTCCGTGACTCCAAGGTGCAACGGGACGTCGGGGCGTTGGTTCGCGAAGCGTCGATTGCCCTCGACGACCTTGCGCCAGTCGGAGTCCTTCATCGATACGACGTAACGCTCGAACCCCATCCGATCGAACATGGCGCAGTGCTCGAGGGCGCTTGCGACCATCGCGCCGACGTCGTCCCCCGGGAACTCGAGGTGCTTTGCGGGGTCCACCGACCCGCAGTTCACGCCCACGCGCAGAGCCAGGTCGTGCTCGCGGGCCACTTCGACCAGTCGCGCCACTTTCTCGATGACCGGCTTCTCTTTCTCGTGGTGGTGGAGGTGGCCGGGGTTGTAGCGAATCTTGTCGACGTAAGGCGCGACGAACTCGGCGAGGCGGTAGTTCTCCTGCAAGTCGACAGAAAGCGGGACGCCACCGCTCGAGGGGTGCCCTATGCGCGCTCGGATCTCTGCCAGCGCCTCGACGTCCTTGCGGGAGTCCACGGCGATGCGCACCAGGTCGGCGCCGGCCTCCTGGAGCAGCTTCACCTGGCGAGTCGTCGCCTCGATGTCCTGCGTGCGTGTCGCCGCCATCGATTGCACCACGATCGGCGCGCCGCCGCCGATGGTGACAGGCCCGACGCCCACGGCACGCGTCTTCCGAGCAGGTAGTGTCATCGATACGCCTCCCGGCCTCGAGAGTTGGGTGCGCAGCGATCTTCGGCGATCGGTGGCCAGATTGCCAGCATGCTCCTTGCGGCTTCGGAAATGTGCAGGTGAGTGAGCAGTGGCGCGGTCCGGGTGATTGTGCACAGTCGAGCCTTGAGAGAAAGTGCCGTGGCGAAATCAATTACCGCGTGGGACTGCTGCGACGTTCCAATAAATTGGACGTTAGTTCGCGCACCTTCGAGCGCCTTCGCGCCAAAGCTAGCAGCAATTCCGTCGTATAGCTCCGTCTTAGCAAGAGCGCCAAAGCCCCGGGCCTCTGTCGTTGGTGAGCGGGGAAGCAGGTTGCGCCGGTGGGAGCGGTCGTTTCTGGAGTGGAGCGCGACGGCTTGCCTCGAGTCTGATCGCGGCTCAAGCCGTATCGAGGCCGTGCTGCCATGGTCTCAGGCAGACGGGTCGCGTGGATGGGGTCGGGGTGGCCCGGCGGCTTAGCTCTCGCCGCCGATGAGCTTACTGACGTCTGCGAAGGTCACCACGATCGTCAGCACGATGAAGAGCGCGAAGCCCGCGAGGTGGACCAGCGCCTCCTTCTCGGGTGCCACACGCTTGCCTCGACGCAGCACTTCCAGCAGCAGGAAGAAGATGCGGCCACCATCGAGGGCTGGCAGCGGTAGCAGGTTCACGATACCGAGGTTGATCGAGAGCAGCGCGGCAATCTCGAAGAGGGGCGGGACGCCCTGCTTCGCAGCCTCACCAGTCGCCTGCGCAATGCCGACCGGGCCCGCAACGCCGGGGCCGGCGCCGCCCTTAATCCAGCCGATCATCTGGTTCCTTGCCAGGATCAGGGTGTCGAGAGTGGCCCGTGTGCCGGCCGGGATGGCTTCCAATGGCGGCAGCGCGACGCGCTCGGTGAACGGGTACTGCGCCACGATGGCGATGCCGGTTGGTCCCTGACCAGATGGGAACGCCCAGCGCGGTTCCACGGGGATGTCGAGGAACTCCTCGCCGCGCTTCACACGAATTGTCGTGTGGTGCCCCATTTCGACTCGGACTAGGCGCGAGACTGCGGCAACGTTCTTCGTGTCACGGTTGCCGATTGCGAAGATCACGTCGCCGCGCTGGAAGCCGGCGGCCTCGGCGGGCGAACCGGGGACAATGGCCGCAACCTTGGCGCGTCCAACTGCCTCATCGTGGGGCAGGCCGAAGGCGATCGCGAAGAGCAGGGGTGGGAGCAGGAGGTTCACCACGGCGCCAGCGGCCATGATGACGAAGCGCTTCCACCTCGCCTGTGCCGCGAGCGAGCGGGTTTCCGAGGCGTCTTCTTCACCGAGCAGGCGTACGAAGCCACCCATCGGTAGCCAGTTCAGTGTGTATTCGGTCTCTCCCAGGCGCACGGCGAAGATTCGTGGTGGGAAGCCGACACCGAACTCGATGACCTTGACGCCGAAGGCTTTCGCCGTCAGGAAGTGCCCGAACTCGTGCGCCAGCACCAGTCCCACAAGGATGGTCAGGAAGAGCAGCGTGGAGCTGACCGCCGGCCGGGAGGCCTCGAAGTAAAGCCCGGCGCCGACCGCGCCCACGATGCCGGTGACGGTCATGGCGATCTGCAGCGCCGATGGCGGCGGCTCGTTGGCCTCGGGGGTAGTGGGCTGGGCCGTCATCGAGCGCCTACGAGTGTGCCGCGGGAGACCTGCTCGTCAACGAAGGTCCGTCCCCACGCCTCGGCGGCAAGCAAGTCGTCCAGGTCGGGGGTCTGCCGAGGCGTATGCGCCTCGAGCGCCCGCGCGAGCAGACGCGCGATATCGGTGAAGCGGCAGCGGCCTGCGAGGAAGTGTGCGACGGCGGCGTCATCCGCGCCGGAGAGCGCCGCCGCTGAGGTGTCGTCGCGACGACCGGCCTCGAGGGCGATGGCGAGCGCCGGGAAGCGCTCCACATCGACGGACCCGAACGTGAGCGACCCGCGCCGTGCGAGGTCGAGTGGTGGCGCTGGCTGCCAGGCCGCGCGATCTGGGTACGTGAGGGCGCACTGAATCGGCAGCCGCATATCCGGCTCCCCCAGCTGCGCCTTCACGGAGCCGTCGATGAAGGTAACGAGTGAATGGACCACACTTTCACGATGTTGGAGGACCTCGATCCTGTCAATCGGGAGATCGAATAACCACCTCGCCTCGATGACTTCGAGACCCTTGTTGAAGAGCGTTGCGCTGTCGATCGTGACTTTAGGTCCCATGCTCCACGTGGGATGTGCCAGCGCCTGTGCGGGCGTGACGCGGTCGAGGGCTTCCATGTCATAATCCCTGAACGCGCCTCCCGAGGCGGTGAGTGTGAGTTTCGCGACCGATTCTGGCCGCTCCCCCCAGAGGCACTGCCAGATGGCGGAGTGTTCGGAATCGACCGGTCGCAGTTCGGAGCCGCGGCGGCGATTGGCCTCGAGCGCGGCGTGCACGACGGGGCCGCCGACCGCGAGGACTTCCTTGTTTGCAAGCGCCACTGGCTTGCCCGCCGCGAGCGCCGCGAGTGTCGGCGCGAGGCCCGCAATGCCGCTCGTCGCCACAAGCACAACATCGACATCACGCCGTCCCGCCATTTCCTCCATCGATTGCCACTTCGCCCGGCCGAGTTCTCGCGCGAGGCGGTCCGCCTCGAAGCCCGGGCGTGCCCAGACCGACTGTGGACCGAACTCCGTGAGTTGCTCGCGCAGCAGACCGACGCGTGAGCCGGCAGCCAGGGCGACGATTCGGAAGGTGTCAGGGAGTGCGCGCACCACGTCGAGCGCCTGCTGGCCGACGGATCCTGTCGACCCGAGCACGGCGAGGCGGATGTGGCCGGTCAAGCGCGGATTCCCGCCGGCGGCTGACGAGGCGTCATGGGGAATGTCATTGGGCCAGCCATCGCACCAGCCAGTATAGGGCGGGTCCCGTGGCGAGCAGGGAATCGAGGCGGTCCATGATCCCGCCGTGCCCTGGCAACAACCTCGACATATCCTTCACGCCGAGGCGTCGTTTCACCGCCGATTCGACAAGATCGCCTGCCTGTCCCACGACCGGCAACGCCACGGCGATGGCAGCGATTGCCGCCGTTTCGGGCGGCGCATCGAGGAGCAGCGTCGCGCCCACCACTGCCAGTGCACCGGCGACAAATCCGCCGACGGCGCCTTCCCACGTCTTTCCCGGCGAGATCGATGGTGCAAGCTTGTGCCGGCCGATGAGCCGTCCGACGGCGTATGCGCCCGTGTCGGTCGCGAACGTCGCCGCGAGCATGACGACGAGCCAGCCCTGACCCTCCGGGAGCAGCCGGAGCAGCACGCAGTGCGCGCCGAGGATGCCCGGGTAGGCGATCGCCACCAGCCACCAACTCGAGGGCATCGCCTCCGGTGCTGCGCCCGGTCTCAGTACCACGAACAGCGCAAGCCCGACCGCCGGAACCAGCGTGCCCACCTCGAACCAGTCCTGCGTGCGCGTGGCTGCTACGAGGAGCGCCGCCGCGATCGCCGCCGAGGCGTGCGCGCTCAACGGCGCTTCAGGCAGCGCCGCCCTCGCCAGTTCGAATGCCGCTATCGCGATGACGATGGTGATCGTGGCGCTGAACGCGCGCTCCGGCGCCAGCAACAGCAGTCCGAGCAGCGGCAACCCCACGGCGGCGACCGCGAGCCGTTGCCTCAGCATGTGGCCGCCGCTGCCATGCGGCGCGAGCTAGTCGTCGCCGCCCGCCTCGAGGGCTACGAGCGTGCCTGACGCATCGACGCCACCGGGGATCAGCCCGAAGCGGCGGCGGCGCTGGCTGTACTCCTCTAGGGCCGCATCGATGTCCGCCGGGCCGAAGTCGGGCCAGAGCGCCGAGGAGAAGTGATATTCGGTGTAGGCGGCCTGCCACACCAGGAAGTTCGAGATGCGGCGTTCGCCGCCGGTGCGTATGAGCAGGTCCGGCTCCGGAAGGTTTGCGGTTGCGAGGCGGGCGGCAATCGTCTCCTCGGTGACGTCCTCCGGGCGTGCCCCTTCCCTCATCAGCGTGCGTACGGCGTTCACGATGTCGGCGCGCCCGCCGTAGTTGAACGCGATGTTGAGGGTGATGCGGTCGTTCTCTCGGGTCTGCTCCACGGCCTTGCGGACTCGTGACTGCAACGCTCGAGGCAGGCGGTCGGCATCGCCGATGTGCTGCAGGCGCACACCCTGCCGGTCCAGTTCACCGAGGTGCCGGTCGATGAATTCGCTGCCCAGGCGGAGGATTGCGTCGACCTCGGCGCGTGGGCGGCCCCAGTTCTCCGTGGAGAAGGCAAAGACGGTGAGCATCGGGACGCCGTGTGCGGTGAACCGTTCGACGACGTGACGGATGTTCTCGGCGCCAGCGCGGTGACCTCGATGGCGCGCCAGTGAGCGCTGCTGCGCCCAGCGCCCGTTGCCGTCCATGATCACAGCGACGTGTTGAGGGAGAGGTGAGATCTGCGGGAGTGCGGGGGCGACGAACCGCTGTTCGAGGGCCATCAGCCGACAACTCCGCCTGTGTGGGCCGTGCCTGCGGGCGTCCGAAGCACCGGGCTAGACCTCAAGCAGCTCCTGCTCTTTCCGCTTCGCCAGCGCTTCGAGCTTCGTCACGTGGGTCGAGGTCAGCTTTTCCATCTGGTCGGTGGCACGCCGTTCATCGTCCTCCGCCAGATCGCCTTCGCGCAGCAGCCTCTTCAGCTCGTCCATGGCGTGGCGGCGCACGTTGCGGACGGCGACGCGCGCTTCTTCGGTTTTCGTGCTGACCTGCTTTACCAGCTCTTTGCGCCGCTGCTCAGTCAGCGGGGGAATCGGCAGCCGGATGATGGCCCCATCCGTCGACGGGTTGATCCCGAGGTCCGACGTCTGGATTGCTTTCATAATGGCGTTGACGTTGCCACTGTCCCACGGTTGCACGGTGATCTGACTCACATCGGGCGTCCCGAGCGTGGCCAGCTGGTTCAACGGCATGGCCTGCCCGTATACGGTCACGTGCAGGTGCTCGACCAGCGAAGTACTGGCGCGTCCCGTGCGCACTGTGTCGAGGGCGTGCTCGAAGGCGACAACCGCCTTGTCCATGCGGTCGTCGGCGTCGAGGAGTACATCGTCCGAGGTCACTTCGTCAGGCATTGCTGGCTCCTTCTCCGGGAGCTGTCCGGGGCAGCTTCGTGACGGCCTCTACTGGAACGCACTGCGGCTGGCTTCGAGGTCAGGCGCTACCGAGCTCGAAACGCGAGAACCGTGTAATGCGGACGTTCTCGCCGGTCGTGGCGATCGCGTCCTTCACCAGGTCCCCGATCGTTCTCGATGAGTCCTTGATGAAGGGCTGCGTCAGCAGGGCGTTCGGTGCCTTGCCACCCGGGGCGTCGTCGGGGACGTCCTCCGGGTTCAGGCCTAGTGGGTTCATCGCCGCCACCTGCATCGCGACGTCGCGCGCTAGCGACTTGAAGGTGTCGGTGCGCGCCACGAAGTCGGTCTCGCAGTTGATCTCGACCAGCGCGCCGATGCGCCCGCCGCCGTGGATGTACGCCTCTACCAGCCCCTGGCCGGTGTCGCGCTCGGAGCGCTTCGCCGCGGCCGCCATCCCCGCCTCACGCAGGATCGAGCGGGCCTTGTCGAAGTCTCCGCCGGCCTCCTCAAGGGCACGCTTGCTGTCCATCACGCCGGCGCCTGTCGCCTCGCGAAGGCGCTTTACATCGTCTGCCGTGACCACGATGACTCCCGTCACTCCACGTGCTGGTACTGGGAACCAGCGCAACAGGCACAGAGGGCTGCGAACGGACCGCTCGTTCGCGTCGTCCGCTACTCGACGGCTACAGGGGCCTCCACAGCTGGTGCTTCGGATGCAGGCGCCTCAGTGCCGGCTACCGGTTCCGCCGCCGCGGGCGCTCCGCCGTGCTGCGCTTCGTACGCATCCTCCACCTCGCCCACCGCACGACCCTCGAGGGCTGCGTCGGCGATGCGGGCGGTGATCAGCTGGATCGCTCGAATCGCGTCGTCGTTCGACGGAATTGGAAATTCGATGTTGTCCGGGTCAGCGTTGGTGTCGCACATCGCGATGATCGGGATGCCGATACGCCCGCCCTCCATCACCGCGATCTCCTCGACCGTTGGGTCGACGATGAAGAGAGCGCCGGGGAGGCGCGTCATGTCGCGCATGCCGCCGAAGGCACGCTGCAGCCTAGCGTGCTCTTTCTCGAGGGAGAGGCGCTCACGCTTCGGCAGCGAGAGGGTGTCGCCGGACTGGATGCGCTCCTCGAGCTGGAGCATGTGCTGAATGCGTCTGGAGACGGTGATCCAGTTGGTCAGCGTGCCGCCGAGCCAGCGGTTGTTCACGTATGGCATGTTCGCGCGCCCGGCCGCCTCCGCGACGATGGTGCGCGCCTGCTTCTTGGTGCCCACGAAGAGCACGGTCTGGCCCGCCGATGTGACGTCGCGCACCTTCTGGAGGGCGGCGTCCAGGCGGCGCACGGTCTGCGCCAGGTCCAGGATGTGAATCCCGTTCCGCTCCGTGAAGATGAACGGGCGCATGTGGGGGTTCCAGCGTCGGGTCTGGTGTCCGAAGTGGACCCCTGCCTCGAGCATCTGGCGCATGGTGACGCCTGCGGCCATCGAATCCTCCAACCACTCATCAGGGACGCCGGTGTCCCCACCCGCGGCCCTCGATGGTTCGAGTAGCGCGCAGGCACAGCCGGATACGGGGCATCCGCCCCTCGAGGCCGACCGTTCGGGCATTCGGTGTGGCGTCAGTATACGGGGCCTCCGTGGCCTTGGACCAGCGCTCTAAGACGCCGAACGCGGCTCCCGTACAGAGGTGTCCAGCGCGTCGCTGCGCTAGAATTGGCGCGATCCATATCCTGAGGCGGCGCGGGCCAGCGAGGCCGGCTCGTCGCTTATGCGCGTTCCCGGAGGCCCGCTCGTGCCGTTGTACCAGTACCAGTGCCCGAAGGGGCATAGCTACGAGAAGCAGCAGCCGTTCGGCTCACCCGTCGAGCACCCCTGCGAACAGCCTCGATGTAAGGCCACGGCGAAGCGCGCCCTGGTGGCCCCGCAGGTTCACTTCAAGGGCTCCGGCTGGTACAAGACGGACTCCCGGGGCTCAGGCTCGACGCGTCGAGGCTCCTCGTCGTCCAGCTCCGACTCCGACAGCTCCTCCTCCGACTCGTCCTCGTCATCGTCCTCGTCCTCGTCGGAATCCTCTGTGTCATCGGCTCCGACCTCGGACAGCACCTAGCACTCCGGTAGCGACGTCGACCGGCGCCTCGAGGCCAGCGCGTGCGCGCTGTCGTCCAGCGGGTCACCTCCGCCCGCGTTACCGTCGATGGCGAAGAGACCGGCGCGATCGGCTCCGGGCTGCTCGTTTACATTCGGCATCACACACGACGACACCATCGAGGAGGCACGCTGGCTCGCCCGCAAGCTGGCGGAGCTACGTGTCTTCGAAGACGCTCTTCCCGCTCACGCTGAGCCTGTCGAAGCGGGAGCCGATGGCGCGACGCGCTGGTCGTCTCGCAGTTCACCCTCTACGCGAACACCCACCGAGGCCGCCGTCCTTCGTTTACGGACGTCGCACGTCCAGCAGTCGCCGCCCCGCTCGTCGAGGCGATGATGGCGGAGCTTGCCGCCATCATCGTGCCGGTCGCCGGAGGCCGCTTTGGCGCCCACATGCTCGTCGAAAGCGCGAACGATGGCCCGGTCACGCTCATCCTCGATAGTGCGGACAGCGAGCGGCCGAGGCGGGGGTGAGGGGGATCTAATCGAGACTGGCGGGTCAGCCAGCCTGCATCTGCTCTCGAAGTGCTGCGACCGCCTTTCGGGCGATTTCAACATTCTCAGGTGCGGCTTCGATGTCGTCCGTGTCTATCCCGGGCAGGATGAGCGAGGCCTGGGGGGGCGCTAAATTCGTCCTTGAAACGATCAAGCGCTTGGTCGTCCCCTTGCAACCACCGCTCATGCGCGGCGTCGCATTCTGCTTCTCGTCCACCAGCATTGATCCGTTCGATCGCGTCGACGTCTAGGACATTCGCATCGAACGGTTGGACGTTCGCGTGGGCAACTCGATTGCGGTACTGCATGAGCCGGCGCACGTCACCAAGCAAGCTTGCGTCCAGATCGGCAATCGACTGGAGCAGACTGACCTTCTCGGGAATTGTGCGTGCACGGCGCCCCTGGGACGCGGTCACGGATCGGTACGGTCTCGGTGTCTGGAGGAACGCGCGAGTCCAAATCAGTTCGGACATTGCGAACTCCACGGCAAAGGCCGCGAAAATACTGCTAATCAAAGCCAGAGCGAAATAGTCAGATGGTGAATCGCCGGTAAGTACGGGTCCGGGCGTATTACTCAGTTGATCCAGATGACGATTCGCGATGTCGAGAAATAGATCTGCGCTTGTCCGCACCTAGCTTTCACCTCGGCTTTTCTCTGAGCTCTGTTCCGCGCTCACCTCTCCTGAGGCGTGAGCAGCAGCGCGGCACCACTCGCCACGGCGTCGAGCACGCGGTCCGCGGTGAGCGCGGCGTTCGAGTCGTGCGTGCTATCGAGGACGTAACCGGGCAGCAGGCTTTTCGAGGCCGCGTCGGTTAGCTCCTCGTGGAGCGCACGCACCCGCTCCGGGATACTCGCCGCGCGGCCTCGATCACGCGCCAGCGACGTCTCGAGGTCGGGCAGCAACGTCACCATATGGACGTAACACGGGATGCCCTCGATGGTGGAGCGATAGCGCAGTGCCTCCGTGGGCGGGATCACGTCGTCGATCACTGCCGCGTAGCGCAGGTTGATCGCCTCGCGCGCGATCGCGCAGGCGTTACGCGTCGCCAGCAGGCGCTGTTCTTCGGCCTGGCGGTCGCCCGCCCAAGGGTGGCGGTAGCCCGCCGTCACCCAGTGGCGCAGCTCGTCCACCTTGATGTGCAGCATGCGGTCGAAGCGCTCGCAGATCGCCTGCGCGACGGCGCTCTTGCCCGCGCCCGGCGGGCCGCTGAGGAGGATCACCTGGTGCAAGCGGCGCGCCTAGCCCTCGGCCCCGGGGAGGGTCGCAAGCGTCTTGATCATCGCGGCGCAGGCGGAGCCTAGCTCGGCGCCCTTCACGTGCATGTGCTCCTTGAAGAATCGCAGGTGCGCCTCGTGCTCCTGGAAGTGTTGAGGCGTCAGTACCGCCGAGAGCACTGGCACGCCGGTTTCGAGGGAGACCTGGACGATGCCGTTGAGGACAGCCTGCGCCACGAACTCGTGGCGGTAGATGCCGCCATCGACGACTAGACCGCTGGCGCAGATCGCCGCGAATCGCCTCGATTCTGCGAGCCGCTTGGCGACCAGCGGGATCTCGAGGCTGCCCGGCACCGTGAAGATCTCGATGTCGGCGGCGGCGTGGCCGTGCCGCGCAATCTCCTCGAAGAAGCTCTCTTTGCAGCCGTCCGTGATCTCCTGGTGCCACCCGGCCTGTACGTACGCAATCTTCCGCGGGCTCTCGATAGTCATGCGCGTGTTCCCTTCGAATCGGACGAGTTAGATGGCCTGGATGTCCAGCGAGATATCGAGTGACGGCGCCGAGTGCGTCAACGCGCCCACAGAGATGAGGTCGACGCCCGTCGAGGCGATCGCGGTCACCGTCTCCAGGTTCACGCCGCCCGAGGCCTCGAATAGGATGCCATCCGGTGCTGCGTCGACCACGGCACGCATCTCCTCGACGGACATATTGTCGAGGAGGATCACGTCCGCGTTGGCGGCGATGGCGAGCAGGGCGCCTGCGGCGTCTTCTACCTCGATCTCGACCCGAAGGGTGTGCGGCGAGCGGCTGCGTGCCTCCTCGATGAGCTCCGGGATGCCGAGGCCGCGCAGGGCGCCCGCGGCGATGTGGTTGTCCTTGATGAGAATGCCGTCCTCGAGGTGGTTGCGGTGGTTGTGCCCACCGCCGACGCGCACGGCGTAGCGCTCCAGCTCGCGAAGCCCGGGTGTGGTCTTGCGCGTGTCGATCACGCGGGCGGCACCACCCTGTGCCGCGGCCTGTACGAATCGCCTCGTCAGTGTCGCTGTACCAGAGAGCCGCTGGAGGATGTTGAGCGCCACGCGTTCGCCACTGAGTATCGGGCGCAGCGGCCCGTGGACCTCCGCGATAGTCGTCCCCGGCTCGACGTGTGAGCCGTCGCCGGCCAGTACATCGAGCTCGAGGTCGTCCGACATCAGCTGGAACGCGATCTCGACGGCGTCCAGTCCGCACACGACGCCTGCCGCCTTCATATAGAACCGCCCGTGGCCGTGCTGCCCCGGTGGCACCAGGGCTCGCGAGGTCACGTCGTGGTAGGCGCGATCCTCCTCGAGGGCGCGCGCGACGATGTCCTCCACGAGCATCCTCGAGGGTGGCCGGAAGTCGCTTTCGATGTCGTGGCGGACGTCGTTCATCATCGTGGCCTCGCTGTCGTAGGCGTCGGGGCGTGGATGGTCGCGCCGAGGTGTGCGAGGACTTCCACGAGGGTGTCGAACACTACCTCGGCGCCCGCGTCCCAGAGATCGTCCGCGCTCGTGGGGCCGGTGGCAACGCCCCAGGCTGCCAGCCCCGCCGCGTGTGCTGCCTTGATGTCCGCCACGGCATCCCCGACGTACGCCGCCGTGGCAGGCGGCACATCGAGGGCGCGGCAGGCTGCGAGCAGCCCCTCGGGGGCCGGCTTCAGACGCGTGACCTGGTCGCGGCCGATGACCGCCTCGAACGCGCCATCGAGGCCGAACCGCCTGAGGATGACCGTGACTACCGATGCGGCGTTCGATGTGATGATAGCCGTGCGCAACCCGGCGAGTTCGAGCGCTCCCCGGACATCAAGCGCGCCCGGCAATAGCTCGGTGGTGGTGGTGGCTTCGGCCTCGAACGTGGTGAGTACTGCCGAGGCGAGGCGCTGTGCCTCGACGAGCGCCATGCCCGACAGTGGCTCGAGCGCCGCGACCGTGGTGTAGAGCGTGATCGACCCCGGGTGCTCCTGAAGGAACGCTTCCGCTACGCCGGACTCGCGATAGACGCGCTGCACGGTCGGGCGGGCGCCTGCCCAGTGCACGTGGTCGCCGAAGTCGGTCAGCGTGTGGTCGAAGTCGAACAGCACGGCGCGCAGCGGCTCGGTCGTGGGTCCGCTCGAGTTCGCACTCACTGGCGGGCGGATGCCGCCGTCGAGGTGATCGACTCGATGGTCGCGGGCGTGTCGCTCCGGAACACGAGGTGGTGTCGCCACTCCTCGCGCGTCTCGGGGAAGTCGCGCCGGTAGTGGGCGCCGCGCGACTCCTTGCGCAGCAGCGCCGCCTCTGTAGCTAGGCGGGCGCAGATTAGCAACGAGCGCAGTTCTCGCGTGTGGCGGTCGACGGCCGCGGGCAGACGGTGCTCCCAGGCGCCGAGGATCGCCGCAGCCTCGGAGAGGCCGGCGCCATCGCGCTCGATGCCGACGTTGTTCCACATCAGCTCGCGAAGCACCGTCGTGTTTGGTTCGCTCGCTTCGATGGCGGCCGTTCGCGAGGCGCGGGGCGGCAGCGTGTGTGCATCGCTGGTGGCTGTCGGCGGAGGGGCGCCGTCGCCCGCACCTTCGAACAGGCGCTCCACGGTGCGGCGTGCGAAGACGACAGTCTCGAGGAGTGAGTTGCTCGCCAGGCGGTTCGCGCCGTGTACCCCGGTACACGCCACCTCGCCGACCGCGAACAGGCCCGGTACGGTCGTTTCGCCCCACGTGTTCGTACGCACGCCACCCATCGAATAGTGCGCGCCGGGCGACACCGGGATGCGGTCCTTGGACATGTCCAGTCCATGCTCCAGGCAGGTACGGAAGATCTGCGGGAAGCGTGCGGTCAGCCACGACCGATCGCGGTCCGTGATGTCGAGCAGCACGTGGTCCGAATCGGTCGCGCGCATCTCCTCGATAGCGGCTCGCGCGACCACGTCCCGCGGTGCCAGCTCGGCGCGCTCGTGGTACCGAGGCATGAAGCGCTCGCCGCGCACGTTGAACAGCTGCGCGCCCTCGCCTCGGACGGCCTCTGAGATCAGGAAGACCGGCGCACCATCCAGGCGCAGCACGGTCGGGTGGAACTGCGTGAACTCGAGGTTCATCACTTCGGCTCCGCAGGCGTAGGCAAGCTCGATGCCGTCGCCCGTGGAGATCGAGGGATTGGTCGTGGTGCGGTACAGCTGCCCCGCCCCGCCGGTGGCGAGGATGATCGTGCCCGCCTCGTACGCGGTGAGCGCGCCCGTCCGGGTGTCGAGCACCTCGACGCCGGTGGCGCGGCCCTCGGTCGTCAGGATGCGTTCGGCCATCGTGTGCTCGAGGATGGTGACGCCCTCGCGCTGCGCGAGTGACGACAATGACAGCTCGATCTCGAGGCCGGTCGCATCTCCGCCGGCGTGGAGGATGCGCGGCGCCGAGTGCGCTGCCTCCATGCCAAGCGCGACCTCGCCGTTCGTCGCGTCGAAGCGCACGCCGTAACGGACCAGGTCGGCGATGCGGTCTGCCGCCTCGTAAACGAGGATGCGTGCTGCTTCCTCGTCGACAAGGCCCGCGCCTGCCTCGATGGTGTCGCGCAAGTGCGCCTCGGGTGTGTCGCCGGGGCCGACGGCCGCCGCGATGCCGCCCTGTGCATAGCGGGTGCTGGCTTCCTCGATGCCGCCCTTCGTCGCCACCAGTACGCGCGCGCCGTGCTCGTGTGCTTGGAGCGCCGCATAGAGGCCCGCGATGCCCGAGCCAACGACGATGACGTCGAAGGTCGAGGGCTCAGGCATCGTGGGAGCCCTCCCTCGCGACGCCAAGAGGTGTCGGTACGCCTTCGTACGCCTTGATCGCTGCCAGAATCGAGGACCAGTCGTGCGGTACCTCGGCGCGACCGGTTGAGGCGTTCACGTAGGCGTAGCGGTGCGTCATCGTCGCCACCGTGCGCCCGTCCGAGGTTGCAGCGACTTCGCACTCGAAGGCGAGGCGGCCGGACGCCAGCGGCGTCGTGCGCAGGCGGACGATCGTGGCGTCATCCCAGCGCAGCGGCGCCAGGTAGCGCACCTCGGTCTGGGTCTGGAAGCGCAGCACTTCGCGATGGCTGGGGATACCGGCCTCGCGGTCGTACTCGTCGAGGGCGATCTCGGTCAGTGCCAGAAGTACGCCGCCGTGCACAAACGGTGTGCCCCCGAACGAGTCCGTGTGACGTAGCGGCAGGCGTGTCTCGAAGCGGAAGGCAGGCTCATCCGAGCGCTTGTTTGCCATCGAGGGCGCCTCGACGACCGTTCGCTACTTCAACGCAAGCATGCGCTCGAGGGCGACGCGCGCGTGACGCTTGGTCTCCGCGGGCACCTCGATGCGGTTGTTCACCTCGCCGCGTACCAGTCCTTCCATGACCCACGCGAGGTAGGCCGGGTGCACTCGATACATCGTGCTGCAGGGGCAGACCACGGGGTCAAGGCAGAAGACCGTCTTGTCCGGGTGCTCCCTGGCCAGCCTTGAGACGAGGTTGATCTCCGTGCCTATGCCGATGATCGTGCCCGCCGGCGCCTCTGCCACGTACTTCGCGATGTAGGCCGTTGAGCCGTTGGCGTCTGCCGCCTTTACGACTTCTGCGCGGCACTCGGGGTGCACGATGATCTTCGCGCCCGGGTACTGCGCGCGCGCTGCCTCGATCTGCGTCACCGAGAAGCGCTGGTGCACCGAGCAGTGACCCTGCCAGAGGATGACGCGCGCTCGATCGAGCTGTTCAGTCTCAACGCCGCCAAGACGACCCGCGGGGCCGCGCCAGTTCCACAGCGCCATCTCATCGAGGGGGATGCCCATCGCCTCGGCGGTGTTACGACCGAGGTGCTGGTCGGGGAAGAAGAACACCCGCTTGCCGCGCTCGAAGGCCCACTCGAGGACCGGGCGTGCGTTCGAGGAAGTGCAGACCACGCCCCCGTTTTCGCCGCAGAAGGCCTTCAGCGACGCCGCCGAGTTCATGTACGTGACCGGGATGATGTCGCTTGTCCCACCGAAGTGCTCGCCTAGCTCGCGCCAGGCCGAGCGCACGTCGGGGTCCGAGGCCATGTCGGCCATCGAGCACCCCGCCTCGACGTTCGGGAGGATCACCTGCTGGTGGGGTGCGCAGAGAATGTCGGCCGCTTCTGCCATGAAATGCACGCCGCAGAAGACGATGTACTCGGCCTCGGGGCGTTCCGCGGCGTACTGCGCGAGAGCGAACGAATCGCCTCGTTCGTCGGCGAACTGGATGATGTCCTCGCGCTGGTAGTGGTGGCCCAGCATCACCACGCGCGTCCCGAGGGCGGCACGCGCCGCTCGCACCCGTGCCACCAGCTCCTCGGCGCCCAGGTCCCAGTATTCCTGCGGGATCGAGCGCTGCCACGATCCGAACGACACTTCTTGCGACAGCGGCAGGGTGGCTATTCCGGTATCGGTTTCGCACTGGAGCTGGGGGAGGAAATCGATGGTCGGGCGGAAGGCGGCGGTGGCCGCGGTTGTGGTCATGAGAGCCTCGAATCGCCTCAAAGGCCGGGGTGCATCCTGCGACCCCGCGCCGTGCGTATCCGGGTGGTGGTGGCCTCGAAAGAGTGGCGCTCTACGAGGCGTACTTTGTGTACTAAGTACGCAAAGTCACCGTAATGTAACCATACCCGCGCCCATGACGCATGTCAACGAGTGGTGAACCGCCGCTTGCCCAGACATCGCTCAGGTCGCAGAGGGCGCCGTGAATGCCTGAGCGCGCCTCGTACTCTCCTCCGACTGCGGCGAGGTTCAAGCCCATCGCTGGCCCACATGCACTCCACGTAGAGGACTTCTCCGCGGACGTCGTAGATGCAGTGGTCGCTACTCATCTCGACTTTCGAACCACCCAGACACGCACCCCCGGTTATCGGCCTCGCGTGGTGTCGCTCCTCAGCACAGTATGTTCCACCCCGCATACGCGGTTCCGACGGCGCAGGTCGTGCCTGTTGTCCAATGGAGCACGCGTATGACGTCACCGTACGTGTAGAGCGTGCGCTTCTTCTCCCGCGGCTCGCGCTTGTGCAAGCGGATCTGGTCGGCGCCGTGTGCGAGCGCCTAATTGCCTCAATTCCGTTCGCCTCAGCAAACCTGTTCTCTAGCTCCCCCAGTGCCGTTTCGCCCAGTTTCACGAGTTCCTTCGTGCGGATGTCCAGCCACTGCAAGAGGATGCTCATCGCTCCACCTTGGGTTCCAATTGCTAGGGCGACCCACCATAAGGAATCTCACCGACGACGTGTACGCCGATGTGAGGAGTGCTGTTCTCGCGAAGAAGAACGAGACGAGTTGCATGCGCTTGCTGGCATGCATAGAGAATCAGGTCAGTGCGTGCGCCAGCGCCTCCCTGTTCGCCGATTCGGCCTTCTCCCATGACCCTCGCATCATCTCTCCTTCGGTCACGGCGGCGCCCTCGAGGTCAGGCTCGCTCACAGGAACACCGGCTCGCGGCTCGCGAAGCGGTAGAGCAGCGCCGGGCGATGCGCCCCCTCGCGGCGGCGTTCGCCCGTGGCCTCGATCAAGCCTGACGAGAGCATGCGCTTGCGGAAATTCCGCCGGTCCAGCGGCTCATCGAGGATCGCCTCGTAGGTTCGCTGCAGTTCCCGCAGCGTGAACTGCTCGGGCAGTAGGCCATAGGCGATATTCGTGTAGTCGAGCTTGGCGCGCACTCGGGCGACCGCCTGCGCGATGACACGGTTGTTCTCGAAGGCGAGGCCCGGCAGCCCGGCCACCGGGTGCCAGGCCGGAGGCCACTCGCTCTCCTGCCTCAGCCGCACCGTGCTCGCGTCGACGAGCGCGAAGTAGGCCACGGCCACGGCGGGGTTTTCTGTGTCCAGGCCTGAGGTGGTGAAGAGCTGTTCGAGGTAGAGGTTACGCACGCCCGTCTCCTCGACGAGCTTGCGCGAGGCAGACTCGTCCAGCGACTCGCTGCCGTCCCAGCGCCCGCCGGGGAGTGCCCACAGGCCCTCTTCGGGCGGCGCGCTGCGATGGATCAGCAGCACGCGCAGCTCGCCGTCGATGATGGCGAAGATCACGACGATCGCCGCGACTGTCGTTTCGGGGGCGGTCATCGAGGTGCCTAACCGTCCGCCAGCAGCACGCCGATCTC
Organism: Dehalococcoidia bacterium; assembly: GCA_009692685.1. Next base: position 59,283 of record SHYS01000006.1, read on the forward strand.
GACCTGAGTCGAGCCGCCTCCGACCGCCGGGCGGTACAACTCCAGCCAGTGTCCCGTCGGCTGCTCGCCTGCGGCCTCGAGGGCGGCTCGGAGGGGGCCCGGGATTGTCTTCAGTTCGTGGAAGGCGCCTCGGTGGTGCACGAGCGCGTAGCGTCCGCCGGGCACTTCGATACGCCTGAAGCCGTCGTTCCCCTCGAGGTCGCTCGCCGCCTCGAGACATGGGGCGCCGGCGGCGTAGACCACACGGTCGTTGTCCAGACACTCCGCCGCGCACGCAGTTATCGAAGGGTCGGCGCTGCGCAGGCTGCCGTCGGCGAAATGCTCGGCGGCGTGGTCCCACAGCGCTCCGATGTCCTTCAGGCCGCCGGTGAGGCCGAGCATCGCGAATCCCGCCAGTTGCCGGATTTCGTACTCCACTCGCGTGTGGTCTCCCGTCGGCGCAGCTACAGGACCGCCAGCAGGCGGCTTCCCGCGAGGCTGCCACTGAGGGACCACGGCGTCACCTCGTGCACATCTACGCGTGCGAGCTGACCGACGAGCCCAGTGGCATCGAAGTGGACCAGCTGACCGCCTCGACTGCGGCCGGTCGAGCGGCCCTCGGCGTTCTCGCGCTCCACGAGAACCTCGATGCTCTGGCCGAGCGACCGGCGGTTGATGCGTGCGGCCGACTCGGCGTGAATCGCCTCGATGATCTGGAGGCGTTCCGCCTTCACCTCGCGCGACACGTCGTCAGGCATGTTGCGATGCGCGAAGGTTCCCGGTCGAGGCGAGTACGCGGCCACGTGGATCACGTCGAACTGGATCCGCTCGAGGAGCGCAACCGTGTTCTCGAACTCCGCCTCGGTCTCGCCGGGGCAGCCGACGATCACGTCCGTCGCGAGGGCGGCGTGTGGCATCCGATAGCGGATGCGCTCGACGCGCTCCTCGTACTCCGCCAGCGTGTAACCGCGCCGCATTCGGGCGAGCATGCCGTTGTCGCCCGACTGCACAGGGATGTTGAAGTGCTCGCAGACCTTGGGCATGTCCGTCACCGCGTCGATGATGCGGTCGGTCATGTCCTTCGGGTACGAGGTCAGGAAACGCGTGCGCACGATGCCATCGATGCGCTCGATGCCCTCGAACAGCGTGGCGAGGTCGTCACCGGTCCCGAGGTCGTGGCCGTATGCCTCGACGGTCTGCCCGATGAGGGTGACCTCGCGCACGCCGCGCTCGGCGAAATGACGCACCTCGGCGAGCACGTCGGCCACCGTCCGCGAGCGCTCGCGGCCGCGACGTAACGGCACGATGCAGTACGTGCAGAACTTGTCGCAGCCATGCACGACGGGGACGAACGCCGTCGGCCCCGTCGGGGTCGCGAACGTCGAAGCCTCCCATGAGTCGGTCGCCATGAGCCCCGTGGCCCACGACTCGCCATCGGCGATGTCGCGTGCGCCCTTTAACTCGGTGGCGCGCTCGATGATCCCGTCGAAGTGCTGGGGCTGCGCCCAGATGTTGACCTGCGGAAAACGACGCTCGAGGTCGGTCGTCCGCGGGCCGACCATGCAGCCCATGACGGCGATGGTGAACTCGCGACCGTTCTTGCGTTCCTTGTTGAGGATGCCGAGGCGTCCGTAGGCGCGGTCCTCGGCGTGCTGGCGTACTGCGCAGGTGTTCAGCACCTCGAGGTCTGCCGCCTCATGTTCGCCGGCCTCGGTGAGCCCCAGCCTGTCGAGGCCCGCCGCCAGCTTCAGCGAGTCGGCCTTGTTCATCTGGCAGCCGACGGTCCAGATGCGATACGTGGCCACCGGGTACTCCTGAGCGCATGCGAGGGGACGAGTCTGGCGGAGGGGGAGGGATTCGAACCCTCGACCCCGCAGAACGGGGTAAGCGCTTAGCAGGCGCCCGCACTAGGCCACTATGCGACCCCTCCGGGCCGTTCCCAAGGGTACGGGCGCTCCTCGAACGCGGCAAGGACGGGGGCTCGAATGGTGCCGCGTGTCAGCCGAGATGGTAGTCCTCGCCGAACATCACGAGCCCGAGCCGCCTCGCGATGCCGAGCGAAGCGGCGTTCGACCAGCTGGTGCCGTAGAACGGCTGCCGGCCCTCTGCCCGGACGGCGGCTGCCCAGCCCGCCACGACCGCGATGCCGAGTCCGCGCCCACGAAAGGCCTCGGCCGTTTCGACGCCGGCGACTGCCGCGTTTGGGATCGAACGTGAGGAGTGGCATACGGCAACTACCTCACCCATCGAGTTGCGGGCGACGCACAGTGGGTGCGCGGCGGCGGTTGCTTCTCGCACCCACGCCAGTTGAGGCACGGTCGCGAGCCATCGTGGGTCGTTCACCAGCTCGATCTCGGACGCTGGTGGCGTGAGGACCTCAGGGAATGTGAAAGCGGTCCCCCGATGTTCATCGATCAGCGCGGGACTTCCGAGGATCGATTCGAGCGCAGCTCCGCTGAGCGATGCGGAGGCTTCGAGGGCCGTGAGCGCGGGGACTGTGGGTTCCCCTCGGAATGCGGCTTCGAGAGAGGCTCGCTGCTTCCCGGACAGCCTCGCCGACAACGCCCAGCGGTTTCCCTCGGTCGTGCGCACGAGGTGGAAGAGCGGGCGCCGCATGTCCCCCGGGTCCGGGTCGCGCGCGTGCAGCAGCAGGCCCGCGCCATCTCGCACGTAACCCAGCTCGAGACTCAGCTCCGCGAGTTCGAGCGGCCCTACCGCTAGCCCCTCAGCTCCGTCGAGGACACATCCGCGCGGAAGAGCGACTCCGGTATCGACTCGAACATCGAGGTGTACGACGCAGGCAACGGCGCGTGGTCCAGCGTCTGGAACGCGCCCTCGGTCGCGCGGCCGGCCACGAGGAAGTGGGTGCCGAGGTCACGCATCTTATCGAGGGCGTCGTGCATCGAGGCTTCGCTGTCCTCGTAGTAGCGCGGCTGCACCAAGCGTACCGCCGTGTCCCAGCCGATGACGAAGACGCTACCGGGAAACAGCCGCGCCTTCTCGACAAATCGAGGGGCGCGCGTCAGCAGTACGCGCCAGCCCCCGACGAACTGGGCGGCGCGACGTTCGGTCTCGATGTGGGTGAGCGGCGGTTTATCAACGTTGACCACCGACAGCTCGAAGAGCACCTCGCGGTTCGCGAGCTGCGAGGCAACGCGCGCCAGCTCCTCGTGGCCGTGGTGCAACGGGTTGAATGACCCCGGCAGCAGCGCGATGCCCGGGAGCGAGCCATCGATGCGTGTCGCTCCATCGAGTTCCACGAGCACGCACTCGACGCCCGGGGTGCCCTCGAGGAGCGCCGCGATCGGGTCTCTGCCTGCGTTGTTGCTCGAGGTCACACCGTCTCCTCAACGCACTCACCCGCGACCAGTGGTAGCACGAGGCTGCTGGTGTCGACACCGCTCGCCTCGGCCAGCGCGCGTAGGATGAGCCTGCTCACGAGGTCTTCTTCACCCGTTCGATCGCGCGCCACCTTCTCGAGGTGCAGTTCGTACCCCCGTGCACCGTTGATGGTTGCGACGGCGACGTAAGCGCGGTGTTCGCCGCGTTTGAGGCGGTCAGTGGCGATGGTCGCGGCGCACCCAAGGCCGAGTACCGGGTAGTCACCGCCCGACAGCGTGCGCGCGCGCTCCAGGGAGGCAGTGGCGAGGGCGCGCGCGGCCTCCGGCGAGGCGAACTCCCCGGGCGCGCTGCCGGTGTATGAGACGAACGATGACTGCGCGTAGGGGACCGTGGCCTCGAGGACGGTTCTCGACGCCCCGCCCACGCCGAGGAGCCACGCGAGCGCCTGGCTCCCCGCGCCGCTTACCGCTAGCACCGCCCTCGAGGGCGCGTCGTGGATCGCCTCGACGAGCGCGCGCACGTCCTCGGGCATGCTGGCGGCTGGAGCTTTGCTCATGCGGGGATGATAGGCCGCCGCGTGCCGTCCGAGGCCACGACGTGCCTAGTCGATGCCGACCAATTCCACATCAAACGTGAGCGCCTTGCCCGCCAGGTCGTGGTTGGCATCGAGCTTCACGATGTCAGCTGTGACCTCTTTGACGGTCGCAGGCTGCCCGGTGCCCATGCGCACGCGGTCCCCCGCCTTCACGCCCGCGGGCGCTTGCCCAATCGGCACCTCGAAGACGAGGTCGGCGCGCACTTCGCCGTACGCATCCTTCGCCTCCATGCGTACGGTGCGCTTTTCACCAACCGCCAGGCCACGCACGGCGTCGTCGAATCCTCGGATCACCTGGCCGGAGCCGACCTGAAAGGCCAGCGGCGAACGCCCTTTGGAAGAATCGAACTCGGTACCGTCGTCGAGCGTGCCACGGTAGTGGACGCGTACCTTGTCGCCGTCTTTGACCACTCGTCCGTCCTTTCCGGGAGCGACCGTTGCGTTGCCTCCGGGTGCGCCAATCGAGGGCGTTCCGGACCCACTCTGACCATTGCCGGCATCCCCCCCGCCACAGGCCCCGGCGAGGATCGCAAGGGCGCTAAGCAGGGCGAGAGGTGCGCGCCTCCCGAGAGAGCGCAGCAGGCGTGAAGGGCTCATCGATGACCTTTGTGTATCTCAGCCGGGTGGGAGACTCACGCTACCACGGGGGCAGCGTACGCAAAGCAGGCTGACCGTGGGCCGCTAGCCGTCTCGAGGGCGCATGTAGTCGGGCGGCCCGGCAGGCGGCGGAGGGGGCTGCATGTAGTCCCGAGGCGTGCGGCCACCTCGCGGGCCCGCCTGGTCGCCCGCCGCAGGCAGCGCCAGCGCACGCCTGTCGAGGTGTGACGCGGTCATGAGAGCCGGGAGTGCAGGTGCCCTGAGCAGCAGCGATGACGGTGCACGCGGGGCCGCGTCGATGGCCCGTTGCTGCTCGCGCGGCGGTCGAGGGGTAGGTGTGAGCAGGATGAACACCGCGGCCAGCGCGTACGCGCCGATGAAGGTCAGGAACGCGATCTCATACGAGTGGCGCAAGTCGTACGCAAGGCCCGCGAGTACCGGCCCGCCTGCGCTCGAAATGATCGTGAACGGTCGTCCGATCGCGCGGACCGTGCCGAGCGTGATCCTGCCGAAGTAGTCAGCCCAGACTGTCTCCTGGATGGTGATGATTCCGCCGACGCCCACACCCATGACGAAGATTGCCCCGTACATCAGTGGGAGGGTCGGAGCGATCGAGATCACGAACACGCCCAGCCCAAGGATGGCGAACTCAGCGGCCGCCGCGAAGCGACTGGGCACTCGGTCGGCGATGATGCCCCACAGCGGCTTCGATACGAGTCCGGAGAGACCGAGCATGCTGAATGCACCCGCGGCTTCGGTTCGCGTATAGCCCGAGTCGGTGAGGAACGGGATCAGGTGGAGCAGCATCGCCCCGAAGCCCATGCTGCCGAGACCGAACGTCAGAATGAGCAGCCACAACGCCGGCGTGCGCATCGCCTGCGTGCGTGTCCAGCGCACGCCGTCCACGGCTGCTCGTTGAGCCGCGAGTCGGTCGCCCTTCCGAGGCGCAACGTACCCGCCGTCCGCCACAAGGCCGTGGTCCTCGGGGCGGCGGCGCATGACCAGCGCGGCCGTCGGGACAACAAGGACCCAGACTGTCACGCCAATGACCGCCCAGGCTGCGCGCCAGCCAATGGTGGCGATCATCATTGTTGCGAGTGATGGCAGCGTCACTGCCGCCAGGGACGTCCCCATGGCCGTGATGGCGATTGCAGTGCCTCGACGCCGCACGAACCAGTTCGAGACCACCACGTTCGCGACTGCCGGTCCCATGCCAGCCATCCCGATGGTCACCACACCCGCTTGAACGACGTAATACTGCCAGAGTTCGTGGACCTGGCCGAGCAGGATGAAGCCTGCTCCGGCGACCAGCGCACCGCCGACGGTTAGCGCGCGCCCGCCTCGCCGGTCGAGGAGGCCACCAAGGAAGAGCCCGAGCATGCCGGACACAGCCGTGTTGAGCGTTTGCCCGAGGGAGATGTCGGTGCGTGACCAGCCCAGTTCGGTAGTCATCGGCGTGACGAAGACGCCGAGGCCGTACGCGGTTACTCCCGCCGACATCATCGATGCGACGAGTGCGACCGTGACGATGTACCAGCCGTAGTACACGGGCTTGCCGAGGAGGGTCGACGGCAGCGGGAGACGGGCGGGCGCGGCGGATGCAGCGATCATGCACCTCCGGTGCAGGCGCCGCCATTCTATGACGCTTGTCCATAGGTCGATGGTCGGGTTTGCCCTTGGATTTCGCCTGCTCACGCCCCGCGCTGGTCTAGGGCCATGATGTTTCGAGGGACTATGCGAAAGGCCGCCTCGTGAGAGGCGGCCTTTCGCAGGTCAGACCGAAGGTATGGCGGCCGCGCGGCTGCGCTCGGCGCTAGCGGCCTCGAAGGCGCGGGTCGAGGATGTCGCGAAGCGAGTCTCCGAACATGTTTGTAGAGAACACCAGTGAGCTGATGGCCAGTCCGGGGATGAACGCTAGGCGTGGGTGGCTCTCGAAGTACTGGCGGCCGGAGCCAGTCAGCATCGCGCCCCACGAGGGCGTGGGCGGCTGTGCGCCGATGCCCAAGAACGACAGTGATGCCTCGGTGATTACCGCGGTCGCGAGGATGAACGTGGCGAGGACGATCATCGGCGCGAGTACGTTCGGGAGGATGTGTCGGAACATGATGCGACGGTCGCTCGCGCCCAGCGTACGGGCAGCCTCTGCCCAGACGTTCTCTTTAGCGGACAGCACTGATCCGCGGATCAGGCGCGCCGGTCGCGGCACCGAGGTCGCGGTCACCGCTGCTAGTCCCTGGTACAGCCCCGGCCCAAGGATGGACACGATGGCGACTGCCAGTACAAGGAACGGGATCGTCTGTAAGCCATCGACCACGCGCTGGACGAGCGTATCAACGATCCCACCCATGTAGGCCGAGATGAGACCGACTGTGCCGCCGACGAGGACGGAGAACGTCGTCACGAAGAGCGAGAAGTAGACGGAGATCTCGGCGCCCTTGATCAGGCGGCTAAAGAGGTCGCGTCCCAACTCGTCCGTACCCAGGACGTATGTATTGTGGGTCTTAGGCGAGTTGTAGAAGAAGCCCTTCAGACGGTCGACACCGTTCACCTGGATCGGGTCCTGCGGGACGATCAAGTTTGTCGAGGCTCCGATCGCCGTCAGGAAGATGATGACGTAGATCGTCATCGAAATCGCACCCAACGGCTTCTTTAGGTAGAACCACTTGAGCCATTTAAGTGTGCGCTCCATACGCGAGGGCTCAGCCGCAAGGCGGGCCGCCATCGCATCGGCAAGAGTCGCGCCAGAGCCAGGAGCAGCTGTCGCCATCGGATCCTCCAGACCCCTCTGTAACTCGCTCCTCGCGGCGAGTTGCGGGAAGGTAACCACCAACCACTCGCCATGTCAATCGTTTGTATTGGATCTACGGTGCGGCTTCCGGACCGGATTCGCGAGCCCGGCATGTCGCGCCGGCGAGGCCCTTTCTGGCCCCTTTGCCCACTGGCGCGGCGGGGCCTTCGAGGCGCTCACCGCTAGAATTCTGCGATGAACCCCATACCGTTGGATTTGCCCGCCCTCTTGGCTGCTGGGACCTTACCCGGTTGGACGGGCGCCGCTGGCCTCGCGGTCGCTACGCTCCTCGGGCTGCTGCTCGGGCGCGCGATCCTGCTGGCCGTGACGGCCCGCGTGGCCGCGGGGGCTGCCGCCACTTCGGTGCGCGCAGTGCCACACCGGCTGTTGGTGCGGACGCGCTTCCTGGTGGCCCTGGCTGTGGCGCTGTTCGTGGGTTCGTTTGGCCTCGATCTGTCCGAGGCAGCGCGGACCGCCGTTCGCGCCGGACTCGCGCTGGTAGTCCTGCTCCAGGTGGCATTCTGGGGCAGCGATCTCATCTCGTTCTGGGCCGATCGTTACCAGGCTCGTGCCGTCGCGCAGGGCGCCACCAGCGCCGCTGCGACGGCGTTCGCGCTGCGCTTCATGGGTTCGCTCGCACTGTGGGTGGTGCTGGTGTTGCTGGCGCTCGAGAACGTGGGTCTCGAGGTGACCACGCTGGTCGCTGGCCTGGGGATCGGCGGTATCGCCATCGCGCTCGCCGCGCAGAGCGTGCTTGGCGACTTCTTCGCCTCGCTTGCCATCGTCCTCGATCGGCCGTTCGTGGTGGGTGACTTCATCGTTGTCGATAGCCTTCGAGGCACCGTGGAACGCGTGGGCATCAAGACCACCCGCGTGCGCAGCATCGATGGCGAGCAACTGGTATTCGCGAATTCGGACCTGGTACGGAGCCGGATCCGCAACTTCGGTCGCCTCATGGAACGTCGAATCGTGGCGCGCTTCCGCCTTGAGGCCGCGACGCCGGCCGAGTTGGTCGAGGCGGCTACTTCGATCATTCGCGACGCCGTGACTGCCCAGCCAGCCGTCCGCCTTGACCGCGCGCACTTCATCGGAATTACGAGTGGCGCCCCGGAGCTCGAGGCCGTGTACTTCGTCCAGTCCCCAGCGTTCGAGACACATATGGATATCCAACAGGCCGTTCACCTTCACGTGCTGCGCCGCTTTGCCGAAGCTGGAATCGGCTTTGCCGGTGTGCCCTCGAGCTCCGACGGTCACTCCACGGATTCGAACGCCGCGTCGGCCGATTGACCACAGCATTCACGAGGAACAAAGGTCAGCCGAAGATCAGGCATACGGACGCGCCCTTCTGAAGGACTCCAGTGATTCTGCCGCACCCCTCCGGCCTGCTACTCTTCCAGCGCCCCGCGGGTCTTGCCCGCGTGCTGCTCGTATACCCCGATGCCACGATCGACGACTACGAACGTGTGACCAGCAGCGATCTTGCTCTCTCCGCGCAGGTGATCAGCCTGGCGAATTCAGCTCTCAACCGTGGGCTTGAGCCGGTCTCTTCGGTGCGGGCTGCGGTGATCCGGCTGAGGATCGATACCACGCGGCGGGCGACCGCGCTGATGGCGATGTGTCCGGATCCCGATCTGGCGCCGACGGCATTCGCCGCCGGCCTCTTGCACGACATAGGTCGATTGTCGCTGGCGACGGTGAGTCCGCCTCGGTACAGCGCCGTGGTGCGTCGAGTGCAGGCGGGCGCGGACGTGCTCACCGCCGAGCGTGAACAGTTCGGTGTCATCAACACGACCTGGGGGTAGCAGATCGCCCAGTTCTGGCATTGCCCACCGGTCATCGTCGGAACCATCCTGGGCTATCACCAGAGCGCCGATGGTGTTCCGGGCGCGGTCGCCCGCGCACGCGACTTGCTTGCAAGCCTCGGGTTCGGTGACGGCTTCGGCCTGGGCACTGACCTCGAGGATGACGCGGAGGCTACGGCCGCGCCCGCACTCGCCTGCATTCGGGGGCGCGAGGAGCTGGCGGAGCGAATGCTGCACTTCGGTGAGGCGCCGCACTAGGTTCTGCGCGCCTCGGAAGCCCATCGTCCGTATCGCTCTCGCGCGGGCTAGCGGTGGGCGGCCACAGCTGCCGCTCGCGACGCGAGTTCGGGTGCTCCGAAGGCGCCAGCAAATGCCTCGAAGTCCTCGCCGGGGCCGCGCCAGCGCAGCTCATCGATGTCCAGGAAGACATCGATGTCGGTGCGCAGTGTGGCGAGATCGCGGAAGAGCAGGGCGTCGCTCCAGTGGTCGCGCAGCGTGGTGTTGAGCGGCGCTGCACGCGCCAGGCGGACGTCCCAGGTCGAGGCGTCCGCGGGGATTTCCTCGAGCCGTCCGTAGCGCCCGAGCACGGTTGCCGTCGATTTTGCGCCCCATCCCGCCAGTCCGGGGAATCCATCGGCGGTGTCACCAACCAGCGCGAGGTAGTCGGGGATCGAGGCGGGGCGCACGCCAAACCGGGCCTCGACGCCGGCGGCGTCGCGGATCGTGCCGGCCCGCCGGTCCAGCTGGACCACGCGCTCTTCGACGACGCACTGCGCGAGGTCCTTGTCGGGCGTGCACACAAACACGCGTTCTACCTCTGCCGCCGCTGCAGACCGCGCGGCGGCGGCGGCCAGCGCGTCGTCGGCCTCGAACTCGACCATTGGCCAGACGACCACGCCGAGGGCGCGCAGCGCGTCCTCCAGTGGTGCGAACTGCTCGAAGAGCACGGGGTCCATACCGGCTCCGGTCTTGTAGCCAACCCACAGCTCGTTACGGAACGATTCGATGACGTGGTCGGTCGCCACGCCAAGGTGGGTCGTGCCATCCTCGAGCATGCGGACTACCGAGGCCAGAACGCCCACAACCGCACCGCGTTCGCGCCCGGCAGCGTCCAGACGGCTGGGCACCGCGAAGTAGTGGCGGAACAGCTCGTAGGTGCCGTCGATCAGATGAACCTGGATACGCTCGGTCACGCCTCGAGGGTAGGCCTTGGTAGCATCGCTCCGCGACCGTACGCGAGGGGAGAATCCGATGCCCGACGACCTCGAGACGCTGCTGGCCGACCTTACGAACGCCGATGGGCCATCCGGCTTCGAGGGGCCCGTTCGGGCCATCGTCCGCCGTGAGCTGGCTCCGACCGCGAGCGCCCTCGACACCGACGGGCTCGGCTCGCTGATGGCCCGCTTTGACGGCGCAGCGGAACGCCCTCGTGTCATGGTTGCCGCACATATGGACGAGCTGGGCCTCATGGTCCGGCGCATCACCGACGAGGGGTACCTGAAGTTCGAGACCCTCGGTGGCTGGTTGGATCAGGCGATCATCAACCAGCGCTGGCGCGTGCTGACCCGGAACGGCGCCATCCCCGGGGTTACCGGTATCAAGACGGTGCACGTGATGACGGCCGAGGCGCGCGGTCAACTCTTCAAAAAGAGCGACATGTTCATCGATGTTGGCGCCACCAGCAGAGCGGATGCGGAGCAGCGTCTCGGCATCCGTCCTGGCGACGCTGTGGTCCCCGACAGTGCGTTTCTGCCGCTGGCCGGCGGCGAACGCTACCTCGCGAAGGCCTGGGACGACCGTGTGGGCTTGGCCGTGATGATTCTCGCGTTGCGCGAACTGGCCACAGCCGCGTCACACCCCAACACCATCCACGCTGTCGCCACGGTGCAAGAAGAGGTGGGACTCCGCGGCGCGCAGACCTCGACGAACGCCGTGCAACCCGATGTTGGCATCAACCTCGAATCTGGCGTCGCCGGCGACTATCCCGGTATCTCGCAGGACGAGGCGCAAGAGAAGCTCGGTGGCGGCCCCGGCGTCTTCCTCCATGACTCTTCGATGTTGCCCAACCTGCGGTTACGTGATCTCGTCGCGGCGATCGTGAGTGACCTCGATATTCCGCTGCAGTTCAACGTGCTCAGTGGGTACGGCCAGGACGGTTCGGCGATCCAGCGCGCGTATGCCGGAGCCCCAGTGGTGAACATCACCGTGCCGATCCGGTACCTCCACGCGCACACAGGCGTGGTGCAGCGCTCGGATATCGAGCAGACGGCGCGGCTGGTGGCGGAGCTGCTCCGTCGGCTCGATGGTCCAACCGTTGCGGGCCTTACGCAGTTCGACTGACCGCTCCCGGTCCGCGACGGTGCCGAGGTGCCGGCGCAGCGGTGGCGTCTGACTGCGAACGGATGTCGAGCGTACTGTGCACTCGCTGGTACGCTTGGGTCCTATGTGGTCCGCCCGCAGCGCGCTTCCCCGGTCTCTTCGATCGCCCTCCGAGTTGGTGACCGAGGTATCCTCGACCCTCTCCATGGGGCGTGCGCTCTGGTACTCGCGCCCCGCCATAGGCGTCGCGCTACTGCTGGTACTGCTGGCGGCCGCGTCGATCCGGCTGGCCCCGCTTCGCGGCGACCACTTTCCCGTGAACGATGGTGGCCTGTTCTGGGTCATGGTTGAAGATCTGCGTGCGAACGGGTTCCGTCTGCCCGCGGTCACGTCATACAACCACCTCGGGATCCCGTTCGCCTACCCGCCCTTGGCCCTCTACGTCGTGGCCGCTATCGCCACCGTGCTCAGGGTCGACTCGATCGAGGTGCTGCGGCTGATGCCGCCGGTTGTTTCGATCTTCACGACGCTTTCCGTGTACCCGCTGGCCCGCCGTGTCAGTGGGGATGCGTTGGTGGCGGTGTGCGCCGCTGGCGCGTTCGCCGTGTTGCCTCGCGCCTATGTCTGGATGGTGATGGGCGGCGGCGTGACCAGGAGCCTCGGATTCCTGTTCGCCGTCCTAGCGATCACGCAGCTCTACGATCTATACGACCACGGCGGACGACGACCTCTGGTGCTGGCAGCCATGTTCTCGGTAGGTGCGGTGCTGAGCCACATGGAGGGTGGTTGGCTCGTCGTCTACTCGAGCATCGCGTTCTGGGCCAACTGTCGCCGAGGTGCCGGAGGGGTACGCGATACCTTCATCCTCGGAGGGATCGGATTTGTGCTCACTGCGCCGTGGTGGGCGACTGTCTACTCGCAGCACGGGATCGAGCCGTTTCAGGCCGCTCTCAATAGCGGCGAGAGCTACTCGGTCGGCCTGCAACTCCTCGCCAGGTTCGCCTTCTCGGATACTCCCGGTTTTGACGTCATCGCACTGTTTGGCCTCGCCGGACTCTTTACCACCATCCGAGAGCGTCACCTGCTTCTTCCGTCATGGCTCTTCCTGATCTTCATCATGGACCCGCGGGCTGGTTCCACCTACGCCATGGTGCCCCTTGCGATCCTTGCCGGGATCGGCTTCGTCGACCTGGCGCGTGGCACGGCGGTTGGCGTGCCCGCGACGCAGTTGAGCGTGCGCCGCCCTCGATGGCTGGAAGAGGCGCTCTCCGCACTTCCGCCGGTGTCGGCGGCAGTGGCCGTCGGCCTCATCTGTCTTGCCGCCTTGATCGCGGCGCCCGTCGCCACGCGCGAGCCGCTGCTCGTCCTCTCTCGCGAGGATCGCGAGGCGATGACCTGGGTGAGCGACTTCACGTCTCCGGACGCGCGATTCCTCGTACTCACCCCGGCTGCTGGTTGGTGGTCCGACATGCAGGGTGAGTGGTTCCCGGCTATCGCCGAGCGCCACAGCGTCGCGACGCCGCAGGGCCGCGAATGGGTGCCGAACGACACCTTCGAGGCGGCCGTCCAGCGTCACCTCGACGCCTCATGGTGTGGCTGGTTCAACACCGTCTGCATGCGCGAGTGGGCCGAAGAGAACTCGATGCCGTTCGACTTCGTCTACGTCCCTATCGGCAGTCCAGCGGCCTTTGCGGCTCTTGCTGCCGACCAGGACATCGAGCCGCGCTCGCCGATACCGGACTGCTGTACGAGCTCGTTCGACTCGCTCACGCATTCCAGTGGCTTCCGCCTGCGCTTCCGGAACGATCGGGTCGCGATCTTCGAGTGGATGGGCGAGCCGCCGGGCAGCCGTCTGGCGTTCTAAGTCCCGCACCCTGGATCTCACACGGTTCCGCCCGAAGCCGCCGCGCCGCTATGATTCCGCCCTCGATGGACCAGAGCTGTGCGAGGGGGGCGTCGTGTAAGCGCTCGAGGGCATCCGCGTCGTCGATTTCTCCACGGAGGTTGCCGGGCCGAGCTGCACCAAGCTGTTGGCCGACTTCGGCGCCGACGTCATCAAGGTCGAGCCATTGAGCGGTGACCCCGGACGCGCCTTTCCGCCGTTCGCGGGCGACGAGTCTGGTGTCGAACGGTCACTCCTCTTCCTGCACCTCAACACGAACAAGCGCTCGATCACAGTCGACCCAAACACCGAGGAGGGCCTGCGCCTGCTTCGCGAGCTCATCGTTACGGCGCAGGTCGTGGTGGAAAGCAGCGAGCCGGGCCAGCTCGATTCGCTGTGGCTTGGCTACGAGGCGCTGGCGGCTGACCAGCCGGGCCTCGTCTACGCCTCGATCACGCCGTGGGGGCAGAGCGGTCCGTACGTCGCGATTGGTGTTCGCGCCTCCGAGATCACGCTGCAGGCCATGGGTGGACCGATGAACGCCACCGGCAGCCCGGATCGCGAGCCGCTCAAGCTCGGCGGCTACACAGCGCAGCTCCAGGCGGGCAGCGTCGCCGCTTTTGGGATTGTCGCCGCCGTACTGCGCGTCGAGGCGGGCGGCGAGGGCGATCACATCGATGTCTCGATCTACGAGACGCAAGCCAGGACGCGTGACCGCCGCACGTCTAACCTCACCACCTACTTCTACCAGGGCAGCACTTCGCGCAGGCAGCTCGGCGGGTTTTCGCTCGCCTCGGGCGTGCGCCCGGCCGCCGACGGGCACTTCAACCTGATCGCCACCGGCGCGGCACGCCTCAACCAGTTCGTCGAGATGATCGGCCGCGAGGACCTGATCGGTGATCCACGGCTAGAGCAGCCCCCGGTCATGCTCGACCCCGACTTCGTCGAAGAGGTCGGCGCGTCCTACATCGCCTGGGCCATCGACAAGCCCAAGCGCGAGATCGTGGCGGAGGCACAGCGGCGCAAGTTGCTCTCGGGCGCAGTCAATACGCCCGCCGACCTCCTCGACGACCCGCACTACCGCGAGCGCGGCACGTGGGAGGTGGTCGACCACCCCTCGACCGGGCCCGTCGAGTACCCCGGGCGGCCCTTCATCATGTCGCAGACGCCGCGCCAGACTGCGAAACGCGCCCCGCTCCTCGGCGAGCACAACATCGAGGTGCTGACCGAGCTTGGCGTCGCGCGCGCGGACCTACCGTTGTTGCGCGCGCAGGGCGTCATCTAGCCAGTTCTCCTGAAGGGAGCCCATCGATGGCCCGATTACCCCTCGAAGGCCTGCGCGTCGCCGACGTCACCGTCGTCTGGGCAGGTCCGTACTGCACCCAGATCCTGGCGGAGTGTGGTGCCGAGGTGATCCGCATAGAGCCTCGGACGCGCTCTCAGCCGATGACGCGCGGCGCCGAGACGATGCCGCAGGAGGCTGCGGTGCGCGCTCAGGCAGCGCGCGGGATGATCCTGGCAGGTTACCCGAACTTCAACCCGCAGCCCGACTGGTGGAACCGTGGTTCCTCGTTCAACTCGCACGCACGCAACAAGCTGAGCGCCAACGCCGACTTCAGCACGCCCGAGGGCCGCGAACTGTTCCTGAAGCTCATCGAGAAGTGCGACATCCTCGTGGAGAACAACGTTCCCGACACCATCGACAAAGCCAACATCGGCTACGAGGTGCTGCGGGAGCGCAACCCCGGCCTGATCATGCTGCGGATGCCCGCTTTCGGCCTCAGCGGACCGTATCGAGGCTACCGTGCCTTCGGCACCCACATCGAGGGGATGATTGGCCACCATTACCTGCGGGGCTACATCGATGGCGACCCGGCCGAATCGGGTGACGTGTACACCGGCGATGCCGTCGCCGGCATCCACGGCGCGTTCGCCGTGACGATGGCGCTCCGGCATCGCCAGCGCACGGGCGAGGGCCAGCTCATCGAGCTGTCGCAGGCGGAGAACTTCCTGCCGCTTCTCGGCGACTTCATCCTCGACTACACGGTCAACGGCCGGAACACCGAGCCGCAGGCGAACCGCCACCGCTCACACGCGCCACACGGCGCCTACCCCCTGTAAGGGCGACGACCGCTGGATCACGATCGACTGCGACAGCGACGAGGCGTGGGAGTCGATCTGCGACGTCCTCGGTGCGGCCGATCTCCTCGAGGACGAACGCTTCGAGACAGGCGTTGGTCGCTACCGCCACCAGGTGGAGCTCGATGCGCGCCTTGCGGTCTACACCCGGGAGCGGGACACCGAGGCGCTGTTCTGGGAGCTGCAGTCGGCGGGTGTCATCGCCGGCCCGGTCTGGAACGAGGCCGGCCTCACTGCCTGTCCGCAGCTCGCCGACCGCGGCTTCTTCGAGGAGCTGACGCGTGAGGACCTGGGCACGTTCAAGTACCCCGGTCTCGTGATGAAGCTGGAGAACACGCCCAACTCGCTGCGCCGCGCACCCGTCCGCTTTGGCGAGGACAACGAGTACGTCTGGCGTGAAGTCGTGGGGCTCAGCGACGCCGAGTGGGCCGAGGCGCATGCCAACGGCCAGATCGACGAGGGCTACGCGCCGGGCATTGTCGCCACAGGCTAGGTGAGTCCCTCGAGGGCCATTCGTCATCGTTCAGCGGGGCTCCTGGCCGCCACTACGTCGAGCCGCGCGTGCGAAACTGGTTTCGCATAGCGGAGGTGACGTATGGCTGACGAGACCACAGAACGCTTCGAGATCAACGCCGACCAGCTGGTCGAACGCTTCAAGCGCCTCGTTCACGAGGGCAACGTTCGCCGCGTGACCATCAAGCAGGGGAACGACACCATCGCGGAGTTCCCGCTCACGATCGGTGTCGTCGGCGCTGTGCTTGCGCCGGTACTGGCGGCCGTCGGCGCCCTGGCCGCGCTGCTCGCGCAGTGCACCATCGAGGTGGTGCGTACCACGCCAGCGGCCAGTGAGGCAGCGGCACCGCCCGTCGACTCGCCGGCGATATAGCGCGTTCCCTCGAGGTTGTTCGGCGCCGGGGCCGCCCCTAGGATCGGGACTCGCGCGGGCCCCTCGATTCTTCGATGGCACGTCCTGCGGTGCCTCGTGCCGAGGTAGCTCAGTCGGTAGAGCACGCGACTGAAAATCGCGGTGTCCCCGGTTCGATCCCGGGCCTCGGCACCAGACTTTGAATCTGGAGCGAGGGATGAGGGCGGTCTTCTTCCCCTCTCCAAGTCGGCTTGACAGCAACCGTGACAGCAACGCGCAGGGTCACCGCGCACCCAATGCAACTTCCAGCTTGCCAGCTGCCTCACGCTGCAATGTCGGCAGCACGTGCGAGTAGACCGCGAGGGTCAACCGTACGTCGGAGTGGCCGAGGCGTTCCTGGATTGCCCGGATGTGCACGCCCTCGCTGAGCAGCAGGGTGGCCGCCTGATCGAGGTTCTGACGCCCGACAACGCGAGGCGGAGGTCGCTCGTCGACACTACGCGCGTCCTCGGGCGTCAGGCGAGACGGTCGCTGAGGAGGGGCTCATGTTGGTACGCTGCGAGCCAACACATCGATTCCTCACACGAACGCATGGAAGGGACAACCGGGGCATGAAGGTCTCCACGGGTTTCGGGGAGCGCTGGCTCGGGCAGATCGGCGCGCAGGCCAAGCAGGCGGAGGACATGGGCTTCGACGCCATCTCCACGGGCGAGCTGAAGCACAATTCGGTCCTCGCGCTCACGATCGCGGCCGAGCACACCGAGCGAGTCGAGATCTCGAGCATGACGATGGCGTTCCCGCGGTCGCCGATGATCATGGCGCAAACGGCCTGGGACCTGCAGGAGTTCTCGAAGGGTCGCATCCACATCGGTCTTGGGTCCCAGGTGAAGGGCCACAACATCCGGCGTTTCGGCGGCACGTGGTCGCCGCCGGCGCGACGGATGGAGGAGTACATCACGATGATGCGCGCCATCTGGCGCTCCTGGCAATTCGGCGACAAACCCGACTTTGTTGGTGAGGACTACCGCTACCTGCTCATGACCCCCGCCTGGAACCCAGGGCCGATCGATTACCCCTTCCCGAAGATCTCGATGGCCGCCGTTGGTCCGCTCATGACCCAGACCGCTGGTGCCGTAGCTGATGGCCTGCGCCCGCACGGCTTCACGACCGAGAAGTACCTGCGAGAGGTCACGCTTCCGCAGCTGCAGAAGGGTGCGAAGCGAACGGGTCGCTCACTCGAGGGCTTCTCGATCTCCGTCGGCGGCTTCAACGCCTTCGGTGAGACGCAGAGCGACGTCGAGCAGGCTATCAACGCGCTCCGGCGGCCGATCTCGTTCTACGGCTCGACGCGCAGCTACCACGGCGTCTTCCGGGCGCACGGCCTCGAGTCGCTCGGCATGCAGTTGCATGAGCTGTCGCTCCGCGGCGAGTGGGACAAGATGCGCGACGCGGTCACGTTCGAGCACGCCGCCGAGATGGCTAATGCCTGCACCTACGACGAGCTGCCACAGTACGCGCGCGACCACTTCGAATACGCCGACCGTATCAGCCTGCCAATGGCGCAGCACGCGAGCGCCGACACTTACGGCGGCTCGTCCGAGGGTGACGCGACCGCCGCGCCGCCGAGTCCGGAGCGTCTCGCCTGGCTCATGAAGGAGCTGCAGCGGGTCTAAGTGGCGAGTTCGCGCGCACTCAACACGCTCGCGACGGTTCTGTCAGAACTCCGGGTCGGACCTGAGTGTAGCCTCGTCCATCTGAGGCGAGGAACTGCCCGATGACCTGCCCGCACTGCCAATCGACCATGGTGCGTCGGCGGAAACAATGGACAGCGCTCGGATACCGCCGATTCTCCTGCACCAGCTGCCATCGACGCTTCAACGAGCGCAGCGGCACGCTCTTCAACGAACTGCAGTTCCCGACGGACATCGTCCTGCTCGCCGTGTTTTCGATGATGGTGGCCGCCCTCATCGACAGCGGCTCCGCGGGCGCGTGGGCGGACGGGCTCCTGACCTCGGACCAGCTGGCGTCCCCGCATCTGATGCCAGCCGAAGCGGCCAACATTCTCCGTAAGGCGGCGCTGGCCGGTGACATCTCGGCAGACGCCGCCTCGCTCGCACACGCAGACCTCCAGCAGCTCCCGGTGGTCCTGTTCCCCCTACGAGCCTTTCGCGGAGCGCATCTGGCAGCTGCGCGGAGCCGTTACCGCGTACGGCGCTTGGTATGTAGCTCTCGCCGAGTCTCTCGGCGCTGGCTTGGCCACGCTCGACGGTCGGCTGACGCGAGCATCCGGGCCCCGCTGCGTATTTGTGACGCCATCGATATAGCGCCACGCCCGGTCGATGCACCTGCGACGCCCGGCTCCTCAGTACCCCCGCCGCACCTCGACCACCCGTCGCGTTCCGGCCAGATCGCGGTGGTAGCGCACATCGAGGCCAATTCGCTCACCCTGAGCCTGTCGCAGGACGAGGGCGTTCGTGAGCACATCGGCGGCGAACGATGCTTGGCCCGAGCCCACCTCGATGAGCACGGCGCTGACGCCCTCCGCGAGATGGGACGGTAGCTGCTCCGCGAGCCGGCGATAGAGGTCGAGGCCGTCCTCACCGCCATCGACGGCGAGGCGCGGCTCGTGGGTGCGAATCACCTCGGGGAGGCGCTCCACCTCCTCGGTAGGGATATAGGGCAAGTTCGCCAGTACCACATCGAGGGGTTCGCCAATCGGTTCCAGCAGGTCACCTGTCAGGAGGACGACACGGTCGGTGAGTCCGAGGTGCGCCCGGTTGCGACCGGCCCACTCCAGCGCCTCGGTGGACGCGTCGGTGGCGAAGACCTCCGCCTGCAGCGCGTGTTTCGCGACGGCCAGCGCGACGGCGCCAGAGCCCGTGCCGACATCGGCGACGCGTACCAGACGGTGTGCGTGGGGGTGCTCGCGGATCGCCGCCAGCGCCGCTTCGACGAGCGTTTCCGTCTCGGGGCGAGGGACGAGGCAGCCCGGCCCCACCTCGAAGGTAAGGCCGTAGAACTCGCGCCTGCCGAGGATATAGGCGAGGGGTTCATGGGCCAGGCGGCGGTCGAGCAGCGCCTCGAAGCGCGCCAGCACCTCGAACTCCGGAACCTCTGCGCCCGAGGCGAGTACGCGCACGCGGTCCCAGCCCGCGGCTTCGGCGTAGAGCAGCTCCGCCTCGAGACGGCCCTCGTCGAGGTCGTCCGCCGCGCGCGCCTCAATGAGCTGCCGCGCCGCCTCGATCAGCCGCCCGTTAATCCGAGGCGGCATGTGCGTTCGGGCGTGTCGGCGTCTGGTGCCATCGCGAGTGCCTAGCGGCAGAACAGAGGTTGTCGTGCTCACCGACGAGGTAATTTCCCAGCTCCGTTACTACGTCTATCGGCTGATTGATCCGCGGACCGGCGAAGCCTTTTAAGTTGGAAAAGGGAAGGGCAATCGTGTATTCGCGCACGTCAACGGCGAACTCGACGCTGCAGAAGGAGACATCGTCACCGAAAAACTCCGTCGAATTCGAGAGATTCGACTGGCGGGATTCGAAGTTGGCCATGTTATCCACCGGTATGGGCTCGACGAAGCGGTGGCGTTTGAAGTGGAGGCCGCACTCATTGATGCCTATCCAGATGCAACGAATCTTGTCGCCGGCCACGACAGCGCCTCTCGTGGCGCCATGCACTCTCGGCAAATAATCGAAAGATACGAGGCGCTCCCCGCGATTTTCGCGCACAGGGTCCTCCTCATCAACGTCAACCGATCCATCGCGGAACAGCGGAGTGTCTACGAAGCGGTTCGGTACGCGTGGAAACTTGATCCACACAAAGCGCGGCGCGCAGAGCTCGTGTTGGCCGTCCAGCAGGGATTGATTATCGATGCCTTCGTGCCGGAGCAGTGGCTCGAGGCGAATACGTCCAACTTTCCGGAGGCAACTGAAGACATGCCTGAGCGTTGGGGGTTCGTCGGTAAGCCAGCACTTGACGACGTGACCGCACTCTACCGGCGGCGTCGAGTTCCGGACGAATATCGACGGAGAGGTGCGGCGAACCAAGTTCGGTACACGTACTGAAAAGCGGCTCTCGCCCGGTGCTGGCGCCGCCTACACCCCGGCGGCCTGGAGTAGCTTCGCCTGCTCGTCCATCGCGACCGCGTCGATGAGTACGTCGATCTCGCCGTCCATGACACGGGGCAGGCTGTGGATCGTCAGGTTGACGCGGTGGTCCGTGACGCGATCCTGCGGGTAGTTGTAGGTGCGGATCTTCTCGGAGCGCTCGGCCGTGCCCACCTGCGCCTTGCGTGCGCCCGCCTGTTCTGCGGCCTGCTTCTCGCGTTCCATCTCGTAGATGCGAGCGCGCAGGTGCGCCTCGGCCTTCGCCCGGTTCTTCGCCTGCGACCGTTCGTCCTGGCAGATCACGACGATGCCGGTCGGTTCGTGCGTCATGCGCACGGCGGTCGAGACCTTGTTCACGTTCTGGCCGCCCGCGCCGCCCGAGTGGAAGATGTCGATGCGGACCTTGCCCCAGTCGATGTCCACGTCCACGTCGTCGACTTCCGGCAGCACCGCCACCGTGGCCGTGGAGGTGTGGATGCGGCCCTGCGTCTCCGTCTCCGGCACGCGCTGCACTCGATGTACGCCTGACTCGTGCTTCATGTAGCGGTAGGCCTCTTTGCCCCGCAGCTCGAACGCGATCTCCTTGTAGCCGCCGCCGGCAGCCTCTGAGGTGTTGATGACCTCGGTCTTCCAGCCGCGGCGCTCGGCGTAGCGGACGTACATCCGGAAGAGGTCGGCCGCGAACAGCGCCGCCTCCTCGCCGCCGGTGCCCGAGCGGATCTCGACGATCACGTCCTTCTCGTCGGCCATGTCCTTGGGCAAGAGCGCGAGCTTGAGGTCCGCCTCCAGACCCTCGAGCTCCGGCGCGAGGCGCTCGATCTCTTCCTGGCCGAGGGCCCGTTCGTCCTCGTCGCCGCTCGAGGTGAGGGCGCGGGCATCAGCGATCGCCGCCTGCGTGTCGCGATAGCGGCGAAAGAGCCACACCACTTCCTCGATGCGTGAGCGTTCGCGCGCGAGTTCGTTCACCCGGCGGTGGTCGGCGACCACCTCGGGGTCAGCGAGCAGGCGCGAGATCTCTTCGAACCGCGCTTCGATTTCGGCCAGTCGTTCGAGCATGGGCTCATTCTAACAGCGGCGGACCGAACGCTCTTCGGGGCTCAGCCTACCCCCGCAGCCTCATGGCCACCTCGGCCAGTGGCACCGTGATCTGCTCACCCTCGCCAAGGAGTGGTTTCACCTGCACCACGCCCTCAGCGGCCTCGCGGTCACCGATGATCAGGGCGAAGCGTGCGCCCGAGGCATCTGCCGCCCGCAATGCCGCGCGCATCGAGCGGCCGGGCGTGCCACCTCGTACTGCGAAGCCATCGGCACGCAGGATCGAGGCGAGGCGCACCGCCGCGCCTGCCCCTGCCTCACCGAGGGGGACCGTGACCGCGTCGAGCGCGCGGGCAGTGATGACTCCATCGATACCGCGCTCTCGCAGCAGCAGCATGATCCGCTCGAGACCGGTCGCCCAGCCCACGCCCGGCGTGTTGGGCCCACCCAGCGTCTCGATGAGGCCGTCGTAGCGGCCGCCCGCACCCACCGTGGACTGGCCACCGGCATCGGCAGGTTCGAACTCCCAGACGGTGTGCGCGTAGTAGTCGAGGCCACGCACGATCCGCGGGTCGACCTCGTAGTCGATACCACGGCGATCAAGGAGCGCGCGTACGGTGTCCCAGTGCTCGCGGTCTTCACCGGCGAGGCTATCGAGGATGCTCGTGGCGCTCTTAACAGCCGCGTGATCGACGTCCTCTTTCGAGTCGAGGATGCGGAGCACGTTCGTCTCGAAACGGCGCTGCGAGTCGCCGGACAGCGTCGCGAGGTGGGGGCGGAAGTGCTCGCGCAGCGCCGCCTCGTAGTTGCGTCGCGTAGCCGCTGTGCCGATCGCGTTGATGCGCAGCACGAGATCCCCAAGGCCGAGCGCGCGGTAGATCTCGCGCTGCAGCTCGATCACCTCGACGTCCGCGGCCGGCGAGGGATCGCCGATGCACTCCACGCCGAACTGGTGCAGCTGGCGGTAGCGCCCCGCCTGCGGGCGGTCATAGCGAAAGAACGGACCCCAGTAGAACAGGCGCACCGGCTGCGGCCTCGATGCCATGCCATGCTCGAGGTAGGCGCGCGCGACGCCTGCCGTCCCCTCCGGGCGCAGCGCGAGTTGGTCCCCGCCGCGGTCCTCGAAGACGTACATCTCCTTGGAGACGATGTCGGACTCGTCACCGACGCTGCGCAAGAAGACGCCCACGTCCTCGACGATGGGTGTGCGGATCAGGTGATAGTCGAATGACCTCGCGACGCGCGTGGCGGTGTCGACGACGTGCTCGAAGAGCGCTTCGTCGTCAGGCAACAGGTCGTGCATTCCTCGGGGCGCGCGCAGAGCAGCCATGTGCCGAGTCTACCCCGCGCAGGCCGTAGAATCGGCGGGCTCTTGAGACGCGGCGCGCGGAATCGAGGTTGTCAGTGACGCAGGAAGCCCGTGAGCGTCGCGCCCGCACGATCGTCCTCGAGAGCGTGATCCGCTCTCGCCGCTCGATTCGCGGCCTCGAGGGGCCGCCGCTCCCTCCGGCGGGGGTCGAGGAACTGGTTGCGCTTGCGTTGACGGCGCCGGCGCCACACCACACGCAACCGTGGCGCTTCGCCGAGGTGTTGCCCGAGCGTCGAGCCGCCCTCGCGAACACCATGGCCGAGGCGTGGCGCGCCGATCTCGTTGCGGACGGCGTACCCGAGGGGCAGCGCGAGCGCGCTCTCGCCCGCTCGCGTCGCCAGATCGAGGAGGCGCCCACGCTACTCCTCGGTTGCGCGGTCGCCGAGGGCCTGCGCGTGTATACCGACGACCGCCGTGCGCGGGCCGAGTGGACCCTCGCGACGCACTCGTTCGGTGCCGGGATGCAGAACATCCTGCTCGCCGCGTCCGCTCGAGGGCTGGGTGCGTTCTGGATCTCGGCGCCGCTGTACGCGCAGGATGCCGTGCGTGCCGCGCTCGACCTCGACCCCTCGTGGCAGCCGCAGGCGCTTATCGCGGTCGGCCATCCGAGCGCGGACTACCGGCCGTTCGCCCGGCCCACGCCCGACCTCGCGAAGCACTTCGTGCGGCGGTAAGCGGGCGCGCATGCGCGCCAGCGGCGCGATCAGGGGAAACCCTGATGCCATCGAGGGCGGATGGCGGGATTCGAAGCCGCTCGCGGCGCTAAACTGGATCATGGCCACTGCGAGCCGTCCCCCCGCCGGTGTGCGCGAGCTCTTCGAGGCGCTCCCGGCCTATCTCCCCGCCGCGCGCGTCGAGGAAGTCAAGCGCGCCTACGACTTCGCCTTCGAATGCCACGATGGCCAGATGCGCCAGTCCGGCGAGCCGTACATCACCCACCCTGTGGCCGTTGCCGCGCTGGTCGCGGGCCTGCGGATGGACGCGCACACCATCTCGGCGGCACTCCTGCACGATGTCGTCGAGGACTGCGGCGTCACCGTCGAGCAGCTCCAGAAGCGCTTCAACGACGATGTCGCGCGCCTCGTTGAGGGCGCCACCAAGATCGAGGCGATCCAGGTCCAGGACGCCAGCCGCATCGACGCCGAGACACTGCGGAAGATGTTCGTGGCCATGGCCGAGGACGTCCGCGTGGTGATCATCAAGCTCGCCGACCGCCTCCACAACATGAGCACCCTCGAACCTCTGGAGCCGGCCCGCCAGCAGCGCCTCTCCCGCGAAACGATGGAGATCTACGCGCCTCTCGCGGCACGCCTCGGGATCTGGCAGTTCAAGTGGCAGCTCGAGGACCTCGCGTTCCGGTACCTGCAGCCCGAGGACTACAGGCGTGTCTCCGAGATCGTCACGGCACGCCGCGGCGAGCGCGACAGGTTCGTCGACGATGTCGAGCAGGAGTTACGCGCCGCCCTCGAGGCTGCCGGTATCAACGCTGAGGTTTCGGGCCGCGCCAAGCACCTCTACTCGGTGCACGACAAGATGCGCCGCTACGCTGAGCAAGATCGCTCCTTCGATGAGATCTACGACCTCCTTGCTGTGCGCGTCCTCGTGGGCAGCGTCGCCGACTGCTACAACGCCCTCGGCGTGGTGCACCAGACTTGGCACCCCATCCCCGGCGCCTTCGACGACTACATCGCGAGCCCGAAGGAGTCGATGTACCAGTCGCTGCATACCTCGGTGTTGGGGCCCGGCGCACATCCCTTCGAGGTGCAGATCCGCACCCTCGAGATGCACGAGGTCGCCGAGTATGGCGTCGCCGCGCACTGGTCCTACAAGGGCGAAGCGCGGCGACGCGATGTGCAGTACGACGAGCGCATGTCGTGGCTGCGTCACCTCGTTGAGTGGCAGCAGGACGCCTCCGGCACCGAGGACTTCCTAGAGTCCGTGAAGAGCGACGTCTTCGCCGACCAGGTCTTCGTCTACACCCCAAAGGCCGAGGTGCGCGTGCTGCCTCGAGGCTCCACGCCTATCGACTTCGCCTATCGAGTGCACACGGACCTCGGTCATCAGTGCGCGGGCGCGCGCGTCAACGGGCGCATGGTGCCCCTCAACACGAAGCTTGAGAACGGCGACGTCATCGAGATCATCCGTGCCCGCGCACCCAAGGGTCCCTCACGCGACTGGCTCATCGAGCACCTCGGCTACCTAGGGTCGAGCCACTCCCGGCAGAAGGTGCGCCAGTGGTTCCGGCGCCAGCAACGCAGCGAGAACATCGCTCGAGGCCGCGAGCTCTTCGATCGCGAACGCAAGCGCCTCGGCGTCCGCGAGGCGCCGCCCGATCTCGCACAGCGCCTCGGTTACGCCGACCTCGAGGACATGCTCGCGGCGCTCGGGTACGGCGATGTGTCGCTCCAGCGCCTCGGGCTGCTGCTCGCGGAGCACACCCAGCAGGAGGAGCTGGCACTTACCCCCTCGACCTCTCGGCCGGCGGCGACACCACTCGGACCCGGCGGCGTGCGTGTCCTCGGGGTCGGCGGCCTCGTCACCACGCTCGCGCATTGCTGTAACCCGCTCCCCGGTGACGACATCGTCGGCTACACCACGCGCGCCCGAGGCGTGACGGTGCACCGCGCCACCTGCCGCACAGTGCGCGCCATCGACGAGATCGAGCGTCTCATCGACTGCGACTGGGGCCCTGTCGGCAACGTCTACGAGACCACCATCGACGTGGTGGCGTGGGACCGCCCGGGCCTGCTCCGCGACGTGGCGGCGCTGGTCGCCTCGCAGCGCGTGAACATCGCCTCGGTGCGTCACGACTCGGCGGTGGACGGCACGATCACGGTGCACATGACGCTCGAGACCGAAGGTCTCGCCCAACTCGCCGCCCTCATGACCCGCCTCGAAAGCGTGCGCGGCGTCACCGGCGTTGGCCGCACCGAGGCGTAGGGGAGGGTCGGTTATGGGGGCACTTGTTTAACCCCGAACGCCGACTACGCGCGGCAGGCTGCAGCGATGGTCGAGCGGGAAGTGGCTGACCGCGGAGCACTAGGGAGGTTTCGACAGTGACAGCCAGACTCTCGTGACGGATTTGCGTCCTCTGGCTGGCCTTGCGTTCCTACGCGTCAACGCCGGAAGGGATGCTTCCTACGCACCGGTCGACAACTTCCTCCCTTTCGTAGCGCATGCTTTAGGCACGCTTCCTCCGGGGAGCCCGCGCGCCGCCTTGCCCCGGTTATCGACCTCGACAGCGGCGCGGCGCAGCGGGGAATCACAGCCATCGAAGCTGCTTGCGACCCCGGGGCACCGAGGCCACACTGGCGCCTATGGGTGCCCTCCCTTTCCGTATCGAGTTCGGCCAGCGCGCTATCGAGGACCTGCAGCGGCGTCTCGATGTCGCGCGCTGGCCCGCGGTCACGTTCGACACCGGCTGGAGCGCAGGTACGAACGACGCCGTGCTGCGCGATCTCGTCGACTACTGGCGGCGTGAATTCGACTGGTTCGCCGTGCAGGAGCGGCTGAACGTGCTGCCGCACGTCCGAGCGCCGATTGATGGTCCGGGTGACGAGGAGTTGCACGCCGTCCTGCTGACGCGCGGCGGGCCGCCTCGGACCCCCGTGGTGCTGCTGCACGGCTGGCCGGGGTCGTTCATCGAGCTGCTGCCGGCGGCGGAGCGGCTGGTCGAGGACGGGCCTGACGGCCTACCAGGCCTCGACGTGATCGTGCCGTCGCTGCCAGGGTTCGGCTTCAGCGACGCGCCGCGCGCGCCGGGCATGCACCCCGGTCGTATTGCCGAGCGCATTCACGGGCTGATGCGGCTGCTGGGCTACGCGCACTACGGCGTGCAGGGCGGCGACTGGGGAGCCATCGTCGGTGCCCGCCTCGCGAGGGCGCATCCTGAGGCAGTGCTCGGGCTGCACCTCAACTTCCCCGCCGGCATCGTGCCGCTCGCCGTTGGCTTCACGCCATCTCCCGCGGAGCGCGAGTACGAGCGCTGGGCGGCGGGCTGGGCCGAGGAGGAGAGCGCCTACAGCCACCTGCAGCGCACGAAGCCCCAGACTCTCGCCTACGCGCTGACCGACTCGCCCATCGGCCTGCTCGCGTGGATCCTCGAGAAGTTCTGGCGCTGGAGCGACCGGGGTTCCGCCGACGATCTCTGGCAGACGTTCGACCGCGACGATCTGCTGGCGAACGTGACCATGTACTGGCTCACCGGTTCGGCGCTCGCTGCGTCACGTACTTACTACGAGCGCGCTCACGAGGAGCCGCCGCACCGTCCGGCGACGTTTCTCAGGGTGCCGACTGCCTTCGCTCGATACCCGGGAGAGCCATGGCACGCGCCGCGCGAGATGCTAGAGCGCTCCTGCAACCTGCTGCGGTGGACGGAGCAACCTCAAGGTGGACACTTCGCGGCCCTCGAGCAGCCGGAGCTCTTTGCCGCCGACGTGCGAGCATTCTTCGCGTCGCTACCTCGATAACGCAGTGTCGAGGCGCGGCACATGGAACGAGGTCGGTCGCTCCAGTAAACTCAGTTCGAAGCCCCCGTAGCTCAGAGGATAGAGCACCGGCCTCCGGAGCCGGTTGCGCAGGTTCGAGTCCTGCCGGGGGTACCATCCGTACCTGCCCGCTGAGCAATCCATTGAAAGCAGCGCGTTTGATGGCCCAGACCGCGTACGACGAAGCCGTATCTGCTCGCTGGATGGTCTGGCTGAGTGCGGGTATTGCCATGCTTGGAGGCCTTCTCGCGCCCGCGATCCTGCGTGACGCCGATCTCACCACACAGCAACGCGCGCTCACGGCACTTCTTGTGGTCGGCGCCTGTGTCGTCGGAGGATTCGTGGGGCTGATCTTCTCGAGGCTGAACGTCCGTGCTGGTATCGATGGCGTGCGTGCTGGCTTCGGCCACTTCGCCACGTTGATCGCGCCGGAGCACATCGAGGGCGTCCACGCCGAGCGCTACCGCTGGCTGCGTTTCGGTGGCTGGGGCCTGCGCTTTGGCTGGAACTTTCGCAATCGCGCGTACAGCGTCCCGTTTGTCCAGCGGGGCGTGACGATTCGACTGCAGGGAGGCCGCACGGTGTTTGTGAGCAGCCGCGAACCGGAGCGTCTCGCCGCCGCGATCGATGAGTTGGCGTGCTCTCCCAGCGGCGCGATGGCCACGTGAGCCGCGAGCGCCGCCAAGAGGAACGCAGGCTTCGCCAGCGTCGCCGGCGCCAGTCGCGCCCCTCCAACTACGTGCCCTCAGCCGGGCCTGTGCGTTTCCCCGGTATCATGGGCGTGTTTCAGGACTACACGAGGCTATTTTACCTCGGAGCGATGATCCTCATGCTCGCCGGTTTCGGCGCGGCCTTCTTCCCCAGCGGGGGGACTACCAGCACGGATGCAACCCGGAAGGAAACGCCGACGGCTACCGCCGAGGCGACGGAGACAGCGACGCACGATCCGAACGAGATCCGTCGTACCTACGCCGCCGCGCCGCCGATGCAGATCGATCCGAAGGCTAGCTACCAGGCGGTCATCCACACCGATCGTGGTGATGTGTGCGTCCAGCTCCTCGGAGACAAAGCGCCGACATACGTGAACAACTTCGTATTCCTCGCCAATGCCCATTTTTACGATGGGCTCACTTTCCACCGCGTCGAGCCGAACTTCGTGGTGCAGGCCGGCGACCCGCCGGGACGTCCCACCGGGCCCGGCTACAGTCTTACCGAGGAGAAGAACGACCTGACGTTCGAGCCGGGCGTGCTCGCGATGGCGAAAGCGGGTCCGACTGTCAATGGCTCTCAGTTCTTCATCACCATAGGTCCGGCGTCCCACCTGAACGCCGACTTCACGGTATTCGGCCGTGTGATCGAGGGATTGGACCTGCTGGGGACCTTCCCCGCTCGGCCACTGAACGCTCCAGAATCTGTGCCTGCAGTCACCATCCAGAGCGTCGAGGTGCTGGAGACTCCAGCGGCGTCCTCGGCGTTGTCCTCAGGAGGTTCGAATGGCTAAGCGCTACGACGCGGCCCCCGAGATGACCATTGAGCCTGCGAAGTCATATCTGGCGCGCCTCAAGGTCGCGGCCGGCGACGTCACTATCCGGCTGCGCAGCGACGTCGCGCCGCAGAGTGTGAACTCGTTCGTCTTCCTCGCGCGGGAGGGCTTCTACGACGGCTGCACGTTCCATCGAGTCATTCCGGGCTTCGTGGCGCAGGGTGGGGATCCGACGGGTTCCGGCAGCGGCGGCCCCGGCTACACCATCTTCGATGAGCTCTCGGATGTCCCGTTCGCTCTCGGCGTGCTGGGAATGGCGAACGCCGGACCGAACACCAATGGTTCGCAATTCTTCATCACGCTTGGTGACGCGCCCCACCTCACGGGCCGGTACACCGTATTCGGCGAGGTGACGGACGGCATTGACGCCGTCATCGCGATCGCGCCTCGAGACCCGAGTTCAGCGCGGGGTCCCGGTGAAGTCATCGAGGGCATCGAGATTATCGAGGAGTAAGCGCGGGCGCCGATTCTCTCTAGGAGTCCTCTGAGCGAGCTTTCGAGCGCCCATTTTCGTACGCAACTCCGACGATCGTTCCGAAAATCAAGTGAAGGCTGCCCGCTTCCCGCGCGCCGTCTAGCGAACGTTTGTGCTTTTTCGAGGGGCGGCCCTGGCTACCTCGAAGCGGCGCGGCGCTCGGCGTAGACCATGATCCCGAAGGCGGGTGCGAAGGCAGCGAATGCAATCAGCGCGGGCAGCAGCCACCCGCCGATGAGGAACAACAATCCGAAGGCAAGCGCGAACGACATACCCAGGATCGAGCCGATCCGGGCGACGAGGACGTAGGGCGGGAGTCCTTCAAGCATGACCGTGTGGCCAATCCTAGCAGCGCCTCCAAGACGCCACAACGTGAGCGCTGACCCACTGGCGCAGCGCCTCGAGGAAGTGCGTCCACTTCTCTTCATGCGCCGCTGGTTTGTCATCGTCTTTACCGTCGTGGCCGCGGCGATGTTTCTCCGCGTGCTGCCCGCCACGGGATTGAGACGAGCTCAGCAACGAAGAACAACTGCATTACCTGTTCGGCTGGGATGCGCCGCCTCCCGGCCGACCTTACCGGGGCTTCGGCGATCTTTGGAGCAGTTTGGGTGAGTACTTCCAGGGCTGGCTCGCGGTGCGGTCGTCGTTCCGCGCCGTCAGCATGTAGCCGTCGTTGATCAGGCGAACCTGAGCGACTGACACGTACTGTCCGGGGATGCTCTTAGTTACCCCAGTTGATCTCTATGTTCTCGAGCCAGAGACGAGGGACAACGCCTGCGCCCTCGAGAGGGTGTCTCGGTCGATGCATTCGGCAGTCCCGAACGCGAAACGTACCTCTAACGTACCAGACTCTCGGACGGGCACACTAAAGCTCAATGATTGCAACGGTTTCGTGGTCGGGGTGCGCAGATTCGAACTGCGGGCCTCTGCGTCCCAAACGCAGCGCTCTGCCAAACTGAGCTACACCCCGGCGGTCGAGGTCGAACCGGACTCCCTCGAAGCTATGCGGCACACCCCGAGCACGTCAATCGAGTGATTCGCTCGAGTCCGCAACGGTCACACGACCAGAGTTGGCGGCCCGGCAGCGCCTTCGATCCGTGCTCGTGGCGGGTGACCAGACCCGCTCGGCAGCGCGGGCACTCGAGGGCGGCCAGCGAGCGTGCCTCGGCGTCTCCACAGGCCCAGCGGACCAGCGTGAGCGTGACGACTGCCGCGACCGCGAGCCCGATGCCCGCCTCGGCGCCGTCCAGGCCAAGGCGGGAGGCCAGCCCTCGACCGGTGTCGAACCAGACGAGCGCAGAGATCAGGATCAGCGCACCCCATCCGAGCATCCGCGTATCGAGGCGCGTCACGGTCTGTCTCAGTCCAGCCGGCGCGCGACGCCAACGAGGTCGGCAAGCCTGGTGACTGCGTGGTTGTCGCACCAGGCGCGCATCTCAGCAAGCACTCGCCACGGAGCTTCCGGGTCACGGAACGTGGCCGTGCCCACCTGTACTGCGCTGGCCCCGGCCATGACGTACTCCATGGCATCGCTTCCGGTCGTCACGCCGCCGGCCGCGATGATCGGGAGATCGGTCACGGCCGAACAGAGATAGACGTGGCGCATCGCGACGGGCTTGATGGCGGGTCCGGAGAGGCCGCCGAAGACGTTCCCGATCACCGGCCGGCGCTTCTCGATGTCGATGGCCATGGCCGGGATGGTGTTCATGATGGTGATGGCGTCCGCGCCGGCCTCGGTGACGGCGCGCGCGATTGGCCGCATGTCCGAGAGGTTCGGGGTCATCTTCACGGTGAAGGGCAGCGAGGTGGATCGCCGGACCAGCGCCACCACCCTCGAGGCGGTGACGGGGTCTTGGCCGAACTCCATGCCGCCGACTTCGACGTTTGGGCAGGAGATGTTCACCTCGAGGCCAGCGACTCCCGGGACACCGTCGAGGCGTTCGGCGAGCTGGCCGAACTCCTCGACGGTGTCGCCCATGATGTTCACTAGGACGGGGACGCCCCAGCGCGCCCAGACGGGGGCGACCTCGCGGATGATGGCGCCGACGCCGATGTTCTGGAAGCCGATCGAGTTGATTATCCCGGCGGCTGTCTCGACGGTGCGCTGGGTGGGGTTCCCCTTGCGCGGCCGCAGCGTGGTGCCCTTCGAGACGAGCGCGCCCAGAGCGTCGAGGTCGAAGCGCTTCGCGAACTCGAGGCCATTGGAGAATGTGCCGGACGCCGTCAGGACGGGGTTCGCGAGGCGCAACTCTTGCTTGCCGCCTCGGCCGATAGTCAGGGTCAGGTCGACCATGAGGGAATCATACGCCTGGATCTCACCTCGATGGTCGGCTGCCTCGATAGCGTCGTGTTTTGATTGAGTTTGATTGAAGGTCGTCCGCTAAATTCGAATTTGATTGATTTGATTGTTCGGTGTGACGGAAATTTTTCGAATGTTGCCCGGATGCCAAGAACGGCGCCCTGCGAGGGGCGCCGTTCTTGGAGAGGGCCATATGGTCCTCGGACTGTGTCCAGTGGGTTACTGCTCGTCCGACAGCAACTGGTCTTCCTGGCGGAGTACGCGGACGGACCGGCTGAGGTCGTTACGAAGCGTGTTGGTCTGCTCCCACATCACGTTCTCGGTGGAGTTGGCGAAAACCTTGGCCTTGCCACAATTCTTGCACTTGCCGCGGCTCTCTCGGCCGTTGGGGGCCTCGATCACCCAGTGGTGTACGCAGCGCACGCTGGAGGCGCGGCGCGGCGCGGCAGTCACCTCGTCCGTCGAGGGCGTTCTGGTCATGGTGGCGGTCGTCGTTCCTAGCATCTCTCTGTCCTTCGCGGTAAGCAGTACACCTCGCAGTGTGTAGCCGGTGCCGCTGCTCGCTATCGGCTCGCGCTTCAGATGGACCGAGCTCGCGAGCTTCCGATGGCGAAGACCTACACGTCTCCCACCGGAGCGCAACTTTAACGCACTACATTCTACCGTGTCAACCATTCCTCTATAAAAACGAAGAAAACAGCAGAAACGGCTCGAGTCTCCTCGATCTGGCGAATGCAGGCACCGGATGTGGTTCTCCAAGGTGCCGCTGGCTGCGGCTCCCTCCTCGCTGCCCACGCCCCTATACTCTGGGGAGTCTGTTAAGGAAACGTACGATTTCGCCCAACGGTTCTTGAAACGTCCTCGAAGCTGCGCCCGGCGACCGAAACAGGGTGTCGAGGCCCCCTAGGTACAGTCCGTGGCGAATCGCTCCAGAGCCGTGCTGCGGCTTGCACTGCCGTCTCCGGCGACGGCCCATCGGAACTTGCGAGGGACCCGTGCCCGATTCAACCCAGGTACTCGACGCGTTGCGCCAGGTTCGCGACCCCGAATTGCACCGCGATATCGTCTCGCTGGAGATGATCAAAGACCTCCACGTGGACGGCGGCCGCGTTACGTTCACGGTGGTCCTCACCACTCCCGCTTGCCCGCTCCGTGAGACCATCGAGCACGATGTGCGCGAAGCTCTGGAGGGCGTTCCCGGCATCGATAATCTCGATATCGAGTGGGATGCGAGCGTGCGTGCCTCGTTCCGCGAGGGCGGTCCGGCGCCGGTCCAGGGCGTGAAGAACCTCATCGCCGTTGCCTCGAACAAGGGCGGCGTCGGGAAATCGACTGTTTCCGTGAACCTCGCGGTGGCGCTCGGAGCACTGGGGGCGCGAGTCGGCATCCTCGACGCCGACATCACCGGCCCCAACATCCCCACGATGCTCGGTATCCCGGCCGGCGCGCTCGCTTCCGGCAAGGAGGGACTGCACACCATCGACGCGCACGGCGTGCGCGCCGCCTCGATCGGGTTCGTGCTGCCGCCCGGTACGCCCGTGGTGTGGCGCGGTCCGATGATCGGCTCGGGTGTCAGGCAGCTGATGCGTGACATCGACTGGGGTGAGCTGGACTACCTGATCGTCGACCTGCCGCCGGGTACGTCGGACGCCTCGATGTCGCTGTGCCAGGATGCGCTAGTGGCGGGTGTCGTCGTCGTCTCGACTCCGCAGCGCGTGTCGCTTGAGGACGCCACGAAGGCGGTCTCGATGTTCGACCGCCTGGGTGTGCCGATCTTCGGCATGGTCGAGAACATGAGTTCCGAGGTCTTCGGGACCGGCACGGTCGCCGCGGCAGCCGAGGAGCTGGGTGTCGAGTTCCTGGGAGACATTCCCCTTGATGTCTCGATCCGCAAGGGTGGCGACGAGGGGATGCCGGTGGTGGTGAGCGCACCGCAATCGACGCAGGCGCAGGGTTTCTTCAGACTGGCGGAACAGGTCGCGGCGCGGTGCTCGGTGCTGCAGTACGCGGGTGAGGCGAGAGTCGCATGACGACGGATCGAGATGCGGACGGACGCGCGAGGCGGACCGCCGAACCGATTACCCCTCGAATAGTGGCGCGTCGGCCGGCCGCCGTGCAGCCCGGACTGGTGCGGCCTGTGGCGCCCCCGGCAAGTGCTGAGCCGCCCGCGAGCGAGGACGAGGCACGCCCCCGCACTCGACGCGGTACGCGTGGCGGACGTGGTCGCGGAACAGGTGCTGCTGTTGCGGCCTCGGCGGCTACCACGAACTCGGCACCCGCGCCTGCGGAGGTTGAGGATGTCGCGCCGGTAGTGGCGCCCCGCGCACCCACCGTGCGCCGTGCTGCCGCGCCCAAGGTAGAGGCGACCCCGGCCGAGGTGGGCTCCATCAACGAGACCCTGCGCGGCGTGCGCACCGCCCTGGAGGATCTGGACCGCCGCATGGGGCGCCTCGAGCGCCGCCAGCGTCTGGGTGTGTTCGTCGACGTGCCGAACGTGATCTACGGCGCCGAGCGCGGCGAGAAGATGATCAACATGGGCCGGCTGCTCGACCTGCTCTCCGAGGGCCGAGATCTGGTGCGCGCGACGGCGTACTCGCCGGTCTCAGACGACCCAGGTGAGCCGATCGAGCGCCAGAAGTTCGTGGCACCGTTCGTGCCGCACGAGTACCGCATCGTCACGAAACCACTCAAGCGGTTCGCTGACGGCTCGATCAAGGGCAACTTCGATGTCGAGATGGCCGTCGACATGGTGACAATGGCGGAACGCCTCGACGTCATATGCATCGTCTCCGGCGACGCCGATTTCGCGCGCGTCGTCGAGGTGCTGCAGGGCCGCGGCGTGCGCGTCGAGGTCGTCGCTTTCGACAACAGCACCTCGGCGGAGATGCGGGCGATCGCCGACCACTACCTCGAACTCGGAAGTGTCATCGAAAAGCTGCGGTAGGGATGACGCTCGGTTACCATCCGTGAACCGGCATAGCGTGATTGACGAACGGACGGCGCGGTGCCCCGCGTGCTCCTTGGCGGATTGACCGCCGATGCACACCTGATCGCTACCGACCTCAACCCCGCGATGTTCGCTGTTGGGCAGCCGCTTGTCGGCGACGACCCGCGGCTTGAGTGGCGCGAGTCCGATGCGCAGGCACTGCCCTTCGAGGATGGCTCGTTTGACGCGCTTGTGTGCTAGTTCGGGGTGATGTTCTACCCGGACAAACCGCTCGCGATGCGCGAAGCAAAGCGCGTGTTGAAGCCGGGCGGTCGGATGATCTTCAACGTCTGGGACAGTCTCGAGGCCAACCCATGGGCGCGAGTTACAAACGAGGCGCTGGTCGAACTCTTTCCGGCGGACCCGCCGCCGTTTCTGCACACACCGTTCGGTTACTTTGACCACACGGCCATACGCGCACTGCTGGCGGAGGCGGGCTTCAGCGACATCCGGGTGGACCACGTGGACAAGCAGGCCGTTTGTGAGAGCGCGGAACTCTTCGCGCGTGGCATGATTCTCGGCACGACGACCAGTGCGCAGATCCAGGCTCGAGGTACGTTCGAGCCCCTGGCCGTCGCCGCGCGCGTCGCCGAGCGGTTGACCGAGCTGGGCGGCGATGCGCCGCATCGAAGTCCGTTCCGCGCCGTCGTCGTCTCGGCGCGCACCTAGTCCCCGCCGGTTAGTCGTCGGCCTCGGTGCGGCGACCCGGCCTGAGCGCCTCGCGGCGCGTCGAGCTACCGCCGAGGAGGGGTTCGTTGGTGGCGATCGCGGCGATGTAGGCCCCGATCATCGTGCCGCCGCCAGTGCCGAGGAGGCTCGCGACCACCGGCATGTCAGTATCGAAGACGAAGACCGAGAGCACGAAGCCGGTGACGGTGCCGCCGAGCGTGACGAGCACGGTGGGCAGCATGCCTCGTTCCATGGCGCTCCTCCTACTCGATGTCGTGTCAGGGGCCTGACCGACGCGAAAGAGTTTGGAGTGAGGGCAGCGTCTCCGAGGGCTGCCACCACTTCGTGGTGACTTCCCACCCACCCTCACCTGTCCTGTGGGGGCTTCGTCACCACACCCCAGTTGAATTCGCCAAGGCGAGTTTAGTGAGTCCGATCGCACGTTTCCCGTGCTCATTTTCCAGCGTAGCGCGTCAGGCGTAGAGGTCGCGCAGGTCGAACATCGGGCCATCGTGGCAGACGAGCTTCACGCCGCCCCGACGCGGGAAGATGGCGCAGGAGTAGCAAATCCCCATGCCACAGGCCATGGTCGCCTCGAGGAGGGCCTGCACGGGCTTGGCGGTCTGCGATGTGCGCACGATGCCGTGCAGCGCCTCGAACATGGGGTTGGGGCCGCAGGCGAAGGCCTGGTCGCACCAGGACAGCAGCGGTTCGAAGGGGGCGGTGACGCGGCCGCGCTCGCCGGCTGTGCCGTCCTCGGTGGTGACGATGACCTCGACGTCCGGCGGGAGGAGGTGGGCGGGGTAGACTCCGGCCTCGGTACGCGCGCCGAGCAGGATGGTGACCTCGCGGCCTTCCTCGACGAGGCGGTCGGCGAGCCAGACGAGGGGTGCGACGCCGATGCCGCCGCCGACTAGGAGCATGCGCTGCACCTGTGGGCGCGGCTCGTAGCCGCGGCCCAGCGGTCCGACGAGGCGGACGGTATCGCCCGGCTCGCGGCGCGCCAGCCAGTCGGTGCCGCGCCCGACGACATCGAACAGGAGCGCGAATTCGGTGCCACTCTTGCCCTCGCGCGTGCGGTGGAAGGACAGCGCACGCCCGAGGAGCGGGTCGTAGCTGTCGCCGATGTAGGTCATGGCGAACTGGCCGGGCTGCGCGCCTCGGAAGGAGTCCGGGAGCGGGAACCAGAGGACGTGCGTCTCCCCGTAGAGGCGCGCGCTTTCGACGACCTCGAGGGCTTCGCTACGCATTTCTATCTACCTCGAGACCTGCGCGGGGCGCGGGAGATCGAGGATGGTGGCGACCTCGGCGAGGGTGGCGCAGACGTGGGTGACGCCGGCGGCACGCAGCGCCTCGGGTGCCATGCCGTTCGCCAGTCCGATCACGCGCGCGAGTCCAGCGACGCTGCCGCAGGCCATGTCGACATCGAGGTCGCCGACGTACGCCGTCGAGGCCGCGTGGGCGTTGAGGCGGCGCAGCGCCTCGATGGCGTGTTCGGCCTCGGGCTTGGGGTGCGCAGTGGAGTCGGCGCCGACGATGGCGGCGAAACGCTCGCTCCAGCCGAGGTAGCCGAGCGCCGTGCGTGCCCCCGATTCGTCCTTGTTGGTGACGAGCGCAAGCGGCACGTCGGCAGCGCCTAGGGCCTCGAGGAGGGCGACGGCGCCGGGCATCGGCTGCGTTCGGGGTGCGTACTCTCCCAGGTAGAGGTCCGTGTACTCGCGGAAGATGCTATGGGCGACCTCGAGAGGTACGCCGCCGACGCGCTGGATCATCACGGTCATCGGTGGGCCGACGATGCGATCGACGGACGTGGGGTCGAACTGGACGCCGTGGCGGGCCAGTGTCTCGGCGAGGGCGACGCCGATCAGCGCCTTGGAGTCGACGAGCGTGCCGTCAAGGTCGAACAGCACTGCCTCGATGGTGCTCATGCGGGCGTGGGCTCTGGGACACCAGTCCGGAGCGGAGTCGAAGGGCCGTCGCGGTACTCGCGGAGCGGGCGGACGTTGTACTCGCCGGGCGCCGAGAGCGCGTCGATGGCGGCGCGCGCGGTATCGAGGGAGGTGAAGCAGGGGATCCGCATGTCGACGGCGGCGCGGCGGATGTGGAAGCCGTCGCGCATGTACGAGGGGCGGCCGCCCTCGAGGGTGTTGATGACGGCCTTCACGGTGCCGTCGCGCACCACGTCCACGACGTTGGGGTGGCCCTCGGAGAGCTTCTTGGTCACCTCGACCACCGGGATGCCAAGGCCGCGCACGAGCTCGGCGGTGCCCTCGGTCGCGTATAGCGGGCAACCGGCGGCGTGCAGGCCACGGATGAGGCCGATCGCCTCGGCCTTTGACTGGCGCGAGATCGAGAGCAGGAACGGTGTGCCCGGTCGCACCTCGAGGTCGGAGGCGATCAGCGCCTTGCGGACGGCAGCCGCAAACGTCAGATCGACGCCCATCACCTCGCCGGTGGATTTCATCTCCGGGCCCAGGTAGGTGTCGACATCGACAAGCTTGGCCATTGAGAAGACGGGCGCCTTGACGGCAACGAGTTCGCGCTCCGGCCAGAGACCACCCGGGTAGCCCTGTTCCGCGAGGGTGGTGCCGAGCATGACGTTGACGGCGAGCCGGACCATCGGGACGCCCGTGACCTTCGATAGGAACGGGACTGTCCTCGACGAGCGCGGATTCACCTCGATGACGAAGACGCCGGGGCCGTCGGGCTGGGCTGAAGGCGCCACGACGTACTGGATGTTGACGAGCCCTCGAACGCCCATGGCGAGCGAGATGCGCGTGGTGTAGTCGATGATCGCCTCGCGCTGGGCGGGCGTGAGGTTCTGCGGCGGGTAGACGGCCATCGAGTCGCCGGAGTGCACACCAGCGCGCTCGATGTGCTCCATGATGCCGGGGATGAGCACGCGCTCGCCGTCGCAGATCGCGTCGACATCCACCTCGAGTCCTTCGAGGTATTTGTCGATGAGGATGGGGCCGCTGCGTTCCTGCTGCGCGAGTCCGAAGTAGCGCACCAGCTCATCGGCGTCCTGGACCACCTCCATGGCGCGACCACCGAGGACATAAGAAGGTCGCACAAGCACGGGGTAACCGACCGCGTCGGCGGTGGGGAGCGCCTGCTCCAGCGTCTCGACCGCGGAGCCCGGGGGCTGTGGGATATCGAGGGAGGTGATCAACCCCTCGAAGCGGCGCCTGTCCTCGGCCAGGTCGATGGCGTCCGCTGACGATCCGGCGATCGGGAGCCCCGAGGCTTGAAGCGCCCTCGAGAGGTTGACGGCGGTCTGGCCACCGAACTGCACGACAGAGCGTGGTGCCTCGCCGCCGCCTGCCTCGTTGGCGAGCAGATCGCGCACCGCCTCCTCATCGAGGGGCTCGAAGTAGAGCCGGTCCGAGGTGTCGAAGTCGGTGGAGACGGTCTCGGGGTTCGAGTTGACGAGGATGGCGACGACGCCTGCAGCCCGGAGGGCGCGTGCCGCCTGCACCGAGCAGTAGTCAAACTCGATGCCCTGGCCGATGCGGATCGGTCCGGAGCCAAGGACGAGCACGCGCTCCTGCCCGTCGAATACCGCCTCGTTCTCCGTCTCGTAGGTCGAGTAGAAGTATGGTGTAGCTGCTTGGAACTCCGCGGCGCAGGTGTCGACCATCTTGTAAACGGGCTCTATACCCCACTCCTCGCGAAGCGAACGCACGCGCGCAGGCAGGCTGTCGGCCAGCTCGGCGATGATCGGGTCGCTGACGCCCATGCGCTTCGCCTCGCGGAGCAACGTGGGTGTCAGCTCCTCGGAGAGCAGCCGCCGTTCCATCGCGACGATGCGACCGATGCGTTCGAGGAACCAAGGGTCGATCCCGGTCTTGCGGGCGAGATCCTCGGGCGTGACGTTGCGCCTCAACTCTGCGAAGAGCACCCAGAGGCGCTCGTCGGTGGCGTGGAGGGGGCGCGCCTCTGCCTCGAACCAGGCGGGGTCCTCCCAGAGGGACGAGCGGCCGGAGATCTCGAGGGAGCGGATGGCCTTGAGGAGTGCGGCCTCGAAGGTACGGTCGATTGCCATGACCTCGCCGGTGGCTTTCATCTGCGTGCCCAGCCGACGGTCGCCGAAGGCGAACTTGTCGAACGGCCAGCGCGGGATCTTCACCACGCAGTAGTCGAGGGCCGGTTCGAAGGCGGCTGAGGTGCCGCCCGTCACCATGTTTACGAGCTCGTCGAGGCGGCGGCCCACGGCGATTTTGGCGGCGATGCGCGCGATCGGGTAGCCCGTCGCCTTCGAGGCGAGCGCCGACGACCGCGAGACGCGGGGGTTCACCTCGATGACGTAGTAGGGGAGGGCGGTCGAGCTGCCGGAGTCCGCCCAGGGCACGATGTCGGGTCGAGGCGCGAGCGCGAACTGGACGTTGCAGCCGCCCTCGATGCCGAGTTCGGTGATGATCTTGAGTGCGCTGGTGCGCAGCATCTGGTGGTCTTTGTCGGAGAGCGTCTGCGAGGGCGCCACGACGATCGAGTCGCCCGTGTGCACACCCATCGGGTCGAGGTTCTCCATGTTGCAGATTGTGATCACGGTGCCGTTGGCGTCGCGCATCACCTCGTACTCCAGCTCCTTCCAGCCGAGGAGGGAGCGCTCGACGAGCACCTGTGAGATGGGCGAGGCGGCTAGGCCGCCCGTGACGATGCGCTCGTACTCCTCCTCGGTGAAGGCGATGCCGCTTCCGGTGCCACCGAGGGTGTAGGCGGGTCGCACAACGAGCGGCAGGCCGATGCGGTCGCGCGCTTCGAGGGCGGCCGGCCAGGTCTCGACTACCGCGCTTTCGGGGACGGGCTCGCCGATCTCGACGAGCATGTTGCGGAACGCCTCGCGGTCTTCGGCGAGATGGATGGTGCGCAGCGTCGAGCCGATGAGGCGGACGTTGTACCTGTCGAGCACGCCTGCCTCGTGAAGCGCGACCGCGAGGTTGAGGCCGGTCTGGCCGCCGAGGGTGGGGAGCAGGGCGTCGGGGCGTTCGCGTTCGATGATGCGTTCGATCGCCTCGACGGTGAGGGGCTCGATGTAGACGACGTCGGCGACGTCCTCGTCGGTCATGATCGTGGCGGGGTTGGAGTTGACCAGGACGGAGGTGATGCCCTCCTCGCGCATGGCCTTGCAGGCCTGTGTGCCGGCGTAATCGAACTCCGCCGCCTGGCCGATCACGATCGGGCCGCTGCCGATGATGAGGACTTTCGAGGGCTTCTCAGTCATCGGGATGCGGCGCCTTCCGAGGTGCGAAGTGCCCTCGCGCCTGCGCTGGCTGCCCTCCGGGCAGGTGCTCCGCCGCGAGCTGTCCAGGCGACGGCTACGCCCTCGCGGGGCCCCTTGCCTGTTGGCGGCTGCGCCGTCCACGTCCACGGCCGCGGTTCTTGTCCCGCACGCGGTTCCGTTCCCGCTCGTGGTGAGCCTGTCGAACCACGAGCGGGAGGTGCTACGTCCACAGCGGTCCTCGAAACCGCGTGCGGGCGGGGCGGGAGATCGAGGTGAGTGCGCTCGCCCTTCGACAGGCTCAGGACGAGCGGGTGGTGCAGGCTCCGGGCGAGCAGGGGAGCCGCAAGCGTGGCCGGCTGAGGCTGGCCGATCACGCCTCGGCGGTTGCCTAGCGGCAGGACTGTCGAGTTGGGGCGGGGCATGTGGCTAGGTGTGGTATCCCTGTCGCGCGTTCTTGCCGTAGAGGCCAATCTCGGCGATGACGTCCAGGTCGCCCCAGCCGGTCTGGGGGTCGGCCGGGATCCGCGACATCTTCACTTTCTCGACGGTCACGTCGGTGATGTGCGTGTCGAGGTAAGGCGTGACCGCCTCGACGACGCGTTGGCGGGAGCCTTTGCCCGTGAAGCCCGCGAAGCGAATCGAGGGGATGAACTCGCCCCAGCGGGTCTCCTCGCGCGCCCTCTGGTAGACCACTGGCACGGCGAGGCGTACCAGCCGCCGAATCTCCTTCACGACGTCGCCGTCATCGACGCCCATGTAGAGCGCGTCCTCGACGGCGGAGATGCCACCGATCTTCAGCGGGAACGGGTCTAGGCGGTGCAGCCTCGGCGCCGCGTTCACGTAGATGGATTCGACCTGCGACCACATGATGTCGTCGGCCTTGAGGAAGCCGACGTGCACGGTAGTCATGTAGAGGTGGCCCTCCGGGAACAACTCGATCTCCTCCATCTTCGAGAGCTGCTCGATGAGCGGCTGGATGGTGGCCATGAACCCCGGGTAGTCGAGGCCGATCGGCTGGCAGAACTCGATGGGGACCTTCCAGCCGTAGGAGCGCTTGTCCCACTTCTCGCGGTACGATGGCAACGGCGCACTGGTCGAGGCGAACGCGGCCCAGTTGTTGGCGCGGTCTGCGGCGTAGTCGGCCGTTGTCGTCACGGGTGCGGTCATGATGCCTCGCTAGTCCTCGTCGTAGATCGGTAGTTCGAAGCTCATGCCCGGGTTTGTCAGGGGCACGAGGGCGCCGATGGAAGAAAGATAAGAGAGCGCCGCCTCGTTGTTCTGGGGCAGGCGACCGCGCACCCGCACGTAGCCACGCTCGCGGGCGAAGGCGAGGCCTTCCTCGGCGAGGGCTGTCCCGTGACCCTGGCGGCGGTTGGCGGGGCGTACCCAGGAGCCGAACGAGCATTCGTTGGGGGTGGCGGAGTCGAAGTCGAGCGCGGCGAAGCCGAGGATGAAGCGGCCGTCGTCGACGACGAACATCGCGCCGTCTTCGCCCTGGCGACGCATCCAAGCCTTCACCTCGTCCGTGGACATCGGATTCTGGAAGGTCACAGACTCTTGCAGTGCGACGAGTTCGGCGATGATCGCGGAAATCTCGTCGGCATCGTCAGTTGTGGCGCGTCGGACTTCCGCTGGCATACTTCCCCCGCTCTCGAACGGTCTCGAGGAACCGGTCGAACAAGAACTCAGTGTCGTGAGGCCCTGGCGAGGCCTCGGAGTGGTACTGGATCGAGAATACGGGCTCTTCGCGATGTTGGAGGCCCTCGACGGTCCCGTCGTTGAGGTGGATCTGCGACACCTGCATCGGACTCTCCAGGTGGTCGCCGTTCACCGCGTAGCCGTGATTCTGTGACGTGATGTAGACGCGCCCGGTCAGCTCGTCCCGCACGGGGTGGTTCGCGCCGCGATGCCCGAACTTTAGCTTGTAGGTCGCGGCTCCGAAGAGGCGGCCGAGCACCTGGTGCCCGAGGCAGATCCCCATGATCGGCGTGCGCCCAACGAGGCCGCGCGCCGTCGTGACCACGTGGTCGAGGAGCATGGGGTCACCAGGGCCGGGCGAGAGTAACACGCCGTCCGGCTGGAGTCCCAGGATGGTCTCGGCGTCTGTGTTGTGAGGAACAGCGGTCACGGCGCAGCCGCGCAGGCGGAGGTGACGCAGGATGTTCCGCTTCACGCCCATGTCCACGACCACGATATGAGGTGGCGGACCCTCGATGTTGAATGGCATCGGTACGTCAGAGTCCTCGAAGTCGAATGCGGCTCTGGTCGAGACGGCGGCGACGTAATCAGTCTCACCGTAGGCCGGCTCGGAGTGCAGGCGGGCCAGGGCCTGGTCAGGCGTCTCGTCACGGGTCAGGGTCCCCATGACGACGCCGCGAGTGCGGAGGTGGCGGGTGAGGGCGCGCGTGTCCACCTCGGCGAGGCCGGTGATGCCGGCGGCACGCAGGTAGGCGTCCAGTGTGGCCGTGCTCTGCCAGTGGCTGGGCTGGTCGGTCGCCTCGCGGACGATGAAGCCCTGCACATGGAGTCGTGCACTCTCGATGTCCCGGGGGTTCGTGCCGTAGTTGCCCTGGATGGGGTAGGTCATCGTGAGGATCTGTCCGGCGTATGACGGGTCGGTCAGTGCTTCCTGGTACCCCATCATTGAGGTGTTGAACACGACCTCGCCCGTCGTGCGGGTATCCGCCCCGATGCCCAACCCCTCGAAGACGCGGCCGTCGGCGAGGACGAGGCGGGCGGGCGGGCGTGACGACATGCCGTCGCGCGCTGGACTCATAGTGCTGCCACGCTCTCCAAGCGGTGCACGACGCGCCCCGAGGCGATGGTCGCTACCACTCGACCGGTCAGGCGGCGGCCGTGCAGCGGGGTGTTGCGACCCATCGAGACGAACCGATTGCGGTCAACGGTCCACTCGGCTGTGGGGTCGAGGATGGTGACATCGGCGCGCGCGCCCGGCACGAGTGTGCCCAACCCCTCGAGGCCCGGGCGGCGGTCGAGGTTCCATGCGCGCACCGGGCCAATAGTCAGCCGTTCGATGAGCTGCGGGAGCGTGAGGTCGCCCTGCTGTACGAGCGTCATGCAGAGGCCGAACGCCGTCTCCAAGCCGCTGATGCCTGCTGCCGCCAGGTCGAACTCGATGTCCTTGTCCATCTGGGCGTGCGGTGCGTGGTCGGTGGCGATGGCGTCGATGACGCCTTCGCGGAGTGCGGCCCGGAGCGCGGCGACGTCCGAGTGCTCGCGTAGCGGTGGGTTCACCTTGGCGTCGGCGTTGTAGCGCAGGTGTGTGTAGTCCGTGCTGTCGCCGAAGGCGACTTCCTCGTGGGTGAGGACGAGGTGATGCGGCGTCGCCTCGGCGGTGACGTGCGCGCCGCGCTCGCGCGCCGCTCGGATCAGCGCTACGGAGCCCGATGTGGAGACGTGCGCGATATGCAGGTGCGCCCCCGACAGCTCGGCGAGTGCGATGTCCCGCGCGACCATCGTCTCCTCTGCGCTTGCTGGTCGCCCGCGCAGTCCGAGGCGCGTCGCCACCCAGCCCTCGTGCATGTGGCCGTCGCGGACGAGGCTCGGATCCTCGCAGTGCTGCGAGATCGGTAGCCCGAACGCGGTCGAATACTCGAGGGCGTGTCGCATCAGGCTGGGGTCGGCGACTGCGTCGCCGTCATCGGACAGGGCGACAGCGCCGGCGGTGAGGAGCTCGCCTGCAGGTGCGAGCTCGGTGCCCGCGCGCCCTCGCGTGATGCAGCCGATCGGCAGCACCCGGATCGAGGCGTATTCGGCCTCCCGCAGCACGGACTCGATGGCGGCTCGACTGTCGAGGGGTGGGTTGGTGTTCGGCATCGCGCAGACGGTGGTGAAGCCGCCGACGGCGGCAGCGGCAGTCCCGGTACGGATCGTCTCTTTGTACGTGAATCCCGGTTCGCGCAGGTGGGTGTGCAGGTCGACGAAGCCGGGGACGACCACCAGCCCGGTGGCGTCGATGCGGTCCGCCTCGATGACCGCGCTGCCCTCGTCCGGCCCGATACGCGAGATGCGGCCGTCGACGATGACGATATCGGCGATCCCGTCCCGACCTAGGCCGGGGTCGATGACCCGCGCGTTGTGAATAGCGAGGGTAGTCATCGTGCGCCCCCGTGGAGGGTGGCCGAGGTGTCCGGGCCGTAGCCGGCGAGGAGATAGAGGAGCGCCATGCGCACCGCGACTCCGTTGGTGACCTGCTCCTCGATGATGGAGCGGTCGCCGGCGGCGACGTCCGCGGCGATCTCGATGCCCTCGTTCTTGGGGCCCGGGTGCATGAGCAGATGGTCCGGGTGTGCTTTCGCGAGGCGACTGGCGGTGACCTGGTAGCCGCGCGCGTACTCGCCCAGCGAGGGGAGCAGCCCGCCCTGTTGGCGCTCGCTCTGGAGGCGGAGCGCCATGACGATGTGCGCGCCCTCGATGGCGCGGTCGATATCGGTCTCGACGGTCACTGGTGGGAG
This sequence comes from Dehalococcoidia bacterium, assembly GCA_009692685.1. The sequence continues at coordinate 104,256 of SHYS01000006.1, forward strand.
GGCGGACTCGGCATGCGCCGGGCGCTCGCCAGCCCGTAGCCCTCGAGGCAGCAGCGTAGGCGGACCGCACACCACGACGCGGGCGCCCATTGCGGCGAGCCCCCACATGTCGGAGCGCGCGACTCGCGAGTGAGCGATGTCGCCCACCATGACGACGCGCTTCCCGGTCAGGTCGCCGAAGTGGCGACGCATCGTGTACAGGTCGAGCAGCGCCTGCGTCGGGTGCGCGTGCGCGCCATCGCCAGCGTTGATGATGGAGGCGTCGGTGTGCTCGGCGGCGAGGTAAGCGGCGCCCGCCGAGGCGTGGCGCATCACGATGACGTCCGCGCGCATCGCTCGGAGCGTGCGCACCGTATCGATGAGCGATTCGCCCTTCTGCACGGAAGACATCGAGGCGGTCAGTGAGATGACGTCGGCACCAAGTGCTTTGCCGGCCAGATCGAAGGAGGCGCGGGTACGCGTCGATGGTTCGTAGAAGAGGTTGACCACCGTCCGGCCTCGCAGGGCCGGGACTCGGGCGATGCGGCGATCGAGGATTTCGCGCATCGAGTCGGCGATGTCGAGCACGGCCTCGATCTCGTCGCGCCCGAAGTCATCTAGGTCGAGGACATGGTGGTGGCGCCAGGCGGGTGCGGTGCGCGAGCCGGGCAGCGGCGGAGCTGCCTCGGTGGCTGGCGCGGTGGGGGCTCCGATCGTGGTCTCGGCGATGGGTCTCCCGGTCATGAGGCGTTCCTCCCCGGGACGACGATCACGGCGTCCCTGCCGTCGACCTCCTCGATGAGGACCTGCACGTCGTCCTCGAGAGTGGTCGGGATGTTTTTGCCGACCATGTCGGCACGGATGGGGAGTTCGCGATGCCCTCGGTCCACGAGGACCGCGAGGCGCACGAGGCGAGGGCGGCCGAAGCCGTTGAGAGCGTCGAGCGCGGCCCGCACGGTACGGCCGGTGAACAGCACGTCGTCGACCAGCACGACATTGCGCCCATCGATGGGTGGGATGGCGCTGGGTCGAGGCGTGGCGCGCAGCCCGCGCTCCGCGAAGTCATCGCGATGGAGCGTGACGTCGAGGGAACCGTCCGGCGGGCGGGCGCCTTCGAAGGTGGCTATCGAGTCGGCGAGGCGGCTGGCGATGGTGGCGCCGCGGCGCTGGATGCCGACGAGCACCAGGTTCTCGATGCCCCCGTTGCCCTCCACGATTTCGTGGGCGAGGCGGTTGAGCGTGCGGCGCACGCCCGTGGCATCGAGCAGCGGCACCCGACCCTCCAGAGTGGCCGGCAGTCCGGAGTTCGTGGGCTCCTCAGGCAAAAAAAATCCTCCCGCTGGGAGGGGAGGGGATTTGCCAGAATGGGGAACGATCGCAATTTCGAACGGAAGGCAAGAAACCGATTCCGTGTGGATAGGAGCCCGAGGCGGGTGTCATCCCGGTCATCGATCGTCCCTTTCCGGCCTCGCTGGACCGGGTTAAAGAGCGCTGAAGGCGTGCTGAGAACATAGCACCGCACGCGCCGCGAGGGAAGGGCTTCATCTCGTTACGTGTGCACTCACTGCGGAAAACGTCTTGTCACGCTGTGGAGTGCTGTTATGGTCGTGTGGTCTGCGAATAACATGTCGAGGCTGTCTAGGCCTCTATGGTGGGGGCAACTTGGCTGACCGTAAGGTATTCGACTACTCGCGCGGAAAATACGGCGTCGTCGAGGGGTTGCGCGATGGCATGCCCTCGTTTTCCCTTCCCGACTCGAGCAACCTCGAATCGCGGACCGCGATCGCCCTCGGCGCCTTCGCGAGCGGTCTCGTGGCTGCCTACCTCGTCGGGATGTTCCTGCTCCGATAGCCGCGCACCGGATGCGCGGTTTAGTGCTGGCAAGCAAACAAGAAGGGCCGGCCTTTGAGGCCTGCCCTTCTTGTTTGCGTCCTGAGGCGGTTCGACTCCTGAGCTAGTTCGAGCCGCCTTCGCGCTGCTCGCGGAGATAGCGCTCCAGGTCCTCGACCATCGAGGCGCCGTCCGGCAGCTCCGATTCCGCGGGCTCCTGCGGCACCGCTACGTCGCCCTCGGAGCCTGCGGCGTCCTGGCGCGACTCTATCTGGCGTGACAGCGCCAGCGTCTCGGGATCCTTGGCGATCTCGGAGGCCACCTGCGCATCAAAGCGCGCTGCGAAGACCTCGAGGTCGTGCAGGCCGAGGCCCAGTTTCAGCATCGGGTTCACGCGCTCCAAGATGGCCAGCGAGCCCTTGGGATTCGGCGAGGCGTTGAGGTAGTACGGGATGTTCGCCCACATCGAGGCGGTCGGGATTCCGGCGGCCCGCACCGCTTGGTTGAGGATGCCGACAATGCCCGTCGGGCCCTCGTAGCGCGAGACGGCGGGTTCCAGCCGGAGGAGCGTCTGCATCGAGGCGTCCGGCGAGGAGCCGGTGACGCGCACCGGGCGGGTGTGGGCTACCTCGGCGAGCAGGGCTCCGAGGGTGATGACCCCGGCCACGTTGAGGTCTTTGCACACCTCGGTGATGGTGTCGACGTACGTGCGCCAGCTGAGGTGGGGCTCGATGCCCTCGAGGAGGATGACATCGTGCTCGGCGCCCTCGATGCGCTGTGCCGAGAAGATGTTCCGGGGCCACTCCACCAGGCGCTGGCCGCTGCGGTCGAGCCGTACTCGGGGTCGCGACTGGGTGAAGTCGTAGAATTCCTCGGGATCGAGCTCGGCGAATGGTTCGGTCCGCCAGCGCCGGCGCACGAAGCGCACTGCGCTCGTGGCCGCCTCGCCGGCGTCGTTCCACCCGGCGAACGCAGTGACGAGGAGTGGCGCGCGAAGCTCGGGTCGAGACTTCATCAGAAGGTGAGGCAAGTTTGGCCTCCGGGCCGCATCTCAAGCATAGTCTGCGGCGCCCCGGCGGTCATGGGGGCGGGGGATTGACCTACCTCGATGCTGCTCTGGCACCTGGGCGCCCTGAGTGGACGCTGACGCTGCTTTCAGTCCAGCGTCCTGAGTGGACGCTGGATGAGCGCAATCGCGACGCCGCTGGCGAGCATGACCCCGCCGACGATCGGGAAGAGCACCTGCATCCCGACGGCCTGCCCGATGAGGCCGATCGGGAGGCCCGAGACCTGGGCGAGACCCGGTGCGAGGAAGAGCAGCGCTGTCACTCTACCCAGGAGCTGCCTCGGAACCACGGTCTGCAGAATGGTGGTCCCGACGGTCTGCTGGAGCTGGAAGGCGAGGCCGCCGAAGAGCATGGCGATGCCGGTGAGCGGAATCGACCTCGAGAAGGCGTAGACGACGACGGCGACGCCGTAGAGGACGCCGGCGCCGATGAAGATGCGCCCCTTGCCTCGATAGGAGCCCTTCGTGACCAGGTACACCGAGGCGCCGATCATCCCGACGGACCAGAAGATGGTGAGGCGGCTCCAGCCTGCGGCGCCGAGGTCCAGCACGTCGTGCATCCACGCCGCGCCGAGCGTCCAGAGGACGTTCATCCCGCCGAAGACCGCGATCCACATCAACAGCACCGTCCATCGGACGGCGCTGTCCTGCTTGAGATAGGCGATGCCGTCCGCGACGTTGCCGAACAGCGATTGCTCGTGGGCGTGCACGTCGGCGGGACCGGCGCGCAGCCGCAGCTTCCAGAGCAGCCCGACGATGGCGAGGTGAGGCACGACGCCGATGGCGTACGTCGGGCCGAACCCGAGCGCCTCGACCAGCGTGCCGCCGAGGAAGTTCGCGAGGAGCATGACGACGGCCATCACGAGCCAGTTCAGCGTCACCGCGCTGGTGAGATGGTGGGTTGGCACGACGTCGGAGACCAGTGCGGTACGCGCCGCGAGGTCCTGCGCGTTCATCAGGCCGAACGTCGCGAAGAGCGGCAGGATGAGGAAGAACCACGCGCCGCCGTGCTCGGTGCCGGGGATCGCGAGGACGCCGGCGGTGATGCCGACTAGCACCGCGCCGGCGAGGTGTGAGGCGATGAGCGTCGTACGCCTCGGATAGCGGTCTGCGAGCGCTCCGCCGAAGAGCGACCAGCCGAGGAAGGCGAGTCCGTTGACAGTGGCCAGCACGCCGAGGAGCAGGACGCGCCGGTCCTCGGGGGCGGCGCTGTTGACGTACCAGGCCTGCGAGAACCAGAGGAGCGGGCCCCGGAAGCCGGAGAAGAGCTGGGTGGCCAGCACGACCAAGAAGTCGTGGTTGCGCAGCAGCGACTCGTGCTCGGACGCTCCGACCGCCTCGGCGGCGGTCGAGGTCGAAGGCGCCGTTTCGGTCAGGGCCATCAACGTATGTTACCCCGAGGCCGGGCGAGGCGCCGCGATCGCTCACGCTCGCCTGATCCGCTTGTCGGGCCAGCGCTGCTAACCTCGACGGCATGCCGGGCGCTATCAAACTCGGAACGGCCTCCTGGACCGACAAGCCGCTGAGCGAGGCGGGTACGTTCTATCCTCGAGAGGCGCGCACGCCCGAGGCGCGGCTGCGCTACTACGCCAGTCGCTTCCCCCTCGTTGAGGCAGACACCACCTACTACGGTCTCCCCACGGAGCAGCTCGCGCGCTCGTGGGTTGAGCGCACCCCACCCGGGTTTACCTTCGATGTGAAGGCGTACTCGCTGTTCACCCAGCACCCGACGCCGGTGCAGCGACTGCCGAAGTCGATTCAGGAGGCGCTCCCGGAGCGACTGGCAAGGAAGCGCCAGTTCTATCGCGACGAGGCGCCCGCGGAGATCGTCGACCTGTGCTGGTCCACCTTCGTAGATGCGCTGCGCCCACTGCTGGAGGCGGGCCGGATGGGCGTGGTGGTCTTCCAGTTCCCCAAGTGGGTGTTTCCGGGCGCGGACAGCCTGCGCTACCTCGAGGAGGTTCGCGACCGCCTGGGGCCATACCGCGCTGCCATCGAGTTCCGGTCCGACCTCTGGATGAACGCCGAGCACCAGGAGACAACGCTGGCGCAGCTCGGCGACCTCGGATTCACCTACGTCTGCGTCGATGAGCCGCAGGGCTCTCACTCCTCCGTGCCGCCGGTCGCCGCCGTGACCAATTCGGAGCTTGGCTTTGTGCGTTTCCACGGTCGTAACGCGGAGATGTGGGAGGCCCGAACGAACACCTCTTCCGAGCGTTTCGATTACTACTACAACGCCGCGGAACTCGATGAGTGGACCGCGAAGATCGCGCGCATCGCCGAGGTGGCCGCCGAGGTTCACCTCATCATGAACACCAACAACTTCGATCAGGGGCCCGTAAACTCCGCGCTGCTCGCGCAGCGCCTCGAGGTCGCAGGCATGCGACACGTCGAGTGGCCGCCCTCGGCGGACGTGCCGCAGCCCGTCTCGGAGGCGGGCGGCATGGCCGAGCCGGCCTCGAGTGGTCAGGGGCGCTTGCTGTGAGCGGCGCGCGCATGCCTCGGAGCGACGGCTGGTCGAGGCGGCGGGCGCTGGGGCTGCTCGGCTCCGGCACGCTGGCCATTGCCGGCGCAGCGCTCCTCGGCTGTGGGAACGAGGGGGCTTGTCGAGGTGACGGGTCCGGCTGAGCAGCCCCTCGAGGTCGCAATGGCGCCGGCCGCACCGCCAACTCCCGAGCCACCGAATGGCCCGCCGCCTGCGATCGCCGCTGGGAGCAGCACGCGGATGATGCTGGAGGGCACGCCGTGGCAGGCGCCGCTGGTGCTCACGCACTCGGGACAGCCGGGGTCGCTCGTCCTCATCCTCGGTGGGGTGCACGGCAACGAGCCAGGTGGCTGGGAGGCCGCCGAGGCGATCGCGGACTGGCAGCCGAAGGCCGGGAGCCTCCTCGTGATTCCGCGGGCGAACGTCGTCGCGACGCGAGTCTTCGAGCAGACGCTGCCCGAGCTGGGGGACCTCAACCGGCTCTACCCCGGCTCCGAGGGCGCCGCGCTCCCGATGTCGAGGATGGCGGCGGCGATTATCAAACTCGCGCGGGAGTTCGAGGTTGACCTGGTCATCGACCTGCACGAGTCGTTGGGCTTCTACCTCGAGCGCGGGGCGAACAATGGGACAGCCTTCATCGGTCAGGCGGTCGCGAAGGGCAACGGACCGCTGCCGAACTCGTACTTCACGGAGGCGGTGGCGGCCGTCAACGCTCGCATCACCCCTCGGGAGGAGCTGACCTTCCGAGGCCGAATTGGGCCGCCTAACCACACCACCTTCCCATCGGCTTCGCCGACGCCCGGTCTCGGGGCGTTATTCCCGGCGGAGCCAGCACGTTGGCGCTTAGCATCGGGTTGCACGTGCCCGGCGCTACGGCGGCGCTGATCGAGATGGGCCCGATCTCTCAGCCGGAGTTGCGACGCAGCGCGCTGCACCAGCTGTTCGCTACCGAGGTGCTCACGCGCCACGGGACGCTGTGATCGTGCGCCGACCCGCGACGCTGCGCCGTCTGCTGTCGAGGGTGCTCGTGCTGCTTGCCGTCCTTGTCTTGCCGGTGATGGCTTGTTTCGGCGGTAACGAAGGGGGAGGGCGGGTCGAGCCAACCGCCTCCGCGACGGGTGTAGCGACGCCCGCCTCGACGGCTGCGCCATCGACGCCCACACCGCCGCCGTGGCCGGTCGCCGCTGTGCTGCCGGAGAAGGCGCGGGCGCGCATCACCACGGACAACCTCAACGTACGCGTGGCGCCGAGCACTAACTCGGCCGCGATCGGACTGCTGCAACCCGGCGACGACATCGCGATTGCCGGTCGCTCCTCGGACGGTCAGTGGCGGGCGATCGTCAACACGGGATGGACGGTGTACCGACGCGAGTGAGTGCAGCTGAGCGTCGACATGCGCACGCTGCCCGAGATCGGTCCTCGACAGATCGTGCCGCCGGACCACCCGCCGGGCACCAGCAGCAGCTACCCCGCTGCGGACGTGGTCATCGAGGCGGCGCTGGCACAGGACATCCCGCGCCTGGTGGTCCTGACGGAGACGATTGCGACGCAGTGCTCGAACACGTCGGGGCTCGGTAGACCGCCACCGTGCAGCATGCGGCCGGGTGCGGCACCGGGGACCGTTCTCGATGTGTTTCCGACGGGCGGTATGCGATGGCGAATACCAGCTCAAGGAGAGCCTGCAGCGTTTCCTCGCGAGGTTGTACGAGTCCGGCGGCGCGACCCACGCACCATTACGGCTCTACGCGGTGATCGAGGCGCCACGCCAGCAGTCGTCGTTCTTCCCCGATTGGCGCTGGGTTGCTATCTTCGCGCTACCGGACGGCACCGGGCGCGCGCTCGGGATCAACGAGAAGGGCCTCGTGCGTGTCGACCTGGGATGCCAGGTACAGGCCGAGGACATGCTGCTGCTGCGCCCGTTCGAGGCGCCGGTCTTCGTGTTGCCGCCCGTGTTGACGCTGCCGGTGCATCCTCGACCGTGAGCGGCCTCGAGATTGCGCGGGTTCGCTCCGTCGAGGAGATGGTGGCCGCCCTCGAGGTGCGCCGCGCGGTCTTCATCGATGAGCAGGGCGTCCCGGAATCCGAGGAGATTGATCGGCACGATGGTGACCCCGCCGCGGTGACGAGTGCCGTGCACGTGCTGGCCCGCCTCGATGGGCGGGCGGTGGCGACCGGGCGCATGTTACTCGTGTACGAGCGTGACTCGAACGCGCACATTGGCCGCGTGGCCGTGCTCGCCGACGAGCGCCGCAGCGGTGTGAGCAGAGCGGTGATGCGTGCCCTGGAGGCGGAGGCGCGCCAGCGAGGCTTCGCGGGGATCACCCTCGCGGCACAGCTACACGCGATCCCGTTCTACGAGCGTCTCGGCTACGTCTCGCGCGGCAAGGTCTGCCTCGATGCCGCAATCGCGCATCGATGGATGGACCTGCAGTTCGAGGTGGATCCGAGCTAGATCAGCGCGCTCGACAGGCTCTGCAAGAACTCCCGGATCGTGAGCGCAAGCATCGCGGGCTGGTCGGTCGGCACCGAGTGCCCAGCCTCCTCGATGAGTGAGACGCGCGATCCCGAAATGCGGCGGTGCAGTCGTTGAACGGCTTCCGAGGTGAGCATGTCGGTCTCGGCGCCGCGGATGATCATCACCGGGCACTGCACGCGATCCACGCTGTCCCAGAGGTCGGACAGGCGGCGCTGTCCGGGGTCTGGCTCAGGCGGGCGCGCGTTCGAGTCGCGGAAGAGTGGGTCGAAGTCCCAGACGTAAGCGCCGTCCGTGGTGACAGAAAGTGCCGAGCGTACGCGGCGCTCCGCCTGCTCAGGTGTCATGTAGGGGTAAGACTCGTGGATGACTTCGGCGGCCTCGCTTACCGAGTCGAAGGAGGGCGGCGCGGTGACCAGCAGCTTGCGCAGGTTCTCGATCCCAGAGCGCAGGACCTCGGGAGCCGTCTCGATGACCACGAGGGCGCTGACAACGTCCGGGTGCTCTGCGGCGTAGCAGAGCGCATTCGCGCCACCCATGCCGTGCCCGACGATCGTGAGGCTCCGCAGTCCCAGAACGGCGATGATCGCACCCAGGTCCTCGATCTGCGTGGCCCGCGTGTAGTCGCGATCCGGCGCACGCTGCGAACGGCCGTGGCCGCGCTGGTCGATCGCGATCACTCGATACTCTCGGGCGAGATCGGCGGCGGTCTCTTCCCAGGCAGCCTTCGTCTCGGCGAAGCCGTGGAGCAGCACCACCGCGTGGCGGCTCCGGGCGTCACCCCACTCCTGATACTGGAACTGGAGGCCGTTGGCCTCGATGGAGACCTCGTTCGTGCGGTGTGCGCCAGCCATGAGCCTTGGGCGTCCTTCGTGTAGTGCGGGCGGGGATGCGGCAGATTGCCGCCGATGATAAGCAGTCTAACAGCGCGACTCGCTACACCCTAGTGATCGAGTTCGTACGTGATGAAGATATTCAGAGGCTAGAGCGCGGCGACTAGGACGCTTGCCATCGGCGGCAGGCCCTCGGCGAGGGGCATCCAGCTTGCGCCGCCGTCGTGTGAGCCCCACGCGGTGCCATCCGCGAGGGCGAACAGGGTGTCCTCGCTGTCCCAGACACGGGTCACCAGCGGTGCTCGTGCGAACTCGTCACACTCGCCTAGGGCCATGCGCTCCCACGTGAGCCCCGCGTTGATCGAGCGAAAGAGCGCGCCGTCCTCGCCGCTCGCACCCCGGCAGACCGAGAGAATGATGCGGTCCGGTGTTGCGGGGATCACGGCCACGTCCCACGCACGGGGCCGGTCTAGCCCGCGCAGGGACTGCACCCAGGAGAAGCCGCCGTCGTCGGTGCGATAGAAGCCGGAATCCGTGATTGCGTACAGACGATCGCCGCGTTCGGGGTGATCCCAGAGGCGGCGAACCATCGGGTCGAGGCCGTCGGAGCGACGCATCCAGGTGGCGCCCTTGTCCCTCGATCCCCACGCTCCGGCGCCCGAGACGCCCGCGACTACGCCCTCGTCCGGGAAGACGATGCCGGCGACGTACGGCGCGCTGGCGCCGGGCGGGGTCTTGAGGCTGCGCTCGTGCTTGAGCAGGGCGGGGATGCCCTCGACGGTGGTCCATGTCGAGCCACGGTCACGAGAGACGAGAAGGCCAGCCGGCTCTAGGCCGAGGTAGAGCGCGCCGTCGGCCCCAACTCGGACGGCGCGGACGCTCGGGCGTCCGTCGCCCGGCGCCGACAGGTCCTCTGCGAGGCGTGCCCAGGACTTGCCCGCGTGCATCCACGCCCCGACCTCGGGGCCCGCGGCGAGGGCAACGCCGTCGCGGTAGTCGATAGTGGTGATGGCGCCCGTGATCCGGCGCTGCGGCGCGTCGCCGGGGATGAACTCCAGGAGCCCCTCGTTAGTTCCGATCAGCAGCCCCAGCATCAGGAGGATGCGTCCGCTGTGCCTGTGGCGGGGAGTGAGCGCCGGTCGCGTAGCGCCTGAACGAGGCGAGGGAGGACGTCTCCCGAACTGCCACGAATGGCGATCGCGACCAACGGCGTGAGGGGCGTCGGCTCCTGGTTCACCTCGACGAGTGGCACGCCTCGCTGCGCCGCGATGATCGGGTATTGCGCGGCAGGGTAGACAACGGCCGAGGCGCCGACGCTGAGAAAGAGGTCAGCACGCGCGGTCTCTTCGGCACAGCGCCGGAGCGCGGCCGGCGGGATAGGTTCTCCGAACATCACGGTGTCGCCCTTCACGATGCCCGTGCACCCGGGCTGTGCACACCTTGGCGGCAGATCCATGGGTTCGACAGGAAACTCGGCCCGAGGCCAGCGCGACTCGCAGACGATGCAACGCATCCAGAAACGGTTGCCGTGGATCTCCGTGAGCAACCGCTGTCCGGCTCGGCGGTGGAGGTTGTCGATGTTCTGCGAGATCACGTGGGCGACCGCGCCCAGCGCTTCCAGTTCTGCGAGTGCAACGTGCCCGGCGTTCTGTTGCGCGGCGTCGAGCGCGGTGGCGAACTCGTCGCTGCCTTCCTGCTCCAGCCGGCGCTCCCACCAGCGCTTTGGGTCCATCGCGAACGTCTCGTATTGGTTGAGGGGAGGCTCGCCGCGTGTCGTCCAGAGTCCGCCTTCACCTCGGAAGGTGGGGATGCCGGACTCCTTCGACATGCCGGCACCTGCCAGGACTACGGCGTGACGCGCGCCGGCCAGCAGCGCCGCGGCTTCCTCGATGTCGGTGGTGGCGTGGGGGGTGGTCATCGGGCCGATCGTAGCCAGCGTGGTGGGGCGGCAACAAGGGCACGTTGTAGGGGTCGCAGTCGCGCGCCGGCGGCGCGATGATGAGTCTATGACCGAGTCACCAATCCCCTGGTCTCTCGGGCCGTCGTGCTGAGGTACGACCGCAGGCGCTTGCTGCGCCACCTCGCGGCGGCCGTGTTTATCGTGGCTGTGGGTGGGGGGTTCGTGTGGCAGCAGCTCGAGGCGCCGGTGGGGACGCCGAGCGGTGCGGTGCTCGGCCCGCTCGATGAGCGCACGGTCGACGTAGGCCAGCTCGCGCCCGACTTTGTCCTGGAGGCACGGGTGACCACCTCGGCGCTGCGTCTCTCTGACCTCCGAGGGCAGGTCGTAGTCCTCAACTTCTGGGCGTCGTGGTGCGGGCCGTGCCGGCAGGAGATGCCGGAGTTCCAGGCGGACTACGCACGTCGAGGTCCGCAACGCGACGTCGTGATCGTGGCCGTCAACGCACTGTCCCTGGACTCTCGCCGTGATGCCGAGCGGTTTGTCGAGGAGATGGAGGTGACGTTCCCGGTGGTGTTCGACGTCTCGGGCGCCGTCGGTGAGCGCTACCGCGTGCGCGGTCTGCCCTCGACGTTCTTCATCGACCGTGCTGGTGTCGTGCGCGCAGCAACGTTCGGGCCGGTATTCGGCGACCTCCTCGGCGAGGGCATCGCCAAGGCGGAGGCAGGCGGGGGCTAGATCTGCGCCTCGATGAGTAGCGTCCGCGCCTCGGGCTCTGGAACGGCAATGCCGTCCTCGCGCATGCCGTCCAAGTGAAAGGCGAGTGCCTCACGGATGTTGCGCTCAACTTCCTCGCGTGTATCGCCGACTGCGACGCAGTCGTGGAGGTCGGGCACGTACGCAGAGTAATTGCCCGCGGCTTTCTCTACGACCGCGGCGTACTTGAGCGCTTTCATCTTGTGCTGTCCCTGTCGATCCCTGCCTGTCTGAGGATACTCAGCCATGTGCCGGTTGGAAGATCGGCGTTCGTCGAACCCGGGATTGGCACGCGTCCGGACCTCGTGAGGTGCTTGTACTGACCGTAACTCCCGCGTGTCGCCACTAGGTACCAGCCGGCGGCCTCGATCAGCCGAATCGCGTCGCGGACCTTCGGTATCTTCGCTCTCATGAACCCGTCTGAGCAGCGCAGTCTAGATGCCCTCCACGTTCCCGCACATCCCATCGAGCTGTGACACGCACTACCATGCGCGCGCGGAATGGCCGTTCAGGGAAGTGGTGAACCGTGGCCGAAATCGATGGCGCAACGATCATCGCGCGCTCGCTCAAGACTCAGGGCGTGACCTCGATATATGGCGTGGTCGGCATCCCCGTTACCGGGATCGCGACCGCCGCCATGAACGAGGGCATTAAGTACATCGGTACGCGCCACGAGATGCCTGCTACCTATGCGGCGCAGGCCACTTCCTACCTGTCCGGGCGTATCGGCACATCGCTGCTGGTCTCCGGGCCCGGTGTCCTCAACGCGATCGCCGCGTTCGCGAACGCCTGAGCGAACCGCTGGCCGCTGCTCATGCTCGGTGGCGCGGGCGAGCAGTCCCGGGTCACGACGGGCGACTTCCAGGAGGCCGACCTGCTCACGCCGGTCCTGCCGTACGCCAAGTTCGCGAGTCGCGTGGCGACGATCGACCGCATCCCGATCTTCATCGCCGAGGCGGTGCGCAAGTCGATCCACGGCGTGCCGGGGCCGTCCTTCCTCGATCTGCCGGGCGACATCATCAGCGGCAAGATCGAGGAGTCGGAAGTGCAGTGGGCGACTCGCGTGCCTGACCCGCCTCGACCGAAGGCTGACGATGGCGACGTCGCGAAGGCGCTCGAGGCGCTGAAGAGCGCGAGCAACCCGCTCATCATCATCGGCAAGGGTGTCGCCTGGTCGCGCGCGGAGGACGAAGCGCGCCGCTTCGTCGAGACGACGGGCATCCCCTACCTCGCGATGCCGATGGCCAAGGGCATCATCCCCGACGACCACGAACAGTCGGCCGCGGCGGCGCGTTCCTACGTCCTCCAGAACGCCGACCTCGTCTTCCTGATGTCGGCGCGCCTCAACTGGATGCTCCACTACGGCCTGCCGCCACGCTACCGCTCGGACGTCCGGGTTGTGCAGCTGGATCTCAACGGCGAAGAGATCGGGGTGAACGTGCCCGCCGAGGTAGGCCTCGTGGGCGACGCAAAGGCGGTGCTCGGGCAGCTCCTCGATGCCCTGGACACGGACCCGTGGCGCTTCCCGGACGACTCCGAGTGGACGCAATCGGTCCGTGCCGAGGCGTCGCGTAACCAGGCGGGTGTCGACGAGATGATGAAGGAAGAAACGACGCCGATGGGGTACTACCGGGCCTTGAAGGAGATCCGGGACGCCATCAGTCCGGACACCATCGTCGTGTCCGAGGGCGCGAGCACCATGGACATCTCCCGCACGGTGCTCGACAACTTCCTGCCGCGCCATCGTCTCGATGCTGGCTCCTTCGGTTCGATGGGCCTCGGTCATGGGTTCGCCCTCGCCGCGCAGGTGGAGAACCCCAACAAGCGCGTGCTCTGCCTGCAGGGCGACGCAGCCTTCGGGTTCGCCGGTATGGAAGTCGAGGTCGCCGTGCGGCACCGGCTGCCGATCACCTGGGTGGTGTTCGTGAACAACGGCATCGGTGGACACCACATGAATCTCGACACGCCGTTCAAGTACCCGCCGGGCGGGTTCACACCAAACGCGCGCTACGACCGCGTAATGGAGGCGTTCGGTGGCAAGGGCTACCACGTAGAGACACCCGAACAGCTGGCGACGGCCCTCAAGGAGGCGCTGACCCTCAATATCCCTTCGTTGATCAACGTCGACCTGGATCCGGACGCCAAGCGCCGGCCGCAGCGGTTTGCCTGGCTGACGAGGTAGCCGGACTGCCGAGGAGCACTCGATGGTCGACTTCGCCGATGGTGTCGAGGAGTCGGGCTTTCGAGCGGAGGTGCGCGCCTTCCTCCAGAAGCACGCGCCCGATCCCGATCTGCAGATCGGCTTCGATCGAGGTGGCGAGTCGCCGGAGGCGCGTGCTGAGTACGCGCCTCCGGCGACTCGCGCTGGTGACGCAGGGCTGGATCGCCCCGCACTGGCCTCGTGAGTACGGGGGCGCGGGACTCTCCGTGAAAGAGCAGTTCATCCTCAACGATGAGCTGGCCGAGGCGGGTACGGGTAGCGTCGGTGGGTTCGGCGTCATGATGTTCGGGCCGACGTTGATCCTGCACGGCACGAAGGAGCAGCAGGACGAGCACCTGCCTCGGATCCTGCGTGGTGAGGTGGTCTGGTGCCAGGGCTGGTCCGAGCCCGGGGCCGGATCGGACATTGCGGCGCTTCAGACGCGCGCCACCAGCGATGGCGACGCGGTGCTCCGTCGCAACTCGCAGTTGCGCGCGGCGTTCGCCGATCGCTTCATCGAGGCTGAGGTGGCGATGCTCTTCTCCTATCGCATTGTCACCATGCAGGCGCACAACCTCGTGCCCGGCTACGAGGCGTCGACGGCGAAGCTGTACCTCAGCGAACTCAACCAGCGCATCGCTCTTGTTGCCCTGCGGCTCTACGGCCTGGCGGGCAATGTCTTCGACCGCGCCTGTCCGGAGGCGCAGCACGGTCGTATTGAGCGCGAGTACCTCTCGTCCGTCTCGAGCACGATCGCGGGCGGCACTTCTGAGATCCAGCGCAACATTATCGCTACCCGAGGACTAGGCCTGCCGAGAGGGTAAGGTGGCCGAAGGGGGCTTACCACTCGATCAGTGCGACGCTGTCGAGGTCGAGCGCGGCGATGGCCGCACGGTGTACGAGCTGCGAGAGCCCTCGGTAGGGGCGACCGCCGCCTCCGTCGGCATGACCGCGGACGAGCAAGAACAGCATGCGCATGAACGGCTCGAGGTACGACAGCCGGTAGGCGTCACGGCACCACTCGAGGTCGCCGGTGACACCGCCCGCGCGCAGACCATCGCGGTAGGTGGCGAAGAGCGGTTCCTCGAGGGCGCGCCGTCGCTCTGGCGAGACGGCCATCGCGAGGAGGTAGGCGAGGTCGTAGGGGCCGGGTCCGCTCATCGCGTTGGACCAGTCAATGGCGGCCAGCGGTGAGCCGTCCGGCAGGTCGAAAAAGAGGTTGTCGAGGCGGAAGTCGCCGTGGAGGAGCGTCGAGGGCCTCTCCGCGAGGCGGGTGTAGACCTCTGCGCCGCGTCGCAGGAGCAGGTCCGCCACTGGCTGGATCTCGGCAGGCAAGACGCCATCGAGGTCCGGGGAGTCGCTGTCGCGGAGTTCGCGCCAGGCGAGGGTGAACAGGCGTTGCCAGGTCGCGGCGCGTGCATCGATGGCAGGTAGCCACTCGATGACGGCGAGCGCCGGGCTCTGCCACCAGGCGGCGTGTAGCCGCGCGAGGGCGCGCGTTGCCTCCGCGAGCCGCTCGTCGCTCGCACTCTCCAGATCGTCGCCCGGCGTGGCGCTTCCGAAGTCTTCCATCAGGATCACGAACGCATCGCCGTCCTCGGCTACGGCGGCGTAGTAGCAACGCGGCGAGCGGATGGGGAGCGCAGGCGCGAGCTCGAGGTAGAGGCGCACCTCGCGCTCCGGCAGGCGCAGGAAGTTCCCGCCGCGCCGCGTCACCTCGAGGGGGCTCGGCAGCTTGGCGATCAGCGTGGTGGGCGCGTCCGGCGTTGACGCGCCGTCGTAGGCTGGTGTGACGCGCGCCACGAGCCCACCGATGCCGCGGTCGGCGCCGATCACCTCGACGCGGGCGTCTCGCACGGCGGTGTCGACGGTGAGCACGCCGGCCTCACGCAGGGCGGCGGTGAGCCAGGCGGGCGTGAGGCCGAGGGGACCGGCGGGAACTTCGAGCGCCATCGTCACCCCTTCGCGCACCCGTGGCATCGGGCCCAAGACGCGATGCTATCGTCGTCGCCGAGACGTGTGAGCGCTATCCAGGAGGTACGCCGTGGCGACGGTCGGACTGCTATATCCCGGCGCGATGGGCGCGGCGATGGGCGCGGCGGTGACCAAGCGTGCGCGCGTGCTGTGGGCCTCGGAGGGGCGTAGCGCCGCCACCGCAGCGCGCGCCGTTCGAGCCAGCCTCGAGGACGCGGCAGCCTCCAGTCGCTGGTCGCGGCGGGCGACCTGATCGTCAGCGCCAGTCCGCCTCACGCCGCGGAAGATCTCGCAACGGAAGTTGCGGGCGCTGGCTTCGCAGCCACGTTTGCCGCCGCCGGCCTGCCCGGTGGCTTTCACGAGGCCGCAGCGGTGCCCTACCGTCGACTGGACCTCTACCGTGACGTTGATCCCGCCCCGAACCTCGATGCAGTGATAGAGGCGTTGCTGTACAGCACGCCGTTACCAGAAAGGACATCCGATGGCTGAGATGACTACCGAGGAGATTCACGCCTACCTCGACAATGGACCGCGCTGGGGGCGGCTCGCGACCGTGGGCCGCGATGGCTACCCGCACATCGTGCCCCTAGGCTACTTCCGCATCGACGATGCGGTGTACGTGAACATGCGCGGTCAGCGACTCGTCAACGCGCGACGTAACGGCAAGATCTGCTTCACCATCGACGAGGGTGAGGGCATGGGCGAACTCAAGGGCGTCGTCATCGAGGGGGATGGCGAGGTCATCGATGACCAGGCGCGCGTGCTTGAGCTGCAGCGCGAGAATGCCCGCCACAAGGGCACGCCCGAAGACAAGCTTCCGACCGAGAATCGAGGCGGACGCCCCCTCCTCAAGATCGCGCCGAAGAAGGTAGCGAGCTGGGACAACAGCAAACGCTAGCGGCCTGAGGCGCACACTTGCCGCCCTGTGCTTCAGGATTGTCATACGATTCGCCGGTCGCCGGTCGTACCATTGGGGTCATGAAGCTAGCCGGCTGGGTCGCCAGCGCTGTCGGTATCGCTGCCACCTTGGCCGTCGCCGCGTCGCAACGCGCGCGCGCACCTTCGACGCCCTCACCACCACCGAAGACAGCGGACGTTGGGGCCTTGCCCTCCGGCCCCGCGGTTCTGGTCGCGAACGGCTACCAGGCGCCGAAGGACAATGTCGATTCGACGGGCGCCTACGTGCCCGCAAACGGCAAGCCGACGCTGGTCTGGGTCGATGCGATCTGGTGACCGTTCTGCGCGATGACGCGGCCTGTCGTGAGCAGGCTCCGACCCCAGTACCAGGATCGAGTGAACTTCGTGGTCCTCGACTACGACCTGCCCGCCGACATCGCGCTATCTCGACAACTCGGCGTGCATGCCCATCCGGCGTTTGCGGTGATCGATGCGGATGGCAAACAGGTGGTCGAGCGGTTCTTCGGGCCACAGCAGGAACAGGACCTGCGAGCGCGTCTCGATGCCGCGCTGGCGCGGCCCTCGAGCTAGCGCTGGCCGCGATGCGGCCGACTTAACCGCAGATCCCGCGCACGGTTTCGAAGAGGATCTGCATGCCGAGTCGCAGGTTCTCGATTGACAGGCGCTCGTCGTTACCGTGCGCGCGGCCGACGTCGTCAGGGGCGAGGAGCACCGGGACGAACCCGTAGGCGGGGATACCGAGGCGACGGAACACCCTCGAGTCCGTAAACCCTGTCGACACCCCGGGCACGACGACGGCGTCCTCGACGGCGGACTTCACCGCACGTGTCATCACCGCGTACAGCTCCGTATCGAGGGCCGACGGAGACGTCGAGGAGCGAAATACCTCCTCGATGAGGATGCGCCGGTCGTCGATGACGGCGTGTAGTTCGCTCATGAAGAGGTCCGGGTCGTATCCGGGTACGAGCCGCACATCGAGGGTGGCAGACGCGGCAGCGGGGATGACGTTGTGCTTCACCCCGGACTGCAACGTCGTGAGTGAGATCGAGTTGGTCTGCACCGAGTGAATGCGTGGGTGCTCGTCGGCGAGCCGCTGCAGCAGGGCGCCTGTGATCGGCTCGCGGATCACCCCACCTTGGTGCAACTGGTTGAAGTACTCCAGCACTTCGATCGACGGCAGCAATGGCCGTTTCCACTCAGCGATGCGCTGCAATGCCCGGACCAGGCGGTCGGCGGCGTTGTCGTCGTGTGGTACGGAGCCGTGCCCGGGCCTGCCGGTGGTGGACAATTTCAGCCAGAACGGACCTTTCTCCGCGACCCCGATGGAGAAGACCGGGCGCGGCACGCCGAAGACCTCCGTAGTGCCGCTGCCACCCTCGTTGATCACGTACGCGCAATCGAGGAGCTCGGGGTGCGCCGTCGCGAGGTACTCGACGCCGTAGGTGGACCCGGCTTCCTCGTCGGCCACGGCCATAAACACGAGGTCGCGCTCCAGCGGTAACACCAGACGTTTGTGCAGCAGGAAGACCATGAGCTCCATGATGCCCATGCCCTTCATGTCGGACGTGCCGCGACCCCAGACGTAGCCGTCACGGACTTCGCCGCTGAGGGGTTCGACGGTCCAGTGCTCGCGCTCGAACGGGACCACGTCGGTGTGGTTGAGGAGCATCAGCGCGCCTCCTCGGGAGCCGGTGCCAGGCAGCGTGGCGACCAGCGTGGCGCGATTGTCACCCGGGTCGTACAGGCGGTAGGGGATGCGCTCGCGGTCGAGGATGGGCCCGAGCCACTCGCAGGCGCGCGTCTCATTGCCGGGCGGGTTCACGGTATCGACGCGGATGTAGTCGGAGAGCAGGCGCGTGGCTTCCTCGGTGAGGCGATCCCAGTCGAGGCGAGCGTCTGTTGCCATTGCTGCCCGCTTACGTGATCCCGGCGCCGTCCCACGCTTCCTTGAAGGTGCGAATGGCATCGATATGGGCGCGCGGTGACTCAAGGCCTGTACCAATCGTGTTCAGCGTCACGTGGGTGCAGCCGATGGCGATCCAGCCGCGCCCGGCCTTGAGCTCCGCGTTGAGGTCGGTCTTGCTGAAGTTCACCCGGCTCTCGAGGCCGATGGAGGCCGAGTCGCGTCCGGCCTCGACGGCGGCGGCGTGGATCTTCTCGATGTATGGCCGTGCGCTCTCGATGTT
This sequence comes from Dehalococcoidia bacterium, assembly GCA_009692685.1. The sequence goes on from SHYS01000006.1 coordinate 122,853, forward strand.
GCCCCGGAGCCCCGGCGAGACGAGCCAGCCGTCTGCGATCCGGCCAATGCGCGCCAAGACTCGGTCGTCGCCACCACCCATCCAGACCGGGATCTTCGAGGGCGGCAGGGGGTTGATTCCCGCGCGGCTGATGTGGTGGTAGCGACCTTCGAAGGAGATCGAGGTCTTTGCCCAGAGTTCCCGGAGGAGTGCGACCTGTTCCTCCATGCGGCGTCCGCGGTTGTGGAAGTTCTCGTTGAGGCCCTCGTACTCGACGATGTTCCAGCCGATGCCGACGCCGAGCACGAGACGCCCGCCAGAAAGCACGGCCACCTCGGCGGCCTGCTTGGCGACCAGCGCAGTCTGGCGCTGCGGCAGGATGATCACGCCCGACCACAGCTCGATCTTGTCGGTGAGTCCGGCGAGGTAGCCGAGGAGCACCAGCGGCTCGTGGAATACTGAGTCGTGCGTGTACGGGCCCTTGAAGCCGCCGGGGCGGTCTGGGTTCGCGCCCAGCACGTGGTCATAGGCGATGAGGTGCGCGTACCCCAGCTCTTCGGCGGCCTGCGCGTAATCGCGCACCACGGCCGGGTCTGTACCGATCTCCAGCTGGGGGAACACGACTCCGAGCTGCATCTCTCGCCCTTCGCTGGCCGGTGGTTAGCGGCAATCTTTCGTGGTTCACGGGGGGCGTGTCAATCGACGCAGCCAGTCGACTGCGCATCAGCGAGGCGCGACGCCGCCGAACGGCCCGCTTACACTCGTGCAGCGGGCGCGTGGCCTCCGGGCTGTGTGCGGGAATCGAGGCTGCGCAGGGTGATTCCGGGTCGCGAGGCGGGTGCAACGGCGCGCGGTCCGCTTGCGGACGTGCGCATCCTCGATCTGACGTGGGTGCTGTCAGGGCCGTACTGCACGATGACCCTCGGTGACATGGGCGCCGACGTGATCAAAGTCGAGCGGCCGCCCTACGGCGACGTGGCTCGGACCACCGGCCCGCTCATCGGTGGCGAGTCGGCCTACTTCCACTCGGTCAACCGTGGCAAGCGCAGCATCTCGATCGACCTCAAGTCCGAGGAGGGGAAGGCGCTCTTCCTGCGCCTTATTCCGTACGTCGATGTGCTGGTCGAGAATTACACTCCCGGGGTAATGTCCGACCTCGACCTCGACTACGACGCGCTGTCGAGGGTGAACGAACGCCTCGTCTACTGCTCGATTTCCGGCTTCGGGCAGACCGGGCCAATGCGTTCGCAGCCGGCGCTGGACATCGTGGTCCAGGGAGCCGGCGGCATCATGTCGATCACCGGGGAGGCCGGTGGGCCGCCGGCGCGTGCCGGGATCTCGCTTGGCGATATCGCCGCGGGCATGTACGCGGCCATCGGAATACTGGCGGCGTTGCACGAGCGTGAGGCTTCCGGGCGCGGGCAGTACATCGATATCTCGATGCTCGACTCGCAGATCGCGATCCAGGAGAACGCGTTCCTGAGGCATCACCTCGGCGAGACAGTGACGGCACTCGGCACTCGTCACCCCTCGTCAGTGCCATTCCAGGCGTTCCCCACCGCCGATGGCTACATCGTGGTCGCCCTCGCCTGGGGCGTCCCGAACCAGTGGCACCTGTTCTGCGCCGAGCTGGGGCTCGTCGAGATCGCCGATGACGAGCGCTTCTTCTCCGCGCAGGCGCGTGCGCGGAATGTCGATGCGCTCGAGCCGATCCTCGAGGCGGCGTTTCGCCTCAGCACGACCGTCGACTGGGTAGAGCGGCTGCAGCGGTACAACATCCCTTGCGGCCCCCTCAACACCATCGCTCAGGCGGCGGCGCTTCCTCAGCTGGCGGAGCGTGAGATGTTCGTGCCTATCGAGCACCGCACGATCGGCACTCTGCCCCTGGTGAATACGCCGGTGAAGCTCTCTAGGACGCCGGGCGGTATCTCGAGGACATCACCCGATATGGGCGCCAACACTCGCGAAGTGCTCCGCGACCTGTTGGGCCTCGACGAGTCGACGCTGGACGGACTCTTCAAGCGCGGCGTGCTCCTCGATGAGCGTCCCGAGGTTGACCTGGGGTAGACGGCCGTCAGGCTGACAGCGCTGCCAGGACCGAGATGTCCTGGCTCGGAAACCGGGCATCGAACGAGTACACGACATCGATACCCGTCGCGCGCGCCGCGGCCCACGTCATAGCGTCGCCGAACGACACTCGCCGCGACGGCCGGCACCGGGCCAGCGCCTCTACAGCCAGTCCGTCGCCGATGTCGAAGACCCGAACGTTATCGCGGAGGACGAGCCCTACCAGCACATCTACCACGGCAGCCCGAGGCATTCCGTAGGTAGTCGTCAGCACGTACCCTGCCTCGGCGAGAACGACGCTCGACAGAACAAGGTCGTCGTCGTGCTTCAGAATGGAATTACTGATGCTCGAGAGGACTTCGTGATCCCGCGTCACGTAACGAATGAGCACCGAAGTGTCGAGGAGTGCGCCCACTAGTCCGAGCCCTCCATTTTGTCGCGGGCGGCCTCAGCCCAGGCTAGCTCTTTCGCCTAGTGCCAATCCTCCGGCGAGACCGGCTCGCGGACATACTGGGCCAGCGGGCCGTAGAGTGAACGGTGGTGGGGAGCCGTGAGGAACCGGATCTCGACGTGGTCGCCGACGACGCGCTGGATGGTGAGTGCCCCGGGCTCGATGCCCAGCCTGTCGCGGATCTCCTTGGCGATAACGACTTGGCCCTTCGTTCCCACTTTGTGCGCCATGTCATACCTCCTGCAGGAAGTATAACTTCGTCGCGTTTCCCCGCGATCAGCGTTTCCACCTCGTTTCTGGGGCCTTTACAGATTGTGAAGAAACGCGCAATACTGCCGCCTCAACCTCGGTGGTGGTGGACCGCATCCGCTATCCGGATCGCTCTCCCTGAGGGCGCTACCTACTGATCGAACGCACCGAACGGGCCGAGCCGTGAGCGAGCACAGCGCAACCGACCCTTCCGTTAGCCGTCCCCCAGTGGCGGCCTACCCTCTCTACAACCCGGCTTTCGAGCACGATGCCTGCGGCACGGGCTTCATCGCCTACATCGATGGCCGTCGTGACCATCGAGTAGTGGAGATGGCGGTCCGTTCCGTCGTGAACCTCACCCACCGAGGCGCGGTATCGGCTGACGCGGTTTCCGGCGACGGCGCTGGCGTCACCATACAGATCCCGCACGCTCTCCTCTCCGAGGAGGCGGCGCGTCTCGGGATTACCGTCGCCGACCCCTCGACGCTGGCCGTGGCGATGGTGTTCCTGCCGCACGACGAGGAGGATCGGCCCGCCGCGCGCGCCGTCCTCGAGGAGGCCGTGCGCAGTACGGGGCTCACCGTGCTCGGTTGGCGTGTCGTGCCGCTCGATCCCTCGGTCCTCGGGGGCATCGCCCTCGAGGCCCTGCCGGGCATCGAGCAGCTGCTCATTGCGCCAGGCGAGGTGGCGCCGGAGCGCTACGACCGCGCCCTCTACCTCGCAAGGAAGCGCGCCGAGGGTCGATTTCCGGAGCAGCACCTCGACTGCTATATCGTCTCGATGTCGAGCCGGACCGTCGTCTACAAGGGGCTGATGGTGGCGCCTCAGCTGGGCGCTTTCTACGCCGACCTCGTTGACCCGCGGACGGTATCTGGCATCGCCCTCTTCCATCAGCGCTTCGCGACGAACACGGTTGCGAACTGGAAGCTGGCGCAGCCGTTCCGGCTCACCGCCCACAACGGAGAGATCAACACGCTTCTCGGCAACCGCAACTGGATGCACGCACGCGAGCCCGAGCTGTCCGCTGAGGTCTGGGGCGAGGACATCGCCGATCTGCGCCCGGTGATCTGGCCCGGCGGTTCCGACACCGCCTCGCTCGATGAGGCGCTCGACCTCGTGATGCAGTCCGGCCGCGACGTGCTGCACGCCATGATGATGCTCATTCCCGAGGCCTGGGAGAACATGCCCAACCTCGACCCCACGTTGCGGGCGTTCTACGAGTACCACGCGTGTCTGACCGAGCCCTGGGACGGGCCCGCGGCCGTAGCGTTCACGGATGGCACCATCGCCGCGACGGTCATGGACAGGAACGGCCTGCGTCCTGCGCGCTACCAGGTGACGCGCGATGGACTGGTGATGATGGCGTCCGAGGTCGGCCTTGTTGACCTGCCGTTCGAAGAGATCGTGACCTCGGGTCGCGTTGGCCCAGGCCAGATGATTGCCGTAGACACCGCGCGCAAGAAGTTCATGCTCAACAGCGAGATCAAGCACGAGATCGCGGCGCGCGCGCCGTACGGAGAATGGGTGTCGAAGAGCCTCTTCCACCTCGACTCCACCATCCGCCGGGGCAGCAATGGCCACGTATCTGTCGATGCGTTTACCGACATCAAGGTGCTGCAGGCACTGCACGGCTACACGCACGAGGAGATCGAGTACGTCATCAAGCCGATGGGCCTCGATGGCAAAGAGCCCGTGGGGTCGATGGGTGACGACACGCCGCTGTCCGCGTTACAGGACGACGACCGCCTGCTCTACACCTACTTCAAGCAGCGCTTTGCTCAGGTGACCAATCCGCCCATCGACTCGATCCGCGAAGAGATCGTGATGTCGCTGGACACGTACCTCGGGAGGCGCGCTTCGCTCCTCGAGTCCAGGCCTGAGGCTGCGCGACTCGTGCACCTCGCCAGCCCGCTCATGGTGGATGAAGAGCTCCGCGCGCTGCGCGAGACGCCCGTCGAGGACTTCAAGCTCAGCACCCTGCACGCGCGCTTCGCGGTGGCCGATGGCCCTGGCGCGCTACGTAAGGCGCTGGACGCGATCTGCGAGCTCGCCTCGCTGGCCGTGGACGAGGGGCACACGGTCCTTGTGATCTCCGACCGCATGACGGATGCACAGTGGGCGCCGATTCCGATGTTGCTAGCCGTTTCGACGGTGCATCACCACCTGATTCGTACGGGTCGTCGCATGCGCGCCAGTCTCATCGCTGAGACGGGTGACGCTCGCGACATTCACCACATCTCCGCGCTCATCGGCTTCGGCGCCAGCGCGGTCAACCCCTACCTCGCGTTCGATTCGCTCCGCGCGCTTGTCGTCGATGGTGAGTTCGGTGACCGCACCGCCGACGAGGTGATGCGGAAGTACGAGCAGGCCGTGGACGCCGGAATCCTAAAGATCATGTCGAAGATGGGGATCTCCGCTGTCTCCTCCTACCACGGGGCGCAGATCTTCGAGGCGCTCGGCGTGGGCGAAGAACTCATTGAGTACTCCTTCCCCGGCACCAGCTCACGTATCGGTGGGCTGACGCTCGAGGACGTCGCTGCCGATGTCGTGGCGCGTCACCAGCGCGCGTACCCATCGGCCAGGCTGGCGCACGGCGGCTGGTACAAGTACCGCCGCGACGGCGACTACCACGCCAACGCGCCCGAGGTCTGGCGCTCGCTCCATAAGGTGGCGCAGGGCGGCACTCGCGAGGCCTACCAGGAGTACAAAGAGATCGTGCTCAGCCGACCGCCGACGGCGTTGCGCGATCTCCTGGACTTCAAGTCCGATCGTCAGCCAATTCCGCTCGAGGAAGTCGAACCGCTCGAGCAAATCACGTATCGATTCTCCACAGGCGCGATGTCGCTGGGCGCGCTCTCGCCCGAGGCGCACGAGGACATCGCGCGCGCGATGAACATCCTCGGTGGGCGCTCCAACACCGGTGAGGGTGGCGAGGACCCGCGCCGCTACTCGCCGAACGGCGACAAGCGCGATGCGAACTCCCAGGTGAAGCAGGTGGCCTCGGGTCGCTTCGGCGTGACGCCGGCCTACCTCGCCGGCGCGACTGAGCTCGAGATCAAGATCTCGCAGGGCTCGAAGCCCGGCGAAGGTGGCCAGCTGCCCGGTGGCAAGGTCTCGGCCTACATCGCCAGTCTGCGGCACGTGATGCCGGGGACCACACTGATCTCCCCGCCGCCGCACCACGACATCTACTCGATCGAGGACCTGGCGCAGCTGATCTACGACCTCAAGATGGCGAACCCGCGAGCGCGCGTCTGCGTGAAGCTCGTGGCGTCCGAGGGCGTGGGCACAATCGCCGCGGGTGTCGCCAAGAGCTACGCGGACGTCATCCAGATCTCGGGCGCCGATGGCGGCACCGGTGCTTCGCCGCTCGCCTCGATCAAATACGCGGGCACCCCGTGGGAGATCGGCCTGGCCGAGACCCAGCAGGTGCTGGTCATGAACGACCTCCGAGGTCGCGTCACGCTCAGGACGGACGGCGGCTTCCACACCGGTCGTGACGTCCTCGTTGCCGCGATGCTGGGCGCGGAGCAGTACGGCTTCGGCACCACCGCGATGATCGCGGTCGGCTGCAAGATGGCGCGCCAGTGCCACCTCAACACTTGCCCTGTTGGCGTCGCCACACAGCGCGAGGATCTGCGCGAAAAGTACTTCGGCAAGCCGGAGTTCCTCGTCAACTTCCTCACGTTCGTGGCCGAAGATGTACGCGAGCGCCTCGCGGCCCTCGGCTACCGCACCATCGATGAGCTGGTCGGCCGCGCTGACCTGCTCATGCAAATTCCCGACCCCGCAGGCAACCGCGCCGACGAGATCGATCTCTCCAAGGTCATTGCGCCGGTCGACACGCGGGAGACGCGTGCTCACCGCTCGATGACGCAGCGCAACGATCGGCCCGGTGAGCCCCTCGATGACCGCATCATCGAGGACGTGCGTGAGGCGATCGACACGAAACGCCGCATGCAACAGTCGTACGTGGTGCGAAACACGGACCGTACTGTTGGTGGGCGGCTATCGGGCGCGATCGCGCAGAAGTACGGCGACGAGGGCCTGCCCGACAACACCATCGAGCTGCGACTGACGGGCTCGGCGGGGCAGTCGTTCGGCGCGTGGCTGGTGAAGGGCGTCGCGTTGCACCTCGTTGGCGAGGCCAATGACTACGTCGGCAAGGGCATGAGTGGCGGTGAGATCACCATTCGCCCGCCGGAGAACGCCGGGTTCAACGCGCACGATGCGGTGCTGGTCGGGAACACCGTGCTCTACGGGGCGACGGGCGGGAACGTGTTCATCTCGGGACAGGCCGGCGAGCGCTTCGCCGTGCGCAATTCTGGAGCACGCGCCGTCGTCGAGGGGATCGGTGACCACGGCTGCGAGTACATGACCGACGGTGTGGTCGTGATCCTCGGGCAGACTGGCCGCAACTTCGGTGCTGGCATGTCGAACGGACTCGCCTTCGTTCTCGACGAGCGCGGGGACTTCCGCTCGCGCGTGAACCAGGAACTGGTGGGCCTCGAACAGGTCACGGCGCCGCTGGACATCGAGTTGCTGGAGACGCTAGTCAGGCGTCACGCGGAGTTGACGGGCTCGAAGCGGGCGCAGGGCCTGCTCCGCGACTGGAAGCTGAACCTGCCGAAGTTCTGGAAAGTCGCGCCTAAGGTGACCCCCACCGAGGAGGGCGCGATGACCGTGGTCCGCCGGCACCTCGCCAGCCTGCGTGAGGCCAGCGCCGCGCACTAGCGCTCGTTGCCTTCGGACTATCGCCAGTGATCAACAGGCCCCGCGCACGCGGGGCATGTTGTGTTGGTGCGCGCGTGTCCTCGACCGCCTCACTCGTAGCGCAGCGCCTCCGCGACCGGTACCCGCGAGGCGGCGCGCGCGGGGGAGCAGTGTCATCAGCGCGCCGAAGCCGTAGGCGACGCCCGCGATGATCGCGAAGCGTAGCCACGGTACCCTGAAATCGAACTCCGTACCGGGGATGAAGTTCGGACTCGTCAGCAGGCGGCGATGCCCACGACCAGTCCCATGATGCCGTCGGCCGTCGTGGAATCGAGGTCGCCCGTGGGTTCGTCCGCCCAGACGCTGGCGGGGTTATTCACCAGTGCCCGAGCGATGGTCACCCGCTGACGCTGACCGCCCGACAGCTGGGCCGGTCGCTGGCCGGCCAGCGCGCCGACGCCGACCCGCTCGAGGGCGGCAAGTGCGAGCCGTCTCGCCTCGGTGGCGGTGGTGCCGGAGACGAGCAGCGGGAGTTCGACGTTATCGGCTGCATTGAGCACCGGGAGCAGGTTGTAGAACTGGAAGACGACACCCATGCGCCGCGCTCGGTAGCCCGTGCGCGTGTTGTCATCGAGCGTCGCGAGGTCGACGCCTTCGATGCTCACCGTGCCGGCGCTGGCGTCGTCGATGCCGGAGAGGCAGTTCAGCAGCGTGGTCTTGCCGCAGCCCGAGGGGCCCATGATGGCGACCATCTCGCCGCGCGCGACCTCCATTGAGACGTCGCGCAGCGCGTCGACGGTGACCGCACCGCGATGGACCTTGCTGAGATTATTGACATGGATGCTCGGGGGCGCCGAGGCGGTCACGCGGGTCATTCCTGACTCGCGCGCGGGTGGCGCCTGCGGAGTCTCGACTGTGCTCGATCTATCGTCTGGCCTCGCGTGGCACTCCACAAGCCGAAACGGAGAGGCTGAGGGCTCCGGAGTGACGCCGACGAACGTAAGATGGATCGGCGAGGGGGGCCGCGATGGCGTTTGGCGTGGTGCTGGTGGTGATCGGCTCGATCTTTCTCCTCGAGTCGCTGGGGATCATCGATTATGGCGTTCGAGAGCTCTGGCCGCTGGTGCTCATTGCGCTCGGCCTGCTGATCATCTACGAACGCGCGCGGCACTGGCGACGCGTCCACTGAACGCGTACCGCCGATGACCTCACGCCTGATCGATGTGTTGCCCGTCACGCTGGGCAGCTACATGGTGCTGCTGGGCGTGGTGCTGCTCCTCGATAGCACGGGGGTGCGGTCGCTCGGGCTGACCGGCATCCTCGGTGCCGCGCTGGGCCTCGGTCTGGTCGCGCTTGGCGTACTTGCAATCCTCGCTGCCTGGCGCGTGCGGCGTTTCTCGAGGCGGCTACGACGTACGGTGGGGCACGTTGAGGCGGCCTCCGACCTTCGTGTGCAGGACGGCGTCATTTCGACAGTCTTCGGCGATATCACCCTCGACCTGCGGGATGCCGAGCTTCCCCTCGGGGAAACTGAGTTGCGTCTCCTCTCCTGGATAGGCACGGTAACAGTCCGAGTGCCCGCGGACGTGGGCCTGGATGTGACGGCGCAGTCGCTGCTGGGTTCCGTCCGCGTGCTCGAGGAGCGCGAGGACGGCCTGGTGAACGACATCCACGTCACCACCAAGGGCTACCAGGGTCGCCCGCAACGGCTGCTGATGCGATTGTCCACACTCGTCGGTGAGGTCACGGTGATCGCCTCGTAGGCGCGTTTTCGAGGTAGATCCGGGGGTTGGGCCGCATCGAGGGGATTCCTTGTACGCCCCGGTGGGGGGCCTCCGATATACTGAGGGGGTACTGGATGCTGGAATCGAGGCCCGCTATGTCTGCTGAGACTCCTGAGCGCTCCAACGAGGTTATCCCCGTTTCTGGTGCGGCCTCGAAGCCGCCGCCCTTCAAGCGTGGCGCCCTGCCTGTGCTGACTCAGCCGCTGGTCTCCGCGCTCCCTTCGACGAACGTCGCCGCGGCCGTCGAGGCACCCTCCACGCTGCTGTTCAATGACGTGTCGGACGGTGCGCTGGTCTGCGACCCGAACGACCCCGACTGCGAAGTAGTCTAGGGACGCCCGGCCCTCCCGAACCCTGATCGAAGGTCTCTCAACGGCAACGGACAGCTCGCGCACCGCTCGATTGTCGGTGCGGCTGCTTCGATGTGCGTGCTATGTAACATCGAATGCGCGCGCCATAACGGCAGGCCGATGACTGAACACACGCAGCCGATCGCCTCAGCGACTGGGTGGAACGTCGCGTCTTGGATGGCATAGGCACCCGCTTTGTCATAAGGGCCGTCCTCGAGAGCAGCTCGCGCGACGTAAGCCTCGATCTCGGTGTTCGTGTACTCGCGCATGCGGACCTCGGTGCGCACCGCCTCGATGGTGGCGCGGTCGCTCACGACGAGGGCGAGCCCTGTGATCACCTCATGCGTGCGGCCGCGGAGGGCGCCGAGCATCTCGCGGGCTTCCGCGGCGTCCCGCGGCTTGCCGAGCACGCGACCATCGAGGGCGACGACGGTGTCGGCGCCCAGCACGGCCGCGTCGTCTCCGCGCGGGAGTTTTGAGGCAACGGCGCGCGCCTTTTCGAGGGCGAGGCGCTCGGCGAGCCGCGCCGGGTCAGCCTCGACGGGTGTTTCGTCGATGTTGGCTGGGATGACATCGAACGGCACGCCGAGCTGCGCCAGCAGCTCGCGCCGCCGTGGCGAGCCGGAGGCGAGGATCAGGCGTGTCACGGTGCCGTTACATGTTCGCGGGCGCGCGATCGAGGACTGCGATGCACTCGATGTGCTGCGTCTGCGGGAACATGTCTACGGGCTGCACCTCGACGAGCTCAAACCCGGCATCGACGAGGATGCGCAGGTCCCGCGCGAGGGTCGTCGGCTCGCACGACACGTAGACCACGCGGCGTGCCGTCGAGGCGATGATGCCATCGAGCACGGCGCGTACCACGCCAGTCCGAGGCGGGTCGATGATCAGGGCGTCCGGAGAGGGCTGGAGCCCCGGCAGCAGCGTCGCCACGTCGCCGACGAGGCGCGTGACGTTCGTGAACTCGCGGAGGTTGATGCTCGCGTCGTCGCCCGCGGCCGGTTGCGCCTCGATGGTGATGACGCGGTCGACCTCGGGTGCGAGTAGTGCAGCGAAGGTGCCCACGCCGCTGTACGCATCGACGACCACACGTGGCTCGATGACGAGCAGTCGGTCGAGGGCGATGGAGACGAGCGCCTCGGCCTGGCGGGTGTTCACCTGGAAGAACGCGGGCGCGGAGACGCGGTAGCGCTGGCCCATCAGCTCCTCGTGGAGGAAGAGCTGGCCGCTCTGGAGCTTTCGCGTGCGCCCCGGACGCCAGTGGAGCGAGGGCTGGACCAGCAGGTCGCCGGTGCGCTCGCCTACCCGGACCGAGACCTGCCGCGTCCCGGAGGTGCGCCCCTGCATCGTTGCCAGCGCCCTGTTGACCGCGGGCAGCGCCAGCTGGCACTCCTCGATCTTCAGGAATCGATGGGTGCCGCGCTGCATGAAGCCGACGTCGCCGTCGCGGCGCACGGTGAAGCGCATGTGGTTGCGGTACGCCCACGGGCCGCCCGGCCCCGTCATGCCGAGCATCTCCTCGGCGGGCGGGTCTTCGAAGTGGCCGATGCGGCGGAGTTGCTCGCGCACCACCTCTGTCTTCAGGCGCAGCTGTTCGGGGTAGGCGATGTGCTGGAGCTGGCAGCCGCCGCACTGCTGGCCGGTGCCGGGACCGAAGTAGCCGCACGGCGCCGGCACGCGGTGTGGAGAAGCCTCGAGGATGAGGACCGCCGTCGCCTCGATGTACGACGGCGCCTGAGCGGTGATCTCGGCGACCACGCGTTCGCCGGGGATGCCGTAGGAGACGAAGACGATCCGACCATCGGGGGCGCGGCCAATGGCGTAGCCACCATGTGCGAAGCCGGTGAGCTCGAGGGTGAGCGGGACACGGGGCTGGTCGACTAGGCGCGCCTTCTTGCGGCGGCGGCTCGGCCCCCCGCCCTTCTGGCCGGGTGTGCTGGGGTCCGGGTCGGCCGGATCGAGGATAAGCAGTTCGTTCGAGGTGGACGTCATCGATTCATCGTACCCGGCGGACCTGTCGCGCGCCGTTTACTATCGGTGGTGCTGTCCCTCACCTTCTAAATTGCCGCTCGAGGAGGACCGATGTCCCGTGCTACAGCCAGAGCCCCGATGGATCTCGCCACGCTCGCTGGCGAAGTGCTGTCGAGGCCAACGGCGTCCTACCTCGAGCAGCACGTACGTAACTACATTCGTGGATTCGCCGAGGCACGTGGCCTTGAATACGCCGAGGACCGCTACGGCAATGCCTACGTCACCTACCGCCGCGGCGCCGCGCGCCGGCCGCTTGTCCTCGGCGCGCACATGGACCACCCGGGGTTCGTCGTCGCCGGGGCCCGGGGCAAGCGGCTCGACCTTGAGTTCCGCGGCGGGCTCTCCTCGGAGTACGGGAAGGGCGAGGGTGTCCGGCTGTACTCGGCGGTGACTGGCGAGGCGATCGGACGAGCCACCATCGAGACTGTGCGCGCCTCCAACGGGCGCATCGCCGGCGCGCGCGCGCGCCTCGATGCAGGCACGGTCGAGGTCGGCGACATGGCGCTGTGGGACGTCGATGTCTGCCGCGTTCGCGGCGAGCTGATCCACGCGCGGCAGTGTGATGACCTCGGTGGCTGCATCGCCATCCTTGCGACGCTGGATCGGCTGGCCGCCTCGAAGGCGCCCGTGCATGTCATCGGCCTCTTCACGCGCGCCGAAGAGGACGGGCTGCGAGGCGCGGCGGTGGTTGGTGTCAGGCGACTGCTGCCGGAGGACGCCATCGTCCTTGCGATTGAGACCTCCTCGATGGCGGGGGGGCGCGCCGTCCAGGGCGCCGGTCCAATCGTGCGGGTGGGTGACGCGATGCACATCTTCTCGCCTCGTGTGACGCAGTGGATGACAGCGCTGGCTCAGGAGCTGCGCGCGCAGGACTCGACCTTCGCCTTCCAGCGCAAGCTCATGGACGGCGGTGTGACCGAGGCGACGGCGTACGACTTGCTCGGCTACGAGACGGGCGCGGCCTGCGTGGCGCTGGGGAATTACCACAACGCAGGATCGCGAGGGCGTGTCGCCGCAGAGACGATTCACCTGCGCGACCTCGACGGGCTGGCGCGCCTCTGCGTGCGCATGGCGGAGACGGTGCCGCGCTACGCCGCTTACCTGCCGGAGATGCGCAAGCGCCTCGACCGGCTGGGGCGAGAGGGAGCCTCGCGGCTGCGTGCCAGCAACCCGAGGCGCTAGGCCCGGATTTCCTCGATGGTGGGGATGGTCTTGAGGTCCGCGATGATCTCGCGGATCTGCGTCTCCTCATCGGGGTTGCGTGGGTCCGCGGCGAAGTCGACCTGCGAGTTGATGCCGGCGTACTTGGCGCGCATCGCGTTTGCGAGGCCATCCCACGTCGCGATGACGCAGAACTCCTCCATCATCTCGTCGCTGATGACATCGACCATCTCGTCCCACTTGCCCTCGACCGACATCCGATGCAGTTGCGCCGCCTCGTCGTCCCAGCCGTGGGTGGCCATTACGCGGGAATAGGACCGTGTGGAGGCGTAGAACGAGATCTGGCGTCGGGTGCGCTCCTTCGCCTGGGCCAGCTCTTCTTCACTACGCGCTGCCACGACAAAGCCACCACCTCTGATCTGGATATTGGCCGGGTTCTTGCCGGCGCGTCGTGCGCCCTCGTGAACGGCGGGGATGAGGACGTCGCGGATGTACTTGAAGGTGCTGAAGCCGTGCAGCGTGATGCCGTCGCACACTTCCGCGGCCAGCCGCGCGTTGAAGTGGTTCACCGCCGAGATCACGATCGGGATGTCCGGATGTTCAATGGGCCCGGGGTTGAAGAAGGGACTCGTGAGCTTGTACTGGTAGTACTCGCCCTCGTAGCTGGGCTTCGTGCCGTTCTGCCACGAGTCCCAGATCGCGCGCAGGCAGGCGATGTAGTCGCGCAGGCGCGGCCCCGGTGGCACCCACGGCACGCTGAAGCGCCGCTCGTTGTGACCCTTCACCTGCGTTCCCAGGCCGAGTACGAACCGTCCCCCTGAGTACTTCGAGAGGTCCCAGGCGATGTTCGCCGTGATGTGTGGCACTCGAGGGAAGGCGATCGCGACCGAGGTGCCGAAGCGCATCTGCTGGGTGTGTTCGGCGACCAGGACAAGTGGCAAGAATGGGTTGTGCGAGGTCTCGCCGACCCCCACGAAGTCGTAGCCCAGCGCCTCGAGCTGGCGAGCGCGAGCAGGGATCTCGCGCATGTCCGGCCCGACGCTCGCGCTCACTGACATCGACATCATGCGCGCCTCTCGGCGCTGGCGTGGCGCACGCGGAGCCCGGGTGGAATCGAGATATTGTACTGACCGGAGTAGGCGCGCTGGGACCGAAAGGTCGCCTTCAAGTGTTACGCGCGGCCCTCGACGACCGCCCAGACCGATTCCTCGATGTCCTTCTCAACGCGGCCTTCGCGCAGGAGGCGGGTGAGGAGGCGGTTGTCGAAGCCGTGCTCTGCGAAGTGCGCCTGGAGCAGCTCCAGGCGTGTCCGCTGCTCGAGGACGACCGCGAGGATCAGCTCCCACTCGAGCGGCAGCACGGGCACGCCCACGCCGCCCACCTCGGTGGTCTCGCGGGCGTCCCAGAGGGCCGGGATATCGAATGGTGAGAGCGACTCGTAGCGCCCGTGAAACGTGGGGCGTGCAAAGACGAACACGGGGATACCGTGGCGCATGAAGTGCAGGCGCTCAGCCGCGACGTACGCTCCGCGCCCCCACCTCGAAGAGACGTCGAGCATCTTCGCCAGTGACCCGAGCGCGTCCGCATTCACCATGAACTCGAGGTTGGGCGAGCGGGCCTCGATCCCGCGCAGGGTGAGCGAGGACGCCCCGATGAGGGCCCACGGAGAGCCAGCGGCAGCCTCCTCGATGACCCGCACCAGAGGGCCGAGGACTGCGCGTTGCTCTTCGAAGCGGTCGCTTAGCTCGTCGAGCGTGGGAGAGCCTCCTGCTGACAGCGTACGTTGTGGATAATCGTAAGATGGCAGGGCGTTACGCGCCTGCTCCTTTGCCTCCAATCTATTCGGAGCCGGAGCATGTGCACACCACTGAGCCACCAGCAGGCACCACGGACGCAAAGGAGCCGGGCGTATGCCCGGCTCCTGTTCTGCAACTGGTTCCGCCACGGCGCCGGAGCGCCCTTGAGCTAGGCCAGCCCCAGGCTCTTCGTGACGTCGGCCTCGGACACCTTCGGAGCGCCCTCGTCCAGCCACATCCCGCGCACCTGCGAGTTGCCGTAGCACGACAGTCCGCTCGGGAAGGGGCGGTAGCCCATCACGTAGTTGTGCCAGAAGCCGCGTGCCTGCAGCGAAGATGGCAGGAACATGTCGTAGACTTGGTTGAGCTGGTAGTCCCAGACTTTCTTCCAGATCTCTTTCTGTGCCTCGCGTTTCGTCTCGCGACGCTGTGCCTCGAGCATGGCGTCGAGAGTTGGGTCGTTACGGTTGCCGAAGTTGAGGCCGCCCTTCGAGTGGTAGAAGGGGTAGATCGACTGGTCGACCGAGTAGGCGGGCGGGCCGAAGGTCATGCCGTGCGCCGTCTCGTACTTGCGCTCGTTGAGCATCACCACCGAGGTCGGGTTGTCGACCGTGCGGTGCGTGATGTTCAGTTCCTTCACCTTCTTGAACTGCTGAAGGATGATGTCCTCGAATCCGTAGCGCTGAGGCGCTGCGGAGCTGAGGTACCAGCTGGTCACCTCGAAGGTCAGGGGCTTGGCGGCGCTGTAGCCGGCCGCTTGGAGGAGCTTTGATGCCTCCGCCGGGTTGTACTGGTAGTACGGACCTTCTGAGGCCAGCGTCGGCCGCGTGTCGAACAGCTCCTGCCACGAGATCGAGGGCTTCGAGAAGCCGTCGCTGACGTAACCCTGGGCCGCCACGTACTCGGGACGGTCGATCGACATGTTGACGGCGCGGCGTACGCGCACGTCCTGCACGATCGGGTTGTTCATCTGGAAGACGACCACCTGGCTGTTGGCGCCCTGCAGGCCCTCGTAGAGCATCTGCACGGAGTCAGACGACTGCTTCATCATCTGCTCGGCGTCTTCGGCGGTGGCGGCGCCCCAGTCACCGAGGTTGTCGGTGAGGTAGGCCGATCGCACCACGGCGTTGTCGTTCATCACGAAGGGGACGACTTTGTCGAGGTACGGGAGCCCGTTCTCGAAGTAGTCGGGGTTCTTGACGAACGTCGACTTTTCTTTGCGGATCCACTCCTGCTGGATGAAGGGGCCAGTGCCAACGGCGTGCTCGTTGAGGTAGGCCTCGTTCTGGATCAGCTCACGCGGCCAGATGAAGGACCACGAAGCGATGTTCGTGGGGAAGTCCACCAGCGGTTGCGTGAGATTGACGACCAGCGTGTTGGGGTCTGGCGTCTCGAAGTTTGCGACCTCGAGGAAGACGTCCTTCATCACGCCGCTATTCTTGTAGCGCTCGAAGGACATCTTGACGTCCTCGGAGGTCATGACGCGGCCGTTGGTCGGGTTGACGTTATGGAACTTCACGCCGGGCCGCAGGTGGAACGTGAACCGCGTTGCGTCCGGGCTCGACTCCCACTTCGAGGCGAGGTCGGGCTCGATCTCCAGGCGCATTTGGTTCGCGAACTGCCCCATCTTCGCGCGGACGAGCTTGTTCATCGTGTAGTCGTACGTGGTGTTGACCGTGCACGACAGCGTCTTGTTGAAGTCCATGTGCGGCGGGTCAAGGTAGCGCGTGAGCAGCGTGCCGCCGTAGCGAGCGTTCGCTGCCGGGTCGCGCTCGCCGAGAGACGGCTGCGGGAAGCTGTCGTAGATCCCCGGCTTCAGTCGCGCCTGGCCCGCTGGGGCCTTGCCACCACCGGGAGTCGCTGCGGCACCCGCGGTGTTGCCGGTTGGCGCCGTCTTGATCGACGTGACTTCCTTGGCGCCCGGCCCGCAGCCGAGCAGCGCCGCACCGGCCATGCCGGCGATCCCGAGGCCCGCGCCGCGAAGCACGGCCCTCCGGCCGACGGTGCGCCTCGTCCAGTAGTTTCCCTCTAGCATGCAATAACCTCCGTGCGTTCGACAGATGATCGTTCAAACTCGAGCGGACGCTATCACTGCTGACCGCTACGTGGATGCCATCGATGCGTCGGGATGATCATCATAACACCCGCGGAAGTGGCGTCCGACGAGCGAAAAGCTGAGGACGAGCGCCCTGCCGGACCTCGCCCTCAGCTTTTCGCTCGTCGGACGCGGGAGCTACGCGCGCATGGCCTTCGCGGCGGCTACGAGGTGCTGGAGCGCCGGCACGGTCTCCTCGTAGCGTCGCGTCTTGAGGCCGCAGTCGGGGTTCACCCAGACTAGGTCCGGGTCGAGGACGCGCACGGCCTCGCGGAGGCGGCCCGCCATCTCATCGGTGGGGGGGACGCGCGGCGAGTGGATGTCGTACACACCGGGCCCGATCTCCTTGTCGTAGTGGTAGTCGCGGAACGCCTCCAGAAGTTCGGCGTCCGAGCGCGAGTTCTCCACTGAAATCACGTCGGCATCGAGGTCCGAGATCGCGCTCATGATGTCGTTGAAGTCCGCGTAGCACATGTGGGTGTGGATCTGGGTGTCGTCTCGGACGCCCGAGGCTGACAGTCGGAAGCACGGCACGGACCAGGCGAGGTAGCCCGTCCAATCGGACTGCCTCAGCGGTAACCCCTCGCGGAGGGCTGGCTCATCGATCTGGATGACGCCGAGGCCGGCGGCCTCGAGGTCCACGACCTCGTCGCGGATGGCCAGGGCGATCTGTCGACATGTCTCGGCGCGCGGCTGGTCGTCGCGTACGAAGGACCAGTTGAGGATGGTCACCGGACCGGTGAGCATGCCCTTCATCGGCCTCGCGGTGAGCGACTGTGCGTACGTCGACCAGCGCACGGTCATTGGTTCTGGCCGCGAGACGTCGCCGAAGATGATCGGTGGCTTCACGTAGCGTGAGCCGTAGGACTGCACCCAGCCGAATCGAGTGAAGGCGAACCCCGCCAGACGCTCGCCGAAGTACTCGACCATGTCGTTACGCTCGGGCTCGCCGTGCACCAGAACGTCGAGGTCGAGCTCTTCCTGCAGGCGCACGACGCGCTCGATCTCCTGCTCGATGACCTTCTCGTAGCCCTCGGCGGTCAGGGTCTTCTCGGTGAGGGCGGCGCGTGCCTCGCGCAGCTCGGGCGTCTGCGGGAACGAACCGATCGTCGTCGTCGGGTACGCGGGCAGGCCGAGGCGGGCGCGCTGCGCTGCGCGGCGTTCGGTGACACTGCCCGGACGGCGGTAGTCGGCTTCGGTGGTGGCCGTTACGCGGGCGCGTACCTCGTGGTTGTTGGTGCGCGGCGACGTGCGGCGCGAGGCGAGCGCCGAGGCGTTCGCGGCGAGCGCATCGGCGACGCCGTTGGGGTCCTCGAGGGCACGCGCAAGGGTCGCGACCTCGTCCACCTTCTGGTTGGCGAAGGCCAGCCACGAGCGCAGCTCGGCGTCGAGGCGGTTCTCGCGCTCCAGCTCGAGCGGGGCGTGCATCAGCGAGCACGAGGTCGACACGATCACCCGGTCGGGCTCGACCAGCTCGCCCAGCTTGGTCAGCAGTGCCTGTGAGGCGCCTAGGTCGTTGATCCAGACGTTGCGCCCGTCGACGACGCCGGCGGCGAGATACTTGCCGCCGGGGAGGCCGTGCTTGCGCAGCAGCTCGAGATTGCGCTGGCCGCGATGCAGGTCGAGGCCGATCGCCGCCACGGGGAGGTTGGTGAGCGTGAAGAACGCCTCGTCGACGTTGCCGAAATAGGTCTCCACAAGGAGTTTCGTGTTTCCGGCCACGGCGGCGAGGGCGGTGTACGCGCCCTTCAGCACTTCGAGTTCCGCTGGCGTGCGGTCCAGGACGAGCGTGGGCTCGTCGAACTGCACCCAGGCCGCGCCTGCGTCCCGCAGCGCCGTCAGCACCTCGACGTAGACGGGGAGCAGGGACGGCAGCAGCGACAGGCGGTCGAAGTCGTGTGCGTGGTCGTGGGTCTTGCCAAGCAGCAGGTAGCTCAGCGGGCCGATCAGGACCGGGACGGTCTCGATTCCGGCCGCGCGCGCCTCGAGGTACTCATCGACGGGCTTGCGTGAGGCGAGCCGGAACGCGGTCTCGGGCCCCAGCTCGGGGACGATGTAGTGGTAGTTCGTGTCGAACCACTTCGTCATCTCCATGGCCGTGACGTCGAGGCCGTCCGTCTGCGCCCCGCGCCCCATCGCGAAGTACGTGTCGATGTCGACGTCGCGGTCGACCGGCTGGTGGTAGCGCTCGGGCACGGCGCCGACCATCGCGGTGGTGTCGAGCATCTGGTCGTAGAAGGAGAAGGTGTTGGAGGGGATGAGCGCGATGCCAGCGTCACGCATCCGCGTCCACGCCTCGAGCCGGAGGGTGCGCGCGGTCGCCTGTAGCTCGTCACGGGTGATTGCGTCGTCCCAGTAGGACTCGGTGGCGCGCTTCAGCTCGCGCCGCGTGCCGATGCGCGGGTACCCAACGACGTGTGACAGCGCCATGATCGGTGCTCCTCAAGCTCCTCAGGAAGGGGCGGTGGGGGATTCGAGGTGGCCGGAGATGTCCGGGTGTGACGTAGGGTACCGCGCGCGCCAGTGAGGGGGGAGGGCGCGAACCTGACGCGCCGCAATCATCGATGGGCGGTCAGGGTCTCGGGCTAGGCGCCGAAGAGCCGTCCGATCGCGTCAGAACGGTCGCAATTGACCAGGTGGGTGAGCACCTCGTCCTGCATCTTGTATACGAACACGATCCCGCCATAGATCCACTTGTACCGGTAGAAGTGGCCCCACGGGTCGGTTCGGTTGAAGCGCAGGATCGTGGCTGCGATCAGGAAGAGTGGTTCGAGGAAGTTCGGGAAGTACAGAAACATCAGCTCGTGCTGAGTGAGGAAGAACGCCGCCTGGCCCACCGTACGCAGCGCGAACAGCCCGATGATCCAGCGTCGCAGCGGCTACTGCCACGCCGCGACGACCATGAAGACGTAGGTGACGTAGTCTGCGGCCTTGTCGATGTTCTGGTAGAGGTGGTTTTGGTCGGCCACCACCCCGCCGCCAAGGCCAGCGGGGATGAGGATGTCGCCGTCCACGGTGTCGAGGACGAAGTTCAGCCAGCCTGCCTCGAACGGCAGCCAGGTCAGCGCTACGGGCAGCAGGAACTTCGCTGCCACGCCCGGTACGCGCACCGGCCAGTTCATCGAGGGCGCCTCCGCCTGTTCGGCTGCAGCGCGGCCGACGCTACGCCTGCGCCGCTGGGCAGGCAAGGGATTTCCGAGGCCCACACATGTCTCGATGAACGGTGTACAACGTGCGCGATCGGGCCGAGCGAGCGCCCTCGATGGGCGTCGCGTTAGCGAGGAGAAGCGACGTGCAGCAACTCGAGACCGTCCCTTACCTGATCTACGATCCAGAGGACACGGGCATCCTCTGGATCAAGTTCAACCGGCCGGAGCGCCTGAACGCCGCGGTCGGCGGCGCCGAGCGCAACGGCACGCTGGCCAAGGTCGGTGAGTACATGCGCGCGGGCGATGACGACCCTAGCGTGAAGGTGATCGTGCTGACGGGCGTCGGTCGCGGGTTTTGTGCCGGCGTCGATGTGCGTGGCGTCGAGGGGTTCGTGCAGGGTGACAACTACCTCGGTGCTGCGCCGCCGCAGCCCGGACCGGACCAGAACCGTCAGCGCTTTTACTACGGCCTCACGAAGCTCATCAGGGACCTTTCGTTCATCCGCAAGCCCACCATCGCGATGGTGAACGGGCCAGCCGCTGGCTTCGGGATGGACTTGGCCCTGCAGTGCGACATTCGCTATGGCTGCGAGAACACGCAGTTCATCGCTTACCATCAGGTGGGGCAGATCATCGAGAACGGCGGCGCGTACTACCTCCCGAGGCTAGCCGGCATCGGACGCGCGCTCGAGTTCGCGTACACGGGCCACCTCGATGCCCAGCGTGCCGCGGAGTGGGGAATCCTCAACCGACTGGTGCCCGCCGACCAGCTGGAGGCCGAGGTGCGTGCGCTCTGCACTCGGATCATGCGGGTGCCGCCGTTGACCCACTGGATCAACAAGCGCGTGATGCGCGCCGCCCTCGATAGCTCGCTCGAGACGACGGCGGTGCTCACCTCGAACGCGTCTGGCATCCTGGCGACCTCCGAGGACGCCACCGAGGCCCGCAACGCCCTCGTGGAGCGGCGGGAGCCGATTTTCTCGGCCCGTTAGTGGTATCGAGGGGCCCCGGCGCCCGAGGCAGCGGTATCCTGACGGACGCATATCACCCGAGCGTTCGGGGTCAGGCGTTCGGGTTCGGAGGACGGCGATGACTGTCGACACAAAGCGCATCGAGGAGTTGGCGGCCGAGCTTGCCTCGAGTCACCCTGCCGACATCATCAAGTTCGCGCTGCAGGAGTATGGGGCCGAACTGTCGATCTCGTTCAGCGGCGCCGAAGACGTGGTACTCGTCGATATGGCGTGGCGCTCGAAGCTTCCGTTCCGCGTCTTCACCCTCGATACCGGGCGCCTGCATCCTCAGACGTATCAGTTCTTCGATGTGGTACGTGACAAGTACGGCGTGACCATCGAGGCGGTCTCGCCTCAGGCGGTGGCCGTCCAGCAGCTCGTGGCCGACAAGGGCTACTTCTCCTTCTACCGCGACGGCCACGAGGAGTGCTGCTCGATCCGCAAAGTCGAGCCGCTGCGGCGCGCCCTCGAGGGGCTGCGCGCCTACGTGACGGGGCAGCGCAAGGATCAGAGCCCGGGCACACGCGCCGACATCCCGGTGGTGCAGATCGACACCGCGTTCTCGACGCCCGACGTCGAGTTGGTGAAGTTCAACCCGCTGGCGCACTTCACCGCGAACAAGGTGTGGCAGTACATCCGCGAGCACGAGGTGCCCTACAACGCCCTCCACGACGTGGGCTTCCGCTCGATCGGCTGCGAGCCCTGCACCCGCGCCACCAACCCCGGCGAGCACGAACGCGAGGGCCGCTGGTGGTGGGAAGAAGCCACCAAGCGGGAGTGTGGCCTCCACATCATCAACCTCGGCAACTCGTAGTCGCCTCGAGTCCGACCAGCGGGAGCCGCTCTTGCGGAAGCCTCGATTCAGGGCTGGACCGAGTAGGGGGCTTTGTGCCGTCGGAGGCACCGGCTGCACGGGCAGCCGCGCAATTTGCGTAGTACGCCTCACTCGAGGGCTGTGGTGTGTGGCAGTGCTGGGTTTGCCGCAGTTCCGGCCTCTAGCGAAGGCGTACCGGTTTGTGGTGGACCATCAACAGGGCAGGTATCGAGCATCGAGCCCAACGTGTCTCGCTCGCGCACTGTCACGGTTAGTGACCAGTGGTTCTTCACCGAAATCCATGACACCGCGTACTCGCACCAGTACTCCTTGCGCGGTGGCTTCCATTCGTCCGGCGAGTGGGAACTCTTCGATCGATTGGCCGACGCGAAAACGGCTACCAGGTGCTCCGGATGGATTAGATCGTTCGCGTACGCCTTCTTCTGTTCAGTCGTCCACGCCCAGCCACCTGAGATATGTGCGTTCTCGAGGGGCACAAAGTGGTCGACATCGAATTCGGATGGCTTAGTC
>SHYS01000027.1 GCA_009692685.1 Dehalococcoidia bacterium
TATAGACGCGCGTCGATACCGCAGTCCACCCAGCGTTCGGTTCAAGGAGGTCACCATGACCCTCAAGCCGTTCAACGGCACACCTCTGCCCGTCCTCAACGGCGGGGACTGCTGCTACACCGCTTGCAGTTGCGAGCCGGGCTGCTGCTAGCAGCCTGAACGTGGGCGGGGTGGCCTCGAGGGATCGAGGCCACCCCGCCCACGTTCATCGCTCGCACGACGCCGGTATGCTAGCGCGCCTCGGAAGGAACCCGCCGTGGAATTCGGACTGTTCGTGGAGTGGCCGAACGCGGGCGCACGCGTCTGGCGCGAGGCATTCGAGGAGAGCGTCGCGCAGGTGCGCCTGGCCGAGGAGGTCGGGTTCGACTTCTGCCTGATCGCGGAGCACCACTTCTCCGACTACAGCATCGCGCCATCGCCGCTCCTCGAAGCGCTCGCGTTCGCACGCGCGACCTCGCGGATCCGCATCGGGACAGGCGTGGCGGTGCTGCCGGAGTGGCAACCGCTCCGACTCGCCGAAGAGATGGCGGTTGTCGACCAGTTGAGCGGCGGGCGGTTCATCGCCGGCGTCGGCCGCGGCTTCGTGCCCTTCGAGCAGGAGCGCCTCGGCGTCGTGGTGGACGAGGGGCGCGCGCGCTTCGAGGAGTCGCTCGATGTCCTCGTGCAGGCGTGGACGGCGACGGACTTCACGTACGCCGGGAAGCACGTCCGCATCGACCACCCGACGACGGTGCTCCCACGGCCGCTCCAGACACCCCACCCACCGATCTGGCTCGCCGGTGCGAGCGCGGAGTCCGTTGACCTCGTGGGACGTCGAGGCCTGACGCCCATCACGTCGGGCGCGGCGGGCGTGGAGCGGCTGCGCGAGCAGCACGGCGACTACGTGCGCGCGCGCCTCCAGTACGGGCGCGGTGCCGAGCCGCTGCACGTCGTCGCACAGACGCAGGTACACGTCGCGGAGACGACCGCTGAGGCGCACGCAACGCTCCCGTTTGCCCGCTGGCAGGCGCGCGCCGTGACTCGCCTCGTGCAGGCGCGGATCGAAGGCGGCGTCCTCGATGTCACCCCGGCGGAGGACGACCCGAGCGACGAAGTGCTGCTCGGGCGTCAGTTCATCGGGACACCGGACCAGATCATCCCTCGGCTACAGGCCCTCAACGATGCAGGGGTGACGCACGTCAGCATGCTGATGGAGTTCGGCGGCCTCGACGCCTCGCGGATCGAACGCTCGATCCGCCTCGTGGGGCGCGAGGTGATCTCGGCGCTCCGAGACGCCACCCCACCGGCGACCCTCACGGCCAGCGCGCTCGCAGCGAGCAGATAGCGGCGTGGAGCTCGTCGCGCGCGCTCGGTATTGGCGGGACGCGCTGCTCCTGGGCGTCGCGACCATCGGGGCGTATGGCGTCGTGTACTACGCCTTCGGCGTGTTCATCGAACCGCTGCATGACGACACAGGGTGGAGCACGGGCACGCTCTCCCTCGCCTACTCCGCAGGGGTGCTGCTTTCGGGCGTCGGAGCGGTAGTCGGCGGACGCGCGCTGGACCGGCGGGGGCCGCGGCCGGTGATGGTGACCGCCGTCGTTGTGGGCGCGCTCGGCCTGCTCGCAGCGTCCGAGGCGCGACAGGTGGCGTGGTTCGTGGCTTGTTGGGCGGTCGCCGGCGGCGCTGTGGCGGGCGGACTCTACTACAACGTCACGATGTCCACGACGTCACGACTGTACGCCGACCGGCGGGCCGCCGCCGTCAGCGTGCTGACCCTCCTTGGCGCGCTGGCAAGCCCGATCTTCAACCCCCTCGTCGCGTGGATGGTCGAGGCGTGGGGCTGGCGCGAGGCGTTGCGCGCGCTGGCGGTGCTGCTGGTGATCCTCGCGGGCCCAGCAGCCCTCGTCGTGCGGTCGGAGGCGGTGCCGGTACCGCCGCGTATCCCCGGCGACCGAGGCGCTTGGCGCGAGCCGATGGTGTGGCGGCTGATACTCGCAGCCTGCTTCTCCGCCGGAGCGACCAGCGCCCTCCTCCTCCACCAGGTGAGCGCGATCCGTGCGCTCGGTCTGTCCCTGGCAACCGCGGCCGCCCTCGGTGGAGCGCGAGGGCTGATGCAGATCCCCGGTCGCCTCGTCCTGACGCCGCTCACCAATTGGCTGGGCGTCCACACGACGCAGGTCGTCTGTTACGGGATGGTCGCGGCTGGTGCGAGCGCCCTCGTGTTTGCGGACGGCCTCGTGGCTGCGTGGTTCTTCGTGATCGCAGCCGGCCTCGCCATTGGCCTCAGTTCACCGCTCAACGGGTTGCTGGGGGCGGAGGCGTACGGGGCACGCCTCGGCACGTTCTCCGGGATGCAGGCAGCCGCCACCAGCGTCGCGAGCGCGGGCGGCGCGTGGCTCGCGGGTGTCGCGGTGGACCGGACGGGGGACTACGGCCTCACACTCGCCGGTATCGCGACCCTCGAGGTCGGCGCGGCCGCCGCCCTGCTCTGGCAACGGCACGCGGTGCGGGCAGCACGGGCGGGGAATGCGGTTGCACTAAGCGCGGAGGGCGAGCGGGTCTAGTTCGCCTCGACGTCGTCATCGTCCTCATCGTTGGCAGCGGACTCACGAGGCGGGATGGGCTCCTTCGAGTGGCCGTTGGTGTGGATGCATTCGTGCTGCGCATTTGCGAAGTCGAGCGGCTGTTTGCAGAGCGGGCACGTCGGGCGACCGCCGGCCACGACCTCTTCGATGATGTGGATCAGAGTGAGCGCCTGCGAGCGGCTGAATGCCATCCGCAAGGCCGGGGTGTCACGCCGGTCGGCGGCCTGCGGGTCGTCCGCGAGGAAGATCGCCTGCTCCTCCTCGGCGTCATAGTCGAGGCCCATGCGGGCGACCTGGAAATCCACCTGGGCGCGCTGGGGAAAGTTGCCGACAGGCTCCACGGTCGTCGCGGGCTGTCCGCGCCGCATCGAGCGTTCCGCCAGCAGTTGCGAGATGGAGCGCCCGAGGGCTGCAAGTTGTTCCTTCTCGATCCAGAGCGCGACGTACGTCGCGTCCGCGCGAGCGCGCAGACGGAAGGTGCGCTGGCCGGGCTGGCCGATCGCTTCGGCGTCTACCGCGTCCACCAAGCCGAGGTCGATCATGGCTCCCCCATCCGCTCCGCGAGCGTAGGCACCCCCGCGCGCACGGGTCAAACCCGCGACTACTATCATTGGCCAGCCCAGCGCGAGGAGCCCCGATGCCTAACGCCACGCTCGACCTCGGCACCCTCACGATCGCGGCGGCCTCGGCGCAAATCGCGGATGGCACGCTCTCGCCTGTCGCGCTGACCGAGGCGGCGTTCGCTCGGATCGACGCGACTAACGGCCGTGTGAATGCCTTCGTGCGACTGATGCGCACCTCCGCGCTCGCAGAGGCACAGGCTGCTGAGGAGCGCGCACACGGTGGCCGTCGCCTCGGCCCGCTCGACGGCATCCCGATCGCGGTCAAAGACCTGTTTGACACTGCGGGCGTCGTCACGGCGGCGGGGACCGGCGCCTACCGCGAGCGCGTCCCGCTCGACGACGCCACTGCGGTGCGTCGCCTGCACGAGGCGGGCGCGGTCATCCTTGGCAAGACAAACACCCACGAATTAGCGCTGGGTGGGACGACGAACAACGTCCACTACGGGCCTACCATGAACCCGTGGCGCCTCAACCGAGTGCCGGGCGGCTCCTCCGGTGGATCGGCCGCGGCGTTGGCCGCTGGGCAGGCACTGGGAGCGCTCGGCACGGACACCGGCGGCAGCATTCGCATCCCCGCCGCGTTCTGCGGCGTCACGGGCCATAAGCCCTCGTACGGCCTCGTCGGTCGAGGTGGCGTCGTCCCGCTGTCGCTCACGCTCGACCATGCTGGCCCGATGGCGGCCACGGCCCTCGACTGCGCGCTCCTGCTCGATGTCCTCGCCGGGCACGACCCGCGTGACGACGGCTCCGTCGACCGACCATCGGAGTCGTTCAGCGCGGGCATCGAGAGCAGCGTCGCGGGGCGGCGTCTGGCCGTGATCCCCTCGTTGGTCGAGGGTTGCGACGACGCCACGCTCGCAGCATTCGAGGCAGGCCTCGACACCCTGCGCGGCCTCGGGGCCATCGTCGACGTCGTCGAGCCGATGGCGGGGGAAGACGAGTGGCGGAACTCCATCAACGGCTTGCTGATAGCCGAGGGTGCCTCATACGTGGCGCACATCCTGCGCGAGCGACCGCACACGATCGGCGAGAGCGTGCGCCGGCGGATGATGCCGGGCCTCGATGTGACCGTGGACGCGTACCTCCGCATGCTGAAGGCGCGGGGCGTCATCGAACGGCGGTTCGAGCAGGCGCTCGCCGTCGGGGGCTTCGACGGCTACGTCACGCCGACGTCCCCGCAGCCAGCAGAGCCGATCATGCTGGACGCCACCGCCGACAGCGAACCGTTGAGGAAATTCCGCAACACGATGGTCTTCGACCTGACGCGTCAGCCCTCGATCTCTGTCCCGGCGGGGTTCGATGGCGATGGGATGCCCATCGGGCTGATGGTGAGCGGCGCACGTTGGGACGACGCACGAGTGCTCCAGATCGGCCACGCGTTCCAGCAAGTGACCTCGTTCCACCGCCAACGCCCGACACTCTGACACCCCTGTCCGAGGCGCGCGTTAGGATCGAGGGGTGAACAAACACTCCCTCGCAACACTGCCTGACCCGCCTCCCGCCCTCGGCCTGGAGCGTGACGTGTCGCTCGCGCGCCATACCTATCTTCGAATTGGCGGAGCCGCGGCCTACTTTGGCACTCCGCCGGACATCGACACGTTCGTGCGGATCTGGGCGTGGGCGAAGTCGCACACGATCCCGCTGCGGATCATCGGTGGCGGGTCGAACATGCTGGTCGCCGATGAGGGAGTGCGTGCGGTGGTGATCTCGCTCCGGCGTGCGTGCGGGTATCTCGACATCGAAGGCACTGCGGTCCATGCCGGTGCCGCCGTCATGCTTCCCGCGATCGCAAAGGCGGCGGCGGAGCGAGGGCTGAGTGGTATGGAGTTCGCGATCGGGATCCCGGGCGACATCGGCGGCGCGATGCAGACGAACGCGGGCATCGGCGACGGCCGGAGCATGGGTGATGTGGTGACCAGCGTGGACGTACTCCGGGATGGCGTGCCGGTCACGTTGTCACGAGAGCAGATCGCGTTCGACTACCGACACACGTCGTTGCGGACAGCGGGCGAGATCGTGCTGGCGGCGCAGCTTGCGCTCAAGCCGCGGCCGCTCGACGAAGTCGAGGCGGAGATGAGCCGCCTCCTCGGCACGCGGCAGGCGACACAGCCGACGGCAGAGCCCAACGCGGGCTCGGTGTTCCGCAATCCACCCGGGGATCGGGCGGGCCAGATGATCGAGGCGGTCGGTGGCAAAAACGTCGCTTCCGGCAGCGCACACGTCTCTTCGCTGCACGCGAACTTCATCGTGCATGACGGGAACGCCTCGGCATCCGAGTACCTCGATGTGATGACCGAAGTACAACGGCTGGTGCTAGCGACCTATGGTGTGCGGCTCATCCCGGAGATCGAATGGTGGGGCGATGGCACGCCACCGGAGGTATTCCAGTGAGCGACGCGTCCGTGCTCCGCGCCACCACCTCTCGCCCCGAACTGATCCGCACGCTGGCCGCCACGCCCGAGATACTCGAGGCGATGCTGCTGTCTGCCTCGGAAACGTCGATCGACACCGCTGCGCCGGGGGAGTGGTCGGCCCGCATTGTCACCGCACATCTGCGCGACGATGAGTTCATGGTGATGCGCCTGCGCCTCGAACGGATGCTCGTCGAGAACGTGCCCACCCTCGAATCACCTCGACCGCGACGCCACGGAGTGGCTAGCGGCACGGCTCTGGCACGCGAGCGGGGTGGTCGTCCTCGTCACGCACGACCGCGCGCTGCTCGACGACGTAGCGCCGACGCTGCTGGTGTTCGAGGAGGGAGCGCCAACGCCGGAATGGCACCCGGGGAACTACGCCACGTGGTCAGTGGAGCAGGCGAAGCGCCGCGAGCGGCAGCGCGCCGAGTGGGAGCGTGAGGAGAAGCGCAACACGCGTCTCCGTGCCACGATCCAAGCCGCCGAGTCCCGTTCGCGCAGCATCGAGGCGTCTACGCAGGACTTCTACATCCGGAAGCGCGCGGCGAAGGTCGCGCGTACCGCCGTGCGGCTGAGGGGTCGGATGGAACGCGAATTGGAGCGCGGTCAGCGCGTCGATCGACCAGAGGACCGTCGCGTGGGCCTCGGCGGTGCCGTGAAGTCATCACAACGTGGGGCACGTGCGGTGATCCGCGCCGCCGGCGCCACGTTCGAGCGTGGCGGGCGAACGCTATTCGTGGCAGACACGGTCATCGAACGGGGTGACCGCGTGGCGCTGCTCGGGCCGAATGGGAGCGGGAAGACCACACTGCTCACCGCGCTCCAGCCGACGGCGGCACGCTCGATGTCACGCCGAGCGCGCGTGTTGCCTACCTCGACCAGCACGGGCTCGACCTCGCGCCCGGGACGACGCCGATCGCATTGCTGCGGTCGCGTGCGCCGATGACGGAGGCGCAGGCGGCGAACGCGCTCCATCGCTTCCTGCTGGCGCCCGAGGCGATCCGAACGCCGCTGGAGCGGCTGACCCCGGGTGAACGCCGGCGCCTGGAACTTGCGGCGCTGGCGGCTTCGGAGGTGGACCTGCTGCTGTTGGACGAACCGACGAACCACCTCGACATTCCCGGGCAGGAAGCGCTGGAGAAACTACTGGACGAGTACGAGGGCACGCTGGTGTTCGCGACGCATGACCGGTACACCGTGCGCCGCCTCGCAACGCGGGCGCTGGTCATCGAGGGTGAGCGGTTGGTGGAGGGTGAGCCGCTGACGTGGTGAGGGTGGCGACGCCGGTATGCTGGTCGGCATGTCGCGCCTCGAACCCTTGCTAGAGGAATTCTTCATCGCCCTGGGGCTGATGACGGTGCTCGCCGTGATCGTGGCGCTGCTCTTCTGGTGGGTGACAGGACAGTCACCCTGGCCGTACGTGGTGATCGCTGAGATCGGCGCATTCGGCTGGGGCACGGCGATGCTGGCGCTGGCCTCACCTCGAAATCGCCGTCGATGATGCTGGTCTGGGCTGCTCGGGTGGCCGCGCTCGTTGCGGTCGCCGTCGCGTGCTACCTCACGCTGATGCCGGACCCGACGGGTGCGGGGGTGCTCCCCGATTGGGCGGGGCACCTCATCATCTTCGCGGGCGTGGGCGCGAGCTTCGCCGTCCTGCGTCGCGTATCCGGGTGGCCCGCGGCCTCGCTCATCGGCCTCGGAGCGGCGGTGGCCCTCGTGGGCGTCGGGAACGAGGTGGGTCAGGCGTTCACGCCGCGCGACCCTACGCTGAGAGATCTGGCGTTCGACCTAGTAGGCGGACTGTCCGCGCTACTGGGCGTAGACCAGATGGCGTCTCGACTCGCGGGACAGCGGACGGGCTGAGTGGAACGACATCGCAACGACGCGGGCAAGTCTGTCTGCCAGCGTACACCCGGCTGCGTACGCTAGACCGACACACAGAAACCTCACACCAAGTTCTGGCGCAGGCTCAAAGAACTCGGTGCACGATAGGTCTGGCCAGACGCTCGAACCCGTGAAGGACGAAGAACCCCATGGACAATGATGGCGCCCCGGTCGGCCGGATCCTGTCGCGACGCGAGGCACTGATCCTGCGCGGGTCGGCCTCCCTCGGTGCCGCGTTCCTCGCCGCCTGCAGCGACGACTCACCGATCGCGAGGGCGACGGCGAGCGTGACCGGTAGTCCTTCAGCCACCGAGGCGACCGCGACCGCTGCGGCCTCGGCTTCGGCGAGCACGACAGCGGCAGTCGCTGTGCCGTCGTGCATCGTGCGGCCCGAACTGACCGAGGGGCCGTTCTTTGTGGACGAGAAACTGAACCGCTCTGACATCCGCGTGGAGCCGTCCGACAACAGCATGATGCCGGGGACTCCCCTTGTCCTGACGGTGAACGTGGCGTCGATCGCGACGAACGCATGCAGCGCCCTTGTTGGCGCGGTCGTCGACGTATGGCAGTGCGACGCCGCCGGATGGTACTTCCGATGTGCAGGATCAGGGAGCGGACACGCGAGGGAAGAAGTTCCTGTGCGGGTCTCAGGTCACGGACGCCAATGGCAAGACGCAGTTCACGACAATCTACCCCGGCTGGTACCAGGGGCGCGCGACGCACATCCACTTCAAGATCCGGCGCTCTGTCGGGGGAAAGACCTCCGAGTTCACCTCGCAGTTCTCCTTCGACGAGGCCGTCTCGGACGAGGTGTACGCGAAAGCGCCGTATCTGAAGACAGGCACCCGCGCGAAGAACGCAACGGACGGCATCTTCCGCGAATCGTGCGGCAAGCTGACGCTCGCGCTGACGAAAACCGCGACCGGCTACGCCTCGACGTTCGACATCGGACTGCAGGCTTAGGCCGCGGGCGTCGAGGTCACCTAGGCGATCGCCTGCTTCGGGCAGAGACGGATGGCCCGATCGACCCTCCCACGCTGATCCTCGGGCACGTCATCGACGATGACCTGACCCCAACCGTCAGTGTCAATCTTGAAGACGTCCGGGACAGTAATAGCGCAGCGCCCATGGCCTTCGCACTGGTCCGGGTTGATTTCGACTCGCATGGCCTCGACCTCACTCAGCGCGCCGGCGTGAACATCACCGGCAGGTGCTTGATGCTGTTGATGAAGTTGGAGCGCAGCCGCTCCGGCGGACCGGCCACTTGGATGTCCGGGAAGCGGCGGAACAACTCTTCGAACATCACGCCCATCTCCTTGCGCGCAAAGCCCGCACCGAGGCAAAAGTGCTCACCGATGCCAAACGCCATGTGGTCGTTTGGCGTCCGCGTGATATCGAAGCGGTACGGGTCGGGGGAAATGTCCTCGTCCCGGTTAGCCGACGGGTACCACATGAAGACGCGGTCGCCGGAAGCGATCTTCGTGCCGCGTACCTCGTACATCCTCGGTCGCGACGCGCGACATGTGGTGGAGTGGAAAGGTCCAGCGCAGGATCTCCTCGACCGCGCCGTCGATCAGCGACATGTCGGCCTGCAGGCGCGCGCGCTCCTCAGGGTACTCGCAGAGGGTCACGAGGCCGCCCGAGATGGCGTTCCGCGTCGTCTCATTGCCCGCGAGGATGATCAGGAAGCAGAAGGCGAAAATGTCCTGCTCCGTCAGACGTTCGCCATCGACATCGGCCTCCAGCAGGATGCTGATGAGGTCGTCCTTAGGTTCCTTGCGACGCTGGGCGAGGATCTCGGCGAAGTAACCGAGCATGCGCATTTCGCCGCTCATGCTGGTCTGGCGCTCGGCCTCGCCAGAACCTCGGATCTCCTCGGGCACCTCAGCCTGGTACTCGGGGTCGCCGGCGCCGAGGACGCTGCTGGTGAGTTCGAACATCAGCGGCCAGACGTCCTGCGGGAGGCCCATCATCCCGCAGATGACAGCGAGCGGGAGTTGTCCTCGCGATCTCCAGGACGAAGTCGCACCCATCCCTCGCTGCCACGCGGTCGAGTATCTCGTTGGTGACAGCGCGGATCTGCGGCTCCATCGCATTCACCACACGAGGGGTGAAGCCCTTGTTCACGAGACGTCGCATCTTCACGTGGCGCGGCGGGGCAATCGTGATCAGACTGACGCCGCCGTCGCCCGGTCGAGGTGGGACGTAGTCCCCGGTGTCCCGCAGCCCGGCGCCAGCGATACGCTTCGAAGAGATGAAAAGTTCGGGATGGCGCGAGACGTAGAGGATGTCCTCGTACTTCGTGAACGACCAGAAGCCATTCAGGCGCTCCGTGCCCGGATGCCACGGCACCAGCCGCTCCCGACGAAGGGTGCGAAACGATTCGTGTGCCTCGTTCTGCTCGAAGAGGTGAGCATCCTGCAGGTTGATTCCGAACGGCAGCAGTGCTGGATCGATCGGCACGGTGGACCTCCTCGGATTCGCCTACTGCCTACTGACAGCGGGCCAGATGCTCCTTGAGTAGCCGGTTAAACTCGTCCGGCGCTTCGAGGTTGGACAGGTGCCCGGCGCCCTCGATCACCGCGAGCGTGGCACCAGAGATCTGGGTAGCCATCGGCTTGGTGACGTCGGCTGGGATCAGCGCGTCCGCGCTCGACGTGATGATGAGCGTCGGCACCCTGATGCCGGCGAGATCCGGGGTTGAGTCGACGCGGTCGGCCATCGCCTCCGAGGCGCGTGCGATCGCCTCGGCGGGCTGGCGCTGGATCATCGCGCGGATCGCGATGCGCAGATCGGGTGAGGCGTGCTCGGACAGCAGCGGTGGCGGGCTCGCCGCGAGAAAGTCGTTGCCCTCCGCGCGCAACCGGGTCGCTAGGTCCGCGCGACGCTGCTTGCCGGCATCGTCATCACCGCCGGACTTCGTATTCGCGAGGACGAGGCCGGCCACGAGGTCGCGGTGTCGCCGCAGGAATGAGAAGGCGACGTAACCACCCATCGACAGACCACACACCATGACGCGGTCAATTCCGGTGCCTCGGAGGGCCATCGCAGCGGCGTCGGCGGCAGCATCCATCCAGCCGGCACGCTCAGCCAACGGCTCGCCACCAAACCCGGGAAGGTTCACGGCGATCACCGGGCCGGCCTCGCTCAGGCCAGTGACCTGCGCTTCCCACATCTCGGCGTCGAGCGGAAAGGCATGCAGCAGCAGGATGCCAGTCGTCATATTCGATCCCTCTCACACGCGGAGCGGCTCCGCGTCGTCGTCAAGTCAGTGCAGCCAGTATGCCCCCTCTGCCGTGGAGACGGGACTCAGTCGGCCGAACCCGTCAAGAAGCGCCGAGGCACGTCGACGAGCATCGTCTGGATGTCCTTCTCGCTGACGCCGGACGCCCGCAGCGCGGGGACGGCGACGGTGCTGACGAAGAGGTAGCGCGTGGGGCCGGGCGAAGCCGGAGCGGGGGCACCCGCCCGAATCGGTGCGGGCGCGTAGTCATGGCCGAGCATGAGGCGGTCGACCCAGCCGCGGTCGATCAGCGCCTTCACAGTGGCATTCCGGGTCTCCCACGAAGGGCGGCCAGCCGCGCCGGGGTAACGGTCCAGCGACAGGTAGACGCCCGTCTTGAGCATGGTTTCGAGGTAGGCGATGTCGTCCGTGTCCGCGCTGTGGCCGATGCAGATGCGCTCCATCGGAGCACCTTCCTCCTGGAAGATCTGCACCTGGCGTGAGCCGACCTGCTCCGGGGCCCAGTGGTGAGTACTGATCGGGCAGTTGGTCTGCTTCAGGGCGCGCGCGGCACCTCGAAGGATGCGCTCGCCCTCGGGCGTCACGCCGCCGATGTCGTTCGCTACCTTGATGGCGCCCGCCTTGATGCCGGTGTCCTCGATGCCCACCTGGATCTCGCGGACGAAGATGCTCGCAATCTCGTCGAGGTCACGCGCCCAGAAGGACCGCGGCACGTCGCGCCAGATACCGGTGGCTGCGATCACGTTGACGCCAGACGCCCTCGACACCTCGCGCATGAAGGAGACGTCACGGCCGAGGTCGGGCGTGCTGAGGTCGATCACCGTGCCGATACCGCCAGCCTTCGCCTCGGCCAGCTCGCGGATGGTGTTGGCCTTCGTCAGGTCCCAGTCGAAGAGCCACGGATAGTGCTTGTTGTCCTCGCCCATCCCCACGAGCACGTGTTCGTGACTAAGCGTGACACCCAGTTTCGAGGCGTCGACTGGCCCGAGTACGGTCTCGACTGTTGGCATGCTGTACCTCCCCGCCGGCTCTACTCCCCTGCCAGAATCCCGAGGCGGCATCCTACGCTGTCGCCCGCGCCGTCAGGCCTTCGGCGTCATCTCGCGGTAGACACGCCCCACGCCGTCGCCGATGCGGTCGAAGCCACGCCACTGGCCAAAGCGACCCTCGAGGGCAACACGCACGGCCTCCGTGCCGTCCGGTAGGGGGCGGCCTTCGCGGTGCGCCGCCTGAGCAGTGGTGACTAACGCAGCGATGAAGTCGCGGGCCTCCTCGAGCGCGAGCCGCGAGCCGATGGGGCCGTGACCGGAGACAAAGCGGTCGAAGGGGAGGTCGAGGATGCGGGTGTCGGTCTCGATCCAGTCGGCCATGTAGCCATCGATCATGTAGGGGACGCCGCCGTCCTGCACCACGTCACCCGTGAACAGCAGTCCGTCATCCGGCAGGTTGATGAAGATGTCGCCGCTCGTATGCGCTCGACCGAGGTAGACGAGGTCGATGCGACGGTCGCCGAAATGTAGTTCGAGCCGCTGGTCAAAGGTAAGCGTGGGCGGAGTGATACGGACGGTCTTCATCTCCTCGGACCACTCGGTGCCTCGTGCGATGACGCCCTGCTTCCACTCCTCGCCGAGTTCCTCAAGTTCGCGGCGGCAGTTCACGTGGCCGACAATGATGGCGTCCGTGAACTCTTCATTACCGAAGGCGTGATCCCAGTGCCCGTGGGTGTCCACGAGGTAGCGAATGGGTTTGTCGGTGATCTTACGGACGTCCGCCCGCAGGTCGCGCGCGAATGACGGCAAGCGGAGCGAATCGATGACGAGCACACCGTCGTCGCCGACGATGATCCCGGCGTTGGTCAGGCCCTCGTGGAGTCTTGCATAGACGCCTCCTGCGACCTCGACGATCTCGGTCAGCGCGCCGTTGCTCTGGCTCACCATCGCGTGCTCCGTCCTCGGCCGCCTAGCCGGCGCGAGCATACGAGGTCAGCGCGCTTCGCGGCGCTGCCCCGGACACGAGACTGTCACCTGGAGATGGGTGCCAGCGGAATGCGGTAAGCAGTTCTGCGTATGATGCGGCCACGGTACGCGTACCGCGCTCCGGAGGCGAAGCTCGGCCCGGAGGCAATTGAGGCTCGGGAGTGCGCACATTATTCGAGCAGGGCCAGAGACTACGGGGCGAGAGGGCCGGGGGTGATGCTGGTGAGCCCGCAGGGATTCGAACCCTGGACCGATGGATTAAAAGTC
>SHYS01000010.1 GCA_009692685.1 Dehalococcoidia bacterium
GGCAGAAGCCTCGCCGGGATGATACATGGTGATGCGCGCGTACCTCAAGCTTTCAAGACGGAGGACGGCTATCGAATCGGTACGTGGGTCAGCAAGCAACGTACTAACCGCAGCACGCTGGCTGCTGAGCGCGTTGCCCGTTTAGAGGCGCTCTCTGGCTGGGTGTGGGAGATAAGGCAGCGTCGGGACGAGCCCTCACGGTGGGTTCTGTCAGAACTCAGGGTTCATCGACGACCGATTCGCCCTCGGTGCCTCCCGTCCATCACGCGGCGCTCCTCGTCCCAGACCAACGAAGCTACACTCCCTCAGGACCCTGAGTCCTGAGGGAGTCGAGGGCAAGCGTGCATATCCCAGATGGATATATTAGCCCGGCCTCGGCGGGGGCCATGTACGCACTGGCCACACCGTTCTGGATGATTGCCGCTGCACGCGTGAAGCGCACAATCGGCGGACGAACGATTCCGCTGCTCGCGATCTTCTCGGCGTTCACGTTCGCGATCATGATGTTCAATGTCCCCGTTCCCGGGGGGACAACGGCCCACGGTGTGGGCGGCACGCTCACCGCGATC
Organism: Dehalococcoidia bacterium; assembly: GCA_009692685.1. Next base: position 570 of record SHYS01000010.1, read on the forward strand.
GCGGTGGGGCCGTGGGCAGCCGTGCTCTCAACCTCGGTGGCGCTGGTCATGCAGGCGCTCTTCTTCGGTGACGGAGGCATCACCGCCATCGGCGCCAACTGCTTCAACATGGGGGTCATGCTTCCGATGACCGGATACTGGACCTATCGTCTCGTTGCGAGCGGGAGCGAGGTGCTGTCGCAGCGGCGCGTCGTCGCAGCGGCCGTCGGCGCCTACGTGGGCATTACCTTCGCTGCCTTGCTCGTGGCCCTCGAGCTGGGTATCCAGCCGCTGTTCTGGAGCACAAACGGCGTCCCTGACTACAGCCCCTATGGCTTTGCCGCGACGATTCCGACGATGCTCGTCGCACACATGCTCGGGGCCTCGTTCGTGGAGGGCGCGATCACAGCGCTCGCCGTGAGCTACCTGCAGCGCTCGTATCCCGAGATCCTGCTGGGGCGCCGTGAGGCGACACCGGAGGACCGCCAACGCTCGTACATGGCGAAACCATGGATCGCTGGCGGGGCAGTGTCGGTCGTCTCGGTGCTGGCGGTCTTCGCCGGTGGTCTGTGGAAGGGCGGCGGCGACATCGAGCATTGGGCAGGCCTCGACTGGTCGACTGTCGACTGGGCCGCAGCTAGGAGTTCTGTGCTTACCTCGGCGATCGTGTCTGCGGTCGCCCTGCCGGTGCTGCACTTCGCCCTCCGGAGTGCTCGATGCTGGCGTGGCCCTCTCCTAGTCTTCGTGGCGATCGTGATCTGGGTGCCTATCGGTCTGATCGCGCCCGGTGGCGCGTTCGCCGAAGACCAGAGCGTGACGCCCGACGAGCTGCATGCCGCGCTTGCTGCCCGCAGTGCCGGCGACTTATCGCTTTTCGATGCGTTGCCTGACGTGAACAAGACGTGCGAGTGCGTCCCGGCACGAATCAACGACGTGACGTTTGGACAGCGCACCGCCGTGACCGGCTATCAGCCACCGTGGTTGAGCAAGGACGATCCGGCCTGGCAGCAGAATCTGGGGTACCAGTTTGCCGGATTGCTGGGTATGAGCGGCCTGGGACTCGTTGCCTGGATTGCATATCGAGCCGCCCGTTGGCTGGCTCCAGCCGCGCCTCCGGACTGGCGAACTGCCGAGGAGTGAGTACCGAAGCGCCGGTCGCGGCGCCAGCCAACCGTAAGCGGCGAAGGCCCAATTTCGTCGAACGGACGCTTGCCGGCATCAGCGCGGCCGTCGAGCTGGCGCTGTTCTCAGAGGCGCACGCGCGACGGCCGGGCTACCTCCAGCATCGCGATGCACGAGGCAAGCTCGTCGCGTTCGCCGTGCTCGTGATTGCCGCCAACCTGTCGCGCCACTGGGGTGTCCTCGTTGCGCTCGAGATTGTCGCGATCGGTGGAGCTGCTGCTTCTCAGGTCGAGCTGAGTACCTTCCTGAAGCGTGTCTGGTTCGGCGTCCCCATCTTCAGCGGGATGGTTGTGCTGCCCTCGATATTCTTCCTCGGCGGCCCCGCCCTGGTCTCGGTGCCGCTCGGACTGTTCACCCTGTCCGTGTCACGCGCCGGGGTGTTCGCTGCTGGAGTCTTCGTGCTCCGAGTCGGTGCCTCCGTCTCGTTTGCCGTGCTCCTGGTGCTGACGACTCCGTGGGCGGAGATCCTGAAGTCGCTCCGTGCGTTTCGTGTACCGACTCTCTTCGTCGTCGTGCTGGCGATGACCTACCGGTACCTGTTCCTATTCCTCCATACCGTGAACGGAATCTTTCTCGCGAGGCAGGCCCGGACGGTCGCCTCCACGACCGGCCGCGAACAGCGCCGCTGGATCGTGCAGGCGCTCGGCGTGCTGATGCATCGCTCGTTTCGGATGAGCGAGGATGTCTATCAGGCGATGCTGGCGCGAGGCTTCGACAACCGCTTTCGTACACTCGCCTTCTCCGGCTTCGGGGTTGGCGACGCGACTCTTGTGCTCATGGCCGTCGTCGTCGCCGGACTCGCCATCGTTGCTGGATACCGGCCAGCATGACGGCGCTCGCTACGGCACCCGTCTTCGAGCTCGCCGAAGTCTGCTACGCCTACAGCGGCGGTCCGGTGGCGCTCGATCGCGTCACGCTCACCATACGCGAGGGCGAGCGCGTGGTGTTGCTCGGCGCCAACGGCAGCGGGAAGTCCACATTGCTGAAACTCATGGACGGGCTGCTCCCACCGACGGCCGGACGGCTGCGCGTGTACGGCGTCGAGGCATCGCAGCTCGCCGACGATGTAGACGCGACGCACCATTTCCATCGACGCGTCGGCATCGTCTTCCAGGATCCGGACATCCAGCTCTTCTCTCCGACCGTTGGTGATGACGTTGCCTTCGGTCCGCTGCAGCTGGGACTACCGCTTGTCGAGGTCCGTCATCGAGTTGAAGCGGCGCTGAGCAAGATGGGCATCCTGCATCTTCGGGACCGGGCGCCGTTCGAACTGTCCGGTGGCGAAAAGAAACGCGCAGCCATCGCCTCCGTGCTGTCGCTCGAGCCCGACGTGATCCTGCTCGACGAGCCGACCGCCAGCCTTGACCCCCGCACGAAGTGGTCGCTCGTAAGCTTGCTGCAGCAGCTCGCGGCGGAGGGGAAGACGCTGGTGGCAGCGACGCACGAGCTGGAGATCGTGCCGCTCATTGCCGACCGCGTGATCGTCATTGGCGAGAACCGGAGCGTGCTGGCCGATGGCACCCCGGACGCGATACTCGCCGACCGTGCCCTGCTCATTCGAGCGAACATCATCCACGAGCATCTGCACCGGCATGTCACACTCCTGCACGAGCACATGCACGAGGATGGTCATCACGACGACGAGGGCGTGTCAGCGGGCAATGAGGCTGGCTAGATCCGACGATCGCGCGCTCCGCCAGTTTGACCGCTAGTGAGTTGCGACTCGCGTGCTCCGCAGAAGTTGTAGCAGGGCTGCGGCAGGCGAGTCCGCGATCTCCTCCAAACTCAACGACTGCCGACGTCGCCAGTTCGGGTGCTCGGTCGTCGTGCCGGGGAGGTTCTCCTGTTCAACTTCTCCGAGCAGGTCCGCCAAAGCGACGAACACGATGTCCGCGGGACCGCTGTCGATGTGCGCCAGGCACGCCTGCACGAGCGCGCCCTCGCTCTCATCTTCGCCCTGAACCTCGAGGAGTCGACGCAGTTTCGCGACCAGCTCCTGTCGCTCGGCGCGCGGACACGGCGAACGGCCGACGAGCTCGTGGCGCCTCGCTCGGCTGCGCGCCGCCCGTCAGCTCGCCCAGTAATTGCCGCTTTGCATGAAATCTAGGATGCGACGCCACGAGTCATTAACGGCATCAACGTTGTCGGCGAAATGACGGTCGAAGAACGAGTGCGGCGCACCCGGATACGAGACGAGCTTGTGCTCGACCTTCGCAGCACTCAGCGCGCGGTCGAACTTCTCGATGTCCTCGGCGGTGATTCCCTGGTCCGCCCCGCCCAGCAACCCGAGGAGCGGCGTGCGGAAGTCCGGCACACGTTCGATCACCGGAGCCGAGCCGTCGCGCTGCGGACGAGTCGGGGAGCCGTACATGCCGACCACACCGGCGATACCATTTACGGTTTGCGCCATAATCCACGAATTACCGCCACCGAAGCAGAATCCGATGGTGAAGACGGGCCGAGCGTCCTGACCCGGGCGAGCCCGCAGCCGGTCCACGCACGCCTGGACGTCAGCGGAGATGCCCGGCACCGTGCACTGTGCGACGTGGGGCATGAACTCGAAGCCCTCGGGGCGCTTCGCCACCCCGGCTGTTCGACCAAAGTAGTCGAACGCTATGGCGTCGTAGCCGACGGCCGCGAAGCGCAGCGCAAGCTCCTCGTAGAAGTGGTGCAGACCTCGGACGTCGGGCAGGATCACGATGGCCGGCTCTTCTGGCTCGCTTGCCCAGGCGGCGAATGCGGCGAAGCGATTGCCGTCCGACGCTGCTAGCTCGAGGCCCTCGTGGTCCACGGCGCCGCCTCGGAACTGGGGCTGTGTGGGAGTGGGGCTGCTGCTGTCCATGTGGGCCTCTCTCTGGGCTTCGTGCGGCGCATTATACGATGCGGTATCCGGAAGCGAGGTCGTGCATGCTCCAGGACGGGGATCTCATCGAGCTGCACTTCCACGGCACGCTCGATGACGGCGCGGTCTTCGACTCGTCACGGGGCCGGTCGCCACGGTTCTTTGTGATTGGAGCCGGACAACTTATCCCGGCCTTCGAGCGGGCGCTGCTCACGATGCATCCCGGCGAGACGCGCACAATCCGGATCACCGCCGCAGAGGCCTATGGCGAGCGCGAGCGCGCTCTCGTCTTCGAGGCACCACGTGAGGAAGCGCCGCCCGACGCGGCGGTAGGCGACGAGGTCTCGCTCGTCGGAGGTCGTCCAGCGCGTATTACCGCCATGACCTCGCAGCGAGTCACCGTAGACGGGAACCATCCATTCGCTGGTCACGCCCTCAATTTCGAGATTCAGCTGATCTCCGTGCGGCCACGAAGCGAGGGGATCCCGGGATGACGTTCAGAGCCCGCCATACTAATCTTCTCGTAAACGTGAATGTGAATCTGTTATGGACCCTTAGTCCTCGCCGTGAAAGCCGTGCTTGGTGGATCGCAATCCCGTTGGTCCACAGGACGACGCCCCGGTGTCGGCGGTACCGGCCGACAGGCGCCCGCAGGACACCGGAGATGCGAATACCGCGCCGTACAACCTCGCGGCGCGCGTGTTCGGCGCCAGACGATCGGGATCGGTAGCGGCGTTGGCGCCAGAAGCCGGAGCCGCCTCCGGTGCGGCGGTGGTACGAAATGCTTCGCCAACGGTGAGTCTGACAGGCGCGCCGACGGTTCGGGTTGGCACATTCAGTGCGCTCAATGACTCCAATTTCCGGCTACTCTACTTTGGAAACATCCTGCAGTTTGGCTCGATGCAGATGCAGCTCCTCGTGCGGGGCTTCCTCGTCTTCCAGCTGACGGGGTCGTTCGCGGCGCTGGGCACGATGGCCCTTGCGAACGCAGTACACGGGCTCATCTTCTCCCCGATCGGCGGCGTGGTTGCCGACCGAGCACCCAAGAAGACGGTGACTCAGTTCGCGCAGGCTTATAACATCGGTAACGCGGCGGTACTTGCGATCCTCGCCGGAGTGTTCTTCGTCCTCCACCTCGCGTTCTGGCACCTCTTTCTGGGCGCCGCTCTGCAGGGCGGCGTGAACTCGGTCATGATGCCGGCTCGGCAGTCGATCATCTCGGACCTCGTCGGCCGCGAGAGGTTGATGAACGCCATCGCGCTCAACACCTCCGGCCAGAACCTGATGCAGCTCATCGGGCCCGCGCTCGGCGGCTTCCTCATCGCGTTGGTGAGTCCGGCGGCGGTATTCGCGACGATGGCCGCGATGTACGCGCTGGCCGCCACATTCACCATGCGACTGCCGAAGCACCAGCTGTACGAGTTCGTGGCCGTCCCCGGTGTCGGACGCGGCCGTGTCCCACGGAGTCGAGGTGCGGGCGCGCTCAAGGATCTCGTCGATGGGATGAAGTACGTCGCAAAGGACCGCGTCATCAGGATGCTGATGATCGTCAACTTCATGATCGTCCTCGTCGCAATGCCATACACGATGCTGCTGCCAGGGTTCGTCAAGGAAGTCCTGCACAAAGGCGCGCGGGAGCAAGGCCTGATGGTGGCGCTCTCAGGGGTCGGCGCCCTCGTCGGATCGCTTGTCGTCGCGTCAGGTTCGGAGCATGGACGTGGGAAGTACATGATCGCCTGGGGCGCGCTTCTCGGATGCGCGTTGGTGGCGTTCGCCATTTCGACGAACTACTAGATCACGCTGCCATTCATGCTGTTGAGCGGCGCCGGTCAGGCGGGTCGAATGTCAGTCGGCTAGGTGCTCGTCCAGTCGTACTCCGAGCCCGAGTTCCGAGGCCGCGTGCAGTCTGTCTGGTTCATGCAGTTCGCCTTGGTGCAGTTCGGTACCTTCTTCGTTGGCCTGCTCGCAGAGTTCTTTGGGCCGCAGTTCGCTATCGGCGGACTTGCCTTTCTCATGGTGATTGCGATGGGCCTCGTAGCGCTCTTCATGCCGACGATTCGCAAGCTGGACTGACCGGCGCGCGACGTACCGGGGCGCCCTTGACCTGGCAGGCCGGACCTCGAGGGCGTCGTGACTTGGACTGTGACGAGTACTTCTCGCGGGTCACTCAGGACGCGGCATTACCACTCATTCGCGCACTCGCGAATCGCTAGGGTTGCCCAGGCCCGGACGCGCCACCGCCGCGAGCAACGTCGCCGGAAGCCGACACCGCAGGGGTACCTCGTCCTGACGCCGCCAGGACAGACTGCAGTAGCGCGGTCCCTTCCATCGGAATTGCCGACAGCGGCCCGTCCGGGCTCGGCCTGAGACCCGCTAGCACAATCGCCAGCAGGCGCCGCGTCGCGCCAGAGCGGCCGCCTCCCGTATCAGCGGCGATCGCCGAGGCAGCGAAGATCAGTAGCGGCATGTCCGTCGGGCTCATGTCTGTGCGAACTGCGCCTGCACGAAGCTCGGTAACGTGGTCACCTGCCAGCTCACTGGCCTGAGCGGTGGACCGCACACGGTGACCATCCCGGTAACGGCACCGGATGGCACCCCGAACACCGAGTGCACGGCCTACAACAACCAGGCGTCGGTCACGTCAGGCGTGAGCGCCGAGACGACATCGAACCAGAGCAGCGTGACCGTCACGGGGTGCATCCAGATCCCGCAGACTGGCTCGATCCGCGTCGAGAAGGTCGCGTACGACACCAACGGCGCGTTCATCGCCGCCGGGAGCTTCACCTTCCTCGTCGACAGCGTGGCCCAGGCTCCGGCGGTCGCCGGGGCGGGCTTACAGACCTACGGTGGTTTCAGCGTCGGTAGTCCCGCGGTGACTGAGCAGGGCCAGAGTGGCTGGACCAACCTCTGTGGAGCGACACTGAACAAGCTCCAGGCTGAGAGCTGTCGAAGCGCCTTCACCTGCGTACCGTCGCCGAGCAGCCTCAGCCAGTCGGTGAACGCCTCAGTCAACACCGAGGTAATCTCGACGGTCTGCTGGTTGTACCAGCAGACCGCGAAGCCAACGCCGCCGCCATCCAACGGCGATGGAGGCACCGACAGCAGCACGCCGACGCCGACCCCGCAGGTACAGGTCCTCGGTTCAAACGCGCAGATCGTGAAGGTGCGTTCCTCGGCGGACCCGGCACGAGTCGGTGAGCGAGTGAACTTCACCGCCACGCTGAGCATAACCGGTGACACCACCGTCACCGGTACCACCGTGACGGACACCTTCGAGCACGCGTACCTGCGGTTCGTCTCGGCAACGCCAGCAGGCTGCACCGTCGCCGCAGGCGTCCCGGACGCGACACACAGCCTCATCACCTGCCCGGCCGGCGACGTGACGCCGGGGACAATTGGGAACCCGGGTACGAAGTCTGTCGCCTACCAGTTCGTCTTCGACGCGCTGCAGGCGACACCGTCGCGCACCGTGAACTCCGCGGCTGCGAAGGCAGACCTCGATGGAACTGGCCCGCATGGCCTGGCGAACATTGGTCCGACCGTCGCGGACGTCGCCATCATCGACCTGCCGGCGACGCTGCCAAAGGCCGGTGCGGGCATCCTCCGGCTGCTGGTACCCGCGATGCAGTCCTGGATGGTCCAGGCCCTGGTAGTGCTGGTGGCAAGCGCGACGCTGGGCGCAGGCAGCACACGCCTCAACCGCCGCCGGCTGTAGCAACCAGCAATGGTAAACGAGCGCACCTGCACGAATGGGCGCCCGAGGAGTCACCTCGGGCGCCCATTCTTCGTCTGCGGCGGACTTGCTGGCGGCGTCAGCGCTGTTCGAGGGCCGCCATGATCTGGTCGGTATGCACGGCATCGTGGACCGCCTGCGCCAGCAGGTGACCGAGGACGGTGTCCTCGAAGCCCCACGGTGCGAGCAACGACAGCTCGAGGACACTCGGTTCGAGGGCGTACACCACGTCGAGAAGCGCGTCACGCGTGGCGTCCAGGTGCCTCCTGCGCTCCTCGACGCTGCTTGCGGCGCCGGCGGCACGTCCCGCCTCGATCTGCGCCGCGTTCCAGGCAGACCAGTCGGCATCGGGTGACGCCGTGGCCTCGAAAGTCCGAGAGCCAGCGGTCACGTCGCGCAGGAAGTCGATGGTGAGGTTGTCCCAAGCGGCGAGGTGGGTAAGCAGGTCGCGCACGCGCCACTCGCCGTGCACGACCTGCTCCGCCCCCGCTTCGTCCAGCTCCTCGATCACCGCCAGCAGCCGCTTGCGGGCGCTCTGCAGGGCCACCAGGTGGTCGACGCTGTCGTACGCGTTGGTCACGTCGCCTCCGGAACTGGCCTTGAGGGCCGGAGCGCAGTCTAGCGAACCGGCACGCGCCGTCCAGTGCCCCGGGCACCATCCCGAGCGGTGCGAGGGGCCGTCGGGCGCGTGCTACGATTCTGACCAGAATCCGTATCGATACTGCGCCGGAAGGGCCTCCCCTGCTCGAGATCTACAGCACGCACACGCGCCGCAAGGAGCTCTTCGAGCCCATCGAGCGCAACGTCGCGCGGATGTACGTCTGCGGTATCACCCCGTATGACGTCGGCCACCTCGGACATGCGCGCGTCTTCGTGTTCTTCGACGTGGTACGGTGCTACCTCGAATTTCAGGCACTCGACGTGCGGCACATCCAGAACATCACCGACATCGACGACGACATGGTGCGCGTCTCAAGGCGCGAGGGCATCTCGATCCGCGAGCTGACGGACCGCAACCAGGCCATCTACCTCCGCGAGATGGACGCCCTCAACGTGCTGCGGCCGGACGCCTACCCCCGGGTGTCCGAGACCATCCCTGAGATCATCGAGCTTGTGCGCGCACTCCTCGAGGGCAGTCACGCCTACGAGGTGGACGGCTACGTCTTCTTCGACACGACGCGTACGCCGAACTTCGGCTCGCTCGTCGGCCTCGACCGCACCGGTCTGCGCGACTTCAAGAGCGACTCCATGCCGGCCGAGCCGCAGCACCTGAAGCGAGACCCGCTCGACTTCCTGGTGTGGCAACCCTCGGACGCCGAGGGGGCGACGTTCGACTCGCCCTGGGGACCTGGCCGTCCCGGGTGGCACATCGAGTGCTCGGCGATGGCTCAGACGGCGCTCGGTCCGCGCCTCGACATCCACGGCGGCGGCTCGGACCTCGCCTACCCGCACCACGAGAGCGAGATCGTGCAGTCGGAGGCAGCCACGGGACAGGCACCGTTCTGCGGCACCTGGATGCACGTCGGCACGGTGCAGCTCGAGCACGTCAAGATGTCGAAGTCACTCGGCAACCTCGTCAAGGTGAGCGACATCCTCGCCGATGGGCACACGCCGGACGCGGTGCGCCTCTACCTGCTCTCGAAGCAGTACCGGGCCGAGTTCAACTACGAACACGCCGAGATGCACGAGTGGGACGACCGCGCGGCGCTGCTGCAGCGCGCGCTGCATGCCGCCGGCGGCCCGCGCGACGACTTACGAGTGCAGCACTTCCGGAACCAGTTCCAGGAAGCGATGGATGACGACTTCGACACGAGGAAGGCGATCAGCGCCCTCCTCGATATTGCCACCGGCCTCGAGTCGCGTCAGTTCTACGCCGAAACCGCGGTGCCATCGCTCATCGAGCTGGCGAACGTCCTCGGACTCACGCTGGGTCGCAATGGGTAATCACTCTCCAAGGTGACATTGGTCACCTTGGAGAGTGCCAGGACAGGACATTCTGGTATCGCTCACGCCAACCAGCGCCCTACGGTGGCGACTGCCTCAGTTGGCCGCTTACCGGAGGACCGATGGCGCTGAACATTCAATCTCTCGATCGACGCACGATGCTGAAACGCCTCGGTGCGTTCGGCATCGTCGCTCCGTTTGGCGCCCTGGCCGCCTGTACGGACGAGGAGCGTACGCCATCGGTGGCTACTGCCCCGACGGCTACGGCGAGCCCTGCGGATTCGATGGACCACTCCGCACCACTCGGCGGTGCGAGCGCCACCGCAAAGGCCCAGGCACACGTGACGCTGGACTACATGCTGGTGCCTGAGATGGCGCCTCCGATCACGCGGACCAGCCCCGCAGAGGTCACCATCAAGCTCGAAGCGCGCGATGTGCGCGCCCGCCTTGCCGAGGGCGTGGGATACGACTTCTGGACATTCAACGGCAGTGTGCCAGGCCCCATGCTGCGAGTGCGGCAGGACGACATGGCAACGCTCAGCCTGACGAACAAGCTGGGAAACAGCGCCGGTCACAACATCGACCTGCACGCGGTGACCGGTCCGGAGGCGGCGTAACGCTGTCGAACGTTGGTGTGGGCCAGACGAAGGCGTTCCGATTCAAGGCGACGCATCCCGGCGTGTTCGTCTACCACTGCGCGACGGCGCCGATTCCGCTCCACATCTCGAACGGGATGTACGGTCTGATCGTGGTTGCGCCCGCCGAGGGGCTCGCCAAGGTCAACCGTGAGTTCTACGTGTGCCAGGGCGAGGTGTACACGTAGGGCAAGACCGGTGACCACGGCCTCCAGACCTTCGACCTAGACGCGATGGCCGCTGAGCACCCGAACTACGTCGTCTTCAACGGTGCCGTCGGCTCCGTGACGGGAGATCGAGCGCTCAAGGCGAAGGTGGGCGAGCGCGTCCGCATCTGGTTCGGCGTCGGCGGACCGAACCTCACCTCAAGCTTCCACGTCGCGGCGAGATCTTCGACCGCGCCGCGACGTGGGGATCACTGACCTCGATCGCCGAGCACGTCCAGATGATCTCGGTCGCGCCGGGCGGCGCCACGATGGTGGAGTTCGGGGTCGAGGTTCCCGGAACCTACACACTGGTCGACCACGCGTTGAGTCGCGCCTCGAAGGGCGGCGCCGGTCAGCTGGTCGTCGAAGGGACGGCCGTCCCCGACATGTACAACCCCGCGTAAGCGGCGGAACACGATGGGGAGGCGGACTGTCGACTCCCCCTCTCCACTCATACCCCGACGGCAGCCGCCTCGCGGTCCAGCGACTTCACGATGTCCACGACACGACCGAGAGTTTCGAGGCGTTCGGCGAGCGTGTTGCCCGCCGGGTCGACTCGTAGCGTCGTGATGCCGCAGTCCCGGTAGGCCTTGATGCGGTCGCGGACCATCGATTCGTCGCCGATGAGACGGGCGGCGATGACCATCTCGTCGGGGATAGTGGCGCGCGCCTCGTCGCGCTTGCCGGAGAGCCAGAGGCGCTGGACCTCCTTGCAGACATCGCGCCAGCCCTGCCTCGAGTAGGCGTCGTTGTAGAAGTTGTGTTGCATCGAGCCCATCGCGCCGAGGCTGAAGGCGAGCCCGCGCCGCCCGCGCTCGATGGCCGCCGCGAGGTCGTCGGTGAACTCAACGCCGCCACCGGCGCAGAGGTCGATGTCGGCGAGGGTGCGGCCGGCCTTCGCAGCACCTCTCGCGATGTGCTCGAAGAAAATGTCCGCGTGCTCCGGGATGAACGAACCACCGAGCCAGCCCTCGCAGAGCTCGCCGCACATCTCGAGGTTCTTCGGCCCGAGGGCCGCGAGGTAGATCGGGATCTCGACGGGTGTCGCCTCGGAGCGGAGAGCCTTGCCCTCGCCGCCCTCGATCGGTAGCCGGTGGAACTCACCGTCGTAGGCCACGACCTGACCGCGACTGACCATGCGCACGATGTCAATGAGCTCACGGGTGCGCTTGAGCGGCTTGTTGAACTTGATGCCATGCCAGCCCTCGATGACCTGCGGTCCGCTGCTGCCGATGCCGAGGATAAAGCGCCCGTTGGAGGCGCCCAGCATTGCCATGGAGGTCATGCCGACCAGCGCCGGCGTGCGCGTCCCGAGCTGCAGGATGCCGGTGCCCAGCTTGATCGTCGAGGTCTGCGGAGCGAGGAAGGCGAGCGGCGTGATAACGTCGTGCGCCCATGCCTCGGCGGACCACGCCTGATCCACACCCAGGCGCTCGGCCTCGATGGTGTAGGTGGCAAGCTCCTGCCAGTCGAAGATGGGGGTCCGGTGGAACCCGATGGCGATGCGCATGGCGTCCTCCGAGGTATGACGTGCGATTCCTGCTGGCCTCGTGTGGACGATAGCAATCTCAGAGCGCTCGGGGCCACCTGACGCCCGCGAGCCCGCCGATGTCACAACGGGCTGCGTTCGATACGTTGGTCCCGATGCACCTCCCGCCCCGCCTCCATCCCGGACAGCTGCTTACCATCGGTGTGGTCACGCTGCTGCTGGTAGCCGTACTCGTGATCGCCCCGGCGACGCTGCATTTCGAGGCGCCGCGCACGGAGACGGTCTCGCGCACCGTCAACGGCACGGTCGTCCGCGTCCTGGACGAGCACATCGATACGTCACCACTCGGCGAGACACTCAATCGCACCGTCGAGGTGGCGACCGAGGCGCGACTGGTAACCGTGCAACAACAACTCACCTCCCACAGCGAACGCATGCTGGCGGCCACCCCCGGGGATCGCATGCTGCTCACCATTGCGGACGGCCCCGACGGGGAGGCGACGTTCTTCATCGTTGATCGCGTTCGGCGTCCTATGCTGGTGCTGCTTGCGGCGACTTTCTCGCTGCTGGTGGTGGCCATCGGCGGCTGGCAGGGTCTGCGCTCGCTGGTGGGGCTGGCGGTCAGCTTCGCCGTGATCCTGCGGTTCGTCGTGCCGGGCGTGATCGCCGGCTACAGCCCGGTTGGAATAGCGGCAGTGGGCTCGCTGGCGGTCATGGCCGCAACGCTGACCCTGACACGGGGCGCAACCGTCCGCAGCGCCACCGCCTTCGCGGGCACGGCCTTTGCGCTCCTGCTCACCGTGCTCCTCGCCAGCGGCACATTCGCGATCGCGCGCATCAGCGGGCTGGCGGAAGAGAACGCGCTGACCGTGGGCGCGATCTTCGGAGGCATCGACCATCGAGGCCTGCTGCTCGCCGGCATTGTGATCGGCGCACTGGGCGTACTGGATGACGTGACGATGGCGCAGTCTTCGACCGTGTTCGAGCTGCAGCGGGCGAACCCCACGCTCGGCGCGGAGGAGCTCTTCCTGCGCGGGATGGTAGTCGGCCGCGACCACATCGCGTCGACGGTGAACACGCTGGTACTCGCATACGCCGGGGCGTCACTGCCGTTGTTGCTGCTCTTGCTGACAGCAGCCGAGCCACTGGGCACGATGGTGAACCGCGAGATCCTAGCGGTGGAGATCATCCGCTCCCTGACCGGCAGCATCGGGCTCGTGGCGGCGGTGCCGTTCACGACACTTGTCGCGGCATTCGTGGCGGCGCATTACGAGCACACGCCCCCGCCTCCCGTCGGCTCAGCAGCGCTCCGGAGCGCATGCAGGGCCGGCAGGACGTAGGTCCGCTCACGCGGGAAGCCGTCAACCAGGTACCAGAAGTCTGATGTCACCCGTGGAGTATAGGTTCGAGCGTCCTCCGCGCCGTGGGAGTGGCAGACGCGGTATCGGACCGGCGGCCGTTATGGTCTTTCGCCCCAGACGTGGCGCTCCTCGATGCCCGCCGCACGGTACTTCATAGCGTTGGCGTGGTAGCCGGTATCAGGGTCCGCCTGGCGCGCCTTGCGAGCAGCGATCTGGTCCGGCCGCGCGGGCCGGATGACGCCAGGCACCCCCATGACGATGGAATACGGCGGCACAACCTCACGAGGAGGTACGAGCGCGTTCGCGGCGATGATCGAGCCCTCGCCGATGATCGCACCGTCGAGGATGGTGCTGTTGTTACCCAGCAGCACGAAGTCCCCAACCTCCTTGCAATGGATGACGACTGAGTGCCCGATGGTGATGTTGTTGCCGAGCGTCACACCCTCGCCCGAGTGGATGACGACGTTGTCCTCGACGTGGACGTTCTCGCCGATCCGGATCGAGTTGAAGTCGCCTCGAATGACCGCACCCGGCCAGACGGTGGAACGAGCGCCAATCACGACGTCACCGATGACGAACGACCCCGGGCCGATCCACGTGCTCTCCTCGATCTTCGGGACCTTGCCTTCGAACGGAATCAGCATCAACGCCCTCCCGAGGGACCGGTGTACATGTAGTAGTAGCCACCATCGGTGGGCTGACCCAACTGACCGAGGAGCAGGCCAAGCAGTCCCCCGCCGCCGAGGCCGGCCATAGCGCCTCGAGAGACCAGCAACTCTCGCAGGGAGCGCTTCGGGCGGACGTTACGAACGCGTCGAGGTGACCCGGTGCGCGCCGCCAGCCAGTCGATGGCGTCATCGAGGTCGCCGAGGCTATCGATCAGGTGGTTCCGGACTGCGTCACCGGCGGTGAATACCTCACCCGTCGCGAGTGCACGGGCGTCATCGGCGGTCAGCCCCCGGGCACGCGCGACGTCATCGACGAACACGTCGTACATGTCGTCGAGGAGATGCTGTTCCTTCGCCTTCTCCTCGGCCGTGGGCTCACGAAACGGCGAAAGCATGTCCTTGAGGCGGCCGGACTTCCCAACATCCATGCGCACTCCAAGGCGAGCCAACGCCTCATAGATCAGCGGGCGGTAGGCGATGACCCCGATCGACCCGACCAGCGCCGAGGGTTGCGCGATGATGCGCTCCGCTGCGCTCGCAATCATGTAGCCGCCCGAAGCGGCGATTGAGCCGACGAAAGCGAGGACCGGCTTTTCCTGTCGCAATCGCCGCGCCGCGCGCGTCACCATCTCGGAACCTCCGGCGGATCCACCGGGCGAATCGATGTTGAGGATGACCCCTCGGACGGAGCTATCCTCGCGGAGCCGCATCAGCAGGCGCGCGTACTCGAGGGGCCGAATGGCAGGTCCGATGGCACCCTGCAGATCGACGACCACAAGTCCGGCAGGACGGACGCGCTCGAGGATGTCGTCGAGCATGTGAACTCCTCAGCGCAAATGCCTTCGAGTCGCAAGATTCGAATCTGGCGCCAGACGCCGAGTGTACGTCAGTGGCTCGGGTGTGGCTGTATTCAATCAGGTTTGGTCAAACATAAGAGCAACATATGATTCCAGCGATGGGTTACCCTGCGGCCGCCGGCCTCGACCGCGCGGACCGCACTGATCGGGCACAGATCGAAGCGAAATCGAATTCACTGGCGCGACTCGCGCACACACCTCCCACCCTTCTGCTGGCACGCTGAGGAGCGGGGATCATGACAACGACAGCCACGAGCGGAGCCTCGGTGCAGGCGTCAGGCAAGCTGCGACCATCTCAGACATCGAACTCGTCCGCGCAGCGCCGCGCGTAGCACGGCGGACCACTCGATGGAGCGAGTACGCCCCGAGGCCGCTGGCCTCGTAACCACCGCCGCGCGAGCACTGCGGTGGCCTGTGCTGCTGTTCGCCCTTGGCCTCATCATGGGCGGCTGCAAAACTGCTGCCGAGTTGATCCCTGGTGACGAATCCCAGGCGATCGCGATACCACGCCCAACTCCGGCCCCCGTCCTGGCACCACCAATCCTCCCGCCGACGCGACTGCAGCTCGGTGGCGACCGCACCACGGCGAATAAGCTCGCCGTTACCGATGCAGAACTCGCCCTTTCCGTCGTCCGTATCGAAGCGAAACAGGGCTCGAACATGGTACGCGCAGGCACCGGGGTGGTCGTGGATGGGCCACAGCGCCTGATTCTCACCTCCTATCAGGTGGTGGAACCGTTCGCGGCAGACGGCACCCGGGCCTGGAGTGCGCTCGAGATCGCCACAACGCGCAACGTTGGGGAGGCACCGCAGGCGGCGTACCTCGGTCAGGTGGTGCGGGCCGACCCCGAACTCGGGCTGGCGGTAGTACGCGCCATGCGCCGCCTCGATGGCGCGCCGCTGAACGCCACGGAATTCGACCTGCCGTCCGTGACTCTCGGCGGCGCGGCGCGCGCGGCGCGCGGGGACACTATCCGAATCCTGGGATACGCGGGCATCGAAGGCGGCCGCTCCGAAGCATCCTCACTCGTAGCGACGGAGGCGGCCGTCCTCGGATTTCGCGGCGGCGTTGGCGTCGCGGGCGTCGCGTGGCTGAAGACCCAGGCACGTGTGCCTTCCGGACAGAACGGAGCGCCGGTCTTCGATCCACAGGGACGCCTCCTCGGTACGATGCTCCAGGTCGCGTACTCACCGGTGGCGCCAGCCGGCCAGGTGCGCCCCGTCACTCTCGCCACGCGGCTCATCGATGACGCTCGACAGGCCGGTCCTGAGGCCGTCTACGCGGCGCCAATGTTCCGCCGCGGCGCGTTCGCCACTGGCCCGGTCGTCACGCGACCTGCGTTCGCCGAGAACCAGCTCGAAAACGGCAACGGCGATCTCTTCGATTACACCGAGACGTACCCGGACTCCCTGACCACGCTCAACTACGAGTTCGTACTCCAGGGCGCCGCGCCCGGAACGCTGGTCGAAGAGCGCTGGTTCCTCAACGGGGTCATGCAAGACGGACTCTCGTCCTCGGTACCGTGGGCGGGCGGCGCATTCGAGGTGGTCACCGACCGATTGAAGGCGCCGGCCGGACGTGTCCTGCAGGCGGGCACATGGCGGCTGGAGGTGTGGGCCGGCCGTGAAATGCGAACCGCCGCCGAGGCACACATTGGATCAGCGCAGCGGCGCCAGCCGGCTGCAACCGAGTTCCGGTTCGGAAGCACGAGCAACATCGACGGCACGCCACGCGATCCCGCCCGCCCGACCATGCCTCAGATCCTGGCCACGTTCCAGTACGAACAAGCAGGGGGCGCCCATCGCCTGCGCTGGATCGTCTTGCACGACGCGCAGGTGGCGTACCAGTCACCCTCGGTACCGTGGGAGGGCGGCGAGTCCGGGACATGGTGGGTTGGATATTCGCCCGGCACGAACATCGGCAGCGGTACTTGGGAGTTCGAAGTCTACCTCGACGACCAGGTGATCGGCACCGACGGCCTGCGCTTCTAAGATCCCTCACCTCGGCACGTAGATACATCGAGAGCGCTCCGTACGGATGCCCTCGATGTATCTGCCGGGAACCATGGTCAGCGGCTACGGCAACTGCTTGCTCGCATAGAGCCCATCGATGATGGAGCCTTCCCAGGCCGTGGTGACATCGACCGGAATGTCGATGACATGGTACTTGCGCAGGAGTTCCTCGAGTGCCCGCCACTGGGCAAGATCACTCCGGCCCATGCCATCGGCGCGTCTGGCGAGAACCAGATCCGTCTGGAGCAAGTACGCCTGCGCCTCGGGGTCGGCGCCCGGCGCGTAGGCCAGCGTCGCCTGCACGCCCTCATCGACGTGCGCCTGTGCGTAGAGTGCCCCACGCATCGTGGCTCGGACGAACCTTAGCACCAGCTCCGGGTCCTGCGTGACCGTGTCATGATGCGCCAGCAAGGTCAGCCCGAGGGTGGCCACCCCGAAGTCCTGCGGGTCGATGACGTTGATGGCGAGTCCCGTCTTTCGGATCGCGAAGGGTTCGTTATTGAGGAACACCGGGTACACGTCGACCGCACCCTCGATGAAGATGCGCGGATCGAAGCCGACACCCTGCAACCGCACATCGGCCTCAGACATCGTCGACGACGCGAGCATCGCCTTCAGTTCCGCCGGGACGACGCCCGACTTGAAGCCCACGCGCTTGCCACGGAAGTCTGCCGGGGTACGGATGCCGGAGTCGGCACGCGCGACGTAGCCCTGATCGCCACGCTGGCCGAAGAGGGCCACGCCACGAATCGGCAGGGCTTCATGGCGGCGGCGGACAAGTTGCGCGCCCGTTCCGGTGGTGAAGTCGATCTCCTTCTCGAGGAGCAGTCGCAGGTGCTGATCCCCGACTGACGCGTGCTGGACGTCCACCTCGAGACCTTCTTCGGCGAAGAAGCCCTTCTCCTTTGCGAGGTAGACCGCGACAAAAGGCAGGTTGGCCTGGGGGCGGAATCCGGCCATGAACGTGACTTTCCGCGGCGCGGGGGCGGGAGTTCCGGGCCCCTGCGCCACCGCAGTGTCCTCGTCAGCACAGGCGGCAAGGAGCACGGCAAACAGCAACGCAAGCGCTGCCACCAGGGCACGCGCAAACAGACCACGGCGCGGCATGTAGATTTCTCCCGTATGCAGTGTGCGTGCATCCGGGACATGGTCACGGGCGCTACACGCGAGAAGCTTGTGCGGCGCGGAGGCGAGCGCCTCGCGCCACCGCCCGGGCGTATCCGCGACGCAGTCGCGGGCGCTACAACCCGGCGGACTCGTGCCAGAACAGCACGCGGTACTCAATATAAGAAACGAGGCCCGTGAGCACCACGCCGATCACGGCGAGGACCGTCACCGCGCCGAAGAGCCCCGCAGTGTTGAAGTCCCCGTTGTCGATGAGGATCCGCTGCCCCATCCCGCCGTCGCCGGACATCCACTCCGCGACCACAGCGCCGACCAGCGATAGCGGGATCGAGATGCGAAGCGCCGCCAGTACGTAGGGCAGTGAGGCCGGCACGCGTAGCTTCCACAGCACCTGCCAGCGTGTCGCGTCGAGGGCCTGAAAGAAGTCATGTGCGGCCGGATCGACGGAGCGCAGACCGGTGACCGCGTTCACGAGCATGGGGAAGAACGTGATCAACGCGGCAACCAGCACCTTCGGCATAGGCCCAAAACCGAACCAGATGATCAGGAGCGGCGCCACGGCAACCACCGGGGTCACCTTCACCAGAATCGCGAGCGGGTAAATCGCCCGCTCCAGCGTCCGCGAGTGTGCCATCACCACGGCGAGGAGGAACGCAGCACCGGTTCCTACCGTGAGCCCGCCGAGCGCGTGGCCCAGCGAGACCCGCCCGGCATCGAGGTAGCGCTCGGGGTCCTTGAGGAGTGCGAGGGCAACTGCGCTGGGCGCAGGGAGCAAGTACGGCTTCACGTGGCGGACATGCACCCACGTCTCCCAGAAAACAAGGACGAGCGCGAGGGCAACCAGCGGCGGGGCGACAACCGCCATGACATCGCGAGTAGTGAGCCAGGGCAGGGCTGGTGCCACGAGCCGCGTGGTTTCATCGTCCGTCTGCGCCCGCGGCGCGAGGACCTCGCGGGTCACGAACGGGCCGGCGGCGCGGTTGTGCGGCCGCCGAGGGCGTCACGCACCTCCTCGACGTGGCGGGCGAACGCGGGCTCCAGCTCCATCGCGGCGTCACGCGGGCGCGGCAATGCGACCTCGATATTTGCCACCACCCGCCCGGGCGCACGGCTCATCACCAGCACGCGGTCTGACAGCAGGATCGCCTCACGAATCGAATGCGTGACGAAGAGCACGGAAATACGGTCACGTTCCCAGATACGCAGCAACTCGAGCCGCAGCTCCTCGCGAGCGAACTCATCGAGGGCTCCGAAGGGCTCATCCATCAGCAACAGGCGCGGCCGGTGCGCGAGCGCCCTCGCGAGAGCCACGCGCTGGCGCATGCCGCCTGACAGCTCGCGAGGGCGAAACGCGGCAAAGCGCTCCATACCGACCCGCGCGAGCAGTTCACCTATGTCGGCGGTCGCACCCACCAGTTCGAGGGGCAGGGCGACGTTGTCAGCAACCGTGCGCCACGGCAGGAGACCGGGGTCCTGCGTGACCAAACCGAAAGCGCGAGTCGAACGCGCGTCGGCAGGCGAGACGCCGAAGACACGCAGAGCGCTACCGGCGATCGGGAGCAGGGCGGCAGCGGCACGAAGCAGGGTGGTCTTCCCGCAACCGCTGGGCCCCACCAGCGCGACGAACTCGCCTTCGCCAACCGTGAGGGACGCATCCGCGAGGGCGCGCAGGCTGCCGGCGCGCGAAACGTATTCGTAGGAGAACGCGCGAGCCTCGATCGCTGGGGGCGGGGATGATGTCGCCATCGGTAGTGCCCTCATGGTCGCGTGGTGCGCTGTCGTGCGGAGAACGGTTCGCAGCCCGTATTGTATTACCTCCACCGGTCGAATCTTGGGCCGGGGCAGGCGGCGGGAGCACCATGCATACGATTGCGCTCATCGGCGGCACCGGCCCCGAGGGTCGAGGGCTGGCGCTGCGCTTCGCGCTCGCGGGCCACCGTGTCGTGATCGGGAGCCGGCAGGCAGAACGCGGGGCCGAGGCGGCGAGCGGCCTGCGGGCGGCACTCGCCGGCGCCGCAGGTTCTACCGGGGACCTCACCGGCACGAGCAACGAACTGGCCCTGGCGGAGGCGGACATCGCCGTGGTGGTGGTGCCGTACGAAGCGCACCGCGCCACCCTCGAGGGTCTGCGCGACCGCCTCGCCTGGAAGATCGTCGTCGATGCCGTCGTGCCGGTGCGCTTTGAACGTGGTCCGCGTCCTGTGGAGGTCGAGGCAGGTTCCGCCACCGAGGAGGCGGCTCAGATCCTACCGGACTCACGGGTCATCGGCGCGTTTCACAACCTGGCCGCTGAGGTGCTCCTCGACCCCGGCGCGAGCGTGGACGCGGACGTGCTGGTAACGGGGAATGACGCCGAGGCGAAGGAGACCGTCTTGATCCTCGCGGGCCAGATCAAAGGCACGCGCGCTGTCGATGCCGGTCCGCTGCGCTTCTCGCGCTTCGTCGAGGGCCTGACCCTGTTGCTGATCGGGATCAACGGGCGCTACAAGGCGCACTCGAGCATCCGCGTGAGCGGGCTACCACTGGAGGGTGTGCGATGACCGTCCCCGACATTCGCGTGATCGGCGTGACCGGCATCCCACTGGTACAGGCCGGCGACGACCTCGCGAGCCAGATCCTCGATGCCGCGACGGCTCAGGGCACGCCCGTCGAGAGCGGCGACGTGATCGTGGTGACCCAGCGCGTGGTGTCGAAGGCAGAAGGTCGAGTGGTGCCGCTCGACACTTTCGAGCCCGGCGCGTTCGCCATCGAGTGGTCGAAGCGCTGGGACAAGGACCCACGGGTCACCGAGGCCGTGCTGCGAGAGTCGCAGCGAATCGTCCGGCAGGTCCGAGGTGTACTCATCACACAGACGCACCACGGCTTCATCTGCGCCAACTCCGGCGTCGACGGCTCGAACGTCGGCGGGCAGGACCTCGTCTGCCTCTTGCCTGTCGACCCGGACGCCTCGTGCCGGGCGATCCGCGATGCCGCCCGCGCCCGGGGCGCCGAGGTGGCAGTGGTCATGACAGATACGTTTGGCCGCCCGTGGCGTGACGGCCACACCAACATCGCGATCGGCGTCGCCGGCCTCCAGCCGATGCGCTCATACGTCGGCATGCCGGACATGGACGGGCGAGAGCTGCGAGTGACCACGATCTGCGTGGCCGACGAGCTGGCGGGCGCCGCCGAACTCGTCATGGGCAAGCTCGACGCCGTGCCGGCCGCGATCGTGCGTGGCTTCCCCTACCAGGCGGGCGAGGGCTCGGCCTCCGAGCTCGTGCGACCCATCGAGATGGACCTCTTCCTGTAACACGTACTGCCCGAGTGCGCCGAGGCGCACCAGCTGCCTCGGTACACTCAGGGCATGACCGCCTCGGCCGGACGCCAGACAACCGCAGCCCTCGAGCACAACCTGCGCTGGCTGTCGGCGTGGTGGATCCTGCGTTGGTCGTTCCTCGGCGAGGCTGTGTTGGTCATCTACCTCATCGGGGCTTTGCCCAAAAGCCCTTACCAGAGGCCGAATTCTTGGGCAGCGGGCAGTCCTGCACGAAAAACAGGTTCGACGTTGAGAGTGTGGCTGGTGCGGATGACGACGGACAGGTTGTGGCAGATGACCTTCGCGAGCGTCTCGTTCACGTTGCCGTCGAAGCTCTTGGTGCGCAGGCCATCGCCGAACTTCCGCTTGATCGCGCTGAATGCCGATTCGACGTTCGAGCGCTGGTGGTACCGAGCGAGAAACGCGTCGCGGTTGAAGGCAAACTGATGGTAGAGCTGGTACAGCACGCTCCCCGGAACCGGAGGCCGCACGTTGACCTTCTCGGGAATCAGCGGCGAGATGCCCATCTGCAACGCCACGCGGAGGTTGCTCCGCGACATGTAACCACGGTCGGCGAGGACTTCCTGTACGTCGAAGGCACCCGGCGTTTGCCCGATGAGAGGGATGAAACGCGGGGACTCGTTCGCGTTGCCGTTCGTGACCTCGGCAGCGGTGACGGCCAACGTCTCGACGCCGATCATCGCATGCAGCTTTACCCACTCCCGGCGCTCGGTCTCCCTGCCGTACCGATGCGTGTACCAGCGTTGGAAGCGTCCGGTGCCGAAACCGGTGCTATCTATGGCGAAGCTGGTCTCGATGCCTGCAAGCGGCATGGCCGAGGCGCGCACGAGTCCAGCGAGTACGGGCGTCACGGCAGGATCCGCGAGGTAGCCGTTGATCGAGTTGAAGTGCGGTGTGTGCTCGATGAAGCCGCCCGCCTGCGCCTCGCGGAGCGCGCTCATGAATCGCCGGGACGAGAAGCCCTCGAACACCTTGAGTGTGCAGGCGAACACCATGTCGGCGAGCGGTAGGCGCGGGCGGCCTCGCGGCGGGTGGGCTGCTGAGGCGCTTCGGATTCACGAGGACACTGGGCGTGCTGGCGCCCTTCGCGGTCCACTCGCTCGCCGGCGCCGCCGGGGAGAGGTTGTGGCTGTTCCCATTGATGCTCGCTGCGCCGTTCGCATGGAACGTCCTGCTCCCGCTGCTGTCGGATTACCTGTCGAGGCGTGTACCGGCGGCGAGCGCGCGACAACGCTTTCGATCTCGCAAGCCGTGGTTCAGGTCGGCGGGATCATCCCGACGCTGAGCCTCGGCCTTGCCGTCGATCGAGGCGGCACGCAACTTGCCCTGACGGCCGCGACCATCGCTCTCCTCGTGCTGGTCGGGCTCAGCTGCTGGCGGTGGGTGCGCGCTACGATGCAACCCCGGTGCACGAGGGGGACCATGGACAACGCTGACGAGCCGGAGACCGAGGACGTCACGGGCTCCGCAACACCACCGACCGCGGGCGAGCTGCTGCGGCACGCGCTGGTCAACGACGACGACCCGCGCTTCCCGTGGTGGCTCCCGCTACCGGGCCTAGCGCTCGCCCTCGCGTGGGCGGGATACCGGGCGGCGGCGGCGGCCGCAGGCGGCATAACGAATCCGCTCGATGAGCTGTTGACCACGTTGCTCTGGCCGGGCACGGGCATCTTCGCGCTCACGACGGGAGCGACGTGGTTCGGGTGGCAGCTGGAGATCGACTGACGTGCTGCACCTGTACTTCGGCGCAGACGAGTTCCGGATCGGCGAAGCGCTGACCGAGCTGCGCACGCGCCTCGACACCGACGGCTTCCTCGGCACGAACACGAGCACCCCGCCGGCACGCGGGCTCACGCCGTCCGTCCTGCTGCAGCACATCTCGACACTGCCCTTTCTCGCCGCAGCCCGGCTCGTGGTCGTGGAGGGACTGCTCGCCTCAGCCGGCGGGCGCAACGCCGTCGCCGAGTGGACACCCGTCATCGAGGCGCTGGCGGCGCTGCCGCCCACGAACCACCTCGCGCTCATCGAGCCGCTGGCGAGCCGCGACGCGGTCACTGCCTTTGGACGATCCGCCTTCGTGCGCACGCTCCGCGAGGTACCGGGGGCCGACGTTCGGGAGTTCCGAGCGCTGCGCGCAACAGGTCGCGACAACGAGGTGATCTCGTGGCTGCGCGCACGCGCGGCCAGCCTGGGAATCGCGATCGAGCCGCAGGCCGCGGAGGCGCTCGCCTCCCACGTCGGCTCCGACCTGCGCACGCTCGCCGGTGAACTCGAGAAACTGGCGCGCTACGCCACGGGGCGAGCGGTGACAGCCAGTGATGTCGTGCTCCTGACACCGGAGGCGCAGGAGTCGAACATCTTCAACCTGGTCGACGCAGTCGTCGAAGGCCGCACCGGGCAGGCGCTCGTCATGCTGCGCCGGATGCTCGCCCACGGCAGCGAGGAGCCGCTGCGCGTCCAGGCCATGCTGGCCCGACAGGTGCGCAATCTGGTGCGGGCACGCGAGCTCATCGAGGAAGGGGCGGCGCAGGGAGCAATTGGCGAGGCGACCGGTGTCACCGGCGACTACCCGTTGCGCAAGCTCCTCGAGCAGGCGCGAGCCACCTCAACCGCAGCCGTCGAGTCAGCGCTGCGCGCCATCGAATCGTCCGACCATGCGGTGAAGACGGGCGAGACCGGGGCCGATCTGGCGCTCGAACTCCTCGTCATCCGGCTGGGTGAGATTCTCGGCGGTGCCTCAGCGCGCCCAGCCTCGAGGCCTGCCGCTGCACGAGGCTAGGGGTCGTTCGCCATTCGCGCTCGTGTTTCGACGGGCTCAGCACGAGCGGGGAGGACGGACTGACCCGACTGGGCGCCTGCGCAGGAACCAGCCCTCGAGGACCACGCCTATGCGGAGGGCGTCAGGCCCCCTCACGTCTCCGCAGGGTAACCGCGATCGGGTTGTAGCAAGCGACGAGGTGGGTCTCGTCCTCGTCGTACGGTGCCAGCCTCGGCGCCACGTCATTCCGGCAGCGCAGCGTCGCCTTCGAGCAGCGAGCGAGGAAGGGGCATTCTGGTCCCAGCGTCGCAAGATCGGGCGGTTGCCCCGGCATCGGCACCAGCTGACCGCGCTCGGTGGCAAAGGCCGGCAGACTGGAGAGCAGCCCGAACGTGTATGGATGTCGTGGCTCGCGCAACGCCGTGCGCACGTCGCTGGTCTCCACCAGCCCACCGGCGTACATCACCGCCACGCGGTCGGCGAGGCGCGCGACCACGCCGAAGTCGTGCGTGATCAGGAGGATCGCCACGCCCTCGACGTCACGCAGACGCTCGAGGGCGGCGAGCGTCTCGAGGCGCACGACAGGGTCGAGGTTGGCCGTGGGCTCGTCGGCAATGATGACCTTCGGACTGAGGGCCGTCGCCATGGCGATCATGACGCGTTGCGCCATGCCGCCCGACAGCTGGAACGGGTACGACTGCGCGACGCGCTCCGCGTCCGGGAACACTTCGCGCAGCTTCTGGAGGGCGCGCGCACGCGCCTCTTTCCGCGACAGCTGCAGATGCGCGGAGTAGACCTCGGCCAGCTGGTCACCCACGTCGATTGTCGGGGTCAGCACCGACTGCGCATCCTGAAAGATCATAGCGACTTCGGCGCCGCGGATCTGGCGCAGCCTGGCAGGCGCCGCGTCGAGGAGCGACTCGCCGCGATAGCGCACCACGCCTGCCTCGACGGTGGAGTTATTCGGCAGGAGTCGGAGGATCGCGAGCCCGACCGAGCTTTTGCCGGCGGCCGACTCACCGACCAGGGCGACCACTTCGCCCTCGTGCAGGTCGAGGTCGACATCGCGGACGGCGACGATCCGCCCCATCGGCGTCTCATAGGACGCGCTCAACCCACGAACGGAGAGGATCGGCATCGCTGCCATCAGACCTCACGGCGGCAGGGCCGTGAATGCGCCGCAGGATACTCGGCCTGCGAGCGACGAACGACCGAACGCCGGAGGCAACGCCTGATGGGGGACGCCGTGGTGCCTCAGGCTCCCCAGGACCGGATCGAGGTGACCACGCGGCCCTGCACCTCGACGTTGTCAGGGCGGGTGTAGATCGGCTTCATGGTCGCGTTCATCGGCTGCAGGCGGATGCGATCACCCTCGTGGAAGAATTGCTTGAGTGTCGTCTCGTGCTCGTCGCGGAGCCAGACCGCCACCATCTCACCGTCGTCACAGGAGTGCACGGGCTCGAGGATCACGATGTCGCCATCGTTGATCAGCGCGTCGATCATCGAGGTGCCCTCCACGCGAAGGGCGTAGACGTTGGCCTTGCCGCGCGTTTGCACCTCGGTGAGTTCGATCGCATCGTCGTACGCGTCGGCCACCAGCGCCTCGGGCGGCATCGGGATCGGCAGACCGGCCGCGATCTTGCCGATGACGGGCACGCGCACGGTACGCGAGCGACGCCCCCCGGCACCGAGGAGTTCGAGACCGCGAGAGACCTCGCGGTCTCGCCGGATCAGTCCCTTCTCCTCCAACCGCTTGAGGTTGTAGTCCACCACCGATGTGGAGGAGATATCGCAGCCCTGCTGGATGTCGCGGATCGACGGCGGGTAGTCGTGCTCATCAAGGAAGGCGCGGAGGAACTCGATCATGCGCTGCTGCTTCGGCGAGAGACCATCGGCCACAACGTGCTCCTTCACCAACTCTACCAACCGGCCAGCGCGAGCGAGAACGCCCATCCGGCACAAATGTTCTGTAAATAAGTTACGTTGCTCGCTGCTGCCGGTCAATCCCCGGGCAACGCAGCCTCGCCACCCGCATGGTGACGCCGGAGCCATAGGCTTTGGAGAAGCGCACGACCGCGGAGGGGAAGCTATGCCAGCTGGACTCGAGGACCTCTTTGGTCGGGAGCGCCCGGGCGAGCCTAACGAGGCGGCCGGTGAACTGCGCCGCGCGCTGGTCGTTGCAGCTCACCCGGACGACGCCGACTTCGGTGCAGCCGGAACTGCCGCGCTGCTCGCGCAGGGGGGCTGGGAAGTGCGCTACCTCGTCGCCACCGACGGGTCCAAGGGCTCCGATGACGCCACCCAGACACCGGCGATGCTGACGGCCACACGCGAGAAGGAGCAGCGCGCCGCCGCGCGCATCCTCGGGGTCGCGAGCGTCGGCTTCCTCGGGTTCACCGACGGCGAACTCGAGGTGTCGCGCACCACCGTCGAGGCCATCACCCGGGAGATCCGCACGTTCCGCCCGTTCGCGGTCTACACGCACGACCCAGAACCCGTGATCATCAATGACTCGTTCGTGAACCACAGCGATCACCGCGCCACGGGACTGGCGACGATCGACGCCATCTACCCGACGGCGCGGGACCGCCTCAACTTCCCGCAGCACATCGCGGAAGGACTGACCCCGCACAAGGTCCGCGAGATCTACCTCTGGGGCTCGAACCACTCGAATTTTGGCGCCGACATCACCGCCGTCCTGGAAACCAAGATCGAGGCGATGCGCGCACACGCCAGCCAGTTCCCCGAGGAGCTTTTCGCGCGTATGCGTGAGTTCTGGCGCGAACCGGATGGACGTTACGTCGAGCGATTCCGCCGCGTGGTGCTGTTCTTCTAGGGAGCCGGGAGTGGCCTCGACCGGCGAAGGACCATCACCCGCAGGCTACTGCGGACGCTGCGGCTCCTCCCTCGACGGCGCGAGCGGCGACCCGCCGGCCTGCCCCGGTTGCCACGTCGTGCAATGGCGCGACCCGAAGGTAGCAGCCGGTGTCCTGGTGAGCCGCGAAGGACGGGTGCTGCTGGTCCAGCGTAACCACGAACCGGGCCTCGGACTCTGGTCGTTCCCGTCGGGCTACGTCGACCGCGGTGAGGTTGTCGAGGAGGCAGCCGCGCGCGAGGTGCTCGAGGAGACCGGCCTGCTCGTACGGATCACCCGCCTCCTCGGCGTCCACAGCCAGACGGGGAACCCCGTAGTGTTCGTCATCTACGAAGGCGAATCGGAAGGGGAGCCCGCTCCCGGACCCGAGGCGTTCGATGTCGACTTCTTCGATCCCACCGCCCTGCCACCCCTAGCCTTCGGGCACGACTTGTGGATCATCGCTACCTGGCATGGAACCCCTGGGCGAGGCCACGGCCCGCTTCCCGATTCGGTAGTCTGAGACGAGAATACGCGGGACGAAACCGCACGCGGAGGGGGAACACGAGTGAAGATCCAGATGATGCTGAGCGAGGGTTGCGCCCACAAAGACCAGGCCCGCGCGCTCCTGCAGGAGGCGATCGCCGAAGCCGGGGTCGAAGCGGAAATCGAAGAGATCATGGTTCGCACGGACGAGGACGCGAAGATCGCGAACGTGATCGGTTCACCCTCGATCAAGGTCGAGGGCTTCGATGTGGAATACGCCGACCGTCAGCCAGACGAGACGAGCAACGGCTGCCGCTACTACAACACCCCGGCCGGCTGGAAGCCCCTCCCGGAGAAGGGGATGATCCTGCGAGCGATCTCCCGTGCGCAGGGCCGTACCAACTAACCTCGACGCCGCGGCCGCGTTGCCGGGCGGGGCGCTCCGCAGGTTTCCCGTTAGTTCGAATCGAGGACGAAGAAGGCCTCGGCGGCGGCGCGTAGCCGCTCGGTGGTCATCACTACCGGGACGCCCTCGAAGCGGGCAAGGTCGGAGAGGTTGCGGAGAATGTCTCCGTGGTGAGAACCACGCGGCATGCGACCCGCGCCGAGGTAGAACTCGTCCACGAAATCCGCCGCCGTGGGGCGCACAAAGTCGATACGCTGCGCCGCGGCCTCACGACGCATGATCTCGATGAACTCGTCACGGGTCGGGTTTGGAATCAACGCCTTATGACGGATGCGACGCTCGCCGCCGAACAGAGCGGCGATCGCTACAGCTTCGAGATGGCGGTGCGCGGGATTCCCGAGATTCCGGGCGGCGCGCTCGCTTTGAAGGGCGCAGGGTCGGTCGACCAGCGCTCGAATCGCAGCTCGCTGAGTCTGAATATGCGCGCGCTGCGTGAAGTGCTCATCGCCAGTGGCGAAGCGTCTGCGGCGGAGTTCGATGCGGCGTTCGGCGACGGCAACGTCCAGGTCATTCAGGACGGAAGCACCGTCTATCTCCGCATGCCCATGCTGGCGTAACAGGGCGTGAAAACGCCGTGGGCGTCGATGGCCGTGACCGCCGGAGAGGAACCAGACCTCGATGCCATCAGCGGCTTCGGGGCGATTGGCAACCTTGGGTTCGGGAACCCGGGTAGCCCGGCGGACTACCTCGCGCACCTGAAGTCCATCGATGGCGCGATCACGGTAATCGGCTCGGAGCAGGTCCGGAGTGTGGCCACCACGCGCTACCGTGGCGCGCTCAACATGGCGCAGCCCATGCAGGCAGAGGCGCGAGCCCCTGAGGAGCTGGTGCAGTTCGACGCGGCGTTGCCGCTGCTCGGCGTCCTCAGCCTCCCATACGACGCCTGGATCGACAGCGAAGGTCTGCCGAGGCGGATGTCGACGACGCTCGACGTCGGCGCCTTCGGACTCGGCGGCGCGGGTGCGCCCACCACGGGCACGGCACCGGCCATGGTCTTCACCTACGAACTCTTCGAGTACGGGAGCCCTGAGGTCATCGACCTGCCCGCGGCCTCGCAGGTGACGGTCGTCGACGCGGCGACCTTCGACAGCTTCGGCTTCTAGGAGCGCCCGCCGCCGCCATCGAGAGCCCCGAGCACTCGCGCCTTCAGCTCGGCAAACACCGGCGTCGTGACGTCCTGCGAGATACGAGGTCGGCGCAGTGGCACCTCGACGCGCGCTACCACGCGACCGGGCCGGTCTGACATCACATAGACGAGGTCCGACAGCAGCAGCGCCTCATCGATATCGTGCGTCACCAGGAGCACAGCAGCGGCGCTCGTCTCGCGCCAGACGCCCTGCAACCAGAGTTGCATCTCCCGTCTGGTGAGCGCGTCGAGCGCCCCAAACGGCTCATCGAGCAGCAGCACCCCGGGCGTAAGGAACGTGCGCAGCAGTGCAAGTCGCTGACGCATCCCGCCGGAAAGCTCGGCGGGCCAGGCGCGCTCGAATCCCTCTAGGCCAAAGCGGGGGAACAGAGACCGGGCACGTACCTCGGACTCCGCAGCGGGCAGCCCTCGGAGCTCCGCACCCAGCACGGCGTTACCGAGAACGCGACGCCACGGCAACAGCGTGTCGCGCTGCGGCATGAACGCCGCACTACCGGGGTGGCCGAGGACGTCATGCCCGGCGATGCGCGCACTCCCCTCGTCGGGGACAAGCACACCGGCGAGGACGCGTAGCAGCGTGCTCTTTCCGCAGCCGCTGCGCCCGATCACACTCGCGAAGGCGCCGCCCGGAACTTCGAGCGTTGCGCCATCGAGCGCAGGCACGCGCCGCTCGCCCCCGAAGGCGTGGCGCAGCGCGCGCACCTCGATAGCGGGCGCGGCAGGCCGCGACATCGTGGTCACGCGTTCGTCCTCATCACCACGGCCCTATTTCGGCAGGTAGTCGTTAGTGAACGCCTTCGAGGTATCGACGTCCTTCTCGAGGAGCCCGGACTTGCGGAGGAACACGGCAAAGTCCGCCCACGTCTGGGCCTGCTGCCGCCCCCAGCGTCCGTCGGCTGTGAGGTACTTCGGCGCGTGGTAGCCCGCGCTCGCGCGTACCAGGTCGGCGCCTGACTCCGGGGCTGCCCCGAGGAGGGCGGCTGCCGCGTCGGCGGGACTCGAAGCGGCAGCCTGGTAGCCACGCGTCGTCGCTTCGAGGAAACGCCTAACGAGGTCGGGACGCTCGCGCAGCGTCTTCTCGCTCGCGGTGATGATCGGCGTGTACCAGTCTGGGATGCAACGCGTGTAATCGGCGAACTTGATCGAGGCGATGTTACGCCGAGCCACCTCGCGCGCGCGCAGCACGTCCCAGCCCTCGAAAACCCACACAAAGTCGAAGCGCCCGGAGTCGAGGCCAACGAGGTAGTCGATGTTGCCGACCTCGACGAACGAAACTTTCGAGGCGTCACCGCCGTCACAGGTAACGAGTGTTTTGATCAGCTCGGTTTCGAGCGCGCCGCCGTAGCCGCCATAGCGCCTGCCATCGAGGTCACGAGGTCGGGCGATACCGCGGCCGCCGAGAGCCATCAGGCTGGAGTCGTTGTACGGCAGCAGGGTGGCGATCGAGACCAGAGGGGCACCCTCGGCACGGGCGGGCAGCAGCGACTCCGCCTGCGAGATACCGAAGTCGGCACCGCCGGTCGCGACCACCACATCGGCGCCAGCCTGCGAGGGTTCGACGATCTTGAGGTCGATACCCGCCTCGCGGTACAACCCCCGCGCCTGCGCGACGTAGATACCCGCGTGGTGGTTGTTGGGGGTCCAGTTGAGCATCAGCGTGACCGGCGTCAGCCCGGCGGACGTTGACGCCTTGCCGTCCTCATCCGTGCACGCAGCCATAAGGAGCGAAGTCGCGACGAAAGCAACCGCCAGCGCGAGGAATCGCCTCGTCCGTCCGAGTCGAGTGAGCAACCGATGATTCACGAGTCCTCCTGTGACTTCACGTAGTGCCAGGGAAGCGCGAGGCGTGCGGCCATCTCGACGACTGCAAATAGCGCGATGCTGATCGCCGCGACGACAACGACCGCGACGAAGACGCGGTCCGTACGGAACGAGGCCTGTGATCGAGTGATGAAGAGTCCGAGGCCGGAGCTGGCGCCGACCCACTCACCGATGACCGCCGCGAGTATCGCGTAGCTCGCGCTGATCTTGAGGCCGCTGAAGAACACCGGCAGCGCCGCAGGTAACCTCACGAGGCGAAGCGCCTGCCAGCGGCTGCCTCCCATGCTCCGCACCAGCTCGAGGAGGTCGCGGTCGGCAGCGAGCATGCCCTCGGTGGTGCTCACTGCGATCGGGAAGAAGCAGACCATCTCAACCACCAGGATCTTGGGCATGATCCCGAAGCCAAACCACACCACCATGAGCGGGGCGATGACGACCAGCGGCACGTTCTGCGACACAACCAGCAACGGGTAGAGCGCACGCCTGAGCGCCGGGAGACTGACCATCGCAGCCGCGAGTGCGACCGCACCGACAGCGGACAGCGCGAGCCCCGTCACCGCCTCGATGAGGGTGGTACGGAGGTGTCCCGGAAGTGTGGCCCGTACCTCAAGGCCAGAGCGCACGATCTGCGTGGGCGCAGGCACGAAGTACGTCGCCACGTCGAACACGCGCACGACGAGCTCCCACCCGAGCAGGAGGGCGACGAATAGCGCGATCGCGGGACCGTAGGCCGCGATGCCTCGACGCAGCATGCGAGCTAGTTCCGGAACTTGCCGGTGAGGCTGACCATGGTGGAAGGCGTAAGCTGGGTGGAGGTCTGCGCGACCTTCACCACCGTGACCACGGAATCGGCCCCGGCCTCGATGCAGGCGTCGTGAACACGTCTGAGCAACGGCCAGAGCTGGTCGGGCTCACCCTCGATGGTGGTGCCGAGTGCTTCCACCTCGTACTTGAGGCCGGAGGACTCGATCACAGCGATCGCGGCCTCGATGTGGCGGTAGCGATTCTCGGCAGTGCCAGGCGGGTTCGCGAGGCACTCGATCTCCATGATCATGTGGTTTCCTCCGTCTGCGTGCAGCGGCGTGGGCCCTGCGAGCAGAAACCAGCCAACGAAGCGCGAACGGCGCGTCGTAGGACGCTCGGAAGAACGGTGGTGGAGATGTGCCTCACGACCGCTTCCCTACGCTCGCATTACCGAGGTCAGGTTCCTGGAGTGGTCCCTCAAAAGGGATCTCAGCCTTGCGGCCCCCCCAGCGGCGCACCATTGGGTGCAGGGCAACGGTAAGCGGCGCCCGCCTCGAACGTCAACGCGAACCGGCAAGGAGCCCCGCCAGCTTGTCGACAGCGGCGGCGTCCGAGGCAACGGCGATGCCCAGCGTGCTTGCATCGACGTGCACAAACAAGACCGGGCGTCCATTCACGAGGGTACGCAGCGGGCCGCCAGCGATCGGTGGGGCAGGGAAGAGCGCGCGCACGAACTCATCGATGTCGCCGGGCGTGTCCCAGACGACGAACGCGACGAACGCGACGAACGCGGACGATCCGGCAGGGCTGCGCAGGAGCAGATACCGGTCACCACACCAGCCAGCGGCCGCGTTCGATGCGGACTGCGGAGTGAGACCGAACTCGCGCAGCCAGCGCTGCAGGAGGTATCCACCGAGTACGTCTTCGTCCTCGATGGTCCACCCGTTGAGATGCACGAACTGCTGGGGCACGGCGCATGGCGCCTCGGCGGCAAGGTACTTCTCTGCATGCAGCACCTGCTCGGACGAGGCCGGGAGTCGAGCGAACGCGGCATCGATAGCGCCGACGCCGCCCTGACTGGCGAGGGCGCTGCTGAAGGTCAGCCCCTGGAGATACGGGAACTGCAACAGGTCGAGGAACACTCGAGGTGCGTTCGGAGGCGGCTGAGTGTTAGCGCTGCCCAGTAGCGCGAAGGCACCGGCGGCGGCGAGCACTTGCTGCACGTACAGCGTCTGCGTGTAGGTCGCATCGCCCTCGATCAACGTGGTGGCGGCCAGAGCGGCGTCTCGATTGCCTCTCGTCGCCCTGTCGACCGCCTGCAGGTCGAAACGCTGATCCTGAGGGCATGCTGGAATTCGTGCGCGTAGGTCGTGAGTTCGATCAGTCCCGGCGTGGTGTTCGTAAGCACGTAGAGCGCACGGTCCTCAGGCGTGTACAGCCCCACGACCTGTGATCCGAGGAGTCCCCGGTAAGCCTCGAGGAGGTCAACGTTCGGTCCGATGAGGCCGAGTGCCACCAGCAAGCAACTCCTCGTCGTGGATCGACGCAACCGTCTCAGGATCGGCAAGCTCGTCATCGAGAAGTGCATGCATGTCAGCACTGTCGACGAACGAACGTGGCACCTCGCCCTCAAGACTGCGCCCACGCACCCGGCTGACGAATGCCTCGACCTCCGTGAGCTTCACGACCACGTCCGCGGAGGGCGTGACGGTCTGAATGACAGGCGGCGAGGCCACCGCTGGCGTGGCCGCAACCTCAGCTGTCACCGTCGGCGCTGCAAACGTTGGTGGGGGAACGACCGGCGCCGATCCCGCGGCGCACCCGGTGAGGAACATGAGCGCGCCGCAGAGACCAAGCACTGAGGTCCACCACCGAGTCGGCATGACGGAGCGAGCGAATCTCATCCA
This sequence comes from Dehalococcoidia bacterium, assembly GCA_009692685.1. The sequence goes on from SHYS01000010.1 coordinate 34,106, forward strand.
TCGAGTATCGGCAGCTACGCCCTCGGAGTCGAAGCCGTGGCGACCTCGACGCACGTCTTCGGTAGGATGCGCGTGTGACATCGATACCAGCAGCGGACGAATTAGCGGCGCACGTGCAAACGCTGACGCCGTGGCTGCGCGCGACCCTCGAAGACCTCGTGCGGCAGCCGTCGATCAGCGCCGACGCAGACCCGGCACCGCTCCGCGCTACCGCCTCAGCGGTCGCGGCACTGTTCCGTGAGGCAGGTGCCACCGCCCGCTTCCTCGAGGTCCCGGACGCGCCGCCCGCGGTGCTCGCCGAAGTGGCCGGGCCTCCCGGAGCACCAACTGTGCTGCTCTACGCGCACTACGACGTTCAGCCACCCGGCGACCTCGAGGCGTGGTCCACGCCGCCATTTGAGCCGGTAGAGCGCGCCGGACGCCTCTACGGCCGCGGCGCTTCCGACGACAAGTCCGGAGTGATCACACACCTCGGCGCGCTGCGCGCCTTCAACGGACATCCCCCGGTTCACATCAAGGTCTTCATCGAGGGCGAGGAAGAGCTGGGCTCGCCGCACCTCACCGCCTTCCTCGAAACTCATCGCGAGTCGCTCGCCGCAGACGTGATCGTGATCGCGGACCTTGAGCACATGGCCGTCGGCCAGCCCGCGCTGACCACATCGCTGCGCGGGCTCATCGACTGTTACGTCGAGGTCCGAGTCCTCGAGGCAGGCGTGCACAGCGGACAGTTCGGGGGGCCGCTGCCGGACGCCCTCAGCGCGCTCTCGAGGCTCCTCGCAACGCTGCACCACGACGACGGCGCGCCGGCCGTCGCGGGCCTGCGATCGAGCCCTCGAGGCACCGCCGGGCCATCCGAGGCCGAGGTTCGCGCCAACTCGGGCGCCCTACCCGGGGTTCACCTCCTCGGCAAGGGACCGCTTGGGGACCGGCTCTGGCGCGCCCCCGCGATCTCGGTGCTGGCCATCGATGCGCCCGCGGTGGCGGATGCAGTTAACCTCCTCGTCGCCTCCGCGCGCGCCAAGGTGAGCGTGCGGCTTGCGCCGGGTGACGAGCCCGCGCGGGCCATGGATGCCCTCATCGGGCACCTCGAGGCCCACGCGCCGTGGGGTGCGCAGGTGACCGTGACCCGAGGGGCGAGCGCCTGGCCGTTCGAGGTAAACACGGCAGGCGCTGCCTGCGACGCTTTCCGCGAGGGCATGCGGACCGCCTGGGGCGTCGAAGCCCTCGAAATGGGCATGGGCGGCACCGTGCCCTTCGTCGCGGAGATCGCGCAGGCGTTCCCGCAGGCAACGGTCGTGCTCACCGGTGTGGGTGACCCGACGAGCCGGATCCACGGGCCCGATGAGAGCCAGGACCTCCGCGAACTCGAGCGCAACGTGCTCGCCGAAGCCATCGCGCTGGCGCGCCTCGGGCGATAACGGCGCGACGGCACCCGATCACCATCGATGACCCGGTATCGTGGAGGACAGCACCACCACGAAGGAGCCCTCGCCATGCTTACGCCTGTGCAGCAGCAGTACCTACGCGACCACCGACTCGCCGCGCTCGCTACCGGCCGCAAGGACGGCTCACCGCAGCTCACATGGATCTCGTACCAGTACGATGGCACGGACATCGTGCTGCAGACGGGCGGCACGAGCGCCAAGGCACGCAACATCCGTCGAGGTGATGCGGTCTCCCTGCTGATCCCCGATGGCGGACGCAACCTCGTCATCTACGGACCCGCAACGGTCCTCGAAGGCGGCGCGGAGCGCCGGGAGGCGATCCGCCGCGCTCGCGCGCCCATGAGCCGCGAAGTCACGTCGGACGACGCGGCGCTCGATGCCGAGCTGGACGCCGCTGGCGCGGTGGCCGTCCGGATCGTGCCGGAGCGCGGCATGGGCCGCATCGAGGAGCGACGCCGCTCGTGACCACCTCGACGTCACACCGGCTGGAGGAAGCCGCTTGTTGACGATCTCGGACCTTGGCATGGGGTTTGGAGGCCAGACGCTCTTTCAGGGCGTGACCTGGCAGATCAACGCCAGAGGTCACTACGGGCTGGTGGGCGCAAACGGCGCGGGGAAGTCCACGCTGGCACGCATCATCTCCGGCGATCTGGCTCCCGAGCGCGGCTTGGTGGGGCGCGTCGGCGGGCTGCGCATCGGCACGCTCAGCCAGGACCACTTCCGCCTCGATAGCGAGTGCGCCATCGATGTGGTGCTGATGGGCCGTCCTGAACTCTGGCGCGCACGCGAGGAACAGCGCGCATTGCTGCAGGCGACGACCACCGACACCCGCGCCGGCGAACGCCTCGCCGAGTTGGAGTCGGAGATCGAGTTGCTCGGCGGCTACGCCGCGGACGGCGAGGCGGCGCGCCTGCTGTCAGGCCTAGGACTCCGCGAGGCGCAGCACGCGCGTCCAATGAACGAACTCTCGGGTGGCTTCCGGGTGCGCGTGCTGCTGGCGCAGTTGTTGTTCGCACAACCCGACCTGCTGCTCCTCGACGAACCGACGAACAACCTCGACCTCGCTTCGATTCGCTGGCTCGAGGGCTACCTGCAGGGGCTCGACGGCGCGTTCGTGGTGATCTCCCACGACCGCCACTTCCTGAACCAGGTGTGCAACGCGATCGCAGACCTCGACTACCAGGAATTGCACGTCTACACCGGCAACTACGACGCCTTCGAGGCGGCGAAGGCGCTGGCTGCAACACAGCGCGACGCCGAAATCGCGCGCGCCGAACAGCATGTCGAGGAGCTGCAGGACTTCATCAACCGCTTCCGCTCCAAGCCGACGAAAGCTCGACAGGCGCAGGCACGCAAGAAACAGGTCGAGAAGATCGAGGTACCGGACGTCAAGCGCTCCTCGCGACGCTCACCCGCCCTCGAGTTCGGCATCGTGCGGCCCTCGGGCCGCGAGGCACTGCGCATCCTCGATGTGACGAAGTGCTACGGCGCGACGACCGTCCTCGATCGCGTGTCGTTCGAGGTGGAACGTGGCGAGCGCGTCGCGATCGTGGGCCCGAACGGCATCGGCAAGTCGACGCTGCTCAAGATCATCGCCGGACGCCTCGAAGCAGATGCGGGGAAGGCCACGCTCGGCCATGAAGCGCAGCTGGGGTACTTCGCGCAGGACCACCGCGATGTCCTGAGCGGCGGCCAGACCGCGTTCGAGTGGCTCGGCGCTGCGGGCGGCACCGGCGAGCTGGCGGCCATCCGCGGCACACTCGGCCGCGTCCTCCTCGGCGGGGACGACTCCAACAAGCACGTCGACGACCTGAGCGGGGGCGAGGCGACGCGACTGGTCCTCGGCGCCCTCATGCTGCGCAAGCCCAACCTGCTGGTGCTGGACGAGCCCACGAACCACCTGGACCTCGAGGGGCGCGAGGCGCTGATGCAGGCGCTGCGTCGCTACTCAGGAACGCTGCTGCTCGTCAGCCACGACCGCCACTTCGTCTCCGAGGTGGGGACCCGCATCATCGCGATCACGCCGGAAGGGATCGAGGACTTCCGCGGGACGTACGAGGAGTACCTGCGCAAACAGGGCGAGGACTTCCTGACCGCGCCCGGACGTGGCGCGAAACCCGCCCGCCTCGCGCGCTACGGGAACCAGCGCACGGCGATCATCGAGGCCACACCGGCCCCGAACTACGGCGAGCGCAAGGGCCGGCGTGCACAGCTCGCGAAGTTGCAGCGCGACGTGGCGCGCCTGGAAGGCGAGGTCGCAGCCCTCGAGGCCGCGCTGGCAGCCACCGATGTCACGTTCGCCGACCCCGCGTACTACCAGCGAACACCACGAGAGCAACTCGAGGCCGACGTGCAGCGCCAGCGGGACACCAAGGCCCGACTGACGTCCACCCTTGAGGAGTGGACGCATGCGACCTCCGAGCTGGAGTCGCTCACCGGGGATTAACCGGGGCCCATACACGCCCCCTCGACGCCGCGCGGCGCGCGTACACTTCGCGCGTAGTCACACCGCGGGATCGTCGCAGGTCGCGGAGCGTCCGATGGGCAGTCCACTCGCCGAACAACTATCGAGACTGTTGGAAAGCACGCTGGACGGCACGGTGCGCGCCATCGAGGATCTGAACCTCGAGGAGTTGCACACGCTGCCGTTCCCCACGTCGAGCAACATCGGCACGCAGGCGTGGCACATCTTCCGAACGACCGACAACCTCATCCACTTCGCATTCTACAGGGACCCCACGGTCTGGCTGAACATGAATCTCCACGAAGCCTGGGGCATGCCAAAGAACGAGCAGGGCACCGGGATGCCGCTCGACGACGCGCAGCACATGCGCTTCCCCTCGGTAGCGGCGCTGGCCGACTACGGCCGTGCCGTGCGTGAGGCGGTCGTACCGCGCGTGGAGGCGATGAATGACGAGTTCCTGCTCGGAACCACGCCCGCGCGAGTGATGGGCTAGGTCATGGAGCGGCGACGTTCGGACACCATCGGCGGGGTGATCGTGACGCACCTCAATCAGCACCTGGGGCAGATCCTGATCCTGCGCCAGCTCCTCGGGAAGTCCGGCGAGGGGATCTGACGATGACCATCGAACGGCTGAACCCAGAGGGCCTATCGACGCCGGCGGCATACAGCCATGTGGTGTGCGCCCGAGGTGGCTCGACGATCTATCTCGTCGGCCAGACGCCCATCGATGCAGCGGGCAACGTGGTTGGCGAGGGCGACTTCGCGGCGCAGGCGCGGCAGGTATTCGCGAACATCCGCGCTGCGCGAAGCGCTAGGGGCGGCGAGTGCCGAGACGTTCGGCGACATCAAGCCGGCGAGCACGCTGCTGGGCGTGCAGGCACTGGCGAACCCGGCCTATCTCATCGAGATCGATGGCATCGCCGTCGTGCCGGACTAGTTCCAGGACGCACGCCTCAGAGCTAGCGCGGGCTTCTGAGGGAGAAGCGCTCTCCGCCTTTGACTCCGGCCAGCTCGTAAATCTGACGCACGGTCAGATCCTCGTCGTCTCAGGCTTCTGCCAGCCGGCGTATCGAGCCCATGTCACCACGGCTGATGTCGGCGACGGGCGTGCCGTTGAGGGCGTTGAACCAGCGTCCGAGGGCGGCTCGTGAACGCGCGAGGATGCCCGCGTTGGCGGCGCGTTCGGCCTCGGCCTCACGCGCAGCGCAGGCCTCGCAATGCGGAACGGCGCCGCTACCGTGGGTTTCGAGGGCGTGGGCCATCGCTCACCTCGGTCCAGCACGGGTTCAACACGAGTTCAAGCACACTATAGATGAGGCTGCGCCTCGGGCGGTCCACAGGCGCCACATCGAGGGACCCGGGACCGCGCGGAGCGCGATGCGGGCTATACTGCGTCCGCTTCAGGAGTCGCAGCGGAGGTTCACACGTGCCCGTACTGAACGCAAACGGCGTCGACCAGTGCTACGAGCTCACCGGTGATGGTGACACCACCATCGTCTGGATTCACGGCATCGGCGGGAAACACGACACCTGGGCCGACATCACCCCGAACGTGCCCGGCTTCCGCCACCTCGCCTACTGCGTCCGCGGACACGGGGACTCCGGGAAGCCCGCCGGGCCGTACAACCTTGAGCTCTGGGCACGTGACGGCGCCGCGCTGCTGGACGGCCTCGGCATCGAGCGCGCGATCATCACGGGCCACTCGATGGGCGGTGCGATCGCCCAGCGCATCGCCATCGATTTCCCGCAGAAGACGAAGGCGTTGTTCCTGCTCGCGACCTCGAGCCGCGTGGGAGCGGTGGCCGAGGCGAGCTGGATGAAGCGCGCCGACGAGCTGGAAGGCGAGAATCCAGCGCTCGCCGCCTCGAACCGGGCCGTCGCGAAGTACAACATGGACGAGGATCTGAAGAGCATCCAGGCGCCCACGCTGATCGTGGTGGGCGACAAGGACACGACGACGCCCGCCGGCGGCTCCGTCATCATCTCGCGCTGCATCGAGGGCGCCGACCTCGAGATCTACCCGGGGATCGGCCACATGCCGCTGCGCGAGGAGCCAAAATCGATGCAGCGGCTAAACGCCTGGCTAGATTCGTTCCGCTAGCCGGGCAGCGGAGGGGGTCGACTGGCGTAGGATCGAGCTATGACTCGAATCCTGCTGCTCATCCCCACGACCTCGTACCGCGCCGAGGACTTCCTCGACGCCGCGCGAGACTTCGGTGTGGATGTGGTGGTGGGCTCAGACCAGCGCCACGTCCTCGAACACATCGCGCCGGGCCGCTCGCTGTGGGTGAACATGCAGGACCCCGAGCAGGGCGCCCTCGAAGCCGAGGCGTTCGCGCGCGAGTACCCCTTCGACGCGGTGGTGCCCGTTGACGACGTGGGAACGCTCCTTGCGGCCCGCGCGGCGGCGCGCCTCGGTCTGCCACACAACCCGTTCGAGGCTGTCGAGGCGACCCGTGACAAATCGCTGTTGCGCCAGCGACTCGAGGCGGGCGGCCTGCCGTCGCCGCCGTACTTGGTGTTGCCGCTCGACTCCGACCCAGCCGAGGGCGCCTCGCGCGCGCCGTACCCGTGCGTGCTCAAGCCCCTCGGGCTGGCAGCAAGCCGTGGTGTCATCCGCGCCAACAACGAGGCCGAGTTCGCGGCCGCCTTCGAGCGCATCCGCCGGCTCCTCACGGACCCCGCGGTCGCGGCCGACTGCGGCCCAACTGCCGATCGCCTGCTCGTCGAAGGCTTCGTCGCGGGCGTCGAGGTCGCCGTCGAGGGCTTACTGACCGACGGTCGCCTGATCACGCTGGCGATCTTCGACAAGCCGGACCCACTCGACGGGCCGTATTTCGAGGAGACGATCTACGTGACGCCCTCGAGACTCAGCGAGGCGCAGCAGCAGTCCGTCATTGAGGCGACCGCGCGCTCAGCGCAGGCGCTGGGCCTCGTCGATGGTCCGATCCATGCCGAGCTTCGTGTGAACGAGGACGGGGCCTGGCCCATCGACGTGGCGGCGCGCTCGATTGGTGGCCTGTGTGCGCGCACCCTCTCCTTCGGCACCGGCATGTCGCTCGAGGAGATCATCCTCCGCCACGCCACGCGCTCATCAGTCCCAACCTTCGACCGCGAGTCGACGGCCGCCGGGGTGATGATGCTGCCGATCCCCGCCGCCGGCACGCTGCGCAAGATCGAGGGCATCGAGCAGGCTGAGGCCGTCACGGGTATCGAGTCGGTGACGATGTCGATGCGTCTTGGAGATCGAGTGGTGCCGTTGCCAGAAGGCGGCGACTACCTGGGATTCATGTTCGCTCGCGCGGACACACCTGCGGAGGTCGAGCAGGCGCTGCGCGACGCGCACGCGCTGCTGCACTTCACCATCGAGTAGTCCTCCCATCGCGTAGTCCAGCACTCGCATCAGTCCTGCGGAGTCTCCGACGCCCGATCGAGCGGTAGTCTCCACCACCGTGCCACCGAACTGCGCGCGCCGTCCCACCAGTCACGCTGGAACAGCAGCAGAACGCCGAGCCCGAGCAGCGTGATCCCGGCGATACCAAGCGTGACCCAGAACGGCAGCTCGCGGCCTGTGTCGATGAGCCACCGTATGCCCACCCCGAAGATCGAGAGCACGCCTCCGACACTCAGCCAGCGCTCGTAGAGCAGGAGGCCGACACCGAGCATCACCGCACCCTCGATGAGCAACGCGAATCCCCAGCGTGCGCCGCCGGGATCGAAGGATTGCTCGTCCTTCCGCAGGACGAGCACGAGCACCCCCGCGGCCAGCACCGCCTCGTGCGCGTACATGTTGTCGAGGAAAGCCATGGGCCGCAGCCCGCCCAGCAGCCCGATGGCAAAGAGGTAAACGGCGGTCGGGAGCGTGTAGGCCTGCACGTTCACCGGCTGCGACATGGCGATCGCCATCAACGCGCCGAGCATCGCGACGGCGCTGGCGGCCACGAGCAGGGCCGTCGACCGCGCCAGTGCCACTTCGAACCCTGTCTGCATCGCGCTCAAGAAGACCAGTCCAACGAGGACTCGATACTCCGCACTTTCCACCACCGAGGCAGTCAGCGTGTCAGCGGGCAGTGCGGCCATGCCAACCAGCAACCCGGTCGCCGCGTAGCCCCACGCCCAGAGCTCAGCAGTCCCTCGAACCGCTCGACGACGCGCACGATCGAGAAGCACCACGGTCGCCACCACCTCGTAAGCGAGGGGCAGCCAGAGACGATCGAGGTCGAGGATGGGCCAGGTCATGGCAATCGCGATGCCGGCGAGGAGGCCAGCCGGCAGGGTCACCGAGGCGAGGCGAGTCCGCCGCGCCGGCCCACACGAGCGCCGTCAGGGTGCGGTACTCCGGCCTGTCGTAGACGCCGGAGTCATCGACCACCCTCCGACAGCCAGCAGGGCAACGATGCTGGCACCGCCCACGGAGACCGCCAAGGGGATAATGGCGGCGAGGAGCCGGTCGCCCTCAGCGTTTGTCTCGGGCCGGTAGTTGCGCCAGCGCTGAGTGTCGAAGAGGAGCGCTACCGCGATCGCCTCGTAGGTCAGCGCGATGGTCCACGCAGGCCAGTCAAAAGACGGCCACGCCATCGCCAGCGCGACGCCGGCAACGATGCTGCCGGGAACTGAGACCACCGGAAGGCGCAGTCGGGCCGCCTCGTAGAAACACTGCAGCGCTACCGTCGCGACCAGCACCGTCAGCGTGCGGTACTCGGGTGTGTCGTAGACACGGAGCAAACCCGAGCGCTGATCGAGCCCGTCGAGGGCGACCGCGAACGCCACCATGAACATACCCAGCGGTAACGCGAGGACCGCAAGGGGCGCCCACGGACGGTCACCGGTCAGCCCTTGGTAGCTGCGCCAGCGGGCGGTGCCGACGAGCAGAGCGCTGCCGATCACCTCGTACGTCAGCGCGAGGCTCCAGGCGGGCCAACCTCGAGCATCACACCCGGCGAGCAGCGCGCCCGCGCCAAACGCAGCAGCAAGAACAGACAGTGGCCAGCTGCGAGCGACCACGGCGCAGGCGAGTAGCTCAGTAACGGCAACGCCGAGGATGATCGCGTCGTAGCCGTGGTAACGCTCCCACGGCTGTACCGCCAGCCCAAGAGCCACCAGGAACGGTGGGGGCAGACACGCCACTGCCACCGAAGCGGAACGAGGCCACCTCGAAAGCGCAAGTGCCAGCAAGGCGGCCACCGCGCTCGCAACCACGAGGTACGACTAGGCCGTATCGGGGCGTGCGATCCCGAGCGCCCGGTTACCGTAGTCGACTGCACCGAGGCCAAGCCCGTAGCTCACCCACGCGAATGCCACGCGCTCTTCAAGCGGCGTTCGCTTCTCGCTGACCGGTACCTGCATCCAGACGGCGAGGGGAAACTCTCGATCGAGGTAGGCGACCGCCGCAACGACCGCGGCCGCGAGGCTCAGGAGTGCGACGCCGTGCGCGGGGCTCCTCGAACCCGGACCCCACGACCGCCGGAGTCGCGCCCCAGACGGCCGCGAACAACCACCCGAAGCGCGCCAGTTCTGTACTCCGAGGCGCCCAGTACCTTCGGCTGGCCAGCGTGACCGCGCCCAGCGGCGGGGGCGGATACCACAACCACTCGGCGTTGAGACCGGCGGCCCACATCGAGGCGATGAGCAGGCCTGTGGCACTAGAGGCGGCGGCTGGCAGGAGAGCCGGCCACCTCGTGGAGCGACCGACGACGACCAGGCCTGTGGTCAGGAGGAGATACGTCGCCGGCAGCTGCGCCGGGACATCGTCAGAGAATGCCGCCACGACATGAGCACCGAGGAGCGACAGTCCCGCCACGCCCGCAGCAGAGGCGAGAAATCCGCGCCGGAAGGCGGGCGCACGCGTGGCGCCGACGGCGACGAGCAATGCAAGGAGCATGCGCCACGCGGGCAGGCAGTCCGCTGCAACATCGAGGACAGCAAACAACGCCTCCCAGGCGTTGACGGCCGCAAACCCGGCAAGGAAGCGATACCCATGCCCGTGCCCGCCCAGGTACAGCGCCCCGTAAAGCACCATCGACGTGCTGGACCCAAGCAGCCACACCCATTCCTGCGGTATGCCCTCGGCACGCAGCAGCTCTGTATACGCCAGCACGAAATTCAGCGGCACCAGCAGCGCCCCCAGCGCGAGGAAGACCGGACCTGCCTCGCGGACGCGCTCCCAGCGACGAAGCAGCAGGCCGCTGACGACAAACAGCAACGTGTACGCGGCGAGGAGGAACGCGCAGGGCGGGCGGCACGAGCGCACCTCGATAGTCCGTGAACAGGATCGCCGCGACCACGAGGAGGAAGGCGCCGAGGTAGAGCAACAGGTCGGCCTGCCGCTGAGCGACCCAGGCCGCAAGGTCGATGCTCGGCGGACGGACTGGATGGGGCGTCGTGCCGGCTGCCTCGGATGCGGGCGCCGCGTCTCGCGACGCCGGAAGGTTGGAACGGGCCACCACCGCTGGAGTCATCCGGACCTGCGGCGTCGATCGCTCGGTGACCGTGGCGAGGCGAGTGTCGAGGTCGGCGAACAGCGCCTCGTACGTCGTGGCGTCGACGAGCCCTTGTTCGTGCCAGCGCTGCAGTTCGTCGATTGTCTGAACGAGGCCGGCAAGCGTGTCCTGCCTTGGTCGGGGCGTCTAGGCCTGACCGCAGACCGTGCAAAATCGGGCGTCGGGAGAAGCAAAGCGCGCTCCGCAGCGTCCGCAGTAACGAACGAACGAGTCAGCGCCGTCGGTGCTACCGGATGTGCCAGCGGCGGGCAGGTCCGGCACGACGAGACCACGCCCTTCGTCCGACGCCAGAGACTATTTCTTCGAGGGCTTGTAGAACGGATTCTCCCCCGAGGCATGGTCCGTCGTATCGCGGACCTCGGCGATCTCCGGGACGTACTCGAGGACGGCCGCCTCGATGCCCTGCTTGAGGGTCACATCGGCGAGGTTGCAGCCCTGGCAGCCTCCGCTCAGTTCGACGTAGGCAATCGGCCCCACCACCTCGATGAGGTGCACCATGCCGCCATGTGCGGCGATCTGCGGGTTGATGGCCTGGTCGAAGAGATCCTGGATGCGCTTCGAGATGTCGTCGAGCCAGAGCGGGTTCGGATTCTCGAAGGTGAACCGCCCACCGACACCAGACTCGTTCACCTCGTAGTCGATGGAGATGCCGTCGAGATACTGGATGCTGCGCGCCTCGAGGTAGGTGGTGATGCCGTCCGTGTCGACCACGGCGTCGCCCTCGGGGAGCGCCTCGTGAAGGACGAGCGAGAAGCCGTGCTGGAAACCCTCGGCGGTGCGCCCGGCGATCGTGATACGCACCCCGGCGACGCGCTCGCCCTGCGCCTCCAGCACCTCACGGACCTTGGCGGAGGCCGCCTCGCTGATGAGGACACGCGGCTCCGGCGCATCCTCGCCTGCGGCCTCGGCGGCTGTCGTCTCGTCGGCCATAGGAGTCCTCCGCAACTGGTACCGGACAGCCTCCATCCTATCGCCATCAGGAGGCTGGCTGGTACGCTCCCGGCACGAATCTGCACTGCTGCCCCAATCCGGGAGGACCCGATGACCGACGGACTGCTGCTGCTGCACGCCTTCCCGCTTTCCCACGAGATGTGGGAACCACAGGTGGAGGCGTTCGGCAGCCGTCTGCCCGTGGTCGCCCCGGATGACCCCGGATTCGGCGGAACGCCCGCGGCCAACCCCGAGGGCTGGATGGACGCCGCCGCGGACCAGGCAGCTGCCGCGCTGCGGGCCGCCGGGGTGGAGCGAGCGGTCGTGGTGGGGCTTTCGATGGGTGGGTACGTCGCGTTCTCGTTCGTGCGACGTCATGCCTCGATGGTGGCCGGGCTTGTCCTGGCGAACACACGCTCCGGGGGCGACCCGGAGCAGGCGAAGGAGGGCCGAGCCGCCCTCGCCGCCCGTCTGCGCGCGGAGGGAAACGGCTTCCTCGCCGACAGCCCGCCACCGCTGCTGTCCGAGACTCCTCGCGAAGGTCTCCTGGCGCAGGTTCAGAACATCATCCGCAAACAGCCCGCCGAGGCCATCGCCGGCGCCGCGCTGGGCATGGCCTGGCGCGTCGACTCGACGCCAGACCTAGCCGGGATCAACGTGCCCACGCTCATCATCACCTCGAGCGGTGACCGGCTCATCCCGCCCGATGCGACTTCGCCGATGGCCGAACAGATCCCTGGGGCGACACTCGTCGTGATCGAGGGTGCAGGCCACCTCAGCAACATGGAGGCGCCGCAGGAGTTCAACGCAGCGCTCGAAGCGCTGATCAAGCGTGCGGGGGTCGCGCTAAAGTAGGCGGCCTGCCAGACCATCGCGCAGGCGCCACACACGATTGCGAGTCCACAGAGCGATGACCATCCTCCCCCGGAGATTGTTCTACGGGTGGGTGATGGTCGGCGGCGCGCTGGTCATCAACCTTGTCAGCGCGACGCTGAACCCAGTCATCTTCTCCTTCTTCATCGGACCGATGAGCGAAGAACTGGGCGTCAGCACCAGCGCGTTGTCGTGGTCGCTCACGCTCCGGCTGGCAACCGCGGGGTTGGCGGGTCCGTTGCTCGGTGTGCTTCTGGACCGCCACGGGGCTCGCTGGCTGGGCGCGGCGTGTGGCCTGCTGGCCGGCGGCACGATGGTGGCCCTCTCGTTCGCCCATGAGCTATGGCTCGTCTACGCACTGTTTGCGCTGACCGGATTCGCCGGATTCGGTGGTCCAGCCGGACAGCTGCTGACGCAGGTCCCGCTATCGAAGTGGTTCGTTCTCAAGCGCGGCCGCGCTCTCGCCATCGCCACGACGGGGATGGCGGCCGGAACCACGCTTGCCATCCCAACGACGCAGGCGTTGATCGAGGCCCTGGGCTGGCGCGAGACGTACGCCATCTTCGGCATCGTGATCGCCGGAGCGATCGCGCTCACGAGCGTGCTCGTGGTACGCCGCGTGCCCGAGGATATGGGACTGTACCCGGACGGCGCGTCGCGCCCGCCGGTCCTCGTCGCCAACAGCGCGACTGGCGTAACCACCACCACCGAGGAGGAATGGAGCGTCCGTCAGGCACTCGGCTCCCGAACGATGTGGCTGTTGCTGGGGGCACTCGCGTTGGCCGGGATGGCGCTGACCGGAACGCTGGTGCATCGAGTGCATTTCTGGCACGAACTCGGCATGTCGCCGACCCTCGTCGGGCTGGGCACCGCCCTGGACCCATTCACCGTGGTGTTCTCGGTGTTCGCGTTCGGAATTCTGGCTGACCGAGTGCCGGTGCGCTATCTCGGGTTTATCGGGCTGGCGGGGTTAGCGCTCTCGATTGTTCCCATGATCATCAGCTCGGGTGAGCCGTACACGATCCTGGCGCACAACTTCATCTGGGGCGTCTCCGCCGGTGGGTACATCACGCTGAACAACCTAGTGTGGCCGAACTACTTCGGTCGCGAGTCAGTAGGCGCCATCCGAGGCGTGACACTGCCGGTCTCGATCGCCGCCTCGGGCATCGGCGCCCCGCTGTATGGCTACCTCCTCGATTCTGGTCTCAATCCGGCCTATGTCTGGGGTGCCTCGCTGGTGGCGTTCGGCCTGGGGGCGGTTCTGGTGCTCTTCGCGAAGGCGCCCCGATTGCCGGTGCGGGCGCCAGACCAACCGCAGCCTTTACCGGTACTCGGCGTGGCAGGGAAATAGTTCGTATACTTGAGGGAGCGCTCGATGTCCGTGTACTTCATCGTGCAGGAGCAAATCCACGATGCCACCAGTATGGCCGAGTATGGCCCGCTGGCTCGCGCTGCGGCGAGCACGGGCAGGGTGATCGCCGCTGGCGCGCCCACCGTCATCGAGGGTGACTGGCACGGCGATCGCATCGTCGTGATGGAGTTCCCGGACGAAGCGGCCTTCCGCGCCTGGTACGACTCACCGACGTACCAGGCTGCACTCAAGGTTCGGCTGGCGGCAACGGACTCGCGGGCGGCGCTGGCACAGGGCGTCAGCCAGGCGTGACGCGGCTGGCGAGACCGAGTTGGCAAACAGGAGCCTTGCAGCGCCCTCGGCGCTTGCGCAGGCGACGTGCTCAATGCCTACGTACGGCGACCGGCGCATCCGCGCCTTCGAGAGGGCGGGTTCCGATAACCCGCGTCGCCTCTAGCTCCGCCAACTCCCGTTCAGAGAGCCCGAGGAGTCCACCGAGAACTTCTCCGTTGTGCTGCCCAAGGCTGGGCACCGCACGAAACGCGATCGGCTCGGTATCGACAAAATGCCACGGCCCGCGCGGGTAGTAGTACGGGCCCAAGCCGTCGAACGTCGCCGATTCCATGACGCCGCGTCCGACAAAGTGCGGGTGGCCGAGCTGATCCACGTCCGGGCGCAGGACTGCGGCAGCCGGTACACCAGCAGCCTGGAGCTCCTGCTCAGCCTCGAAGCGGCCGCGCCCCCGCACCCAGTCAGCAACCACGACATTGAGTTCGTTGGCGTGGGCATGGCGACCGTCGATTGTGGCCAGCTCCGGACGACCGAGCAGGTCCAAGTGACCAATCGCCCGCGCCAGCCGCTCAAAGCGATCATCGGTGTCGACGGCGACTGCCACCCAGGTGTCGTCCTCGGCTGCCTCGAAGCAGCCGTGTGGCGCCATCCACTGGTGGTCATTGCCAAGGCGGGGCGCACTCTCGCCGGACAGCTGGAAATCGACTACGTACTCACCGAGGTGAGTGATAGCGGCTTCATGCTGCGACAGGTCGAAGATCTGCCCCTCCCCGGTCTGCGCGCGTTGCTCGAGACCAAGCAAGCAGTGGTACAGCGCAGTGGCGGCAGCGATGCCGTCCGGATGGTGCACGGGCGTGAGCTCCGAATAGTCGAGATCTGGATAGCCGCGCAGCGTCGAGTGACCCGAAGCTGCGTCGAGCGTCATACCCATGCTGCGGTAGTAGCGGTACGGTCCCGTGAGCCCGAATCCTGTGAGCAGCACAGCAATCAGTCGAGGATTGGCGGCGTGGAAACGTGTCGGCAACAGGTTGAGCGACTCCTGAGCATCCACCGACAGGTTCGTGAAGACGATGTCGGCGCGTGCCAATAGCCGGTCGAGGAGCGCCTGACCTTGTGGCGTATGCAGGTCGAGCGTCACATCCAACTTGTTGCGGTTGAGCGCGAGAAACCCGGCGCTGCGGTTCCACGGTTCATCGCCCGGGTCGCCGTTGGGGTAACCGGACGCTCCAGGCAACGGCCGAACCGCCCCCCGGCCAGAGCGCTGGATCGCCTCAACCTTGATCACTTCCGCGCCCAGGTCTCCCAGCATTGCCCCGCACCAGGGGCCGGCCCAGATCTCAGCGATCTCGACAACGCGAAGACCTGCGAGAGGCAGTGGCTGTCGTGGCCTCGAGACCTGGCCGGGGTCGGCGCCCATGAAGGTCGCAGTCTGAGCTGGGGCGGCGGCAAGTTCCGCGAGCACACGCTCCGTGTCGGCACTGAGGAATGGCGCCGCCTTCCGAAGCGCCCAGAACGCATCCCCACCTCGGGCGATCGGACCTGGATACTCGACCCGACCCACCCGCGCGTGTTCGACTGTCTGGAAGTAGTCGCGCTCCCTCAAGTGCGGGTCTGCGAGCAGGCCCTCCGCATCGAGGAGTGGGCCGGACGGGATGCCGGCTCGCTGCGCCGTGGCGAACACTTCGGTGACCGTCCGCGCTGCGATCCAGCCCTCCCAGATCGCCTCCCATGCTGGACGGTTGATGCGGCGCGCCTCGCGCGTCGCGAAACGTGGGTCTTCGAGGAGTTCGGGCCGTCCGACGACCTCCACCAGGCGCGGCCAGTGGCGATCGCCGAGTGGATTGAAGGTGACGTAGCCATCAAGACAGCGGTAGTTGCCGCGGCCGAATCCCGCCGCAGATGCTGAGGCCGATTGCTTAGTGTCCTCGCGCTCTTCGATGTCGCCCGAGAACGCGAAGTTGAGTCGTCGCGTTATCTGGTTTGGATGAGCCGCCCAGCAGTCGACTTCCGCGATGTCGATCCAGTCTCCAAGCCCGGTCTGGCGACGCCGCCACAGTGCGGCAACAACCATGTCGGCGGCCAGCACACCGGGGAACGTTCTGGGCATGTGACCCGCGTACCGCAGTGGCTCGCGGTCGGGGAGGCCCTGTCGGTACATCGAACCCGAGGACGCGAACATCGTGAGGTCCGTGGCCACGTACCCACTCATCGGCCCCGTCTGACCGTAGGGCGTGATCGAGGCAACAACGACCGCCGGATTGTCAGCACGCATCGACTCGGCGGCTGCCCCGAGCGCGGCGAGCGCACCTGGCGCCAGCGACTCCAGCACGACGTCGGCGCGGGCGGCGAGACTCAGGAGTGTCCGGGCGCCCTCGGGGGCCATGAGGTCGAGTACAACGCTCTCCTTATTCGCGTTGAAGTGCAGGAACTCCGGCGAGCGCTCTGGATCAGCAATGCGCCCTCGAGGCCCAGAGTGACGAGACGGGTCACCCGCGGGTGGCTCGACCTTAATCACTCGAGCGCCAGCGTCGGCGAGCAGCTTCCCGCACAGAGCGAGAGCGATTCCGTCCCCGACTTCGATGACTGTGATGTGTGACAAGACCTGATTCACCGGCAGGCCCCCACAACCGCGCCGCTTAATGTGTGCGCGCGAATCCTACAACGTTTGCGAAAGCATCGCGGCAGCCCCCGCGCGGGCGAGGTATGACCGGAAGTTGTGGATGGGTGGCCGGCGAGAGAGCGCGGCGTACCTTCCTTCTTGACGAAAAAGCGACTGGCGTGGCAACGCCAGCAAGGAAGACACGCCGATGTGAAGTGTAGAGACCGACGACGCTGATGACGGCGAACTGCTTGCTGGGCTCGATGGAATTGTCCGTGAGGGCGCCCGGCTGTTGCTGGCCGCGGCGCTGGAGGCCGGGCTGCGTCAGGTTTGATGGTCCGTTCGGCTGGGTAGTCTCGTCTGGTTGAGACGAGGAGGCACCGTGAGCTGTCCGCACTGCCGAGCGAAGATTGTGCATCGACGGACGCAGCGGACAGCACTGGGCTACTGCCGGTGCTCGTGCACCAGCTGCCGTCGCCGGTTCAACGAGCGCACCGGCACACCATTCAACGAACTGCAGTACCCGACCGACCTCGTGCTGCTGGCAGTGCTCTGGTATCTGCGCTACAAGCTGAGCTTCCGCGATGTCGCCGAGCTCCTCTGTTGCGTGGCTTCGTCGTCACCCACGAGACGGTTCGCGTGTGGGAGCTTCGGTTCGCACCACTGGTCATCCAGCAGATCCGCGCAAGACGTCGCGGGCGTGTCGTGGTCTCCTGGTATCTCGACGAGACCTACGTCAAGGTCGCCGGCCGCTGGTGTTACCTCTATCGCGCGATCGACCGCGACGGGGCGTTGATCGACTCGATGCTCTCCGCGCACCGTGACAAGCACGCTGCGCGTCGCTTCCTGCGGCGCTTGATCGAGGTGGCCGAACGCAGGCCGGCGCGAGTCACGACCGATCATCACCCAGCCTACCCACGGGCGATCCACTGGATCGCCGGACGGAAGGTGGTCCACAGGCGCAAGCGCTACCTCAACAACTTCACCGAGCAGAGCCACCGGGCGATCAAGCAGCGCTACGACCCCATGCGGGGCTTTGGGAACTTCGCCTCCGCGTCTGGCTTCTGCACAGCCTGCGACGAGCTCAACAACTACCTCATGATGCGCCGCCGCGGTGAACGCCGACCGTCGCTCTCCGATCAACGCCGGCTGTTCACGGAGCGCTGGTAGGCGCTGATGGTCGAACTCGCTGCCGTGTAAACGTCGAGGGTGGCGTGATTCTCTCGATCGCTGCCACTTGAGGCTCTGAGATCTGACGCAGCCGCTGCGTACCGCCAGTCACGAACTATGGGCGCTACCGATTGGCTATGCCGAGGGCGCCTGGCTGGTCTTCGAGGGCACCCAGTGCGTGGCCGCCGAGCCTTTGCGCGTCGGGACCGCGGACTACCTCGTCGAAAACTAGCTAGGCGGCCCCGTCCCGAGGGTGGACCCGGCGCAGCAGTCTAGCGCGTGCTCTTCCTGCCGAGCGTGGACACGCGCCGACCCGTGGGACAGACTCACATGCTAGGCCATCCGCGAACGACGATACCCACCGCACGCCGTGCGTACGCCCGCAGCACCAATGCTCACCACGGCACCTGACAGTAATGGTGCGCCCCGACGCCTTAGCCCACGCGTCGGGGGGTGAAGCTCTGCTCTTTCTGCTCGATCTGGTCGATGTGCATCCGGTAGTGCCGGTAGACCCCGCGCAGCATCTGCAGCACGGTCAAGTTGCCCCACCCTGTGTTGAGGCCCTTGCGACCGAACGCCTCGTCCGGGATCGACGCCACGATATCGAGCGTCTTCCGGTGCCGCTCCTGCAGGAGCCCGACCAGCTCATCGAGCGAGCGCGGGGTGCCCGGAGGCGGAAACGGGTTGGACTCTTCGATGATCTTGTACTTCGCCCATTCCTCGGTCAGGTCGGGCTCGTCCTCCACTGCCGTCCGAGCGGCTATCGAGGTCCAAACGTCATCCGCGAGGAGCTGGTGCTCAAGCTGTTGCAGTGCGGACCACTCCCCGAGCTCCGGCGGTCGCCGCCACTCGGCATCAGAACGTTGTCGCACGGTCTGGATCATCTCGTCGTGATGCGCCTGCAGCTTCTCGATCAGGTCAGCGCGCACTTCGGCGGGCGTAGGTGACTGCGTCATGTCCGAGCCTCCGTAACTGCTAGCGTATATCGGCTACGCTCCATGCCTAAAGTATGGCCGTTATACCACATCGGTCAGCCCATAGCGGCCGCAACGATACGCACCGCATGACGTGAGGCGACCCGATGAAGATTGGCGTGGGGCTGTCGAGGAACGCGCCAGACGATTGGGCCAGCGCCGCGCACTTCGCCATCGAGGCCGAACGCCTTGGCGCCGACTCCATCTGGGCCGCGGAGACGTGGGGCTTCGACGGCGCGACGCCGCTCGCGTACATCGCCGCCCACACCTCGAGCCTGCTGCTGGGCACGAGCATCCTGCAGATCGGCGCACGGACCCCGGCGCTGACGGCGATGACCGCGATGTCGCTCGCATCGATGAGTGGCGACCGCTTCGTCCTCGGCCTAGGCCTGAGCACGCCCCAGATCATCGAGGGCTGGCACGGCGTGCCATTTGACCGCCCCGTCGTCCGCACGCGCGAACTGATCGAGATCATTCGGTTGATCAGCGCCAGAGAGCGCCTCGACTTCCACGGCGCTATCTACAATGTGCCGCTGAATGACGCGCGCGTCATGCGCTTTGCGGCGCAGCCTCGGCACCTCCCCATCTACGTGGCCTCCGTCGGCCCTCAGATGCTGCGCACGACGGGCGCACTCGCCGATGGCTGGATCGGCAACTGCTTCCTGCCCGAGCGCGCGCACTTCTACCTCGACCACCTGCGGGCCGGCGCCCAGGCGGCTGGCCGCTCGCTCGCCGACCTCGAGCTGCAGGTACCGGTGACGCTCGAGTTCGGCGATGACATCGAGGAGTTGACCAAACGCCACGCACGCGGGTATGCGTTCACGTTTGGCGCCATGGGTACGCCGCGCGGCAACTTCTACGTTGAGGCGTTCGCGCGCCAGGGCTTCGAAGCGGTGCGCGACGTCGAGCGCCTCTGGCTCGACGGCCGCCGCGACGAGGCGGAGGACCTGGTACCGGTGGAGATCGGCGAGCGCACGAACCTGCTCGGCACGCCCGATCTCATCAAGGCCCGCCTGCGCGCGTACCGCGACGCCGGGATCACGTCGCTGCGCGTGGGCCTCCGAGGCGATGACGTGGACGCGCGGCTGGCTGACCTCGCCCGACTACTCGAGCTGGTTCGTGATGTCGAGGCGGAAGCGCCGGCTCCCGCACCTAACCGCTGAGTGCCGTCGGCGCTCCTGACCACCTTCTGGCGGCTCTGTCAGAACTCAGGACCGCAACGTGTCGCCGATCGAGCCCGTGGTGTGGGTTCGTTACGCGACGCTCACGTCCTCGATCAACTCCCGCCACCGAGCGATGAACACCTCACGACGCGCCGCCAACGCCATCGAGCCTTCGTTC
>SHYS01000028.1 GCA_009692685.1 Dehalococcoidia bacterium
GTTCGTGCGTCGTACACTGCGATGCGGGGGCCGGGCACCAAGGGGACTGACTTGGCGATGACCGATCGCTCGAAGCGAATGCCGCTTCGCGTGCGCATGAGCGCCCTCGGCAGCGTCGTCTTCATCTTCGGGGCAGTCGTGGCCTGCTCGGGCGACGACAATCCCAGAGCGACACCGACGGCGGAGTCCACCTCGACGGTCGCTGTGGCGTCGTTCACGCCATCGGCCACGCCCATCGCGACCGAGACGCCGAAGCCCATCCCGACGGCCCTCGGTACACCGAACGCCGCGACCCCTGCGATTGCCGCCGCCTCAGGCAAGGCGTACTTCCCGCCGCCGCCGGCCCGCGCCAGCGCGCCGCCAGCAAACAGCGCCGGCATCGCGCGCGTCGTCGCGACGAACCTCGGAGTCGACCATTACGTCGAGGTCGACAACGTCGTCAACAACGAGATGGAATCACCGCGCGATGGTGAGTACGCGGTCGGCTTCTACCCGGACTTTGACAAGCCCGGTGCCGGCGGGAACTCCATCTTCTCTGCCCACGAGACTTGGAACCATTTCCAGGGCCCGTTCTACCAGCTCGCGAACGCGAAGAACGGTGACGAGATCACTGTCGTGATGAGCGATGGCCGGAACTTCCGGTATCGCGTCTTCAGCAACGTGCGTTACGACGTGGACAAGATGCCGATGGCGGAGATCCTCTGGCCTACTAACCGCCCGAAGGGTGAGGAGTGGCTGACGATGTTCACCTGCGGCGGGCGCATCGTGTACGACAGCAGCGGGTTCGGAGAGTACCTCGACCGTGACGTCGTGATCGCGAAGCGCATCCCGTAGGTCCTTGGACTGGGCCTCG
Organism: Dehalococcoidia bacterium; assembly: GCA_009692685.1. The sequence continues at coordinate 854 of SHYS01000028.1, forward strand.
ACGCCGCGCCGTACACTCCGGGGATGACGAACCATTTCGCGAACCTCCCGCTGTCCGACGAGGCGAAAGCCCAACTCGCGCCTACCGGGGTGCTGCGGGCGGGCGTCAATATGGGGAACTTCTTGTTGGTCACCGGCCGCACGCCGGACGGCGATCCGGACGGCGTCTCGCCTGACATGGCGAGGGCCATCGCTGCGTGTCTCGGAGTCCCGCTGAAACTCGTGCCGTTCAAGTCGCCGGGTGAACTGGGCGATGCCGTCGGTACGAACGTGTGGGACATCGGACTGATCGGCGCGGAGCCGCAACGCGCCGAGAAGATCGAGTTTACCGCGGCCTATGCCGAGATCGAGGCGACCTACCTCGTACCCGCCGGTTCGGCGCTCCAGACCGTGGACGAGGTCGATCAGCCGGGCGTCCGCATCGCGGTCTCCGCTCGGAGCGCCTATGGCCTCTGGCTCGAACGCAACATCAAGCACGCCACCCTCGTCCGAGGTGATAGCGGTGATGGTGTCTTCGCCCAGTTCGTGGGCGACCACCTCGAAGCGCTCGCCGCGCTGCGCCCCGGCCTGATCGAGGACGTGAAGAAGCTCCCCGGGGCGCGCATCCTGGATCGGCACTTCTCCGTGGTGCAGCAGGCCGTCGGCACCGCGAAGCCCAACGCCGCCGGCGCCGCCTTCCTGCGCACGTTCGTGGAGGAGGCGAAGGCTTCCGGCTTTGTGGCCGATTTGATCGCCAAGCATCAGGTCGAGGGTCGCCTGTTGGTAGCACCACCGCACTAGGGTCGGCGCGGCGCGCGCCTGGACCGACTCAGGCCCGACGGAAGAGCGGCAAAGTTACTTCGTCGCTCACGGCAACAAGTATGACTTCCACGGGCATCCCGATTTCGATGTCGTCCACGGCGACATCGACGAGGTTGCTCGTGAGGTGCGGGCCCTCGGCGAGTTCGACGATGACGGTCGCGTAGGGGGTGTGGCCCTCGAACGAGGGGTGTACGGCCTGGCGCGTGACCACGTACGAGTAGACCGTGCCGCGACCGCTCACGGGTGCCCAGTCGCGCTCGAACGAGCCACACCTAGCACACATCAGTCGAGGCGGGTGCGCGAGGGTGGAGCAGTCGAGGCAGCGCTGGAGCCGCAGCTCGCCCTGCTGGAGGAACTCCCAGAACGGTGCAGAGTCCTCAGAGGGGACGGGGAGCGGGAAGCCGGGTCGTGCGCTCATGCGTCTCGCTCCAGGATCACCGCGCCTGTACCGATGCCGGTGTCGCAGAACGAGAGGTGCGCGTCCGCGACCTGCGAGGTGGACTCGCCCCGGACCTGGCGGACGCACTCGATCAGTTGGTTCATGCCCTGCAGGTATGCCTCGCTGAGGTGGCCGCCGGAGGTGTTCACGGGCAGCATGCCGCCATCCCAGCGGATGCCGCCGGCTTCGACAAAAGGGCCGCCTTCGCCGCGCGCGACGAAGCCGTAGTCCTCCAGGGCGAAGATCACGTAGGGCGCGAAATGGTCGTAGATCTGGGCGACATCGATCTCATCGGGCGCGACGCCGGCCTGCGCCCACAGCCGAGGGCCGAGGCTGACGGCGGCCGTGTCGACGATGCCTCGGTCGCCGGGGCCGGCCTGCGCGGCGGCACGGACGAGGGCGGGCGGCTTCTTCAGGTCACGTGCACGCTCGGTGCTGACGAGGACGAGCGCGCCACCGCCGTCCGTCTCCAGGCAGCAGTCGTTCAGGCGGAACGGATCGACGATGAAGCGACCATTCTGGTGGTCGTCGATCGTGAGGGGTGTCTCGTAGAACGTCGCTCGAGGGTTGCGGTTGGCGTGTTCGCGTTCGCTCACGGCGACCCAGCCGAACTGGCGGCTGGTCGTGCCGAACTCGTGCATGCGGCGTCGCGCGACCATTGCGAGTTGGTGCTGCGGCGTCAGGAGGCCGAACGGCTCCGTAAAAGCAGCTGCACCCTGTCCTCGACGGCCGGTGACTTCGCCGCGTCCGTACCGGCGCCCGGAGCGACCGTTCACGCCTCGATAGATCACGATGCACTGCGCGAGGCCGGTCGCGATCGCCGCTGAGGCGTGGGCGACGAGCGCGGCGCCCACATTGCCAGCCTGGTTCACCTCACCGAACCACGCGAGGTCCTTCACGCCGAGGTTCGAGGCGATCTCGGCCTCGCTGGTCGTGTCGACAGACCAGCGCATGAGGCCATCGACATCCTGTGGCTTGAGCCCCGCATCATCGAGCGCGTGCAGGATCGCCTCGAGGGAGAGGCGAGCCTCGCTGCGCCCAGAGGCACGCGAGTACTCGGTCTCGCCGATTCCGGCGATCGCAACACGGTTTCGAAGGGTGTCCATAGCGGCGGATTGTATCCGCTGGGACGGGCGAAGCGCACGCGGACGAAGGCGGTACACTCGCCCTCGCTCGGAGGGTGACGCGATGACGGATGACGCGACGGGGCATGGTGCGCTGACGGGGATCCGGGTGCTCGATTTCACGCGGTATCAGCAGGGCCCGTACGCAACGGTGCTGCTCTCCGACATGGGTGCCGAGGTCGTGAAGGTGGAGGAGCCCGGCGGCGAGCCAGGCCGTGCTAACGGACTGGGCCCCGACGGCTTCTCCGCATACTTCGAGGCGCACAACCGCGGTAAGCAGTCGATCACCCTCGACCTGCGGATCGAAGCAGCGCGTGAGGCGGTGAAACGCCTCGTGCCGCACTTCGACGTGGTCGTCGAGAATTTCCGGCCTGGGATCATGGAGCGCTGGGGCCTCGGCTACGAGGCCTTGCGAGCATTGCGCCCGGACATCATCCTGGCCTCGGGGTCCTCGTGGGGGCGGAGCGGGCCGTGGGCGGAGCGGCCGGGATACGACCATGTGGGGCAGGCACTATCCGGAGTGATGGTGGAGCAGGGCGGGGGGCCGGGACAGGTCCCGCATGCACTCATCGGCGGGTTCGCCGATCAGATCGGCGCGATGCTGCTCGCGTACGGCATCGCGTGCGCCCTCGTGGTGCGGAGCCGCGAGGGCATCGGCCAGCACGTGGACGTATCGCTCATCAGCGCGATGACGGCGGTACAGGCGATGCCGATCACGCGTTTTCTCCGCACTGGTGAACAGCGAGGCTTCGAGGAGCGGCGTGCAGCGACATACACCCACTACGAGTGCGCCGATGGTCGGTATGTTGCGATTGCGGCGAACACACAGGCGTTCTGGGAGCACCTGTGCGACGCCCTCGAACGGCCTGACCTGCGCGAGGACGCCCGCTTCCGGGGGCCATTCGACCGTGAGGCGAACAAGTTGGCGCTGGTGGAAGCCTTCGAGGGGCAGTTCCGCACGCAGCCCTCGACGTACTGGCTGGAGCGCATCACGGCGGCGGATGTGCCGAACGCTCCCGTGCTGGACTACGCCGGGCTGGCAGAGCACCCCCAATTCTGGGCGAATGGCTACCTCCAGGAGATCGAAACGCCCAACCTCGGTCGGATGCAAGTGCCCGGGCCGGCTGTACGGATGAGCGGGACACCCTCACGAGTCCAGGGTGGCGGTCCAGAACTGGGGCAGCACACCGAGGCGGTTCTGCTGGCTGCCGGATTTGCCTGGCCTGAAATCGAGGCACTGCGAGAGTCTGGTGCTACTCGGAACGTGTGACGGGGTGCGGAGTGGGTGCCGCACCGTGATCCTGCGTCGCTCGTGCGATATCGTTTTGACATGGCCACTGACCGACCCCGTCCCGTCACCCTTCTCGATGTCGCAAATGAGGCGGGCGTCTCCGTCAGCACCGCGTCTCGTGCACTGACCGGCGCGCGCCGCGTCCGCGGCGACCTCGAACGTCGTGTGCAGGAGGCGGTCGAGTCGCTCGGCTACCGGCCGAACGAGGCGGCGCGCGGACTGCGCATGGCGCGGACGATGACGCTGGGGGTCCTCTTTCACCGCCTGAACAACCCCGTCTCCCTCGACCTGATCGATGGCATGGGGGCGGCTGCGCACGAGGCGCGGTACTCGCTGGCGGTGACGAGCGCACGCGGGGACAAATCGCAGTACACGTCGCTGTTCCGCCACTTCTACGGCCAGCGGGTCGATGCTCTGGTGCTAATTTGGCCGCGCGGCGCCCTTTCCGCCCACCTCGCCCCGTTTGCGCGATCGGGCGTCCCCGCCGTGGGGATTCGCTGGGAGCCAGGAGAGCCGGGGCTGACCGTCGTATCGGTAGACACCTCCACCGGCATTGCTGAGGCAATGTCCGCGCTCGCGGGGATGGGCCATACGCAGATCACCGTCATCGCGCATGGAGTTCTCTGGGTACCACCGAATCTCCGGCGCAACTACATCGACCAGGCCGCCGAGGCGGTGGGGATGCGCCTGCGCCGCCGTACGTCACGCGAAAGTGGCCAGACACTGCGCGAGCTAGTGACGTCTGAACTTGCCTCGGAGGAGCCGCCGACGGTGATCTTGGCCGGCTGTAGCGAGGTAGGCGAGGTGATTGCGTCAGTCCGGGCGCTCGGCAAGCGAGTGCCTGAAGATGTCTCGGTCGTTAGTTTCGCGGACTCTCGCTTCGGTGCCGTCGCGCAGTCGGAGCACGCTGCGGCGATTGATGTCGACTCATTCGAACTCGGACGGCGGATCGCTGCTGTGGCACTTGAGGCGATTGAGAACGGGCCGCCGTCTGAGGACCTGCGCATCCGCGGCCTATCGCACTGGTCGCCGGGTGTCACGATTGGTTCCGCCCCCAAGCGCTAGTTCCTTCGTCCTGCGATCGAGGTGACTGTCCTCATTGTTACTCCGGGGCCTCGGCTGTGGCGCCTACTCGGCGTAGCGTCTTGCGGGGGCCTCGATGAGGTCGGCGAGGCGATCCGGCATCGAGTAAAACGGGGAATGGCCAGACTCGAACTCGATGACTTCGCAGGACGGGTCGATCGCCGCCGCACAGGCCGCTGATTCTCTGGTGTGATCGCCCGATCAAGGGTGCAGACGACGAATGTCGACGGCACCTGCGGGCGTTCAACAATGGGACGACGCGATCCCAGCACCACGGCCCGTGGAAGGAGCTGTGGACGAGGACCGTTGGGAGTGGCACCGGTTGTCTGCCTAACGACGGAGGCCCCGTCGATGTGGGGCTTTCGTGCTGATCGGTTGATGGCTAGTAGAAGCCGACGCAGAGGCACTCCGGATCGAGTTTGTCGAGAAGGATCGGGAGGCGCTGCGTAGGAGTGCGCTCACCGCTGAAGGTCATCAAGCGGGGAACCCACGGCTCTTCGGTCATCGCTGCAGCCGGAACGGCTGGCACGTTGGTGGCTGCGTTGATGGTGGTGGTCGTCGGCTGTGCGAGGACTGCCGAGAGGACGAGGGCCGCAAGGACAGTGACTCCGATGACGGCGAGCCAGGCGCGGGTGATGAGGGTGCGCAACGGGAGGGCGACTGCGGTGGTCATCGGATGCTGCTCTCTGCCCGGTGGACGGGCGCCTCGGCCGCTGCTGAGGAGACAGCGGTACGCCTGCCGAGGAGCGCGTCAAGGTGGTGGGGGCGCTACGGGCGGGCAGGCTGTTCTTTGAACTGAAGTTCGTGCAGTCGGGCATAGACGCCACCCCTGACGATGAGCTCCTCGTGGGTGCCGTCTTCAGCGAGTTCTCCGTGGTGGAGGACGAGGATGCGGTCGACCGCGCGAATGGTATTCAGGCGGTGGGCAATGATGATGGCGGTGCGACCCACCATGACTTCCGCGAGTCCGCGCTGGATCGTGCCCTCCGTCTCGGGATCGATGCTGGCGGTGGCCTCGTCCATGACGAGGACGATCTCCGGGTTGAAGGCGGCGACGCGCGCGAGGGCGATCAGTTGCTTCTGGCCGGTGGAGAGGTTGGCGCCGCGCTCCGCGAGCATGGTCTGGTACTGGCCGGGGAGCGCCTCGATGAACTTATCGGCGCCGACGGCCTGCGCGGCTGCACGCACCTGCTCGAGCGAGATCGAGGTGTCGCGCAGGCGAATGTTCTCCGCGACGCTGTCCGTGTAGATCCACGGGTCCTGCAGCATGATGCCGACATGGCGGCGGAGCCAGCGCTGCGGCAACGCGCGCACGGAGACGCCGTCGACGAGGATGTCGCCCTGTTGCACGTCGTAGAACCTCGACAGCAGCGACATCATCGTGGACTTGCCCGCGCCGGTCGCACCGACGATCGCGACCTTCTCGCCGGGTGCGATCGAAAGGTCGAGGCCACGCAAGATCCAGTGCTCCCCCTGGTAGGCAAACCACACGTGGTCGAAGCGGATGGCACCCTTCACCTCGGCGAGCGGCCGCGCACCGGGTGAGTCGATGACCTCCTCGGGCTGGTCGAGGATGCCGAAGATGCGCTCGGCGGAGGCCATGGCGCCCTGGAGCATCGTGAAGCGCTCGGCAAGTTCGCGGATCGGCCAGAAGAAGCGCTGCATGAAGGCGATGAAGGCGACCAACGTCCCGAGGGAGAGCACGTCGTCGGCGACACGGGCGCCGCCGTACCAGAGGATCGCGCCGGTGGTGAGGGCGCCGAAGAGCACTACCGTCGGCTCAAAGACGGCGTACCAGAACAGGACGCGCAAGTTCGCGTCGAGGTTGCCTCGATTGCGCTCGTCGAAGTTCTCTTGGTTGCGGCGTTGGCGATTGAACAGTTGGACGATGGCGACGCCGCTGATCATTTCGTTCAGGTAGGCGTTGATGCGGGCGATCCAGATGCGCTGGTCGCGGAACGCATCGCGTTGGGCGGCAGCGAAGATCTTGACGAGCCAGATCAGCGGGATCACGAACACGGTCATGATCGTGGCCAGCCGCCAGTCGAGGACGAACATCGCGACGATGATCGCGCTCACCATTAGCAGGTTCGTGAAGATCTGGACGAGCCCCTGCGAGATCACCGCCTCGATCTGCTGGACGTCACTGGTGAGGCGCACGACCAGCCGGCCGACTGGGTTGCGGTCGAAGAACGAGATCGACATGCGCTGGACGTGGCGGAAGAGTTCCATCCGCATGTCGACGACGACGCGCTGTCCGACCCATGCCATCAAGTACCCCTGGAGGTACCGGATGACGAACGAGGCAAGCAGCGCGGCGACGTACCAGAACGCGAGGAATGGCAGGCGGTCCGTCAGGCCCTTGTCGATCTGCTGGTCGATCGCGTAGCGGACGATGAGGATCGGGACGAGTTCCAGCACGGCCACGGCGAGCATGAGAACGCCCGCAACCGCGAGTGGCATCGCATAGGGACGGACGTAGCACCCCAGCCGCCCGGTCAGGCGGCGGTCGTAGACCTTCCCGATGGCGGATTCGTCGTCGTAAAAACTCACGCGCCGCCTCCACCGAGGTCGATATCCGCCTGCTCCTGCGCGCGCCGTTCGGCACCGAGTTGCTCGCGGTAGATGCGTGCGTAGACGCCGTCTGCCGCCAGCAGTTCGTCGTGTGAGCCGCGCTCGACGATCGTCCCGCCCTCGATGATGGCGAGGAGATCGGCGGAACGCAGCGTGGAGGTGCGGTGCGCGATGAGGATCGTGGTGCGCCCGGCCATCACATCGTTCAGGCCTTCGAGGATCTGTTCCTCCGTCTGGGTGTCGACGTGAGACAGGGCGTCGTCCAGGACGAGGACTGGTGCCTGCTTCATCAGCGCCCGTGCAAGCGCCGCCCGCTGCTTCTGCCCGCCCGAAAGCGTGACACCGCGCTCTCCGATGGTGGTTTCAAGGCCGTCCGTGAGGTCCTTCAGGTCGTTGGAGAGCCGCGAGATGCGCGTCGCTAGGTCGTACTCGGCATCGCCTGCCTCGGGACAGCCGTAGGAGATGTTTTCGCGGATGGAGTCGGAGAACAGGAACGCCTCCTGCGGGACGAACGCGACGGAGTCACGCAGCAGGGGAAGCGGCCACTCGCGCACATCGACTCCGTCGAGGCAGACGCTGCCCCCGGTGGGGTCGGAGAGCCGCACGAGGAGGCCCGCGAGCGTGGTCTTGCCTGCGCCTGTGCCGCCCACGAGCGCGACCGTGGCGCCAGCGCGGATGCGCAGGTTGACGTCATGCAGCACCTCGCGCCCTTCGAAAGCGACGCTGACGTTGGTGAACTCGACTTCACCACGGACGGGGAGGGGCGGCGGCGTGCCGGTGCCGTCGAGGACCGAGGGCACGGTGCGCAGCACCTCGTTCACCCGCCGGATCGCGACGGTGCCGAGTTGTGCCATCGCGACGACCCAGCCGACGGCCATGAGCTGGTTCGCGAGGACGGCTAGGATGAAGTTGAACGCGACGAACTCGCCCATCGACATCCGGCCAGCGACGACATCGTGACCCCCCACCCAGAGGACGAGCAGCGTCCCAGCGCCCGTCAGTACGCCCATGATGGGAAACAGCCCGGAGTGGTAAAGCGCGAGGCGCATCGCGCGGTCGCGCATCTCCTCGTTGGACTGGGCAAAGGAGGCGATCTCGGCATCTTCTTGGGCATACGCCTTCACGGCGCGGATCCCGGCGATGTTCTCCTGCGACCGATCGGTGAGGTGGGAGAGTTGCTCTTGCACCTCCATGAAGCGGTGCTCGACGTTCGTCTCGAAGAAGCTCATGAGGCCGATCACGACAGGCAGATAGACGAGCGCGATCAGGGTCAGGCGTACATCGATGAAGAGCATAAACAGGATGCCGGCGACGCCGACGACCAGGATGCGGCTCATGTCCACGAGCGACGGCCCGAGCACGTCACGCACAGCCTGCAGGTCGTTGGTTGCACGGGACATCAGGTCGCCGGTGCGAGCGTGAACGTAGTAGTTGTGGTCGAGCGCCATGAGGTGGCGCGCTAGGTCATCCCTCAGCCGGTACTCGATCATCCGGGATGTGCCGGAGACCACCATGCGGGAGTAGTAGCGGAGTGTCCCCTCCACGACCGCGAGGATCGCGATTATCCCGGCGTACTGGGCAAGCGAATCCATTGCGACGCCGTCACGCAGGTCGTCGACGGCGCGCTGGATCACCACGGGGGGGAGCAGCGAGGCGATGGTCGCGAGGATGAGCGCGACCATGCCGCCGCTGTATCGCCAGCGGTAGTGCAGGACGTACTGCAGAATGCGGTTGGAACCAGCGCGTCCGGGGGGCAGCGGTGTGCTGGCCTCGGGGGCGGAGGTCATGAGCACGTCGAAACTCGCTTGTCTGCATGGAGTGCGCGCGGAGCCGTAAGAATTCGACAGTATTGTAGCGACGCGCAGCGTCGGTCGGCGATGTATTTGGCGCGTGGACAACTTCTGTCAGGTCGTCCGCAGCCGATCGTTGCGGCCCACGCGACAGTCGGTCAGGCCTTTACGCGGATGTCGATCTGGTGCCACCCGGTCGCGCCGTCAGGGTCGGAGCGCTGGCGCTTGTTCGTCTGCGTCTCGCCCTTGCCGTCCGTCGCACGCACCTCGACGACGTAGTCACCGGGTTGTGCGCCCTGCCATTCTACGACCCACTGCCGCCATGCATTGTCGGAGAGCGCTTCGCTGAGGGTGCCGGTCATCCAGGTGGCGGCATCGGGCGGAGTGTCGCGGACGTACGCGCGCACCTCGACCTGTTTGATGCCGCGGTCGCCGGCCCACGCGACGCCGGCAATGGCGACGCGGCCAGGCTTTACGGTGCGCCTGTCGCGCGGGACATCGATGCGGGACTGCGTCTTGATCGGGCCGGTCTTCGACCACCCTCGCGGCACCCAGTAGGCGTCGAACGCTTCCCAAGTAGTGAGTTCGATCTCGGTCAGCCACTTCGTGGCGGAGACGTAGCCGTACAGGCCCGGCACCACGAGGCGTGCCGGGAAGCCGTGCGGGCCCGGGAGTGCCTCGCCGTTCATGCCATAGGCGATGAGCGCCGGCCGGCCGTCGAGGGCGACCTCGGTGGGGAAGCCAACCGTGAAGTTGTCCACGGAGCGCCCGACGATCTGCGTCGCGCCTGGCTTCACGCCGGCCTTCTTGAGGACGTCCGACAGCGAGATGCCCAGCCAGCGCGCGTTGCCCACAAGGTCGCCACCCACCTCGTTTGAGACGCAAGTGAGGGTGACGACATCCTCGCGCGACGGCATCGCGAGGATGTCGTCGAACGTCATCTCGAAGGGGCGCTCGACCATGCCGCTGACCTTCAGTCGCCACTTCGCGAGGTCGATGCGCGGCGTCACGAGCGACGTGTCAATGCGGTAGAAGTCCTTGTTCGGCGTGATCAGCGGCGAGAGTTCATCGAGGTCGAGCGCGCCCTTCGCGCTCTGGTCGCCGGCGTTGAGTGAGAGGGCCTCGCGCTGCGCATCGACATCTATCGATGAGCCCGCGATCTTCCGACCGCCGACGAACGCTGCGGCTGATGCCCCCGCCGTGACCGTGGCGAAGCCGAGGAAAGCGCGGCGTCCGGGCACTCGACTTGTCATCGACTGCGCTCGGGTGGCCTCAGAGACGTCCGCAGCCTTGACAGGCGCGGCCACCTCGGGCGTCGCGGCGAGACGGAGCAATCGGTAGGCCTGCCAGCCGAGGGTCGCGCCGATGATGGGACCGAAGGTGGCGACGAGGGAGCCCTGTGTCGTGGAGGCGGGGGTGTCGATTGTGGCGACAATGGCGCCCACCACTCCAAGCGCGATGAAGCCGATCTGTGCGCGCCGGTCACTCGATCGCCCCACGATGCCGATTCCCGCGCCAGCGGCCAAGGTGGCGAACGTCACGAAGAGGATGAGCGCGGGCTTGTCCTTCGTCCCGAGGGCATCGATCACTAGGTGGGTGATCCAGCCCGGGGCGTTGTCGATCAGCAGGCCGCCCATGGCGATGATCGGGGTGACGGCGCCGGTTAGGGCCGCGATGAGTTCGGCGATCCCCAGTGCCAAGGCCACCGCGATCAGACCGCTGAGGCCGTCTCGGATCATTCGAGCGCGCATGGGACCTCCGGTGGGGCGGAGCGGCACAGAAACAGTATCAGGCGCGCGACGCCCTCGCTCTCCTAGTTCGCGATATGCTGAAGGCATGCCAAGCCCTAGCGACGTTACTGCTACTGCGCTTGCGTTCCTCAGACGCCCTGCGGCCCCTGTCCTCGATCTGGTCTACCGCATCTATGAACGCGAACTGGACCGTGGCGTCCGCCACGGGCCGATCCCACAGCACGTCGGTGTGATCCTGGACGGCAACCGGCGCTTCGCGAAGAAGGCCGGGCTGGCGGTCGTCACGGACGGGCATCGTCGAGGTGCGGACAAGGTCGAGGAACTCGTCGGCTGGTGCGACGACCTCGAGATCCCCGCGGTCACGCTCTGGGCGCTCTCGACCGACAACTTCAAGCGCGGCCCCGACGAACTGAAGGCGATCTTCGCCCTGATCGAAGAGAAAGTCGCGGCGTTTAGTGACGACTCCTCGGAGAGCCCTCGACGGCGGCGCGTGCGGATGGTGGGGCGCCGCGAGTTGCTCCCGCATAGCACGCAGGATGCCATCGCGCGGGCCGAAGAGGCTACCGCGAACGATGGGCCGTACGAGTTGCTCGTGGCCATCGGCTATGGGGGGCGCGAGGAGATCACGGACGCCGTGCGCCGGATGATCGCCGACCGCGTCCGCAACGGCGATTCCCTTGAGGGCATTGCGAGCGGCATCGAACCGGACGAGATCAGCCGCTATCTCTACGCTCCGGACATCCCGGATCCCGACTTGATCATCCGTACCTCGGGCGAACTGCGCCTGAGCGGTTTCTTGCTGTGGCAGAGCGCGTACAGCGAGTACTACTTCTGCGACGTGTTCTGGCCGGAGTTCCGCCGCATCGACTTCCTGCGAGCGGTCCGCTC